>NZ_JBHSCW010000003.1:0-978950 GCF_042651425.1 Fodinicurvata halophila | reverse complement strand
TTCGGGAAAATCAAGCAGTTCAGAGGCATCGCAACACGTTATGACCGCAAACCGGAAAACTACCTCGCCGCGCTCAAGCTGGCTTCACTCCGCATCTGGTTGAAGTCTTATGAGTCTGCGGCCTAGGGTCACAGGGAAGACCCTACCGGAGCAGGCAACGAAGGCCGGGACAGGGGTCACGTCGGGGTCGCGCAGGTGCGTTAGCGAGCTTACGGTCAAGTGCGATGACCAGAAGGACGCGGAGCCTTTCCCTGCCGAAACCTTTGGTCTGTTCCGGGTCGAAACGGGCAAAGGCACTTCGCTCGTAGTCGGGGAGCTGGACCACGCGACACAGCAATGGTTGAGCGCGAACAGGCGCAAGAAGCCGTCGGAAAATCAACAGAAAGCGCTTGAAGCCTTGCAGGGCTTTGGCGACCAGGGCGCAACTTTCAGCGAGTGGCGGAATGCTGCAGGTCTTGCGAGAAAGACGTTTCAACGAGCGCGCAAGAGTCTCCTTGAAATGGGCCTAGTGGAGCATATTGGGAACTACTATGTGTGCACCGATCAGGGGTCGCTCTAGGGGTCGTTTTAGGGTCAACCCCGTCACCGGCCACAGGGGTCGGGGTCAGCAGCTCCCTAGGAGCTGACCCCGTGACCCCTAACCCTGTTCTTGTCTCCACTGGTCTAGTGTTCTGTTCTGCTTTTCCAGTAAATCACGTATCTCAGCAAGGTGGACATTGCGTGTCATGGCACAGGAAACTTGGTGGATCGCGTTCATCGTAAAGCCCGCCACCAACATAGTTAACAAGGCTGTATCAAGGCTTACGTCTAGCAGTTTCAGGGTTAGGGCTATTCCTGCATACAGGATGAAAAGCCCAATACCTTCAGCCCATGTCTGCTGCCGTACAATTGGAGCTTGAGCGGGCGTCAAATCGCTATTCATCTTTACCCCTTCTTTCGTCTGTATAGCTTTCACTTATCCTAAAAACCCCTGCTTTCTGCCGAAAGCCTGCGCTCAAAGAAAAAGCCCCAGCAATGGGGCCGGGGCTTTCGAGGCGCTCAAATCTCTTTTTCAGCACGAGCCCGGCGCTTTCAGCTCCACAACCAGTTCGTCCCACACGTCGTCGGGTTCGGTGCCAGGATCGTTCGCAGCCCAAGCCCGCATGAAGGCTTCGCGCAATTCTTCCAGGTCAACCAGCTTGTAATCCTGCTCTTGCTGCATGGTTTCCCTCCTTTTGCCCGAAGCCGCCAAAGGCGGCAGGTGCCTTCCATGCTAGGGTAAGAACGGCGCGTCTGTCAACGAAAAATCCAATAATATCAATATCATAACATGATTCTCGCGCCTCCAGGCCGGGCTCCAAGTCACGAGGCGCGCGCCTCCAACTCAACCACTTTGGCGCTCTCCTGGTCGGGCTTGACCCAGCTCAATAGTTGGCGCGTCACACGCTCCTGTTCCGGGCGCAGGGCCTCTACGTCCGCGCGCACATAGCCTGCCGTTACGTCGCCGCGCGGTAAGGCATGGTTTGTCAGCAGCTTCAAGGCATAGGGATGCACGCCCGCAGCCGTGGCAGCGCTGATATAAGTGTGCCTCAAGCCATGAACGGAGAACTCCACACTAAAGCCGTCTGCTCGACTTGGCTTGGGCTCGCTGATATGTCCGCTCTCCGAATTCGACGGGAACAGCCAGGGTGAAGCCTCCAGCGGAGGCAGGTGCTTTCGTTGACGCCGCTTGTTGCGCTCTGCCAGAAGCCGCGCGTTGTCTTCCATGCGCTCGCGCAGCAGCTCGGCCAGCCAGTCCGACAGCGGCATAGTGAAAGCGCGCGCCTCGCCACCCTTGGGCTTTGGAACATGCAGCGTCTTGCGCTCTAGGTCCACGTCCTCCAGGCGAACGCGAACGGCGGTCTCCCGGCGCAGCCCCGTGAACAGGATCAGCTTGTAGAGATCGCGCCTGACAGGATTGCGTAGCGCCTCGACCTCCCGCCACCACTGCGGCAACTCTTCCGGTGGGATAGCAGCCTCGCGCGGCTTCTCGGTGAAGAACTCCACCGCGTCACAAGGGTTCGGCGGCAACTCGGGATGCAGCTTGCGCGCCCGGTTATAGACAGCTCGCAGCACCCTCATGGCTTGGTTCGCCGCGTAGCGCCCTCGCTTACCCAGCTCTTTGTGCCGTTCGGCTACCTCGCGCGGGCTCAGACTTGCCAGCGTGCGATTTTGCCAGTCTCCTAGCCAGCGCTCCACCGCGTCCCGGTAGCCCTGCGTCGTGCGCTCGCTGCGTTCCTTCCCACTGTCCAGGTATATCTCTAACGCCTGTTTGAGCGTCAGCGCTCGCCAGTCCGCATGCTTGCTTTCTGTCGGGTTTTGGCCTCGCCCTAGGCGTCTACGCAGCTCGCGCGCGATCTCTCGCGCCTGCTCCAGCGTCACCAGAGGCGTAGTTCCCTCCAGGATCACTTCGACCAGCTCTTCCGGGCTCTCGCCCTGGCGCACGCGCTCCAGAGTCTCTTGAGCCCCATAGCGCGGCTGCTCTGTATATGCCTCGGCAGGCTTGTGCAGAAGGGCGCTTGCAGTCTCCAACTCTCCAATAACCATGGTGCGGCGCTTGCCCGCCCACTTGTATCTGAACTGGAACGTGAGCCCCCGTGCATGCCTGCGCGCCACCAGTCCTGGCACCTCGCTATCGGTGCGCCACTGCCCAGGCTTCATGGAGCGCAAGGCTTTATCGGTCAATTTACTAGCTGCTCTAGGCATCGGATTGCCTCCAGAATTTTCCCGTTTAGGCACGCGTGCCAACCACGTGCCAACGATATAGGGTATCCTGGAGGTAGTGCAATAGCCTTGAAAAATCACTTTTTACAAGGAGTTGATATGCGGCGCTTTTCGTTAAGTAGAGGCGTTCGCACCTGACTCTTAATCAGCGGGTCCAAGGTTCGAGTCCTTGTGCGCCCACCATTTTTTCAATGACTTAGCGGAAACGTTGTCCAACTTTCCGGACTGAGGACTGTCCAACTTTCGGTCTCAGGATGCCCCCGGTTCGTTTGTTAGGCGCTAACTAGTTTGATCATTGAGGGGATACCGGGGCTTTAAAATGACTGTGTGACTTTTCACGCCACAAACTTCCCATTATGTTCCCGCCAAGATCAAGAGGGGTGGGGGCATGGACAACATCCTGGCACTGGCGGGGGCCAACCTCGTCTCGCCGATCATTCTCAGCTTCGTTCTCGGACTCGTGGCCGCACTCGCGCGTTCGGATCTGAGCTTTCCCGAAGCCATCGCCAAGGGACTGTCCCTTTATCTCTTGTTCGCCATCGGCTTCAAGGGCGGTGCAGGTGTTGCGGCCCATGGGGTCGATGCACGGCTGATTGCGGCCCTCATAGCCGGCGTGGTGCTTTCGCTGCTGCTTCCCTTTGTCGCCTTCGCTCTTCTGCGCCTTCTGACACGAATGTCCAACACCGATGCAGCCGCCGTCGCAGGTCATTACGGATCGATTTCCATCGTGACGTTCGTGGCTGCAAGTTCCCTGCTCGCCGGGCGCAACATCCCGGCCGAAAGCTACATGGTCGCGGTGGCCGCAGCTATGGAGGCGCCGGCCATCCTGTCGGCGCTGTGGCTTGCCTCCAGGCGCAAAGGCGGGAGCCAGCGGGGGGGTGCGGAACTCTGGCACGAGATCCTGCTCAATGGCTCGATCGTTCTTCTGCTTGGTGCCTTCGCCATTGGATGGATCACCGGGCAGGAGGGCTTGGCGGAGATCGAGGGCTTCATTGTCGACCCGTTCAAAGGGGTATTGTGCCTTTTCCTGCTCGACATGGGTGTGGTTGCCGGCCGGGGATTGCGCAGTAGCCGCGGCGTCCTCTCGATCGGAGCCGTCGTTTTCGGCATTCTGATGCCGCTTGTCGGTGCCGGGCTCGGGTTGGTCGCCGGCTTGTTGCTGGCACTGTCCTTGGGTGGCGTGGTGCTGCTAATGGTGCTTGGCGCATCCGCCTCCTACATTGCCGTGCCCGCCGCTATGCGGGTGGCGCTGCCGGAAGCCAATCCCGCTCTGTCGCTGACGCTCTCCCTGGGTATAACCTTTCCGTTCAACCTGACGCTGGGAATTCCACTCTATATGATGCTGGCCACCGCCGTAACAGGGAGCTGACGACAATGGAGATGCATGAGGCCAAGCGTGTGGAAATCATCATCGAAGCGGTGATGGAGCGGCAGCTCACCACTGCCCTGAACGAGGCCGGGGTCACCGGCTACACGGTCCTGCCCGTCAGTGGAGGGTCAGGTCGCTCAGGCCAATGGACTCGCGAGGGTCAGGTTGGACGGGCCGGTGGCATGGTTGCCGTCATCTGCCTGATCCGGCCCGAGCGGCTGGAGCCACTCCTCGAAGCCGCTTTTTCCGTCGTGGAGCGGCATATCGGCGTCGTGAGCGTGTCCGACACACAGGTGCTGCGAGCCGAGCGCTTCTGACCGGGTCTACAGGCGCGGGCGATGCTGGCAAAGCGGTGACGGAATAGCGCTTGCACCCCAGGCAATGATACTAAGTGCAGCACCATCAACTGGTTGCCGTGGCGGGTATGCTCGAGCCGTGTGCTGGCAGGTGACCTTGATCCGTACCGCCGTGTGCAAATAGTGCACCATTAACGGGGGATGAGCATTCAACAGACACGGTTTATCACGCCGTTCCAAACCGCAGAGGGCGAGCTCTCCTGCGCTAAGTCTCAAAATTCCTGAAACCAGCCGCCCTATTCCGGAAGAATTGAAGGCGCGAGAGGATAGCATTCCGTGGCGGGCGATTGCCGGTATAGGCAATGTGCTGCGTCTTGATTGCCACCGCAGTTATCCGACCATTCTCTGGGAAACCTGCCAGAAGGAATTGGACCCATTGAAAGAGGCCATTTATCGGATCAAGAGAGCAATCCAAGGAATGTGAGCGTGCTTTGGAAAGTGGGCATGCATTTTCATTATGGTTCGGTTTAATCCAGTTTAAAGAAAACACCAACAGACTGAGCGGGGTGGTCCAATCTCTCATGGAGATCCCTATGCCTGTCTTACGTGTCACCTGCGGAGCACTTCTCGGAGGTGCTGCCTCGGCTCTTCTCCTGATCTCGCCGTTGTGCGCACAGGAACATTTCGCGCGTTATGAGTCGGACTTCGGGCCCTTGGCCCTGGTGATTTCGGAGGAGAGTGGCGAGGTCACCGGCGAGTATCCCAATTACAGCGGTCGTGTGGTCGGGCGGTATGATCACGACGCCAGTGTGGTCGAGGCGACCTGGATTCAGGCGCAGTCGGAGGTGCGATGCGATAGCGATCGCAACGGCTCGCATCACTGGGGGCGGGTGTCCTGGGAACTGGATGCGGGGCATGACCTGAGCGGGCGCTGGGGCTATTGCGAGCAGCCGTTGGACCATGCCTGGAACGCGCAAAAGCTCAGCGGAACCCTTTTCCGTCCGGTGGAGGAGAAACAAGGCACGTCCGAAGACAGCTCAGGCGCGGCGGAGATCACGGAGCAGGACGTCTACGGCGTGCTGCGGCAGCAGTGGGGACAGTATGCCCACCTGTCCGAGCACCAGATCATCGCGGCGGACTTTACCTGCAATGGTGCCGTCGAGCGAGCGATCGGCTGGCACGACCTGGACAATCCGGAGGGACCTTTCTACCGCGTGATGCTGGTGGTGCGTGGTCCTGGCGGAGCGCCCAAGGGACATACCGTAACGCTGGTGCCGGACAGCGAGGGACTGGATGGCCTGCAGCGCCTGCAAGGCGAGCTCGATGTCATGCTGATGGCGGAAGAGATCTCCGATGACGCCCTGGCCGAGATGCTACCCGGGCGAGGGGGAGTTTGCCCGCGGGCCATTCGCATAGAGGATGGCCTCACCGATGCCATTCGCCTGTTCTGGAATCCGGATGAGAGTGCGGACCAGGCCCTGATCTTCTTCAGGAACTGAGCGGTCTATTCCGTCCTGCGCCGCCAGAACGGCCGGTCGCGAAAACGTATCTCGCCGGCGTAGACCTGTTTCCTTTCCTGCCGGAACCGTTCCACGCCTCGGGCGATTGTCCGGGTGTACTCCGCCAATGGCTGCCTGTCGCCTTTCAAGGCCGAGTCCGCTGCAATTGCCGCTTGTTGGCCGGACCAAAGCGCCGTGGTCAGGCCGTGGGAGGACAAGGGGTCGAAGGCGGCCGCCGCATCCCCGGCGGCAGCCCAGCCAGCCTCTTCGGTGTGTCCGGACGCTCGCTCCAGCCAGGCGGTTGCGGCAGAGGCCAGGTTCGGCGGCTCCCCAATCGCAAATCCGGCGCTTTCGAGCCAGCGCTGGATGTAGAGCGTCTCCCCGATCAGGCGGTTCCAAGCTGCTCTGTCTCGTGTCAGGCCGCGAGGCTGGAGGTCGGGATCGCTGAAGCGGGCGACCACCATGCGCGGTGCCTGGGAGTCACGTTGCGGGAGGAGGCTGCCATACCACCAGCCCTCTGCTACGGCCTCGATCATCGTGGCGGCTGTGGGTGCGATGTCCGGATCCTGCTGGTCAAGGAAAGCATAGGCGGCCACCAGTTGGTCGTCCTGTTGTTGGCGGGCGAGGCGTCGCCCGGCAACCGCCTTGCGTCCGCTGCAGTCGATGACGAAGTCGGCCGACGCCTCCCGGCCGTTGCCCAGTCGCAGGTGCCAACAGCCCTTGTCCGTCTGCAGGCTTTCCAGGTTGGTTTCCCATCTTTCCAGGCCTGTTGCCAGGGCGGCGGCGCGCAGCTGGGATTCGAAGGCAGGCCTGTCGAGGACCAGTCCCGGTCCCTGCAGGCGCAGGGCGTCACTGCGCTCGCTCAGGTGGTCGCTGCCCCAGCAGGAGAAGAGGGCGTTGGAGGGGCGATGCTCCGGTCCTTCGATTACAGTCTCAAGCCCGAGGGCCTTGAGCAGTGGCCGGGCATTGGGGGACAGGGACTCGCCGATCCGTTCGGACGGGATGTCCGGCGGAGAAATCCACAAGACAGGCCGCCGCAGTTGCGCCAGGGTCAAGCAGGCGGCTGCGCCGGCCGGTCCGCTTCCGATGACTGCGATCCTGTCAGGTTTCACCGGGGCAGGGGTCCGCTTTCATCTGTCCAGTCGAAGCGGTGTTCCATGGTGTCGCGCCCGACTTCGACGAAGAGATCCTGCGGGATGGCGTCCGGACGTGCCGGGTCCGTGGGTCCGGGGCGCTTCACGACAAAGCCCATGCGTTGCCACAGCGCGATCATGTTGGTGATGCCGTCCCAATAGCTGGCGTTGGCGTGATAGCCGATGCCGGCGACACCGCGCGACCAGGCCACCCGGCTTTCATAGAAGCGTCGACGCTGGTCCGCGGGCAGGTCTTCGCGCATCAGGGCCTCGTAGTGGTCTTCCGGCAGGATGTCGACCGGCAACAGGGCCGGCCACCAGACTGCTGTCGGGAAGTCGTCCTGCATCAGGACGTCCTGGCAACTGAAAGCATCGCACTGCCAGGGCAGGCCCATCCAGCGGGTCAGGTCGCCCGGCATCTGCGGCCCGATGGGGGCCGGTGCGCCGTTGCCGCCCTGCATCGCGGTTTCCGTCGTCAGCAGCCGGCCGATATCGTGCAGCAGGCTGTCGCGTTGGCCGAGGGCGATCCGGAAGGGTTCGGCCTTCGGATCGTGGGCGCGGGCGTAGAGCGGCGCCAGGCGCAGGTAATAGGTCAACTCCACGCCGGGGTGAAAGGCCCCGCCCGAGCAGTTCTCGAGCGCCGCCTCGGTGAGCGCTGCCGGCTGCTGGGCGAGGGGCACCTGATCCAGACTGTCGATTGCCTCCGCCTCGGCATCCTCCAGGTCGTTCACGAAGTCGCCGGCGGCCCAGTGTTCCAGGAAGGAAAACTGCAGCTGCGGGAAGCGGAACCACTGCAGCGGGCTGCCGTTGTAGTTGATCCCGTCGCCCAGCATGAAGGGCAGCTTCAGGCGCTCGTCCTTGTAGGCGGTCTCGCTGTCGTTGTTCGGATCCCTGAATGTCTCGAAGACCTCGCGCCGGAAGGCTTCGTTCTCAGGTCCGGCATCGGCCAGCCTCTCGAGATAGGCCGGATCGGAGAAGTCGCCGATATCCAGCCAGCCCTGCCTGAGGAAGGCCGCTTGCGAGACCCATTCCATCAGCGCCAGGCGCCGGAAGATGGGATAGATGTGCTGGCGGAAGGACAGGGGCAGAGCCGGCGGTTCCTGCCAGCCTTCCGCGACGTTCAGGTCGCTGATCACGTCATGGAGTGTCGTAATAGGCGGTATCTCCGGGGCGAAGTTGGGGCCGGCGGAAGCGACCCAGCCGGGGTCGGCACTGAGCGTGCGGCCATCGGCCAGGGTAACTTCGGCGCGCACGGGTCCGTCGCACCAGTCGTCGTGCCAGCCGTCGTTGTCGGCGAAGCTGGTGATGGGGCTGTCCACCGGACTGCTCGAGACGCCGTCCGCCGGGAAGACCAGCAGCCGGCCCTCGGCATCGGTCCTCAGATGGCCGAGCCCCACATCCGTCTGGTCGTAGAAGCGTCCGGCCATGGAATAGTCTGACTCTTCGCCATCCGCATTCGTGTCGTTGCCGTCGATGGCGGTCGGACCGCCGTCGATCACCAGCATGCGTTCGCGCTCCTCGGCACTCACGAAATAGGAGTTGCGCCTTTGCCCGGGCAGGCCCGGCGCCAGCTCGTCGTTGTCCAGCGGATTGCTGAAGCCGTACCAGGCGGCCTTGGTGTTGGCGACATGCACGTTCCAGCGAATGGAGGCAGTGCCATTGCTTACCTCGCCAATGACGCGGTCCTGGTCATCGAAGGCATAGATCCGGAAGCGCTGGACCTGCTTCTTGATCAGGCGGGTCCCATCCTTGAAGCCGCCTTCGGGACGGGGCGGCAGACCTGGAACTTCGGGGGCCAGGTACCATTCGCGGCTGCCGCCGACCCTGGAGATGCCGATGGCGGGATAGACAGCCACCCGGGCGATCTCAGCCCCTTCGGGAGCGGCCTCGATCGAGGGGATGGCCGCCACGCTTGCCCGGGGCAGGAGCGGAAGGCCGGCCATGAAGGCCGTGCCGGTTGCCAGGAAATCGCGTCTGCGGAGCTTCGGCCCCGTGCCGGGAGCGTTCATTTCGTTTTGCCGTTTCGTGTTTCTATCATCGGTTTTGGCAGATTAGTTTCGCACCTAAAAGAAAGTCCAGCGCTTTGTCCGGGCCTGCAGTGTACGACGTCTGGTCTTGTCCGACCTGAACTGATAAACATGTAAAGATTATACTTATTTCTGGAGTCATCATGACAGCCTCCGAACGACGCGCGGCCATGACGGCCAGCATCATGGAAGAGACCGGAATCGACGAGGAGATGATCGAGCGCCTTGTGCATGCCTTTTACGGCAAGGTGCGAAAGGATCCCTGGCTGGGCCCTGTCTTTGAGGAAAAGGTTGCTGATTGGGACCTTCACCTGCAGCGGATGTGCGCCTTCTGGTCGTCCGTGGCGCTGATGAGCGGCCGCTATCGTGGGCAGCCCATGGAAAAGCACCTGCGTCTGCCTGTCGACGGGCGGCATTTCGATCGCTGGCTGGCCCTCTTCCGCGAGACGGCGGAGGAGGTCTGCCCACCAACGGCAGCACAGCATTTCATTGAACGCGCGCAACAGATCGCCGAAAGTCTGGAGTTGGGCATGGCCGGATATCAGGGTCAGCTCCTCACGAAAGGAGAGCGCCTGCGGCGTCCCGATGACGAGGTGCATCTGCCCCAGGCTGAAATGAATAAGACATAGGCACCAAAAGAATCACGGGGCACCAAACGAGACATGGGCGATAAGACACATATCCTGCGTGCGGTCCTTTTGGGGGAACTGAAACCGCTGGGCGCGCAAGCCGTGCCCAGTGGGATCGACAAGCAGGCCGCTTCCGGATCGGTCGAGGTCGGGCCAGAGGGGCTGGCGGGCGATCACCAGGGCGACCGCAAGAACCATGGCGGGCCCGAGAAGGCGATCCATCATTACCCCTACGATCACTACACCTGGTGGCGCAGCCGCTATCCGGAGCTGGCCCCGCAGCTGGAAGGGCCGGGGCGATTCGGCGAGAACATCTCCACCAGGGGCTTGTGCGAGGCCGATGTCTGCATCGGCGATGTCTTCCGGCTGGGCAGTGCCGTGGTCCAGGTCTCCCAGGGGCGGCAGCCCTGCTGGCGCCTGAACGCGCGCTTCGCAGAGAAGACCATGGCGCGCCGCGTCCAGGAGTCGGCCCGCACCGGCTGGTACTATCGTGTGCTGGAAAGCGGTCGGGTTGCGACAGGCGACACGCTGGAGCTTCTGGAGCGTCCGGCCGAGGGCTGGTCCCTGCAGCGGATTCTGCATCTGCTGTATCGCGACACGCTGAACCGCGAGGCCCTGAGCGGATTGGCGGAGCTTCCCGAGTTGGCCGACTCCTGGCGTGTCCTGGCGCGACGGCGATTGGACCGCGCGGCGGTCGAGGATTGGACGGGGCGTCTCGAGACCCCGCAGCAGGCCTGACGGAACAGGGGAAGGAATCCACACCTCGGGACTGTGCTCTGAGGCAAAAGGTCCCATACCCTGCCTTTCGTTTTGCAAGGGCGACTCATGCAAATATAGTAAAGATAAAGAGATAGTTGATGTACATGATAACGAATCGCAGGGTCGTGCGGCTGCCTTGGTTCGCTGCGACTCCGATTTCGGGGGGCGGTCTTGTATTCCTGTTTTTCCTTTGACGACTTCATAGGGCATGCACTGGCGGTGACGGCATCATGATTTCCCAGCTCACCAGAGGCGAGCGGCAGCTCGCGCTTGTCATTTCCATCGTGGTGGCCTTCCTGGGGCTTGCCATGGCCGGGGGCGGTTACGGCAATCCGCTGGGAGCGCACGGTTTCCTCGTCCTGCTCTTCGCCATCGGCGTTTGCTTCCTGGTCCTGTCAGGCTATTTCGAGCCGGAACCAAGCGAGGAGCGGCTGAAGAACTACTACGACGACCCCATCAAGGTCGGCCTGATCCTGGCCCTGATCTGGGGTGTGTTCGGCATGTTCATCGGCGTCTGGGTGGCCGGCCTGCTGGCCTGGCCCGAAATGACCTTCGATGCCGCCTGGGCCAGTTTCGGGCGCATGCGCCCGGCCCATACCACGGGCGTGATCTTCGGCTTCGGGGGCAATGCGCTGATCGCCACCTCGTTCCATGTCATGCAGCGCACCTCGCGGGCGCGCATGCCGGATCAGTTCAGTCCCTGGTTCGTGCTGCTGGGCTACAATCTCTTCTGCCTGCTGGCCGTCACTGGCTATTTCATGGGGGTCACCCAGTCCAAGGAGTATGCCGAGCCGGAGTGGTACGCCGATATCTGGCTGGTGGTCGTCTGGGTGACCTATCTGGTGCTCTACCTGCGCACCCTGGCCCGGCGGCAGGAGCCGCACATCTATGTGGCCAACTGGTACTACCTGGCCTTCATCCTGATCGTGGCCGTGCTGCACATCGTCAACAACCTGGCCATGCCGATCTCGCTGGGGGCGGCCAAGAGCTATTCCGCCTTCTCGGGCGTGCAGGATGCCATGACCCAGTGGTGGTACGGGCACAATGCCGTGGCTTTCTTCCTGACGGCCGGGTTCCTGGGCATGATGTACTACTACCTGCCCAAGCGGGCGGAACGGCCGATCTTCTCCTACCGTCTGTCGATCATCAGCTTCTGGGGGATCACCTTCCTCTACATGTGGGCAGGCTCGCACCATCTGCACTACACGGCGCTGCCACACTGGGTGCAGACCCTGGGCATGACCTTCTCGGTCATGCTGCTGGTGCCCTCCTGGGCGTCGGCCGGCAACGCGCTGCTGACCCTCAACGGGGCCTGGCACAAGGTGCGCGACGACGCGACCCTGCGCTTCATGATGGTGGCGGCCGTGTTCTACGGCATCTCAACTTTCGAAGGCTCGTTCCTGGCCATCCGGCCGGTGAACTCCCTGTCGCACTACACCGACTGGACCGTGGCCCACGTCCACGCCGGGGCCCTGGGGTGGGTGGCGCTGATCTCCTTCGGGGCGATCTATTCCCTGGCGCCCATTCTCTGGAAGCGTCAGCGGATGTATTCGCCGGCGCTGGTGGAGGTGCATTTCTGGCTCGCGCTGGCCGGAACCCTGGTCTACGTCTTCGCGATGTGGAACTCCGGCATCATCCAGGGGCTGATGTGGCGGACCTACAACGAGAGCGGAACGCTGGAATATTCCTTCATCGAATCCGTCGAGGCCATGCATCCCTATTACATCGCTCGCACCTTTGGCGGTCTGCTCTTCCTGGCCGGCATCGTGGTCGGTTTCTACAACATCTGGATGACCATCCGGCAGGCGCCCGCCATCGAGCCCAGTGAAGCCCGACAGGACGTTCCAGTCACGGCCGGGGCACCCGCATCAACCGCCAGTGCCGGGGAGTAAGGCCAGATGTTCGGTCTGCACTATAATCTTGAACGTCACTCCATCGGGCTGGCCATCGCAGTCATGGTCATTGCCAGCATCGGCGGGCTGGTGGAAATCGCACCTCTCTTCACCATCGACGAGACGGTGGAGGAGGATCCCGACATGCGTGTCTACACGCCGCTGGAGCTGGCCGGGCGCAACATCTACATCAGCGAAGGCTGTTACGCCTGTCACTCGCAGATGGTGCGTACGCTGCGTGACGAGGTGGAGCGCTACGGCCCCTATTCACTGGCCGTGGAATCCCAGTACGACCATCCGATGCTCTGGGGCTCCAAGCGGACGGGACCGGACCTGGCACGCGTCGGCGGCAAGTATTCCGATGACTGGCACGTGGCTCACCTGGAGGATCCGCGGGACGTGGTACCGCAGTCGGTCATGCCGTCCTATGCCTGGCTCAGTCGCAACAAACTCGACATGCAGGATCTCGACAAGCACCTGGCCGCGCTGCAGAAGGTGGGTGTCCCCTATACCGAAGAGATGATCGAGAACGCCCCGGAAGATGCCTATGGCCAAGCCAATCCGGACAGCGAACGCGCCGAGGGCGTCGCCGAGCGTTACGGCGAGGAGACCAATATCCGCAGTTTCGACGGGGATCCCGGCCGAGTGACGCAGATGGATGCCCTGGTCGCCTACCTGCAGATTCTGGGGCGCCTGACCGACGCCGCGGAGGACCAGCCGGAGCTGGATGATTCCGCGCTAGACGAAGAGGAGTGAGGCTCATGGATATCGATCACGAAACCCTGGTGGCCTTTTCCAAGTCCTTTGGGCTTTTCTATCTGCTGATCTTCTTTGTGGCGGCGGTGGTCTATGCCTGCTGGCCCTCGAACCGCGACCGTTTCGAGCGGGCCAAGCGCAGCATTCTCAACGACGAGGACGGGCCATGTCGGTAGGAGAGCGCGACCCGCACAGCGGGCACATGACCACGGGACATGACTGGAACGGCATCACGGAACTGAACCGGCCGGTCCCCAAGGTGGTCTGGTTTTTCCTCGCGGTCACGGTGATCTTCTCCGTCGTCTACTGGATCCTGATGCCGGCCTGGCCGCTGGGGGTAACCTATACCCACGGTCTGCTCGGAATCGACCAGCGCGACACCCTGGAGGAGCAGTTGGAGGAGGGCGCAGATCAGCAGTCCCCCTGGGCGGAGCAGATCCGGCAAGCGGATTTCGCCACGATCCGGGAAGAGCCACAGCTGATGGAAACGGTGCGCAAGACCGGAGCCACGCTTTTCGGGGATAATTGTGCTGCCTGTCATGGCCTGCAGGGCGATGGCGGGCCCGGCTATCCGAACCTGTCGGACGATGCCTGGCTGTGGGGTGGCGCGCCGGACGAGGTGCTGCATACCCTGAATGTGGGCATCAATTCCACGCATCCCGAAACCCGCGTCAGCGAGATGATGGCTTTCGGCGAGAACCGCATGCTGGGTCGCGACGAGATCCGCGATGTCGTGACCTATGTGCAGTCGCTGTCGGATCCCCAGGCCACGGCGGGGCGTCCGGAAGAGGCCCTGGCCAACGGCGAGACGATCTTTGCCGAGAACTGCGTCAGCTGCCATGCAGAGGATGGCAGCGGCATGACGGAAGTGGGTGCGCCCGACCTGACCGATGATTTCTGGATTTATGGCGGTGACCGCCAGTCGATCTACGATTCGATCTTCCATGGCCGTCAGGGACTCATGCCGCACTGGGATAATCGCCTGAGTCCGCTTGAGCTCAGGATTCTGGCGCTCTACGTGGCAGATCTCCTGGGCACGGACGGGGAGTGAGCATGACCGAGGCCCGGCACAGCGAGGTCCGCAGGAGCAGCAGGCGGACGCGCCTGATCGTCCTGCTGTCCGTGGTGGCGGGACTTGGGCTCTTTCTCGGGGCAAATGCGCACCTGCTCCATATTGCCTTCACGTCTCAGCCGGAGTGTGTGCCGCACAGCAAGACCGCGAAGGAACGCCAAGGGAGTGACTATCGTGCGGCCAAGTCCGCCTGTTGAGTGCCCGTGTTATGGTTGAGTGAACAGCAAGCAGAGCGAGAGATATAATGGCCAAGCTTCCCGATCCGGTTCCCCCGCTGCCGCGCGATGACAATTTCAGTCGTGCTCTGCCTGCTGCTGCTGCTTTCGACTGGCTGAAGGCCGGCTGGGCGGATTTCCGACAGCAGCCCGGACCCAGCCTGGCCTATGGTATCCTGGCCTTCGTGCTGTCGATCGTCCTCATCGGCGGGCTCTTTGCCCTTGATCTCGATTACATCCTCTTTCCGGCCATTGCCGGGTTCATGGTGGTGGGCCCGTTCCTGGCGATCGGACTTTACGAGAAGAGCCGCCTGATCCAGGAGGGGCGACCGGTCAGCCTGCGTGAGATGATCCTGGTGCGTGGACAGTCCATGGGCCAGCTGCTTTTTTCCGGGGTCCTGCTCTGCCTGCTCATGCTGCTGTGGATGCGGGCGGCCGTTATAATCTATGCGCTGTTTTTCGGACTGCAGCCGTTCCCCGGACTGGATGACGTCACCGGCATGCTGTTCACGACGCCGACCGGCCTGTGGCTGCTGCTGGTAGGCAGCCTGGTCGGTGGCCTTTTCGCCGCCTTTGCCTTTGCCATCAGTGTCTTTGCCATCCCCATGCTGCTGAACGAGAAGAGCGATGCGCTGACCGCCATGGGCACCAGCATGGCATTCGTCTGGAACAACCTGCCCGTGATGCTGACCTGGGGTGTCATCGTGGTGGTGCTTTTCGGGTTGAGCACGATCACGGGCTTCCTGGGGCTGGTGGTGGCCTTCCCGGTTTTGGGCCACGCGACCTGGCACGCATACCTGGCCGTACGCCAGCCGGAGCGCTACATGCGCACGACATCCTCGGGCCAGCCCGAAGAGGGATACAACGGAGCCGTTTCATGAGCTGCTGTTCCTCAGAAGCGGGGGACAGGAGGGGGGAAAGCAAGACAGCGGAAGAACGGGTACAGGGAGCCTCACCAGCATGGCATCCGCTTTCGGATGAGCTGCGGCTCGCCAGCCAACGCGTGGGTGCGGAAGAGCGGCAGGTCGAACTGTCGGTCCCCGATATTCACTGCGGCGGCTGTATCCGGGCCATCGAATCAAGCCTGGGCCAACTGCCCGGGATCACTCACGTCCGCGTCAACCTGACGGCCCGGCGTGTGACCGTCCGCTGGCACGAAGGCGAAAAGGGGGACGAGCCCCCTGCTTTCATGCAGCGCCTGAAGGACCTGGGCTATCCCGCGCACATTCATGAAGCAGGACACTCGGACAAGCGAAATCCCGCACTGGGACACCTGATCCGTGCATTGGCCGTGGCCGGCTTCGGAGCCGGGAACATCATGTTCCTCTCGGTGGCTGTCTGGTCGGGCGCCGAGGAGACAACACGGGATCTCTTTCACTGGATCTCCGCAGCCATTGCCCTGCCGGTCCTGCTCTATTCGGGCCGGGTTTTCTACTCTTCGGCCTGGAACGCCCTGCGTCATGGCCAGACCAACATGGACGTGCCGATCACACTGGGCGTCTTCCTGGCCTTTGGCATGAGCCTCTACGACACCATCCAGCAGGCACAGCATGCCTATTTCGATGCGGCGGCGATGCTGCTGTTCTTCCTGCTGGTGGGCCGCACCCTGGACCATGTGATGCGCGAGCGGGCCCGTTCGGCCGTGCGCGGCCTGGCGCGCCTTGCGGCCCGCGGGGCAAGGGTCGAGGGAGCGGACGGGCAGGTGAGCTATGAAGCCCTGGAGACCATCCGGCCCGGTCGGGTGGTGCAGCTTGCCGCCGGCGAACGGGTGCCTTTGGACGGCCGCGTGCTCAGCGGAAGCTCGGATCTGGATGCGGCCCTGGTCACGGGAGAGAGCACACCCTCTCCGGTGGGGCCAGGTGCACAGATCCAGGCTGGGACGCTGAACCTGACCGGCCCCTTGCGCATGGAGGTGACGGCTACGGTCGGCGACTCCTTCCTGGCGAAGATGATGGAGTTGATGGAAACGGCCGAAGCCGGTCGGTCCCGCTATCGCCGGCTGGCCGACCGGGCTTCGCGTCTCTACGCGCCCGTGGTGCATCTGGCCGCTCTCGGCGGCTTCCTGGGCTGGATGCTGGCTGTGGGCGACCTGCACCAGGCCGTCACCATCGCCGTGGCCGTCCTCATCATCACCTGTCCCTGTGCGTTGGGACTGGCGGTCCCCATGGTCCAGGTCATGGCGGCACGGCGGCTGTTCGAACAGGGCGTCATGATGAAGGACGGGTCCGCGCTGGAACGTTTGGCGGAGGTCGATCGCGTGGTGTTCGACAAGACGGGCACATTGACACTCGGCCAGCCGCAATTGCAGGCACCCGAAACATTCGATCCGGAACACCTAGCCCTGGCCGCCGCTCTGGGAGCGCACTCGCGCCATCCCTGTTCGCAGGCCCTGGCCAATGCCTCATCCGCCTCAGGCAAGACGTTGCCGACCTTCGACTCTCTGCGTGAAGTGCCGGGCTGTGGCATGGAAGCTCGGCTAGGCGGGGATCTCTATCGGCTCGGACGCATGGACTGGGCCGTGGAGAACGCCGAAGACCAGGAGCGGCTGCGGGAAACACGCCTGCGCGGCGAATCCTGCAGCGCCCTGTCGAGGAATGGAGACTTGCTGGAGGTGTTCACCTTCAGCGATCCTCTGCGTCCGGGGGCTCGGGAGGTGGTGGAGACCCTGAAAGAGCGGGGGATCGTTCCCGAGATCCTGTCCGGAGACGCTGCGGCCCCCGCAGAGCGGGTTGCCAAACTGCTGGGGATCGAGGAGCTGCGCAGCGCCATGATGCCTGATGACAAGTCGGCCCGCCTGAACGAACTCTCTCATCAGGGACACAGGGTGCTGATGGTGGGCGATGGCCTCAACGATGCCCCAGCGCTGGCGGCGGCGCATGTGTCCATGGCGCCCGGCAGCGCGGCAGATGTCGGACGCAATGCAGCGGACCTGGTCTTTCTGAGGGACAGCCTGCAGGCCGTGCCCGGCGCCCTCGATCTTGCGCGGCGAGCCCAGCGCCTGGTGCGCCAGAACTTCGCGCTGGCGATCGGCTACAACGCCCTTGCCCTGCCATTTGCCATGCTGGGGTATGTCACGCCGCTCTTCGCCGCGGTGGCCATGTCCTCCTCCTCCCTGCTGGTGGTGGCGAACGCCCTGCGGCTCGGCAGGATCAAATGGTGGGAGGGTGACCAAGCCCTTGACGCTGCGGCGACGGAAACACAGGCTTTCCGGAAACTGGAGGCAGCACAATGAACGTCCTGCTTTTCCTGATCCCGATCTCGCTGTTGCTTGGTGCGGTGGCGCTTGCGGCCTTCTTCTGGTCGCTGAAGAGCGGGCAGTACGACGACCTCAACGGGGCCGCCGAACGGATTCTCTATGACGAGGACGAACCGCCGCGCGACTGAGCCGAGGGCCGTTCAGTCCGCATCGTAGGCCGACAAGGGCGGCATGATGCCATCCCGCAGCAGTTCGGCCCGCTCGGCCTCGAATTCCCGGAAGGAGTCCTCCAGTTCCCACTGGAGGCGTGCACGCTTGTTGTCTCCCAGGAAGGCACGGCACTCGGCTGTCTCGGTTTGGCAGACCTCCACACGACGTGCATCCTCGAAATCGGCCCACAAGCTGTCGCCCGGCAGGAAGGCGGCTTCCAGGGCACGCCTGGCCAGGTGCTTCACTTCGCCGTAATCGAGATCGTAGGTTTCGACTGCCCGCTGGTATTCATGGGTCAGGTCGTTGCGCGAAACGCCTTCGTCATCGGTGGAGAGAATGATCGGTACACCATAGCGACGATAGGTCTGGAAGGGATGGTCGCGTCCTTCGACGCCCAGGATCTCCGCATTGCTGGTCAGGTTGACCTCCACTGTGATCCTTTCGTCCGCCATGCGGCGCAGAAGCCGTTCGGGCGCGGTTTCATAGCTGATATCGATTCCATGTCCGATCCGTGTGGCCCCGGCAATTTCAATGGCCTGGCGGATGTGATTGGAGAGATCTCGCGGTGGAACCAGTCCGAGCGTCAATTCGCCTGCATGCAGTGTCACGCCGACCTCCGGATACTGTTCGGACAGTCGTCCGACGATCTGCATCTGCTCTTCGTAGGTCTCGAGGACGAGGTCATTGTCCTCCGGGGCCACCAGATTCACGGCGACGACGCGCGGATCTCGTTCCGCCAGGGCAAAGGCAACCATGGACTGGGCCAGGACTTCGGCCGGAGGAACAGTGCGCAGGACCTGGGCTATATAGCGCACGGTAACAGGGCAATCTTCCTGCACTCCCAGGCTGCATCCCAGCTCTCGGGCGGCCGCGCGCTCCATCTCGTCGATATCCTCCCTGGCCTGAATGACCAACTTCTCCAGGCCTGCCTCGCGCAACGCGTTTTCAGCTTGTGTACCGGCACTTTCAAGTCCGAGTTCTTGCGCCATGGATCTCGCGGCACCGGCCTGGAAGGATTTCATCAACTCGAGATACCCGATGTTCTGGCGATCATTGCGTGCGACCACTTCCGCCAGCATGTCGCCCGCACGGCGGCCACTGATCTCGTCGAACCGCAGGAAAGTGGCGAAGAACTGATCGTGGCCCGAGGCCATGGCCAGGGGAGAGTCGAGCCCGGCGGATGCCGGTATGAAGTTGCGCAGGGACCAGGCATTCACCAGTGAATCCCGCGTCGTCATGCCCTCGGACAAAGCCCGGGAAAGTTCCGGCTGGGAATCCGTGCAGGGTGGGGATGCCAGGCGGGCCTCGTCCACGTTCAGGCAGAGGTCTTCCTCAAGGGCCCAATCCAGGTAGCTTTCGGCATAGACAGCGCCGCTCAGGTGATTGTGAAGGTCACCTCCCTTGGGCATGGCCTGCAGGAACATGCGCAGCTCCACAGGGTGATCCTTCAAACGGTCGAATGTCTCCGCCGTTACGACTGCCTCGTCCGTTTCCATATCCGGCGAAGCAGACGGCAGGCTCGAGCAGGCCGAAGTGAACAGGATCAGGAAGACAGCCGCCGCCAGTGGCGGCTTACGCGTGGAGAACTTCAGGCAAGGAACGGAGAAAATCATCGGAGATTGTACCTGTGGGTGGTTCTTGTCTTTCTGGCTGCGGCAGCCTGCCGCAAAGAGAGGGGAGGGTCCAGTGCGCTAGGCGGCGGTTTGGCCCGTACCCTTCACTTCGTCTCTGAGATGCTGTCGGCCCAGGCGGACATGATCTCGGTGCATCCCATGTTCTGGTTACCTTCGCGCATGACGGCACTCGGGCAGGCAAAAGCGAAAGGGAAGGCGGTGCGACGCGCCGTGACAACCTCGTACGTCTTGCGCAGAGCTTCCAGAATACCAGGGTCCAGCGTTTCGTCGGCCACGACCTGATCCAGTCCCGAGACATCGATGCGAGGGTGATGAAAGCTCTCCTCGAGGCTGAGACCATGATCCACCATGAGGGAAGAAAGCTGGGCGACGGCCGAGACGATCTTGCGCCCGCCCGAGGCGCCCAGCGCAAAACGCCTGTCGCCGTGCTCACCCAGCACAGGGCAGATGTTCATCAGGCAGCGCTTGCCTGGGCCAAGGGAGTTCGGGCGTCCCTGGACCGGGTCGAACCACATGATGCCGTTGTTCATAAGGAGGCCGGTGGAGGGAGATACCGTCCGTGCGCCGAAGATCGACAGCAGGGTCTGGGTCTGGGTGACCATGTTGCCGTTCCGATCCACCACCGAAAAGTGCGTGGTGCAGCCTGGCGCAGTTGCCGGCTCGCCGTGGTCGCCCATGCTCTCGAAGCGCTTTTCATAGGCAGCCTGGAGCGCTGCGGCATAGGCGCTGAAGCTTTCGGCATCTGGGGCGCCTCGGGGTTCGAACCTCTCGGACAGGACCTCGAAGGCATCGCGAAAGGTGGGGCCCGCCGTCATGTAAGGCGTGACGTGGAAGCGTGCGTCGCGATAGGCGAAGCTGAGCGGATCCTCGAAGCTTGCGTGATAGCTCCGCAGATCCTCGAGCGAGAGGCTGCCGCCCTTGGCCTGTATATCCCGTACCAGGGCGGCGGCAACGTCTCCTTCGTAGAACTCCCGGGCTCCCTTCTCGGCGAGAAGGGAGAGCGTTTCGGCCATCTTCGGATTGGGAATTCGCTTGTCCTCAACGCTCGTCCAGCCGGCGATGGTGGGCCATTGGCCATCTTCCAGGAACAGGGCAGCGGCATCCGGATCCTTCGCCAGAGACCGGGTGGCCGAAGCGATCATCAGGGCGGCGTACCAATCCACCTGGAAGCCCTTCCGGGCGAGCTCGACCGCCGGTGTGACCAGATCCTTCCACGGCAGGCGTCCGAAACGCTCGTGAGCCTTGCCGACCCCGTCGATGAGACCCGGGACGGCGACGGCGGTGGCACCCTGGACATTGCGGTCCTCCACCACGGCCTCCCAGGGAAACAGGTCGCCGGCCTTGCCGGTTCCGGCCAGCGGGTAGTCCTGCGGGTCCAGGGCAGCCGGTGCACGCAGGCCGTAGTTCAGGGAGTGTGCGCGGCTGTCTTCTGCCCGCCAGAGCATCATGGCACCACCGCCGGCCGGACCGCTCATCCAGGGTTCGAGTACGCCGAGCGCAAAGGATGTTGCAACGGCGGCATCCACGGCGTCGCCACCGGCGGCCAGCACTTCTGCACCGATGCGTGCAGCCTGACTGTGCTGGGCGGAGACAACGCCGGCTTCGGTTTTCACGACGGTCTTTCGGACCTGCTGCGTGGTGGAAAAGTTGTTGCTCAAGACGTCTGTTTCCTCCGGTTCTCGGGTCAGGTTCTGGATGGCTGCCTCAGCGGCAGATGTCGGCGGCCGCCTCGGAGATCAGTGGCGCGAATCGCGCCATGAATTCCTCCGGTTCCCATTCGCTGAGCGAGCCGGCAAGGTGGATGGCGCCGCAAGGGCGGCCGCTGGAGTCCGGCAGGGCGATCCCGATGGCGATCTCCCCGATCAGGATTTCCTCAAGGGTCAGGGCATAGCCCTTCTCCCTGGCTTCGGCCACCTTGTCGCGGATTGCCCCGGGATCGGTCAGGGTCTTGGGTGTGAAGGGAGTTCTGTCTGAGCGGGCAATGATATCCGCCACTTCCGCATCCTCCAGGCACGACAGTATGGCGCGGCCGCCCGAGGAACAGAAGGTAGGAACGCTGTGCCCCACCAGAGTGGCGTGGAAGGTCTCGCGCTTGCTCTGCATGCGGGCGGCATAGACGACACGGAGATCGTCAAAGAGGCTGAGGTCCACGCGCTCGCGTACATTGCGCCGCAATTCCAGCAACACCGGGGTGGCGCGCCTGACCAGGGGGTGCAGGCGCAGGTAATCCAGGGTGTGGTCCAGGGTGCGGATGCCCGGCAGAAAGCCGCGGCCCTGTTCGTCGCGGCGGATATAGCCCAGTTTGCGCAGGGTGTGAACGATGCGCTGGGCGGCGGAACGGTCTATCTGGGCCGAGTGCGCAAGTTCTGATAAACTCAACGGCCGATCACTGTAATGAAAGGCGGAGAGCACATCCAGAGCGCGAGCAATGGAGCGGGTGAACAGAGGGTCCTCCTGATATTCGTTATCGGATCCGGCCGCCCCGCTGTTCGGTCTCAGTACACTTCTGACCATCTCTGCTCGCATCTGTTGACAATGACTAAATGATGAATTTAACGTGACTGACAATGCAAGCGTATCGTCTAGCGATACAAAAATAAAATATTCAATTTGATCCCGGAGGCGTTCTGTGGATCAAATAGCGGGAAGGCAGGGGATCTAAACAGCATGGCAAGGCGCGTCGCCATCGGGGGGCTTCTACACGAAACCAATACCTTTGCTCCCACGAAAGCGGACTATGATGCCTTCGTGCAGGGGGGCGGCTATATCCCCATGACACGAGGCCAGCAGTTGTTCGAGGTGGCCCAGGGAATCAACCTTGGGGTTGCGGGGGCGATCGCGCACGGTCGAGAGGCCGGATGGGACATGGTGCCAACGCTATGGGCCGGTGCTATTCCGTCGGCCCATGTCACGAAGCACGCCTATGAAGCCATCGTGAAGGAAATCCTCGAAGGGATTGTGGCCGCCGGTCCGCTGGACGGCGTCTATCTGGACCTGCATGGCGCTATGGTCTGCGAACATCTCGACGACGGCGAGGGCGTGCTGCTGGAGCGGGTGCGTGACCTTGTCGGCGAGTCCGTCCCCATTGCAGCCAGCCTTGACTTGCATGGCAACATTACGGAAAAGATGCTTGCCATGGCAGATGTACTGGTAGGGTTCCGTACGTATCCGCATGTGGACATGGCCAGAACCGGCGAGCGTGCCGCGCGCCAGCTCACGAAACTCATGACGGAAGGCCGTCGTCCGGCCAAGGCGATGCAGCGTCTGCCGTACATGGTGACCATCCCCTGGCAGTGCACGGACCTGGAGCCCGGATCCCGCCTCTACCGGCTCACGGAAGACCTCGAAACCGGGGATGTCGTCAGCACCTCGCTCTTCATGGGGTTTCCTGCAGCGGACTTTCCGGAATGTGGACCCACGGTATTGGCCTATGGCGAAAGCCGGGAGGTCGCGGATGCGGCTGCCGAGCGTATTGCTGATGCCTACAGGCGGGCAGAACCTGAATATGCCGGGACCTCCTATGCGGCATCCGAAGGCGTTGCCAAGGCACAGGAGCTGTTGTCCCAGGGGACGCCCAGGCCGATCGTCCTGGCGGATACCCAGGACAATCCCGGTGCCGGCGGCGATTCCAACACGACGGGCATGCTGCGCGCCCTTGTCGAGGCGCAAGTCCCCAATGCGGCCATCGGGCTGATCGTGGACGGAGAGTCGGCGGCTCTGGCCCATGCAGCGGGCGAGGGCACCGAAGTCGAGCTTGCGCTGGGCGGGAAATCGAATGTCCCAGGTGATTCCCCCTACAAGGCCCGCTTTGTCGTGGAAAAGCTGTCCGATGGCCGGCTCACGGCGCCGGGGCCTTTCTATGGTGGCGCGCAGATGAACCTGGGGCCTTCCGCCTGTCTGAGGATCGGCGGTGTGCGTGTCGTTGTCTCGACGCACAAGGCACAGATGGCGGACCGGGAGATGTTCCGCTTCGCCGGTGTGGTCCCCGAGGAAACCGATATTCTTGTCGTCAAGAGTTCCACCCATTTCCGGGCCGATTTCGCGCCTGTGGCAGGGCAGATCCTGGTCTGCGTTGCCCCGGGGCCGATGGCCATCGATCCGGCCTCCCTGCCGTGGCAGCGGCTTGCGCCGGGACTGCGGCTGTCCCCGCTGGGTCCGGAGTTCAGAATGCAGGGCGCCGAAGGTGCCGGATGAGGCCCGAGGCGCCCTGTTCCGCCGAGACCAAGTGTCTCCAACAACGCGATCAACCAGAAACCAGCAGAGAGGTATATTATGACAGAACATTATAAGGCCAGGACCGGACGGATGGTCCGTCGGGGCGGTGTCGCAGCGGCGGCGCTGATGGCCATGACGATGCTGACGCCGGCGACATCCGTCGCCCAGGACGATCAGGAGACCATCACGGGTGTCATGCACTCGGGACTGCGTGTGCTGGACCCGATCATCACCACGGCCCACATCACCCGTAACCACGGCTACATGATCTATGACGTGCTGCTGGCGCAGGACGAGGATTTCCAGCCGCACCCGCAGATGGCCGACTGGGAAGTTTCCGACGATAACCTGGTCTACACCTTCACGCTGCGCGACGACCTCGTGTTCCATGATGGCGAGCCGGTGACCTCCGAGGACGTTGTCGCCTCCCTTGAGCGCTGGGGTAAGATCGACTCCGGCGGTCAGCAGATCTTCGACGTCACCGAAAGCCTGGAGGCCACGGACGAGAAGACGGTGACCTGGACGCTGAGCGAACCCTTCCCGCCAATGCTTCAGGTGCTGTCCAAGCAGTCTGCGCGTCCGGCCTTCATAATGCCGAAGCGTGTCGCCGAGACGCCGGCGGATTCCAACATCGAGGAGTACGTCGGCTCCGGTCCGTTCGTCTTCAACGAGGAGGAGTTCGATCCCGGGCAGAAGGTCGTTTACGACAAGTTCGAAGACTACGTGCCGCGCGACGAAGATCCGAACTGGATGGCCGGTGGCAAGGACGTCAAGGTCGACCGCGTCGAGTGGGTCACCATGTCCGACATGCAGACGGCCGTGAATGCGCTTGCCGAAGGAGAAATCGACTACATCGAGCAGGTCGAGGTGGACCTTCTGCCGATCCTGGAGGCAAACCCGGATGTGACGGTGGAACGGCGTGATCCGCTGGGCTATCAGACCATCGGACGCATGAACTTCAAGCATCCGCCGTTCGACAACGAGAAGATCCGTCAGGCGGCGCTGCTGGCGCTTAGCCAGGAGGATGTCCTGGCTACCATGATCGGCAACCCCGAATACTATGAGCTCTGTGGCTCGGTCTTCGGTTGCGGCACGCCGCTGGAGGATGAATCTGGTGCCGAAAGCCTGCTGAGCGGCGGGGATCCGGAAGCTGCCCAGGCGCTCCTGGAGGAAGCCGGTTATGACGGCACGCCGATCGTCCTTATGCAGCCGACCGACGTGGCCAGCCTGGATGACCAGCCGGTGGTGGCCGCCCAGGCCTTCCGCGAGGCCGGGTTCGAGGTCGACATGCAGCCGATGGACTGGCAGAGCGTTGTCAGCCGTCGCGCCAGCATGGATCCGCCGGATGAAGGTGGCTGGAACATCTTCTTCACCAACTGGCAGCTGCCTGAGGTGGCCGATCCGCTCATCAACCCGATGCTGAACTCGCGCGGTGATTCCGCCTGGTTCGGCTGGCCGGAAGACGAGCATATGGAGGACCTGCGCTCGCAGTACATCGATGCCGCGAGCGAAGAGGAGCGCAAGGAGATCGCCAGCGAGATCCAGGCCTATGCCCTGGAGACGGTGAACTACATCCCGCTGGGACAGTACTTCATGCCGCAGGCCCGCCAGAACAACGTTGTCGACATGATCCAGTCACCGGTTCCGGTGTTCTGGAACATCGACAAGGAGTAACTGGCTAGCTTTTTCGGACGGGTGGTGCCGCAGCTTGCACCACCCGTCCGTTTCCATTTGATTCAGGTGCCTTACAGAGGAAGAGCCCAAGATGCTTGGCTACATCATACGGCGCATCCTGGCGGTTATTCCCGTCATGCTGATTGTGGCGATATTCGTCTTCCTGATGCTCCGTCTTTCGCCAGGAGATCCCGCTGCCATTCTGGCCGGCGATTCCGCGACGACTGCCCAGATCGAGCAGATCCGCACGGAACTTGGCCTGAACGATCCATTGTACGTGCAGTTCGTAACCTGGATGGGCCAGTTGTTGCAGGGCGATCTCGGGACCTCGCTGATCTCCAAGACGGAGGTCACGGGCATGATTGGAAATCGCATTTTCCCGACGATCAACCTGGCGGTCATGACCATCATCATCTCGGTCCTGCTGGCCGTTCCCATGGGCGTCATGGCGGCCTGGAAGCATCGCACCTGGGCGGACTATCTGGTCATGAGTTTTTCCGTTCTGGGCTTTTCCATCCCGGTCTTCGTGATCGGCTATATCTTCATCGGCATCTTTGCCCTTGAGTTGCGGCTGCTTCCTGTACAGGGGTACGCTGCTCCCAGCGAAGGTATTCTGGAGTTCCTGCAGCGCCTGATACTGCCTTCCCTGACCCTGGCGACGATTTATGTGGCGCTCATCGCGCGCATGACCCGTGCCAGCATGCTGGAAGTGCTGGGCGAGGACTACATACGCACGGCGCGTGCAAAGGGGGTCAAGGAGAATGCGGTTCTCTTCCGCCATGCCCTGCGCAACGCGGCCGTTCCCATCCTGACCATCATCGGTATCGGTTTCGCCCTGCTGATCGGCGGCGTGGTGGTCACCGAAAGTGTCTTCAATATTCCAGGAATTGGAAGATTGACTGTCGATGCGATCCTGGCGCGGGATTACCCCGTGATCCAGGCCCTGATCCTGTTGACCGCCGGCGTGTACGTCCTGGTCAACCTGATCATCGACCTTTCCTATTGCCTGATTGATCCGAGGATACGCTACTGATGGCTAATGCTGCGCACCCCGTTTCCGCCTCGCAATGGCTGCTCGGCGCACTGTCCCTGCCGCGTAAGTGGCGCATCGGTGCCGGGCCCGTCACTGCTTTCCTGGTGCTTGTGATCATCGTGCTTTCGGCGATCTTCGCACCTTATTACGTGCCGTTCGATCCCATGGCCATGGAGGCCACGAAGCGTCTCCAGCCGCCCGGAGGAGACTATATCCTGGGCACCGATCCCTTTGGACGCGACATGTTCAGTCGCGTCGTCTATGGCGGCCGCATCTCGCTGCTCATCGGGGTTGGTGCTGCTGTTATCAGTGTTTTCCTGGGCTTGCTGATCGGGCTCGTGGCCGGCTTCTTCCGGCTTGCCGATGCCCTTATCATGCGCGTCATGGACAGCCTGATGTCCATTCCGGCAATCCTGCTGGCCATCGCCCTGGTGTCCCTGAGCGGCGCCAGCATCGGTTCGGTGATCATTGCGATTACCATACCCGAAATCCCGCGTGTCGTGCGCCTGGTGCGGTCCGTCGTGCTGAGCGCACGCGAAGAGCCTTACGTGGAGGCGGCGATCGCGCAGGGCTCCAGCATGCCGAAAATCCTCATCCAGCACCTCATGCCCAATACCATGGCCCCCTTGATCGTCCAGGGAACCTATATCTGTGCTTCGGCCATCCTGATCGAGGCCATCCTGTCCTTCCTGGGGGCTGGCGTCAGTACGGAGACGCCGACCTGGGGAAATATCATGGCCGAGGGGCGTGACTACTTCCAGATCAATCCAGGGCTGATCTTCTGGCCGGGACTGATGCTGTCGCTGTGCATCCTTTCGATCAATCTCATCGGTGATACTGCGCGCGACCTGCTGGATCCGCGCATGAAGAAACGGGAGGCCTGAGCCGATGAAGTTCAAGTCGCGTAGTTACGAGCAGGCCACGACAATTCTCGACATCAGGAACCTCTCGGTCAAGCTGCCCAACCAGCCGGACATCGAACCGATCCTGGACGGGATCAGCCTTAAGATCCGGGCCGGCGAAACAGCCTGTCTTGTGGGGGAGAGCGGATCAGGAAAGTCCGTGACCTCCCTTGCCGTCATGGGCCTGTTGCCCAAGGGCGCCCTGCAGGTCACTGGCGGGGAAATCAGTCTGCAGGACCGCGAGCTGCTTGGCTTGTCGAACAACGAGCTGAGACACCTGCGCGCCAGCAGCATGGCCATGATTTTCCAGGAACCGATGACCGCACTGAATCCCGTGATGAAGGTGGGCGATCAGATCGAGGAGGTCCTGAAGATCCACGCCAATATGTCGGCGTCCGAGCGCAAGGCGCGCGTGCTCGACATCATGGAACAGGTGCATCTGCCGGATGTCCGGCGGATCCATGGCTCCTATCCGCATCAGCTTTCGGGCGGACAGCGCCAGCGGATCATGATCGCCATGGCCCTCGTGCTGAAACCGCAGCTGTTGATTGCCGACGAGCCGACGACGGCGCTCGACGTGACCACGCAGGAGCAGATTCTCTCCCTGATCTCGGAATTGCAGGAAGTGCAGGGGACGGCTGTGCTCTTTGTCACTCACGACATGGGCGTGGTCGCGGAAATCGCCGATACCGTACACGTCATGAAGGAAGGCCAGATCGTCGAGCAGGCTCCTGTCGAGCAGCTGCTGCGGCAGCCGCGGAACGACTATACCCGCAAATTGCTGCAGGCTGTGCCCAGCCTGATTCCGCGCAAGATTCGTCCGCCGAAATCAGATGACCAGGTCCTGCAGGTCCGGGACATGACGAAAATCTATGGTGGCGGTGGCTTCTTCATCCAGCGTGAGGGTACGCTGGCGGCAGAGGATGTCAGCTTCTCCATTGCGCGCGGGCGCACGCTCGGCATTGTCGGAGAAAGCGGTTCAGGCAAGTCCACCGTGGCACGCTGCGTCATGCGCCTGATTGATCCGACGGAGGGCGAGGTACGCGTGGGCGGCCAGGAGATCGCCACGCTGAACCGACGCCAGCTGCGCCCCCACCGCAGGCATATCCAGATCGTCTTCCAGGATCCCTTTCGCTCTCTGAATCCACGCTGGAAAGTGGGGCGCAGCCTGGTGGAGGGACCACTGAACTACGGCACCTCGCGCGAAGAGGCCATGAAACAGGCAGGGGACCTGATGGAGCTGGTGGGCCTGCCGCGGGATGTACTGGATCGTTACCCGCACCAGTTCTCGGGCGGTCAGCGCCAGCGGATCGCCATTGCACGGGCGGTGGCCATGAAGCCTGATGTCCTGGTTGCCGACGAAGCGGTTTCCGCTCTCGACGTCTCGATCCAGGCCCAGGTGCTCGAGCTGCTGGGCGATATCCAGGACAAGCTGGGCGTGGCCATTCTTTTCATCACCCACGACCTGCGCGTGGCGGCCCAGATCTGTGACGATATCGTGGTGATGCAGGATGGCAGGATCGTGGAATACAACAGCGCCACGGAGGTGCTTGCCAATCCCAAGCATGAATACACGCGTGCCCTGACCGAGGCTGCCCCTGGACGGGAATGGGATTTTGCCAATTTCTGCGAGTTGCAGAAAACGGCCTGAGAAGGAGGGGGCACCCAACACAACACGGAGGTTACGCATGTCTGTCCTGCCACGCATCCAGGAGTTTGCCGAAGAGCTGAGCGCGATCCGGCATGATATCCACGCCCACCCCGAGCTGGGCTTCGAAGAAAGCCGCACGGCCAGCCTGGTCGAGGACAAGCTGAAGGCCTGGGGGGTGGACGAGGTGCATACCGGCATTGGCGGTACGGGCATCGTCGGTGTCCTGCACGGGAAGATGCAGGGCAATCGTTGCGTCGGCCTGCGCGCCGACATGGATGCCCTGCCGATCCAGGAGGCCACGGACCTGCCCTATGCCTCGAAGAACCAGGGCAAGATGCACGCCTGTGGGCATGACAGCCACACCACCATGCTGCTGGGTGCCGCGCGCTACCTGGCCGAGACGCGGGATTTTGCCGGCAAGGTCCATCTTATCTTCCAGCCGGCCGAGGAAGGTCTGGGCGGGGCACGCCGCATGCTCGAGGAAGGCCTGTTCGACCGCTTTCCCTGCGACGAGATCTACGGCATGCACAATGACCCCAACAGCCCGGAAGGGCGGGTCTCAGTGAAGATCGGCCCGGCGATGTCCGGGGCGACCTTTTTCGACATCACGGTCGAGGGCGTAGGCAGTCATGCCGCCATGCCACACCAGTCGCGTGACCCGATCATCGTGGCGACGGCCCTGGTGCAGCAATTGCAGAGCGTCGTCAGTCGCAATCGTCCGCCGGCCGAACCGCTGGTGCTGTCGGTCACGCAGATCCATGCCGGCTCGGCCTATAACGTGGTGCCCGGCACGGCGAGCATTGCCGGCACCATCCGCTATTTCTCGGACGAGCTGCGCGATCTGACCCATGAGCGTATCCAGGATCTCTGCGCCGGCTTCGAGAAGGCCTACGGTGTGACCATATCTGTCGACCTGCGCAACATCTTCCACGTGCTGATGAACGACCCGGACCTGGGCCGTGAATACCTCAAGGCGGCTGCGGATGTGGTTGGCGAGGAGAACGCCGTGGAGACAGATCAGTATGCCACGGGCAGCGAGGATTTCGCCGACATGCTGAAGGTCGTTCCCGGTGCCTATTGCCGTGTGGGGCACGCCGGCTCCGTACCGCTGCACAACCCGGGCTTCGTGCTGGACGATGGCATCCTGCCCATTGGCGCTTCCGTCATGGCGCGGGTCGTGGAGCGCCGCCTGCCGGTCACGCAGTAGCCTCCCGGCGGGGTGAGACCCATGACTGTCCTGGGTGAGCTCTACAGTCTGTCGGCCTCGACGCTGGTGTCCGCCCTTTCGGCCGGCGAGCTGACGGCCGAGACGCTGATGGAGAATACGCTTGCCCGGATCGCCGAGGTCAACCCGCGCGTCAATGCGATCATCTCGCTGAGGCCCGACGAAGATCTCCTGGGCGCTGCACGTGCACTGGATGAGAAGGGCCAGCCTGGTGCGCTGTATGGCCTGCCCATTGCTGTCAAGGACCTGGCCCAGACGAAGGGGGTGCGCACCACCTGGGGGTCGCCGCTGTTTCGCGACTTCGTACCGAGCGAGGACGATCCCTTCGTAAAGCGGCTCAAGGCGGCCGGCGCCATCGTGATCGGAAAGACGAACACGCCGGAATTCGGGCTGGGTTCACACAGCTATAACCCCGTTCACGGCGTCACAGGGAACGCTTACGATCCGACCCGTTCGGCCGGTGGCTCGAGTGGCGGGGCTGCTGTCGCGCTGGCGACGGGGATGCTGTCCCTGGCCGACGGCTCGGACATGATGGGGTCCCTGCGCAATCCGGCGGCCTGGAACAACGTCTACGGCTTCCGCCCGAGTTATGGCCTGGTGCCGGACAATCCTGCCGGCGAGCTGTTCCTGCACCAGCTGTCCACGAACGGTCCCATGGCGCGCTCGGTCCGAGACCTGGCCTTGCTGCTGGACGTGATGGCCGGGCCGGATCCTCGTTTGCCGCACAGCCTGTCGGCACAGCCTTCGTTCGCAGCGCGGCTGGACACAAGTCTGCAGGGCCGGCGTATCGGCTGGCTCGGTAACTGGACTGGTCACTATCCCATGGAAGCGGGCATCCTGGACCTATGCGAGACGGCTCTTGATGCCTTCGGGACACTGGGTTGTAAGGTCGAGAGGCTGGAGCCCCAGGTCGATCCGCATGCTCTCTGGCAGAGCTGGACAACGCTGCGATCCTGGGCCGTGGCCGGCAAGTTTGTCGGGCATTACGAGCAGCCGGAACGCCGCGCCCAACTCAAGCCCGAAGCGATCTGGGAGATTGAACGCGGCCTGGCATTGAGCGCACGGGACATACAGAAGGCCAGCGAGGTCCGGTCTGCCTGGTTCCGGGAGCTGGCCGAACTGTTCACGCAGTATGATGCGCTGGCCCTGCCGAGTGCTCAGGTCTTCCCTTTCCCCGTGGAGTGGGATTGGCCGCGCGAGGTCTCCGGACATCCCATGGACAGCTACCACCAGTGGATGGAGGTGGTCGTGCCGGCCTCTCTGGCCGGGCTGCCAACGCTCGGCCTGCCTGCCGGCTTCGGACCCCAGGGGTTGCCCATGGGGATGCAGCTGATGGGGCCGAGGGGCGGTGATGCCAGCATCCTTCAGCTGGGACATGCCTATGACCGACACACCGCTTGGCCGGTCGTAAGCGACGGAGTGAATTGAGTGTTCGGGTGCGACCAGGTTCTCCACTCTTCAGAGGTAGTTTAACACTGTTGGAGTGTTGTTCTTCCTGCTCTAGGATAACTTCCGAGACGGAAGATCAAAGGCGGTCGCCATCGTCTTTCCGGGGCTTCATCGCGAGGAGAGTGGTTGACCGAAAAAGCAATGGATAAAGCACACCAGCTATTCTTTGAGAACCATCCCGATCCGATCTGGATATTCGATTCCGAGACACTGGGCTTCCTGGACGTGAACCAGGCCGCCATCCACAAGCTCGGCTATTCGCGACAGGAGTTCCTGTCGATGACCATCGCCGACATCCGGGCTGCAGAGGATGTGCCGGCGCTCAGGAAAGCCGTGGGCGGACTTGGTGAAGGCGTGTTCGAGGGCGGTGTGTGGCCGATCTACGGTGCCGGCGGCAAACGCCTGTTCATCGACTTTCACTGGCGAACCATCGAATTCAATGACCGCAAGGCAATTCTGGCCGCCGCTCGCGACGTGACCCGCGTGATCGAGTTGGAGCAGGAGCGTGAGGAACTGCTTGCACGCGAAGAGGCAGAGCGTAACAAGGCCCAAATCGTGGCTGGCCAGTTCCAGGTCCTGTTCGAATCCCTTCCGGGAAAGTTCCTGGTTCTCGGTCCTGAGAATTTCGAGATCATTGCGGCCAGCGATGCCTATCTCGAGGCGACAAGGACACGCCGCGATGACATCGTGGGCAAAAATTTGTTCGATGTCTTCGGGGACGATCCGGCCACGCCGCACGCGGATGCGATGCGAAACATGCGGGCATCACTTGAGCGCGTGAAAACAAGACGGCGCGCCGACGTCATTGCCGTCCAGCGTTACCCGATCGCTCGTCCGGAGGATGAGGGCGGGGGACTCGAAGAGCGTTACTGGAGTCCTCTCAATGCGCCCGTTTTTGCTGCAGATGGGTCGCTCCTATATATCGTGCACCGCGTTGAGGATGTGACAGGGATCGTGCAGGAGAGGGCCTATCAGGTCGAAGAAGACAACCTTGATACTTACGAGGGAATCGTTCTGCCCGAACTGGAAGTGCTGGTCCGTTCCCGCGAACTAAAAAGAGCGAATCTTGAACTGCAGGAAGAGGTTTCGGAACTACGAAGCGCCCAACGCCTCCTCGGCATGGCGAGCTTCAAGCTTGAACTCGACAGCGGAGCCCTCGCTGTCTCCGAGAACTTTTACAATATCCTCGGAGTGAACTCAGACAGCTTCGGGTCCAGTTTGGAAGCTTATTCCAACCTGGTCCATCCTGCCGACAGGGAGGCCATGGTTGCGCGCATGGCGGCCGCCGAGACGGGGCAAGAGACCTATTTCGAGGCGCAGCAAAGGTTTGTCCGACCGGTCGACGATGCGATTGTTCATGCACTGGTGGTCTGTGAAGTCTCGGAGACATCCGCAGGACGCGTGCTGCATGGGCTGCTTCTGGATATCACGCGCCGCGTGGAGGCCGAGGAGGAACTTGGCCTGGCACGGCAACTCGTGGATCTGGCGGGTCGTACGGCCAGGCTGGGCGGATGGCGCGTGGAGCTGAACTCCCGCCAGCTCGTCTGGACATCGGAAACGGCGGATATCCACGAGTTGCCGCGCGGAACCGCTCCGGCGCTTGAAGAAGCGATCGACTTCTATGCTCCCGAACATCGTGAGCGCATTCGTGAAGTCTTCTGGAGGTGTGCCGAGACCGGACAGGCGTATGACGAGACCCTTCAGATCGTAACCACGACGGGCAGGCCCGTATGGGTGCGGACCATCGGCGAGCCCGAGCGTGATCCCGACGGTAACATCATCGCCATACAGGGAGCATTCCAGGATGTTTCCGAGCTGGTGAAGGAGCGCGACCGTTCGCAAGGACTGTCCAGGCGGCTCGTCGATACGCTGGAAAGCATCAGTGACGCATTTTTCACCCTGGACCATGAGTGGCGCTTCACCTTCATGAACAACCAGGCGGAAATCCTGCTGGACCGTACGCGCGACAGCCTGCTCGGCAAGGTGGTCTGGGAGGAGTTTCCGGATGCATTGAATACGGCTTTCGAGAGGGAGTATCGCCGGGCTCTGGACAATCAGGAAACCGTGCGTTTTGCCGAATACTACGCGCCTCTAGAGAAATGGTTCGAAGTGAACGCCTATCCGGCGCCCGATGGACTGGCGGTCTATTTCCGCGACATCACAGAGGAACGCGCTCTACAGGCCCAGCTTCGCCTACTGGAGACGGCTGTGTCACGCCAGAGCGATATCCTGCTGATCACGGAGGCCGCGCCCATCGACGCGCCGCATGGGCCGAGGATCGTCTATGTCAACGACGCCTTCACCCGGCGCACCGGCTACACGCGTGAAGAAGTGATCGGCAAGACACCGCGTATCCTGCAGGGCCCGAAAACCCAGATGACGGAACTCGCCCGCATACGCCGGGCGCTCGAAAAGTGGCAGCCGGTCCGGGCCGAGCTGATCAACTACAGGAAATCCGGCGAAGAGATCTGGCTGGAGCTGGATATCGTTCCCCTCGCGGACGAGAAGGGCTGGTACACCCATTGGGTATCCGTCGAGCGCGATATCACGGCCCGGAAGGCCGCAGAAGAGGCAGTCCGTCTCAACGAGGAGCGCTTCCGCCTTGTCGCCAGTGCGACCAATGACGTGATCTGGGACTGGGATCTGACCACGGACCGCATCTGGTGGAACGAGAGCATGGCCTCTCAGTTCGGCTATGATCGGGACACGCTCGAGCCAGGACTGGAGTCCTGGAAGAACCGGATACATCCGAATGACCAGGCACAGGTCGTCGAAAGTATCCATGCCGTGATCGAGGGGAGTGGCTCGAACTGGGTCGAGGAATACAGGTTCCTGCATGCCGATGGCCGCGAACTGATTGTCGTGGATCGTGGGTTTCTCATTCGCGACGAGGCCGGAAGAGCTGTCCGCATGGTCGGCAGCATGGAGGATGTGACGGAGCAGCGCATGCTGGACGAACGGCTTCGGCACTCGCAGAAGCTGGAGACGATCGGTCAGTTGACCGGTGGCGTGGCCCATGACTTCAACAATCTGTTGACGGTCATTCTGGGCAATGCGGAAGTCCTCAGCGACCGCCTTGGCGAAGATGAAACCCTGAAAGCGCTTGCCGACATGACAATTTCCGCGGCCGAGCGCGGCGCCGAGCTGACCAATAGGTTGCTGGCCTTCGCTCGCCAGCAAGCTCTGCAGCCCAAGATTGTGGACCTGAACCACATGTTGGTCGGGATCGAGCCGCTGCTCAAGCGAGCACTTTCGGAAGAGATCGAGATCGAAATCTCCCAGGGCGAAGCCATTCCCAGGATCGAAGTGGATCCCGGACAGTTGGAGGCGGCCCTGCTGAACCTGGCCATCAATGCACGCGATGCCATGGCCGAGGGTGGGCGCCTGGTCATTGAAACAGAGACTTTCGAGCTGGATGAAAACTCTGCTTCCGGCCACCTGGAGTTGGAGCCGGGGATTTATGTCGTGCTCTGCGTTTCGGACACTGGTGCAGGTATGGACAGCGAGACCCTCGAACATGCCTTCGAGCCGTTCTATACGACCAAGGACGTGGGCAAGGGCAGTGGCCTCGGTCTCAGCATGGTCTATGGCTTTATGAAGCAGAGTGGGGGGCAGGCCCGGATCTATTCCGAGGCGGGAGAAGGTACCACGGTTCGCCTCTATTTCCCGCAGGCGGAGAGTGATAAGGATCCGCCCGCACCCGAAGAAAGCCGAGAAGAGAAGGGCAGTACAAACGAACATATCCTCGTCGTCGAGGATAATGCCCTTGTCCGCGAGCACTTGGTCGGACTGCTCGACAGCCTGGACTATCGCGTGACCGATGCCGAGGACTCGGAACGTGCGCTGGCGATCCTCAAGAGCCGTTCGGATGTCGACCTGCTGTTTACGGATGTCATCATGCCCGGCGGCATGAACGGCTCCCAGTTGGCCGAGGCAGCCCGGGAGATTTATCCGGACCTGAGAGTCCTGTTCACCTCGGGGTACACGGAGAACACGATTGTCCAGAACGGACGTCTCGAACCGGGAATGCACCTGCTCAGCAAGCCTTACCGCCGGCATGAATTGGCGAAGAAACTCCGAGAGGTGCTGGACGCTTCCCACTGAGGGAGAGTTCGTCGCGGCGACCAGAAGACCGCGTGCGGCGGCATTGCCCTGCTTGCAAGCCCTTTCGATATTGGCGCAGTTGCGGTAGGCAAAGCATAGCAAAAGAACAATGCAACAGAGTGGAAGGCTGTAACATCCATGAGTGAGGCGCATCTTTTCACGCCCTTTTCCCTAGGCAATCTTGAGCTTCCCAACCGGATCGTGGTCGCCCCGATGTGCCAGTACTCGGCCGAGAACGGCTGCATGACCGACTGGCATACCCTGCATCTGGGACATCTCGCATTGTCAGGTGCCGGTCTCCTGACCCTTGAGGCTTCGGCGGTCGAGCCCGAAGGCCGGATTACCTATGGCGACGCCGGTATCTGGTCGGATGAGACGGAAGCGGCCATGGGGCGCGTCGTGGAGAGCATCCTGCGCTGGTCCGAGATTCCCGTGGCGCTGCAGCTGGCGCATGCAGGACGCAAGGCGTCCGAGGAGGTGCCCTGGAAGGGGCGCGCGCAGATCGCTCCGGGACAGGACGGCGGCTGGCAGACGGTGGCGCCTTCGGCGATTCCGTTCCTGGACGGTGAGAACTCGCCGGCTGCGCTGGATCGCGCGGATATTGAACGCTTGCGGAGGTCCTTCGCCGAGGCCGCAAAGCGTGCGGCACGCCTCGGCATGCAGTGTGTCCAGCTCCACTCTGCCCATGGGTATCTGCTGCACCAATTCCTTTCGCCACTGTCCAACAAGCGCAGCGACGACTACGGCGGAAGCCTGGAGAACCGGATGCGTTTCCCTTTGGAGGTCTTCGAGGCCGTGCGCGAGGCCTTTCCCGCGGAGCGACCCGTTACCGTGCGGGTTTCAGGGACCGACTGGGTCGAGGGCGGCTGGGATATCGAGCAGACGGTGTTCTATGCCCAGGCCCTGGAAGCACGCGGCTGCACGGCCATCGATGTCTCGAGCGGCGGTCTCAGCCCGAACCAGAAGGTCCAGGGAGGCCCCAGCTATCAGGTGCCGCTGGCGCGGCGGGTGAAGGAGGAAACCGGCATGGCGGTCATGGCGGTCGGCCTGATCACGGAGTTCGAACAGGCCGAGTCCATCGTCGGGACGGGCGATGCGGACCTGATCTCACTTGCCCGGGCTCTGCTCTACAATCCCCGCTGGCCGTGGCACGCGGCTGCTCACTTCGGCGCCACAGTGAGTGCGCCCAACCAGTATTTGCGCTCTGAACCGCGCCAGCACGCCGGTTTGTTCAAGCAAGCCGGCTGAGGACGGAGAAGAGGCTCAGCCCTTTCGCGTTTCCATCCAGTGCCAGATGTAGGGGCCGTAGGAAGCTTCCACATGAAGCCGGGCACAGTCCGGAGCACTGCGATAAAGCAGAACGCCGTTCAGTCCGGCAAAGCGCACGGCGGCCGAGGGGCTGCCCTCTCTCAGGTTGGCCGAGGTGGCTTCCATGACGATGTCCTCGACGGCCGCGCCCTGGATGTCGATCACCAGGCGGGCATCGTGGGCTTGTGTAGCGGCCCAGCCCTCAGCATGCCATCCGGCCTCGAAGTCGATCGGCTGTGGGGAGACCAGGAGCGCACGGTCGCGTGCCATGCGCACGCGATAGACCTCGTCGCTCGGAGCGACTTGCCACAAACCGACCTCGGAGCTGCCACCCGGCAGACTTTTCCAGGCTTCCTCCAGCAGTCCGCTGACCAGAACCTGGGAGAGACCTGTTACGACACGGGCCTGCCAGTCTTCGCGCGAAAGCCGGGCTGTCTCCCAGTCCGGAAAGGCTGTCCACTTGGCGGCGAAGTCACGCATGGAGGCGGTCTCCTTCGGGGTCGAGGGTACAGGGCTGGGTCACGGTGGCCCGTCGCCGGTTTCCGAGATGGTAGATATCGATGTCCTCCCCCTGGCGCTGGCGGCCCGAGGCAATCAGTGCCAGTGCGATGGGACGTTCGAGTGTCGGACTCCAGTAACTGGACGTCACGAAGCCCAGCGAGCGCGCTCCCTTCGGGCCATCCTCCACGGCATGGGCACCTGTAGCCAGGGGGGTGTCTCCTTCGACCTTGAGGCCGACCAGAGCCGGGCGATCGCTGCGCTCGGCTTCCTCGGTGAAGAGTGAGCGCTTGCCGACGTACTCGTTTGTTCGCTTGTTCCTGGGGCCGCTCATGCCCAGGTCCATCGGCATGGTATAGCCGTCAGTATCCTTGCCGGCGACAATGAAACCCTTTTCGGCCCGCAGGATCATCAGGCCTTCGGTCCCGAGCAACGTGGCGTCCAGCTTGTCACCCTCCGAGCGCATCCGCGCCCAGAGCGCGGCCGCGCGCGAGGCGGGAAGGGTGATTTCGTAGGAACGGTCCCCGGTGAAGCTGACCCGTGCGACGCGCACGCCGATCCCCTCGAACATACCGTTGAGGAAGGACATGTGGGGCAGGGTTTCGTCCGAAAGGTCGATGCCGAGCTCGAGATTGGCGACCAGTTCCTTTGCGCGTGGCCCCGTGGCCGTCAGCGTGGCCCATTCCGGCGTGGAATTGTGAATGACGACCCGAGCCGGATCGAAACGATCCTGGCGCCATTCCTCCAATCGCATGACCACGCCGGGGACATGCCCGGACGAGCAGGAGACGATGAAATGATCCTCGGCCAGCCGCATGACCACGCCGTCATCGTAGACAACGCCGTCCTCGTTCAGCATGAAGCCGTAGCGCACGCGCCCGGGCTTAAGGGTGGATAGCGTGTTGTAGGAATTGAAGTCCATCAGGGCTGCGGCCTCGGGGCCCATCACCTCGATCTTGCCGAGCGGCGAACCGTCGAACAGGCCCAGGGTTTGCCGGGCCTTGCGGGCTTCGCGCTGGATCTCCTGCTGGGCTTCGCCGGTGCCGTAGAAAGCCGGTCTCAGCCAAGGGCCGTATTCCCGGAAGGCGGCATCGGCGGCCCGGTGCTCGTTCTCCAACACCAGCCGCCGCATGGGCGAGAAGAGCTCCGCGCGACGACGTCCGGCGATGACGGGCAGGGGAACCGGTACGTAGGGCGGACGATAGGTGGTGGTGCCCACCTCGGGGATCGTGCGCCCCGTAACGGCGGCCATGGCGGCAAGCCCGTTCATGTTCGATGTCTTGCCCTGGTCGGTGGCCATGCCAAGCGTCGTGTAGCGCTTGAGATGCTCGACGGAGCGATAGTTCTCGCGGGCGGCCAGGGCGACATCCTTGACGGTCACGTCATTCTGGAAGTCGATCCACTGGCGCCCCTGGGATGTGGGATCGGGCCAAGCTGGCTCGATGCCATAGGAGGACAGGCCGTCCGTGGCCCGAGGCGTCTCTCCTTTGCCCGATCCGGCTGCGTGTCCCTGCTTCAGCACGTTGGCCAGATCGAACGCGCCATTGGCGGCGCCCGCGACCGTGATGCCGGCAGGCATCTCTTCGGGGACGAAAGCCAGGATGTCCTCGTCATAGCGCAGGCGGCCCTTTGCCTGGCAGTAGAGATGTACGCTGGGTGTGTAGCCGCCGGCGACCAGCAGGCAGTCGGCCTGCCTGCGCTGATCGTTCAGGACAACAGCTTCGACGACCTGTTGCCCCTGGACCTGCTGAACCGCTCTATCCGGCAGAACTTCGACACCCTCTGGAATGGGCATCTGCGGGGCCTGTCTTGAATCCGCAAGAACGACCTCTGCCCCTGCCTGCGCCAGCGCAGCTGCCACCGGATAGGCAGAGTCGTTGTTCGTGGCAATCACGATCCGTTCGCCCACCAGGATGTCATGCCGGCGCAGGTAAAACAGCGCCGCATCGGCGGACATGATGCCGGGACGGTCGTTGTTGGTGAAAACCAGCGGGCGCTCGATGGCGCCGGTGGCAATGACGATCTGCTGCGGACGGACACGCCAGAGCCTGTCGGCCCGGTCCGACCTTCTCTGCCACAGGCAAACCAGGTTGTGATCGTAGATGCCATAGGCGGTGGTGGAGCAGAGGCGTGTGACGTTCCTGGTTTCAAGCACATCGAGTGTACTGTTCAGCCAGTTCGAGCCATCCTGTTCATCGATCCTGCCGCCGCGATGCAGCAGGCTGCCGCCCGGCCGCTCCTGTTCGTCGACCAGCATGACCTCGCGCCCCTCCAGCGCGGCTGCCTGCGCGGCGGCGAGGCCCGCCGGACCGGCGCCGATGACGAGCAGGTCACAATGGGCCGAGCGCTGGGGACAGTCGGCCGGAGGCTGTGTTTCGGGGTCCAGTTGTCCCAGGCCGGCCATGGCACGGATGCGTGGCTCGAAGAGGTGCCAGTCCGGCCAGAGAAAGGTCTTGTAGTAGAACCCGGCCGGCAGGAAGCGCGAGAAGCGGTCCAGGAGGGCGTACCGGTCCTTTTCGGCGTTGGGACTTGCATTGATCGAGCGCACCTCCATGCCCTCGGCCAGAGGCACCGTGGTTGCACGCGCGTTGGGATGCCGTTCGCCGTCGAGGGTTATATCGACGATGGCGTTGGGTTCCTCGGCGCCCGATCCCCAGAGACCGCGAGGCCTGTGATACTTGAAGCTGCGGCCCAGGATGCGGATGCCGTTGGCCAACAGTGCGGAGGCCACTGTGTCGCCGGAACGTCCACTCAGGGAGCGCCCGTCGAACGTGAAGGACAGGGATTTGGAAGGCGATCCTTGCGCGCCGGTGCTCAGGCGTTTGGCCGTCATGTCCGGTCTCCCCGAAAGGCTTCGCTTGCGTGAACCTCGTGCGTCACCGTATCGCGTTCCATGACGAAGAACTCGCCGCAGGTCAGGTGAACCCAGATTTCGCGGGCGGGCCCCTTTACATTATTCTCCATGTGAAGGTAACGGGCCCATTGCTTTGCCGTCGTCTCCTCAGCCGGCTCGGGACGCTCGTTGCCGGCTTCACCGCCATAGAAGAATTCCGTTTCGTCGCGCGGCCCGCAGAACGGGCAGGAAAAACGCTGCATCATTGCCTCCTAGTGCGCGATGGCGGCGCCGGCCGCCTCGTCGATCAGCCGCCCGCGGGCGAAGCGATCCAGGTCGAAGGGGCGGCTGATTTCGTGGTGCTCTTCGTTGGCCATCAGGTGGGCGAGCAGCCAGCCGCCGGCCGGAATCGCCTTGAAGCCGCCGGTTCCCCAGCCGCCGTTGATGTAGAGGCCGGGCAGGGGCGTAGGGCCGATCACCGGTGAGGAATCCGGCACCACGTCCACGATGCCGGCCCACTGCCGCAGCAATTTCAGCTGCCCGAAGGCCGGAAACATTTCCAGCAGGCCCGAGAGGATCTCCTCCTGCAGTGGCGGGTTGCCGCGCTGGCCATAGGAGGGGATGCGGTCGAGGCCGCCGCCGATCACCAGTTCGCCCTTGTCCGACTGGCTGAGATAGGTGCCGGTTCCCATGTAGAGCAGCACCGTATCGAGGCAGGGCTTGACCGGTTCGGAAACCATCGCCTGCAGGGCGAAGGAGCGGACAGGCAGTTCGAAGCCTGCCTTTTCGGCCAGCACGCTGGAATGGCCGGCCACAGCCATGCCGGTGACGCCTGCCCGGATCTCCCCGCGTGTTGTTTCCACGCCGGCACAGCGGCCGTTCTCGACCAGGAAGCCCGTAACCTCGCAATTCTGTATTATGTCGACACCCAGCGCATCGGCCGCCCGGGCATAGCCCCAGGCGATGGCGTCATGGCGCGCCACGCCGGCCCGGCCCTGCCAGATGCCTCCGAAGATTGGAAAACGCGCATCCTCGTTCTGGTTGAGCAGTGGGACGCGTTCCAGGACCTGTTCGCGGTTCAGCAGCTCGGCATCGGTGCCGTTGATCTGCATGGCGTTGGTGATCCGCGCGGCCATCTCCATTTCCAGTTCGGAATGGGCCACAACGGCAATGCCTCTCTGGGAGAACATGATGTTGTAGTTCAGTTCGCGCGACAGCCCCTCGTAGAGCTTCAGCGCAAAGTCGTAGAGCGCGACGCTTTCCGGGTAGAAGTAGTTCGAGCGTATCACCGTCGTGTTGCGGCCGGTGTTTCCGCCGCCCAACCAGCCTTTTTCGATCAGGGCGACACGCTTCAGGCCATGGTTCCGGGCGAGGTAGTAGGCCGTCGCGAGCCCGTGACCGCCACCCCCGATCACCAGGGCGTCGTAGGAGGCCTTGGGATCCGCATCGCGCCAGGCAGGCCCCCATCCCGAATGGCCCTTCAGGCCTTCCCTGAACAACTGGAATGCAGAGTATTTGCTGGCCAAGAGTCTTTCCCTGCTATGGTTTCATTTGCTAATCATTGACATAGACAATAGCCTGGACACTAATGTCCAGACCAAATTTCCAATCCGGCCACAGGCTGGGAGGCTAACAAAGGGGAGACGTGAAATCATGATCAAGACTCTATCCACATTCGCCCTGGCTGCAGGGACTGCCCTGGCATTCAGCATGAGCGCCGCGGGCGCAGAGACACTCCGGCTGGCAACGGATTCCGGTGCCGAAGGCTCGCCCACCGCAGAGTCCATGGAACAGTGGGCCAACCTCATCGAGGAGGGTACGGACGGCGAGCTTGAAGTCGATATCTTCTATCAGAACGAGCTCGGCGGACAGCAGGAGGTTTTCGATCTGTTCGTGGCCGGTGACGTCGACATGATGATCAACTGGCCCATGACGTCCTATGATCAGCGCATTGCCATCGTTTATACCCCGTACATGGTCTTTACCTGGGAAGAGGCGAAGGAAGCCTACAGGCCCGGCGGCTGGATCAATGGCATGATGGACGGAATCTACCAGGACATCGGCCTCAAGTTCTTCGGTGCCTGGCCTGAAGGGTTCAACGGTGTTGCCACCAAGGACGAATACGCCACCACCGTCGAAGAGGCCGGGGACCTGAAGGTTCGGGTGCCGCCAATCTTCCCGATGGCCGAGACCGTTCAGGCCATGGGCTATGAGACCGCAACAATCGACTGGAGCGAGGTCTTCACAGCCATTGAGACCGGTGTCGTCGATGGCGATGCGGCCAATGTCATCTATTGGGATTACGAGTATTTCCGCGACACGCTGGACTATTATGTTCGCACCAAGCAGGCCTTCAACACGGGGATCATCTCGATGAACCTGCAGACGTGGGAGAACCTGAGCGACGCGCATCAGCAGGTCGTTCAGGACGCTGCCGTTACGGTGATGGAGGATCACTTCGAGGCGGCCCAGGAAATCGACCAGTCCTATGTCGAAAAGGCCGAGGAAGCCGGCATGACCTACATCGAGCCGGAGGAAGAAGAGATCAAGGCGCTGGCCGAGAAGGTTCGTGCCGAGGTCTGGCCGCAGATGGAGGAGGAAGTCGGCAGCGAGATCATGGACACCGTTCGTGAGAACGCCTCCGAACTCTAAGATCAGGGCAGTCGCCTCTCGTGCTTGCACGTTTCGACAGATGGATCGCCGCGGCATTGAATGCCGTGGCGATCCTGTGCAGCATCCTGGTTACGGGATTGCTGTTCCTTCTGGTTCTGACCCGGTATGTCCTGGGGTGGAACTTCTCGGCCGCCCATGACCTCAGCTTGCTGGCGGCCATGTTCCTCTACATGACGGGGGCCCTGATCGCATCCCGCCGCAAGGAGCATCTGACGGTGGATTACCTGCCGTCACGGCTGAACGGCGAAATGGCCAAGGCCGTGCACAAGACGGTGATCGCAGTGATCACCACCGTGATCTGCGCCCTGTTCGTCTACTGGGGATACGAGATGCTTGCCTGGGGGCTCCAGCGTCCACAGACCACGCCGGCGCTCAGGTTGCCGCTGTGGATTCCGCAGATGTCCATCGTGATTGCGGCGATAGGCTGTTTTGCCTATGCGGTGCGCGACCTGTTGCATGGGATTCGCGAGTTGCGACGGGCAAGGGCGTCGGAGGCCTGAATGGAAGGGCTTCTGGCAATCGGCCTGCTCATCGTCCTGATGGGCCTGGGCGTTCCCGTGGCCTGGTCCTTTGCGGGAACGCTCGCCTACCTTGTCTATATCTATGACGCGAACCTCAGCACGCTGCTGCTGCAGGGATTCCGCTCACTCAATTCCATCGTGCTTCTGGCTCTGCCGCTGTTCGTTCTGACCGGTTATCTGATGCAATCGGGGGGGCTGGCAGCACGCATCGTCAATTTCATCGAAGCGATCGTCGGCAAGCGGCGTGGCGGTTTCGGTGCCTCCCTGGTACTGAGCTCGGGCATTTTCGGGGCCATAGCCGGTACGGCAACCGCGGCGGTGGCTTCGATCGGGACCATCATGGTGGATCCCCTGGAAAAACGGGGCTATCCGCGCGGATATTCGGCCTCCCTGCTTGGTGTGTCCTCGCTGCTGGGGATCCTGATTCCGCCGTCCATCACCATGATCCTCTTTGCCGTGGTGACGCGCCAGTCGGTGGCGGCCTGCTTTGCCGCCACAATCGGCCCGGCCCTGTTGCTGATTGCCGGACTGATTCTGTTCAACCGCATCGCCGCAGGACGATGGTTCACCGAACAGAGCACCGACATCATCCAGAAAGGCGAACGCGGGAAAGCCGTTTTCAATGCGCTGCCCGCCCTAATGTTGCCCGTCATCATCCTGGGCGGCATCTATGGCGGTGTCTTTACGCCCACGGAAGCAGCCGCGGTGGCTGTCGTTGCGGCCTTGATCGTGGGCGCTCTCATCTACCGCGACCTGACCTGGAACAGCCTGGGCAGGAGCGTCATCTCGGCCACCGAGACGACAGGGACGATCATCCTGATCCTGCTGTTCTCCTTCATGATCAGTCGCATTCTGGCCTTTGAGCGGGTGCCTCAGGACCTGACCGAGGCGATCGCAGACTTTGCGGTAAACCCGTTCTGGACCCTTATCCTGGTGAATGCCGTGCTGGTGATCGCCGGGGCCTTGATGGACGATGTCTCTGTCACGGTCGTGATCGCGCCGCTGTTCATGCCGGTGGTAACTTCGGTGGGGGTCGAGCCGCTGCACTATGCGGCCATCGTCGGGACCTCCGTGGTCATCGGTGCCAACACGCCGCCGGTGGCACCGATTCTCTATATGTCCTGCCGGATCAGCAAGGTGCAGATACACAAGGCCATAGGACCGGTCCTGATGCTGCTGGGCCTCGTGGCCCTGCCGGTCATGCTGGTTACGACCTTCTGGCCTGCTCTCTCCCTGTTTTTCCCCAAGCTTTTCGGATTTTACTGAGCTGGCGTACTGGTGCCGTTCTTCAGAAAGGCGTGGAAGTCATTGATTTCCTGCTGCGTCGGTTCCAGCCCGGTAAAGCAGCGCAGGTAGCTGGCCAGGTAGGAGAGGCGAGTCTCCATGGGCTCGTCGATCTCCAGGGAATAATAGCCGATCTGCATGAAATAGAGCACCCGGGCACGGATGAAGGCCTCTTCCTCCGGGTAGCCTTGGCGCTTGAACATCTCGGTCAGCGCGTTCATGCGCAGGGTGTCGCCTTCGTCGACGACCTTGCGGACTTTGGCCGAGCGCCGGGCCCAGTCCCGGACGGCAATATCCAGTCGGGGGTCGAAGAGCTCTTCGTTGACCCAGCATTCGAAGACATTGAGAACGCCGCGACAGGCACTATCGGCCGGTCGTTCCGCACGCTCGACCAGGGAGCGGGTGTTCACGTTCTGCCAGTGTGCGAGCAGTTGGTCGAGAAGGTCCTGCCGGCTCTTGAAAAACCAGTAGAAGCTTGAGCGGGACACACCGAGGTTTCGCGCGATCACCTGAACCTTGACCTGGTCGATGCCGCCGGTCACCAGGATTTCGACGGCCATCTTGAGCCAGTCGCGTTTCGATGTGCGCAGGCTGCCTGGATCGATGTTCATACTCATTCCCCAAACCCTCCGGGATCTCGAGCCGGACAAGCAGGCTTGAGTTCTGGACACTTATGTCTAGACGCCGGCATGGCATCTCCTTAGGCTGTTTTCATTGGCTGTTCTATCGGAGGGCGTCTGGGATGAAAACGCAATACCGGGTTGTGGTGATCGGCGGCGGCGTGGTTGGAGCTTCGGTGCTCTATCATCTGTCGAAATTCGGCTGGACCGATGTGGCCCTGATCGAGCGCGAGGTGTTGACGGCAGGATCGAGCTGGCACGCGGCCGGTGGTTTCCATGCCCTGAACGCGGATCCCAATATTGCGGCGCTCCAGTCCTATACCATCGACCTGCTGAGCGAGGTGGGGGAGGAGTCCGGTCTGGATATCGGCATGCACATGACCGGCGGAATTTCCGTGGCCAGTGCGCCGGCCCGTTGGGAATGGCTGCAATCGGCCTATCGTACCTTCCAGACCATGGGGATCGAGGACGTTCACCTGGTGGGGCCCGAGGAGATCAAGAAGGCCTGCCCGGTCATCTCGACCGAAGGCATTCTGGGTGGTCTTCTGGCTGAGCGCGAGGGCTACATCGATCCGTCAGGCGTGGTGCATGCCTACGCCAAGGCCGCGCGTCAGCGCGGGGCCGAGGTAATCGAACACAATCGCGTGCTGGAACTGAACCAACGCCCGGATCTCAGCTGGGAGGTGGTGACCGAGAAGGGCACCATCCAGGCCGAGCACGTGGTCAACGCCGGCGGCCTCTGGGCCAAGCAGGTGGGCCGCATGGTCGGTCTCGAGCTGCCGGTGACGCCGCTGGAACACCACTATCTCGTCACGGACAACATTCCCGAGGTCGAAGCGCTGGATGGCGAGTTGCCCCTGATCGTCGACCTGGAGGGCTTCACCTACATGCGCCAGGAGCAGAAGGGCATGCTGCTGGGCATCTATGAGCTCAACTACAAGCACTGGAACATGGACGGTGCGCCCTGGAATTACGGTATCGAGCTGATCCAGGAAGACATCGACCGTATTTCCGAGGAACTGTCCATGGGGTTCCAGCGGTATCCCTGCCTGGAGAACGTGGGCATCAAGCGCTGGGTGAACGGCGCCTTCACTTTTTCCCCGGATGGCAACCCCTTGGTGGGCCCCGTACGCGGCGTGCCCAATTACTGGCTGGCCTGTGGGGTCATGGCCGGGTTTCTGCAGGGCGGCGGTGTCGGCAAGTCGCTGGCCGAATGGATGATCCAGGGCGAGCCGGAGAGCGACATCTTCGGCATGGATATCGCGCGCTATGGCGATTTTGCCTCCAACAAGGAGTATATCCGCCAGACCACGGGGCAATTCTATTCCCGGCGTTTCGTGATGACCTATCCGAACGAACAGCTGCCGGCCGGTCGCCCGCTGCGCAAGTCTCCGGCTTATGACGCCATGACGGCGGAAGGTGCGCGCTGGGGCTGTGTCTGGGGCCTGGAGGCACCGATCTATTTCGCCGAGCAGGATTTCGAGGAGACGCCGACCCTGCGCCGGTCCAATGCCTTCGATATTGTCGGCAAGGAGTGTCGCGGCGTGCGCGAGGGCGTTGGTCTGATCGACATCTCGGCTTTCGCCCGCTACGAAGTGTCCGGGCCGCAAGCGGAAGCCTGGCTTGACCGGATCTTTGCCAGCAAGCTGCCCGCACCGGGACGCACACGTCTGGCGCCGATGCTGGGACATGACGGCCGCCTAAAAGGGGATCTCACGCTCTTCAACCGGGGTGGTGGACGCTGGTGGATCCTGGGCTCCTACTATCTGCGTGAATGGCATATGCGCTGGTTCGAGGATCATCTGGACGAGGGCGTGGACATTCGCGACATCTCGGACGGCGTGGTCGGCCTTGCGCTGACCGGCCCCAATGCCCGGGCGCTCCTGGAGCGCGTGACCCACGAGGATGTCAGCAATGCGGGCTTTCCCTTCATGTCCTGCAGGCCCATGGATATCGGCCTCAATCGCGTCCTGGCCGCGCGCCTGTCTGTGACCGGCGAGCTCGGCTATGAACTGCACTGCGACGCCACCGAGCATGTCTCGCTGCGCGAGACCCTGAAGCAGGCGGGCCAGGACCTGGGCCTCGTGGAGTTCGGGTTCCTGGCGCTCAATTCCCTGCGTCTCGAGAAGAGCTTTGGCATCTGGTCCTGCGAGTTCACGCAAGGCTACACCGCCGGCATGACCGGCATGGATCGCTGGATCGCCTTCGACAAGGGCGATTTCGTCGGTCGCGACGCGGCCCTGAAAGAGAGGGACGCCGGCGGTGCCGAGGAGGTTCTCGTGACCCTCGAAGTGGCGGCCACGAATGCCGATGCCTCCGGCTTCGAACCGGTCTGGCACAAGGACAGGCGTGTGGGGTTCGTCACCTCGGGCAGCTATGGACATACCGTGGGCAAGAGCCTGGCCATGGCCCTGGTCGAGCGCGACGTGGCCGAGATCGGGACGGAGTTGACGACGCATATCGTGGGCGAGGAGAGGCCGGCCCGTGTCATCCCGCCGTCACCCCACGATCCAGAAGGACACAATATGCGCAGCTGAGATGGAAGGTGCGTATTTGCTGCCGGAGGTCTGCCGCAAGAAGCAGGCCTCCGGCAGTATGACTCCGGCGGCAATCTTCCCTGAAATGACCCGTGAAGCGAGATGGCCATCAGGGGAAGCCTTTGGTGCTGTGCAAGCTCTCGAGAAGTTATGACCCCTCTGCCGCAGCAGGAGCATGGAGTTCCCGTAAGCGGCTGTGCTGCTTATCCAGAGGTTCGAGCACACAGGTAGGACAGAGCTGCCCGCCTTCGACGGTGTAATAGCGACAGCAGCCGCCGCGGCTGACGAAGCTTCTCGGCCGTTGGGGCGTGCCCTCAGGGTTGGGAAGGGACAGCGATATGAACCCCAATTGCTTGTTAAACAGGCGTGAGCCGGGTCGCTTCACGACGGCCAGGGCCTTCTGCTTCGCTGTTTCTTCCTGGTCGAGGGCCTGCCCCACCAGCAGGAAGCCCATGGCCAGGGAATCGGCGATCAGACGCCACTGTGCCGCGGGGGCAAGGCGCGTGTCAGTTCGCAGGCGCTCGACGAGAGGGTCCATGCAGCTCTCCAACTGAGCCGACAGTTGGGCGGGCATGGCCTCCGGTTGCTCGGGAAATGCGGCTCCAGTTTCGTCAGCCAGGTGCAGATGCAGGTGCGAGGCCGCGGGGGTACTGGACTGCGCAGCCGGTGTTTGCGAAAGCTTCAGGTAAAGCAGGTCGGCATCGAGACGTGGCAGGGCTGTTTCCTTCAGGTAGACACTACCAAGCATCAAGGAGAGGCGGTAACTCAAGTTGGCCACAAGAAAGGCCGCTTGAGCACGCAGGTCCATGCCCGCCACTCGTTCGGCCTGCCAGGACAGAAGCGTCGCCAGGGTGTCGCTGCCCGTGTCGCAGAGCTCTCGCAGGCTCGACCAGCCTGTAGGGCGTTTCCCTGAGGAACTGGGGCACAAGGGAAAGTGCCGGTTCTGCCAGGCAAGAGCCTTTCTAAGGGAACTCATGGCCACCCCGCTCTCGCAAGCCAGTCACAGGCTGGGCTTGACGATTGATAATGCGAATGATTATGAGTCTTATACTCAGGGGCGGGCAATGCAGACTCTCACGCAGCCAAGGGGATCAAATGGTTGCCAATGAGAGTTACTATCATTTGCCTTCATGCCTTTCAATGAAGTCCTTTTCCGCCGCGGGGTGTGAAGTCGTGCTGGCTTGATCGCGTCGCGGTGGCTACAGCACAGGCGAGAGTTCACATGACAAAACATAGAAATCCCGGAAGACATCGTATTCTCTGGTCCATCCTCCCGTTGGCCGTGATGACCAGCGGATCGGCTCTGGCCCAGGATCAGGGCGAGATTACGCTCGATGCCATCGAGGTGGAGGCTGAGAGTGACCAGGGACTGGTTCAGGACGGCTATGTGCCGGTCTCGGGGCGCATCGGCTCCAAGTCGGAAACACCCTTTGTCGAGGTGCCGCAGTCGGTCTCGGTGCTTACGGAGAGCCAGCTGGATGATCGAAACCCGGCATCCTTGGAGGATGCCTTGGCCTATACGCCAGGGGTGCGCACAGGGGCTTATGGTCTGGATCCGCGCTTTGATGCGTTTTTCGTGCGCGGCTTCTCCGCGACCTACAATGGTGTCTTCCAGGATGGTTTGAGACGCTTTGCAAGTCCGACCGGATTGTTCAGGTCGGAACCTTACGGTCTGGAAGCGGTCGAGATTCTCAAAGGTCCGTCTTCATCTCTTTATGGGGCATCCACTGCAGGCGGGCTTGTCAATCTCGTGACCAAGAAGCCGACGGAGCACCCATTCCGAGAGGTTGAGCTTCAGGGAGGAAGTCATCACCGAAAACAGGCAAACTTCGATCTCTCAGGGCCCGTCACTGAAAAAGGTAACTTTCTCTATCGCTTGACAGGCGTGATCCGAGACAGTGGTACAGAGATAGATGGATTTCCCGACAATCGAGCATATATCGCCCCTGCATTTACCTGGAAACCGGATGACGATACGACCCTGACAATCCTGGGTGAGTACATGGATTCCAAAGTTGGGGGAACAGCCGCCTATTACAATGACCAGGATGGTGTCACGGATATCTATTCAGGTGATCCCGACTACAATGATTTCACGCAGCGCCAGTATCGAGCCGGTTACGAGTTCGAACACAGCTTTGACGATACCTTCACTCTCTTCTCTTCAGCCCGCTACGCAGGCCTCGACAACAATCTGGAATATGCCTATGTGACGGACCCGACAACCGACCCGGTCTCACGAGCTGCGGGTCGCAATGCCGAAGAACTCTCCACCTTTGTGACCGATAACTTCTTACAAGCCAAGTACGAGACCGGTTCCCTTTTTCACACTTCCGTGACCGGCCTGAACTACAGTTGGGTCGGCTATGAACAGGAACAGGGCTCGGGCGCTCTGCCGGGGCAGGGACAACCTCCGAAACTTTCGTTCACTGAAAAACAGGATCAGCGGCAATTCGGGCTCTACGCGTCTCACCGAATGGAGTATGACAACTGGATCCTGAACCTGGGCGGACGTTACGACTGGCTCTCTGCAGAGACCACAACACCTTCAGGAAGTGGCCGTAGCACGGTTGATCAGGAGGATGAGGAGTTCTCCTGGCGTGCGTCTCTTTCCTATCGCACCAATCTGGGATTTGTTCCTTATGTGAGCTATACGACGTCCTTCACGCCGAATGTCGGAACCCTCATGGGCGGTTCGCCAGCCAAGCCAACCGTAGCTGACCAGAAGGAGGTCGGCGTCAAGTACGAGGTGCCGGGCTACAATGCTCTGATCACGACCTCGCTTTTCGATATCCACCAAAGAGATGGGGTGGTTTTCGATGCGTCGTCAGGGGTCAACCAGCAAGTGCAGCTTGACTTGCGCTCCCGTGGTTTCGAGATCGAGGGTGTTGCGACGCTGGATAATGGCCTCGATCTCACGGCTTCCTATGCCTATACGGACGTCGAGATTGAGAAAGGAGCGCGGGGAACGGAAGGAAACACCCTGAACGGCATTCCGAAACACACTTTCTCGGTTTATGCCGACTACACCATCCAGGAGGGCAGTCTGGCAGGCCTCGGTGCGGGTGCTGGACTGCGCTACTCGGGGCAAAGCTATGGCAATGACCAGAACACCATCACGAACGATGCCAGGTTCTTTGCCGATGCATCGCTGCACTACGATCTGGGGAACTTCGATCCAAAACTTGCCGGTGCGCGTTTCCAGGTGAACGGCTATAACCTCCTGAATCAGGAAAAGGAGGTCTGTAACGCTGGCTATTGCTATCGCGACGAGGGGCGCAAGTTCATTGCCAGCCTGCGGTACCGCTTCTGAGCGTAGAGGGGAGCGCCAATCAAAATGCCTGAGGACTGGTCCTCCAGTGCGCCGGGGTTCACTGTAGAGGCTCTGGGCTACAGGGTTAGGGACACCTCCATCCTTAAGACCCTGAGCCTCTCGGTGAGCCCCGGGGGCGTGACCGGACTGATCGGCCACAACGGCTCGGGCAAGTCGACCCTGATGAAACTGATGGCGCGGCAATGGCGTCCGACGGAAGGCCGTCTGCTCTTTGCCGGACAGCCGGTCGGCGACTGGAGCGAACGGGCTTTCGCCCGTGAGGTGGCCTACCTGCCACAGGAGATGCCTGCGACCCTGGGGCTGACGGTGCGCGAACTGGGGGAGTTCGGGCGCTATCCCTGGCATGGGGCTCTGGGACGGTTCGGGGACCTGGACCGTGACAAGGTCGATACGGCCCTGGATCGTTGCGGATTGACCGATCTGGCGCGCCGGCAGGTGGACAGCCTGTCCGGGGGTGAGCGGCAGCGCGCCTGGATTGCCATGGCCCTGGCCCAGGATACGCGCTGCCTGTTGCTGGATGAACCGATCTCGGCGCTCGACGTGGCGCACCAGCTGGAGGTGCTCTCCCTCGTGCGCCGCCTGTCGCGCGAACAGGGCATGACGGTGGTCATGGTGCTGCACGACGTGAACCTGGCCGCGCGCTTCTGCGACGAACTGCATGCCCTCAAGCAGGGCAGGCTGGTGGTTTCGGGTGGGCCAGGGCACATCATGACCTCCTCCTGCCTGGGCGAAATTTATGGGGTCGAGATGACCGTGATCGATCATCCCGTGCTGGGAACGCCGGTGGCCTGTGCCGGGTAGGGGGATCTTCTCCGCACGCCGGCGGGCCGTGCTCATGAGCCTCGTGGCTGGCTGCCTGCTGCCGCGCGCACTCCTTGCGGCTTCGGGGCGCGAGTTGCGCGTGGCCTCCCTGGATTACGGGCTGGCCAATACCCTACTCTCCCTGGGGCATACACCTGTCGGGGTGGCGGCTGCGGAGAGCTGGTCCGAATGGGTGGTGGAGCCGCCCCTGCCACAACAGGTGGTGGACCTGGGCACCGACCGCGAGATCAACATGGAGCGTCTGGCCGCGCTCGAGCCCGACCTGATCCTGACGACTCCCTATGTGCAAGGATTGCGTGGCCGCCTGGAAGAGCTCGCGCCGGTTCTCTCCTTCTCGATCTATGACCGGGACAAGCAGCCCTATCGCAAGGCGCGGGAGGCCACCCTGGCGCTGGGACAGCGCCTGGAGCGCGAGGAACAGGCGCAGCAGCTTATCGAGCAGACGGAAAGCGCCTTTGAAGACCTTACCGGTGATTTCAAGGAAGCTCGCACCGGATCCCTGCTCCTGCTCCGTTTCATGGACGCCCGTCACGTACGCGTCTACGGCCAGGGCAGTCTGTTCGATGACGTGTTGCAGCGCATCGGCATTCCCAATGCCTGGCAGGGGGGCACCAATGCCTGGGGCTTCCAGACGGTCGGGATCGAGCAACTGGCGGACGCGGCGGGCCCGGAGACCCGGATCCTGACCTTCGAGCCCCTGCCCGGTGAGGTCATGCCCACCCTGGACAACAGTCCACTCTGGACTCGCCTGCCGCCCGTCGAAGCTGGACGCTTCTCTGTTCTACCCCCTGTACTGATGTTCGGCATGCTGCCGTCGGCCTTGCGCTTTGCCCGGGTTCTCTCACACCACCTCGAGGGAGAGGCGGCATGAGGACCGAGCCAGGAGCACGCACCCTGCCGCTGGTTTTCCTGCTGGCCGTGCTGCCGGCCGCGGGGATGACGCTCTGGTCGTTGGGGCCGGAGCTGCGGGATCTTTCTCGGGAGAATGCTGCCGGCTTCGATGCCGGCCGGCTAGTGCTGCTGTACTCCGATCTGCCGCGCCTTGCGACCTCCCTGCTGGCCGGGGCGGCCCTGGGTCTGGCGGGTACCATCCTGCAGCAGGTGCTGCGCAATCCCCTGGCTTCGCCCACCACGCTGGGCCTCTCGGCCGGGGCCAAGCTGTCCTTGTCGCTGGCCACGCTCTACGCCCCGGGGCTCTTCGTGCTGGGCAGCGATATGGTCGCCCTGGCCGGCAGCCTGGCAGCCGGGCTCGTGGTGTTGGCCCTGGGGGCCCGGCGCGATTTTTCTCCGGTCACCATGGTGCTGGCTGGCCTGGTGGTCAGCCTCTACTGCGGGGCGCTCTCCGCCCTGTTGATCCTGCTGAACGACCGCTATCTGGAAAGCCTGTTCATCTGGGGAGGCGGCTCGCTGCAGCAGCAGGACTGGTCGGTACCACTGTCCATGCTGCCGCGCCTGCTGCTTCTGGGCGGTATCGTCATGGTGATGGCCCGCCCGCTGGAATTGCTCAGCCTGCCCGATGAACAGGCGCGTGCCTTGGGATTGCGGACGGCCGCCATCCGTTGGGGCGGGGCGGCGGTGGCCCTCTGCCTGACCGCCGTGGTGACCTCGCTGGTCGGGGTGATCGGATTCATCGGCCTGGTGGCGCCGACGATTGCACGGCTCTGCGGGGCCCGGCGTTTTCGCCAACGCCTGCTCTGGGCCCCCCTGCTTGGTGCGGGGCTGCTGTGGTTCACGGACCAGGCAGTGCAGATCGCAGCCGGAAGTCTGGCCGATTTCCTGCCCACCGGCGCGGTGACCGCGCTCTTCGGCAGCCCCCTGCTGCTGCTCCTGCTGCCGCGTCTGCGTGCCCAGGAGCAACCGCCGTCCCTCTCCGGGGCCGCGCAGCCGATGCGGCGCGGCCATGGCTTCAAAGTGCTTGCCGTGCTGCTTGCTCTGCTGGCCCTTATGGCTGTCCTGGCGGTGCTGGGGGGACGCCTGCCGGACGGCACCTGGGGTTTTGTCTCTGGGCAATTGACCGGAGAGCTGTTGCCCTGGCGCCTGCCGCGCATGCTGGCGGCGCTGGCGGCGGGATTGATGCTGGCTGCCGCCGGCCTGATCCTGCAGCGCCTGACGGCCAACGAGATGGCCAGCCCCGAGGTCCTGGGGGTCAGTGCCGGCGCCACCATGGGCATGGCGGCTCTGGTCTTCCTGGTCACCGCGCCGGCGCTGCCGCTGCAGATGGGAAGCGCGGCCCTGGGAGCCATGGCGGTCCTGCTGGTGATCCTGGCCCTGGGATGGCGCAGTGGATTCTTGCCCGAGCGGATCGTGCTGGCCGGAATTGCGCTCAATGCGCTGCTGGATGCCGTGGTGGCCGTTCTCTCCGCGACGGGTGATCCGCGCGCCCTCAAGCTGCTGAACTGGATTGCCGGCAGCACCTATGGCGTAACCCTGGAGACCGCACTGCCTGCCTTGGGACTGGCCGTGCTGTTGCTGGGGCTGTGTACGCTCACGCTGCGCTGGCTCGATATCCTGCCGCTGGGGCGTGCTGCGGCGCAGGCCGTGGGCATTGCGGTGCAGCCGGCGCGCATCACGCTGTTTTCCCTGGCGGTGCTGCTGACCGCGGCCGGAACCATGATCGTCGGTCCCTTGTCGTTTGTCGGGTTGATGGCCCCGCATATAGCACGCGAACTCGGCCTGATCCGGGCGCGCAGCCAGCTGTTCGGCGCCGTCCTGGCGGGGGCGGTGGTGATGGTGCTGGCCGACTGGATCGGCCGCAACCTGGCCTTTCCCTATCAGTTGCCGGCCGGCCTGGTCTCGGCCTTGGTCGGGGCGCCCTTCCTGATGCTGCTGTTGCGCCGGCGCGGGTAAAACGCTCGCGCGTCAAGTGAAGCGGAGCTGCAAGATTCAATTGCTGCCCGAAGAAAAGGAGGTATAACGAAAGAATAACGGGAAACGGTCGCGCAAGGGGCCGTGTTCCTGTCGCATGGATATGACGGTGCCGGTGAGACTTGGTTTTTGCCCTGCCCAACAGTCTGCGTGACGGGATGAGCAGGGGGAATAAAGATGCAGCAGTCTTCTGGTTCCGGTCACAATCTGGGATCCTTGCATCTGTCGCGCCGTGGCGTGCTGCAGGGGCTGGGGGTTGCCACAGCGGCTACAGCTCTGTCAGCCACATCTTCCAGAATTGCTTCAGCGGACCAGGAGCGCGAGGCTGAGGTCCTGGAAGAGGCAACGCAGTCGCCACCGCAGACGGTCGGCGTCCTCACCTCGCCCGATCTCGTGGATGCGGCGCTCAACAGGCTGGATGAACTTTGCCGGGATATCCTGCAGCGCAGCGGCATTCCGGGCCTTGCGGTGTCCGTGGTGAGCGATGGGGAAACGGTCTTCACGGGCGGTTACGGACTGCGCCGCGTGGGGGCCAGCGGGACGGTCGATGGCGATACGGTGTTCCAGATTGCCTCCTGCTCCAAGTCCCTGGGGGCGACGGTTATTGCCCGTCAGGTCGCCGAAGGGCTGGTTGCCTGGGACACGCCGATCCAGCAGCTGCTACCCTGGTTCGAGCTGGCCGATCCCTGGGTATCGGAACATGTGACTCTCGGGGATCTCTATGCGCACCGCTCGGGTTTGTCGGATCATGCGGGCGATGACCTGGAGGATCTGGGTTACGACCGGCGCACGATCCTGGAGCGTCTGCGCCTGCTGCCGCTCCATGCCTTTCGGGCACACTATGCCTATACCAACTTCGGGCTGACGGCGGCTGCCGAGGCGGTGGCTGAAGCAGCCGGTCAGGACTGGGCCGACCTCTGCGCGGCACAGCTCTATCGCCCGCTGGGCATGAACCGGACAAGTTCGCGCTATGCGGACTATCGCGCGCGCGACAACCGTGCCGACGGCCATGTCCCTGTCGAGGCCGGTTATCAGCCGCTCTACCAGAGGCAGCCCGATGCCCAGTCCCCGGCGGGAGGGGTCAGTTCCAGCGTCCATGACATGGCCAGATGGATGGCACTCATCCTTCAGGGGGGCGACTACGAGGGACAATCTCTCATTGCCACGGACGCCTTGCTGCCCGCTGTTTCCGCACAGGTCATCTCATCGCCTTCCTTTGCGATGGATGCGCGGATCTCGACCTACGGCTACGGCTTCGGTGTCGGGACCGAACCCTCGGGGCGGGTGTCGCTCAGCCATTCCGGCGCCTTTGCCCTGGGTGTGGGCAGCAACTACCTGATGCTGCCGTCCCTGGGGCTGGGGATCACGGTGCTGACCAATGCTGCGCCCAGTGGGGCCGGGGAAGCCATTTCCGCCTCCTTCATGGATCTGGTGCAGTACGGGACGGTCACACGCGACTGGTTTTCGGCGTATCAGCCCTTGATGGCGCCCATCGTGGCGCCGGTGGGGGAACTGGTTGGCAAGTCACGTCCGGCAGGCGCGCAGCCGCCCGGACCCTCCAGTACCTATACGGGCCGCTATACCAACAGCTACTTCGGTGAAGCGCAGGTCGTGGAGAGAGCGGGTGGCCTCTATGTTGTGCTGGGCCCGCACTCGCAGGAAAGCCTGCTGGAGCCCTGGGATGGAAACAGCTTCATCTATCGTCCACGGGGTGAGAACGCCCCAGAGGGCTCTGTCTCGCGGGTCGCCTTTGACGCTGTGGACAACGGCATGGCCGGGGCCATGACCATTGAGTTCTTGAACGAAAACGGGCTGGGCCGCTTCACACGCTAGGGCCGACCTCCTTTCCCTGAGCAACAACTGGAAAAGAACAGTGATGATGTCTCGTGTGTCCTTCACAGTGCCACAGCTGTGCGTCCTCAGTCTTGCAGCCCTGGGTCTGCTTCTTGCCGATGGGAAGGCCTTGGCCCAATCCCGCACCATTCAAAGCCTGATCGTTGATCAGAACCAGGTGATTGAGCGTTTCCGCCAACCCCTTGAAGTGCAGCCCAGCCTGGATCTTGCGGTGCCGGTGGAACGGCGTGCACTGGTCGATCTGCCCGAGGAGGCCTACAGACTGAATCGCGTCGAGTTCAGCGGCACCGAGGTCCTGCCCTATGAAGATTTGCGGCCACTCTGGGTGTCTCTGGAGGGGCAAGAGGTCGGGCGCAGCCAGATCGAGGACCTGATCGTTGCTATTGAGCGTTACTACCAGGAACAGGACTATTTCGCCCGCGCCCTGGTAACGAAGTGGGACGTCGAGGCAGGCGTGCTAAGGATTCGGGTCTTCGACGCCTACATCGAGGAGATCCGCATCAACAGTGACATTCCCGATATCACACAGCGTTTGAAGCCCTATCTGGACCGGATCGCCGGGCAGGTGCCCTTGCGGGTCTCCCAGCTCGAGCGCGATCTCCTGCTGATCGAGGATCTCGAGGGCTTCTCGATCGATGCCTTGCTGGAAAAGGTCCCCGACAATGTTCAGGCCGGCCGCCTGACCCTGCAGCTCGATCGGGATGGGCCGGCCGGACGGGTCATGCTGAACAATGCCGTCTCTCCGGACATCGGGCCCTACCAGGCCATTGCCTACGGCGAGATCGGTGACTTCTTCGGCCTGTTCGAGAAGAATGCCCTGACCCTGATCACCAATCCCTTCGAGCCGAGGGAGTTCATGCTGGCGCAGTGGGAACAGTCCGCGCCGATCGGGAGCGAAGGCCTGCACTTCGGGTATTCCCTGGGCTATCTGGAATCCGTGCCTGGGGGCGAGGCGGCCGAACAGGATATCGAACAGGCGACGACCCTGAGCTCGTTCTGGCTGGAGCACCCCTTCCTGCGCCGCATCAAGTACAACCTGCTGGGACGTTTGAGCCTCTCGACCCAGGATGACCGCATCTGGGCTGGCTCCACGCGCGTCATAACCGACCGGCAACGTTGGGCCACGCTGAGTTCCAGCTATGACCAGACGTTCGGCTCATCGGCGTTCCTGGGGCGCTTGGCGCTCTCGCAGGGACTGGAGAGTCTGGGCGCCAGCGATGGCGAGGTCCTGGACGTTGCGCGTCCGGGAGGACGCCCGGACTTCACCCTGCTGTCCGCAGAGGGGCACTGGCAGCAAAGCCTTGACGACGACTGGAGTCTGGAGGCCTCGGCAATGGGTCAATTGGCTTTCACACGCCTGCCTCAGGCCGTGAGAATGAGCCTGGGAGACGACAGCTTCGCCCAGGCCTATGCACGCACGGGGGTCTCCGGCGACAGCGGGCTGGCCGGCGCGCTGACCCTTCGCTACAGCCTGGACAGTCTGCTGGAGGAGATACAGGGACTGTCCAGCTTCGCCTTCGTGGATCAGGGGTACCTGCACAATGATCCGATTGGGGCAGACTTTCGCTCGGCGCACTTGGGATCGGTTGGTGTGGGGCTGGCTTACCGGGATCTGGCACAGATCACGCTCACGCAGCCGGCCTGGTCGAGCGAGGACATCGAGGATCGCGGAACCCAGATCTTCTTTCAGTTAGGGTATTCCTTCTGATTCACGTGCCTGCAGGCGAATGGGAGCGGATGTGGTGTTTCCTGCGTTGACCTTCCCGCTACGCCCGCGCAGGCTTTTCCCAAGCAAGACCTGCTGCAAAGGGGATTCCACGGCTGTCCGGCCACTCCCGCAGATCTCACCCGCGGCCATAGAAGACTGAAGAGGAAATGCCATGCGCCTGCTTCTTGCCATGATGAAGCACGAAACCAACACCTTTTCCCCTGTACCGACGAAGCTGGAGCGCTTTGCCCGGCGTGGAAACGCCCCGCTGCGCGGTGCGGAGGCGGTGGCGGCCTATCGTAACACGGGAACGGTGCTCTGCGGGTACATGGATGAAGCCGAGGAAGCAGGCGCCGAGATCGAAGTGGCCATCGCGGCTGAGGCCTGGCCCAGCGGTCCCGTCGATGACGAGGCCTATCGCGTCATGACCGACACCATCTGTCAGGCGGTCGAGAAGGGCGGCTGGGACGGCATCCTGCTCGATCTGCACGGCGCCATGGTGACCGAGAGCCTTGAAGACGGGGAGGGCGCTCTGGTGCGCCGGGTTCGCGAACTGGCGCCCGACACGCCCATCGCCGTGGGGTTGGACATGCACGCCAACCTGTATGACGAGATCGTGGCCAACTCCAACGTGGTGGCCGGTTACCAGACCTATCCGCACATCGACATGTACGAGACCGGTCGCCGTGCCGGACGCGCCTTGCTCGGCCAGATCAAGGGCGAGATGAAGCCGACCCAGGCCTGGGCCAACAATCCCATGCTGCCGCATGTCATGCGCCAGGGAACGGACGATCATCCCAACAAGGAGATTCAGGCCCGCTGCATCGAGATGGAGAAGCAACCGGCCGTCCTGTCCGCGAGCCTGTTCGTCGGTTTCCCGCACGCCGACATTCGCGAGGCCGGTCTGTCGGCCGTGGTGGTGACCGACAACGATCCAAAGTTGGCAGAAACGCTGCGCGACGAGCTGCTGGAGATGGCCTGGAAGGCGCGTGAAGCCTTCGTCTATCATCCCGAGCCGCTGGCGGACTCCGTGGCGCGGGCCAAAGCCATTCCGCGGGATCCGCAGAAGGGCCCCGTGATCCTGTTGGACCATTACGACAATGCGGCTTCGGGCGGCACCATGGACACCACGGCGGTGCTGGCCGAGATCCTGAAGCAGGAGCTCGAGGACGTGGCGGTCTTCGGGATCTATGACCCCGAAGCCGTGCAGCAGGCCGTGGCAGCCGGGATCGGCGAAACGGTAACACTCAGGATCGGCGGCAAGATGGACATGCCGGCCATCCCAGCCGACAACAGGCCGCTCGAGGTGACGGGACGCATCAAGACGATTTCCGACGGGCGCTACCGCAACAAGGGACCGATGTACGCCGGGGTTGCCATGGACATGGGCACGGCCGTGGTCCTGGACACCGGCAAGGTGGACATCGTTGTCATTTCACGGCACGTCGAGCCGCACGACATCAACGTCCTGCTGAGCCTGGGCATCGATCCCCTGCAGAAGCGCTATGTCATGCTGAAAAGCCGTATCCACTGGCGCGCCGGCCTGAAGCATATCGCGCGCGATATTATCGAGTGTGCCGGCGTCGGCGTGTGCACCTCCGATTACAGCCAGCTGAACTTCTCGAAGGTGCGCCGGCCGGTCTATCCGCTGGATGACATCAGCGAGCGTCATGCATCATAGGACGTAATGCATGAAAAAGCGCCGGCCCAAAAGGGCCGGCGCTAGACGCGTGTGACAGCTGAGAAGGGCCGAGTCAGGCTGCTTGCTGACAGAGGGGCTCGACCCTACCGGTAAAAAAAGTCTCGTGAAGACTCTTGATCGCCTTGCTCAGGTCCTGGCGCTGGACCAGGAACTGGACATCCACGCTGCGCGTGTTCTGATGGGCGGCAACCACATCGACACCCGCAGCCTCCAGGGCATCCAGGCCCCGCGAAAGCACCCGCAGGCCATTGAGATTGCGCCCGATGACCGACGCAATCGACAGGGACCGTACTGTGATTTCGGCCGAAGGGTAACGCTCCTTCAGGTCATGCTCGACGCGCTTGATGGACTTCAACGAGGCGTCCACGTAGTGCGTGATGGTGTTGGCGTTCGAGGTCTTTGAGGTGATGCGGACCTTGTGACGGGTCAGTGCCTCCAGGATGGCCGCATCGTAACCTTTTACGCCCACCATATCCTGTTCGAACAGCTCGATGGAGTAGACGTCCAGGCCGGTCACGATCTCGGCCGAGCCCGACTCCGTCGTGCTCTCGTCGATCAGGGTCCCGGGATCCTCGGGCTCGAAGGCATTGGTCACGCGCAGGGGCACGCTGGCCTGTCGCAGGGTCTTGGCAGCCTTCGGGTGGATGGCCTCCATACCCATGTTCGACAGCTGATCGGCGACATCGTAGTTGGTGTGCCCCAGCTTGCAGACCGCATCCGCCCCCACGATCTTGGGGTCCGCCGAGGACAGGTGGAATTCCTTGTGAATGATGGCCTCGCGCGCCGAGGTCAGGGCGGCGATCTGCGAGAAGGTCACCTCGGAATAGCCGCGGTCGAATTCCTTCATCAGACCTTCGGAGCACTGGGCATAGCCCGTGACGATGGGCAGCTCGTTCTCGAGGTCGATGTCGGCAAAGGCCGATTCGATGCGTTCGCGCAGGCTGTGCTCCGCATCGTCGCGCCAGCCGCTCAGGTCCACGAAACGTGCATTCACGTCCATGCGGCGCAGCAGCATCGAGGTGACGAAGGCCGAATGGGCTTCGCCCAGGCCCGAGAGCAGTTCACGGATGACCAGCATGTGCTGTGACAGGCGGAAGTGCCCATAGGAGCACAGCCGCTGCAGGTCGATCAGGCAGCTGCGTGCACCCTCGATGCGTTCGCGCACGAAGTCGTCGGCAAAGCTGCGGTCAGCGGGATGCTCCAGAACCTTCTCGTGCGCTTCGCACATGGCCGTTGCCACCTTGCTGAGGGCATCCGACCAGCCATGGTCGCTGTCCGAGCTGGAGAAGAGGGCATAGACCCCCGGTTCTCCGGACTTCTTGTGCTCCAGCAGAAGGTCCGTGATACCGCCAAAGGCGGAGACCACGAAAATCCTGTTGTAGAGTTCGGAGCCGGTACGCTTGCCGACGAACAGGCTGTCCGCCAGCTCGCTTACACGCGACATGGAAGTGCCGCCGATCTTCTCGACGGTGTGCTTTCCGGCCGGTTGGCCGGCTTCAATGGATCTGTCAGTCATGGCTTTCCTGCCCCTTGGGGCAATTGCTGTGTCAGCTGTCAGCCGGGGCATAGGACCCGTCGGCCTGGTGTACTTCATTGCCGGTGACCGGCGGATTGAAGCAGCAGGCCATGACGAGTTCTTCCTCGGCGCGCAGCGTGTGCTTGTCGTGCTGGTCCAGCGCGTACATCACGCCGGGCTTGATCTCGTGGGTCTTGCCCGTGGCCAGGTCGGTGATCGAGCCTTTCCCCTGCATGCAATAGACACTTTCGAAGTGATGCTTGTAGTGGAAGGTGTGCTCGGACCCGGCTTCCAGGATCGTGATATGGAAGGAAAAGCCCATGTTGTCGTCGGCCAGCAGCATGCGGACCGAGGTCCAGCGTGCATCCGACACGGCGCGCGGGCCGTCCTTCAGTTCATTGAAATCACGAACGATCATTCCTGTCTTACTCCGCTGCGTGTTTCAGGCCGGTGCAGCTCAGCGCGGCCTGCTCGAGAATGTCGAGACCCGCCTTGAACTGCTCCATCGGCGTGGTCAGAGGTGCCAGGACCTTCACGACCTCGTCATGAGACCCCGAGGTCTCGATGATCAGACCGTTGCGGAAGGCCTCGGCACAGATGTCCTCGGCCAGTTCGCCCGAGCCGACATCGACGCCCTGCATCATGCCACGGCCTTTCAGTTTTGCACCCGGAATCCCGGCCGCAATGCGCTGAAGGCGTTCGGTCAGGACCTCGGCCTTCTCGGCGATCTCGGTTACGAAGCGGTCGTCGGACCAGAACTTCTCCAGCGCGACCCGTGCGGTCACGAAGGCGTGGGTGTTGCCGCGGAAGGTGCCGTTGTGCTCGGCCGGCTTCCAGATGTCGTGCTCCGGGCGCACCAGCAGGGCGGCAAACGGCAGACCGAAACCGGACAGCGACTTCGCCAGCGGAATCAGGTCGGGCTCGATGCCCATGTCGTCGAAGCTGAAGAAACTGCCGGATCGGCCGATGCCGGCCTGGATATCGTCGACGATCAGCAGGGCACCGTGCTTCTTCGCCAGGCGGGCGATGCCCTGGACCCACTCGGTCGAGGCGGCGTTCAGGCCGCCTTCGCCCTGGATCAACTCGACGATGAAGGCCGCCGGAGCGTCGATGCCGCTAGAGGGGTTGTCGAGCAGCATCTCGATCTGGGCCAGCGTATCCACGTCGTCACCGAAGGCACCCTCGTAGGGCATGCGGGTCACGTCGTTCAGCGAGACTCCGCCGCCGCCCGCGCGCTTGCTGGCGTTGCCCGTGGCCGCCAGCGCACCCAGGCTCATGCCGTGAAAGCCGTTGGTGAACGCGATGATGTTGTGTCGGCCGGTGACCTTGCGGGCCAGCTTCATGGCGGCCTCGACCGCATTGGTGCCGGTCGGGCCGGTCATCATCAGACGATGGGGCATGCTGCGCGGCTCTAGAATCAGGCGCTCGAAGGTCTCGAGGAAGGCCTGCTTCGTGTCTGTATACATGTCCAGGCCGTGGGCAATGCCATCACCGGCGATGTGGTCCATCAGGGCCTGCTTCATGTCCGGATCGTTGTGCCCGTAGTTGAGCGACGAACAGCCGCCCAGGAAGTCGATGTAGTTTCGGCCTTCCTGGTTTGTCAGCGTGCTGCCGCTGGCGCGCACGAAGACCGTGTCGAAAGAGCGGCAGTAACTGCGGGCCTCGGATTCACGGCGCGCAAAGATGTTGGTTTCGGCTGTGTTTACAGTCGACATTGGATTGTCCTTGGTGGATTCGGTGAGTGTGAAAGCGGTGTTCGTATCAGGAACCGCTGTGCGCTCAGGCGGCGCTTCGCAGCGCCTCGCGCAGGGAGATCGTCACCATGTATTCGGTGTCGTGCTTCCCCTCGAAGTGTTCGTCGCGCTTGAAATGGGCCTCGGTGCCGACGTCGGCGTCGGCACGACCTGCAAAGCGTGTGAACAGGGCCCAGGAGGCGTCGTTGTCCTGGGTGATGGTGGTCTGGATGCGCTGCACGTCCGCGCAGATATCGCGATCCAGCAGCTCGCTCAGCATGCGCTGGCCCAGACCCTGGCCGCGTGCGTCTTCGGAAACGGCAACCTGCCAGACGAAGAGTGTCTGGGGATCGTCGGGCAGCAGATAGCCGGACACCCAGCCGACGGCCTCGCCATCGAGCTCGGCCAAGACACAGGTGTCGCGAAAGTGATCGCACTGGATCAGGTTGCAGTACATCGAGTTTTCGTCGAGGGGCTTGCACTCCCTGATCAGCGACCAGACGGCGGAACCGTCAGCGTCCTCCGGCTTGCGCAACTTGATGGTCTTGCGCGGGACGACTTTGGGGCTGTCTTGCACGGTCATGTCCTCATGCTCTTAATTTGTTAGCCATACTAAATATATCTTTCTGACTCAAAAATCAAGAGGCGGCTATCTGAAAGGAAGAATCCTTGGTATGAGGGATATGGGCGTCTTTCATTCCATTAGGAAGGCTTACTATATATCTTCTCGCAAAGAGAGATAGTTAAGTGCTACAAACTGTATGGCCTGAGGGGACGGGCTGGAGATTCGAGGGAAAAGCGCCTACTCCGCAATCGTGGAGTCGTGGGCGGGACGTTACGAGGTCAGAAATGGACAGAACCGATCAGAGCCTGATTGCGATTCGCAGGATTTTCCGTGCAACCGAGCTCTATGGCCGTGAGCTTGCGCGGGCAGCCGGCCTGACTGCCGTGCAGATTCGGGTGCTGCAGATCGTCGAGGAAACGGGCCACGCCACGTCGAAAGAGATTTCGCGGCGCATGGGTGTGGCCCAGGCGACCATGACAGCGCTGGTCGACCGCCTCGCAGCCAAGGGGATGGTGGAGCGCCGGCGCTCCGAATCCGATCGGCGCCAGACCAATATCTTCATTACCGAGGAGGGGCGTGCCGCCGTCAGAAAGGCACCCGATCCGCTCCAGCAGCGCTACGTCAAGCAGTTCGAAGCCCTCGAGGACTGGGAGCAGGCGATGATCGTGGCCTCCCTCGAGCGCGTGGCCTCCATGCTGGATGCGGAGGAGATCGATGCCTCACCCGTACTCGACGTGGGCGAATTCGGCTCACGCGAAGCCAAGCCGCGGGCGTGAGGCGCTCGAGGCCGCCATTTGTCCGTAAGACCTCTTTCGCCTCTCGCTTCCCGGCAAGGCGTCCCACCCCTGTCAGGTCAGAAATCGAAGAGTTCACTGAGAAAGGACTCTTTCTTCTTCTTGCCCTGGTATCTGGAGTCGGATCTCGTGTCGCCCTGCCATGGGGAGGGCCCGCTCTGCGCTTGCTGTGCTTGCGGAGAGGGCTGCTGTGTCGCGGCAGAACGTTCGATGATCTTGTCCAATTCACCCCGGTCGAGCCATACACCGCGGCATTTCGGGCAATAGTCGATCTCGACACCACTGCGTTCGGTCATGACAAGTTGCTCGCCGTCGATCGGGCATTGCATGGCTGGACCTCTTCCTTTCGGTAACATTGCGTCTATTTTCCAGATTTCCAATTGGCCTGTGGCCGTGTACCTGGCAAGGGGGTGTCTAGGCGGTGCTTCCTAGATCCAGCGCCGTACCCGCTGCCTGTAGCTGCGATAGGCTGCACCGAATTTGCGCTCCAGATAGCGTTCCTCGCGCCGGATGACGCCGTAGTGCAGGAGGACGAGCAGGGGCAGGAGAAACAGCATCGTGACCAGACTGTTCACGGCCAGGGCAATGGCGAGGTAGAACAGCACCATGGCCAGGTACATGGGATTGCGGCTCCACCCGTAGATGCCGTCCGTTACGAGGGCCGTCGAAGTGCGCCAGGGTTCCACGGGCGTGCCGGCACGGCGAAAATGCAGCCAGGCCGCCAACACGATGAGAATGGCCAGTCCCGTCAGCACGACGCTGACCAGCCCGCGCGGAAGGAGCGGCAGCCCGGTAGGCATACGATACACCAGGAAATCAGTGGCAAGGCCGGCAGCCAGGATGGACACGAAAATCAGGGGCGGCGGCGCGATTACGCCCGCCGTCTCCCTGTCTGGCTGGCTCTGCGGGGGTTCAGGCATGGGGGCTCCGGAGGTTGGGCAGGAGGCGTGGGTGTCGGCTTGCAAGAACCTTCCATGGTGAATATGGAAGACAGGGTTGTTATAGTGTGCCCGGTTTCGCGCACTCCGGTCCAGCCTGCAAGGCAGGTCAGGGGGCGGGGAGCCGCAAAAAAATTCATAATTTCCGGGAGGATACAAGAATGACAGCAGAACTTGCGTGCATCGCACGCCGCCTCGGCCTGGCAGGGGTCTCCGTTCTCGCGATCACCGGCTTTGCCGCCGGTGCCCAGGCCCAGCAGACGATCACCGTCGGCCACAGTATTTCGGACGATTCGCACTATTCGGTGGGGGTCGACGCCTTTGCAGAAAAGCTCGACGAACTGAGCGATGGTGCCTTCACGGTGGACGAGAAGCCGGCCGGTGCCCTGGGCGGTGAGCGTGACATGATCGAGGGGCTGCAGATCGGCACCCTGGATGCGGTGATCACCTCAACTGGCCCCCTGGGCAACTTCGTGCCCGAGACCTATGTCCTGGACCTGCCCTTCCTGTTCGAGGACTACGCGCATGCGCGCTGCGTCCTGGACGGTGAGATCGGCCAGGACCTGCTGGACAAGGTCGGCGAGAACGACCTGGTCGGCCTGGCCTGGACCGAGAACGGCTTCCGCCACATGACCAACAATGTGCGCGAGATCCACACGCCCGAGGATGCCGCCGGCCTGAAGGTCCGGACCATGGAGAACGAGATGCACATGGCCGCCTTCGAGGAGATGGACGTGCAGCCGACGCCCATGGCCTTCCCCGAGCTCTTCACGGCGCTACAGCAGGGCACGGTCGATGGGCAGGAGAACCCCATTTCGGTGATCCTGACCAGCAACATGTGGGAAGTACAGGATCATCTCTCGCTGACCGGCCACGTCTATTCCCCGGCCATCATGCTGGCCTCTCCGGTGCTCTGGGACGGCCTGAGCGAAGAGGAGCGCGGCTGGTTCGTCGAAGCTGCCCAGGCAGGTGCCGAGGCCACCCGTGACATGGTTTCCAGGCTCGAGACCGAAGGTGTCGAAGAGCTGAAGGAAAAGGGCATGACGGTTGTCGAGGATATCGACACCAGTGTATTCCAGGAGGCGGTCGAGCCCTCCTATTCCACCTACACCGATGAGCACGGCAGCGAGATGCTGGAGCGCATCCGCAACAGCGACTGCTGATTTCCCTCCTACCAGGCCCTTTCCGGTGAGTGCACCGGAAAGGGCGAGCCGGGGTGTCTGACAGAATGCAACGTTTCCTGCGCGCCGCGGACTTCACCACGCGCCTGGCGCTGGTGGTTTCGGTGATGATGCTGATCATTGCCGTGGCCACGGGCTTCTACCAGGTGCTGACACGCTTCGTGTTCAATGCGCCCTCGACCTGGTCGGAGGTGCTGACCCGTTCAGCCATGATCTGGTCCGTCTTCCTGGCCATGGCGGCCTGCTTCCGCTGGGGGTACATGATGGCGGTGGAGGTGATCTATCAGCTCGTGCCGAAGCGGGGCCTGGTACTGGTGGAGGCTTTTGTGGGGCTGGCGTGCCTGCTGGTGCTCTGGATCCTGCTCTACTACGGCATTGCCATGACCCTGCGTGTCAGCAGCCAGACCCTGTCGGGCCTGTACATTTCCATCGCCTGGATCTATGCCGCCATTCCCGTGGGGGCAGCCTTTTCCATCCTGGCGGTTCTGGCGCGCTTGCTGGCCCAGTTCACCGGCCGGGAAGAGCTGGGCCGTGTGCGTGAGACGGCAGCCGAGACCGAGGGCAGGGAAGGGGGCTCCGCGTGAATCTCGCCATCGCCATCTCGCTGGTCGTGCTGTTTGCACTGGGCGTGCCCGTGGCGATCTCCATCGTCCTGGCTTCCGTCATCGGCATCGAGTTCTTTTCGCGCCTGCCTCTGCTGATGGTGCCCCAGCGCATGCTGGTGGGGATCGACAGCTTTCCCCTGATGGCCATTCCTTTTTTCATCCTGGCGGGCAACCTGATGGCCACCGGCGGCGTGTCCGAGCGGCTGGTGGACGTGGCCAAGTCGGTGGTCGGCGGCCTGCAGGGCGGGCTGGCCATGACCTGCGTGCTGACCTGCATGATGTTCGCCGCGGTCTCGGGCTCCAGTGTCGCGACCACCTTCGCCATCGGCTCGATCCTGATCCCGGCCATGGTGCGCCACGACTATCCCAAACCACTGGCAGCTTCGATCCAGGCCTCGTCCTCGGAACTGGGGGTTCTGATTCCGCCCTCCATCCCCCTTATTCTTTACGGGGTCAGTACCGACACCTCGATCGGGCGGCTGTTCATCGCCGGCATCGGGCCGGGCCTGCTTGTCGGCGGAGCATTGCTGACCTTCCTTTACATCTTCTGCCGCATCCGCGGCTATGGCCTGCGTGACCGCGAGGACAGATCCTCCTTCCCGCGGGCCTTCCGCCGCGCCTGGGCGGCCCTGTTGATGCCTGTGGTGGTGATTGGCGGCATCTACGGTGGCGTCTTCACGCCTACCGAAGCCTCGGCCGTGGCAGTGGTCTATGCGCTGATCGTCGGCGGGCTGGTCTATCGCGAACTGGGCTGGCAAAACCTCTGGCCGGTGCTGCGCAAGAGCGCGATCTCAACGGCCACCGTCATGCTGATCATCGCAGCGGCGGCCCTTTTCAGCTTCCTCATCAGCCGCTCGGGCCTGCCCTCCCAGATCGCCGGTTGGGTTACGGAGGTTTTCGACAACCCGGTCAGCTTCCTGCTGGCCGTGAACGTCATGCTGCTGATTATCGGCATGTTCGTGGAGACCTCGGCCGCCATCCTGGTGCTGGCCCCGATCTTCACGCCGATTGCCGTGCAGTACGGCATCGATCCGGTGCACTTCGGACTGATCGTCGTGGTCAACCTGGCGCTGGGCATGTTCACGCCGCCCTTGGGCGTCAACCTCTTCGCCGCCTGCGCCGTGGCCAACCTGTCCATCGACAGGCTGATCCCCTGGTTGATGCGCTTCGTCCTCGTGGTGCTCGCCTGCCTGATGGCGATCACCTACATGCCCTGGATCTCCATGGGACTGGTGGATCTGCTGTACTGAGACCGTTGGGGGGCTTGGCGCGTCAAGCCGGTTGCCCGTGTCAGAGGATCTCCAGCGGCTGTTTCCGGTCCGGCGCCGGGAAGGACCGGTCGAGCTCGGCAAGGTCCTGGTCCGACAGCTGGAGATCCAGGGCGGCGCGGTTTTCCTCTACGTGCCGCGGCGATCCGGCCTTGGGAATGGCGACCAGGCCCTCCTGGCGCAGCAACCAGCCCAGCGCCACCTGGGCGGCGGTGGCACCCAGCCGCTCGGCGATGCGTTTCAGCGACGAATGGTCGAGCATGCGCCCCTGTTCGATGGGCGAATAGGCCATGAGCGGAATCTGCCGTTCCCGGCACCAGGGCTGCAGATCCCATTCGATGCCGCGACGCGTCAGGTTATAGAGCACCTGGTTGACCTGTACCGCCGTGCCGCCCCGCAGCGCCGTCAGTTCCTCCATGTCCGAGACATCGAAATTGCTCACGCCCCAATGCCGGATCTTGCCGGCCTCGACCAGTTCCTCGAAGGCCTCGAGGGTTTCTTTCAGGGGTGTGCCGCCGCGCCAGTGCAGCAGGTAGAGGTCGAGGCGATCCGTGCCGAGCCGCTCCAGGCTGCGCTCGCAGGCCTTGATGGTGCCCTGCTTGCTGGCATTGCTGGGCAGCACCTTGCTGACCAGGAAGGCCTCGTCGCGGCGCCCGGCGATCGCTTCGCCCACAAGCTGTTCCGAGGCGCCGTTGCCGTACATTTCCGCGGTGTCGATCAAGGTGAGTCCGAGATCCAGGCCCAGGCGCAGGGCGGCGACCTCCTCTTCGCGCGAGCGCAGGCCGTCACCCATGTACCAGGTGCCCTGGCCCAGGGCCGGGATCGTTTCGCCGGAGGGAAGGGTGCGGGTGGGGATGGCGGAGTCTGGCACAGGGACCCCCTACAGATAGCGTGACATGGACAAGATCAGTATGAGGGTATAGTTGCGCCTCAGTTCCGTCACGCCATGTCTTTCAAGCATCTTCGCCGGTGTTCAATCAGGGACATGAGCATCCGGTCCCGCCATTCAACGCGCGCGTCCCATTCCTCCATGGGCAGAGCGCGGCGTCGCTGTGCCGTTACCTCGGCGACCAGGTCCGGGGTCCAGGGATCGTTCTGTCCCCGCTCAGCCCCCATGCGCGCATAGGCCGGGCCCATTTTTTGTGCGTGGGAGGCAATGCCGCCGCGGGTGTTGAGGTCGGCTGTCTCGAAAGGACCGGCAACTGACCACCGCAAGCCCAGGGCATGGGTCACCAACCGATCGATATCGGCAACATCGGCGATGCCGTCACGCACGAGGCAATAGGCTTCGCGCAGCAAGGCACCTTGCAGGCGATTGAAGATGAACCCCTCGATTTCCTCCCCAACCTGCACAGGCGACAGGCCACACCCCTCAAGAAAGGTGCGAGTACGCTCGAGCGTGTCGTGAGAGGTAAAGGGTGCGGGAACGATTTCGACCACCGACAGGAGATAGGGTGGGTTTGCCGGGTGGGCGACAAGACAGCGGGCGCGCCCCGGCAATTCCGCTGCTATCCGGGAAATCGGCATTGCCGATGAAGAGGACGCAAGGATCGCATGCGGAGGCGCCAGTCTGTCGAGTTCGGCAAAAAGCTGCTGCTTCAGGGATTGGTCCTCGGGCGCGCATTCCTGAACCAACGCCGCGCCCCGTACGGCTTCGGAGATCTCGGGTATGATGCCTATGCGTTCGATAATGGCAGCCGGCGTCTCGTCCAGCAGTCCGAACTCGTCCAACTGGTGCAGGCGCGCGGCGATTTCCGTGGGACAGTCAGAGCGCCGCTTCTCATCTGGATCCTGAACGTGTACGCCGTGGCCTGCGCGGGCAAAGACAATGGCGAAAGCCACGCCAATGCTTCCTCCTCCGATGATCGCGACGTCCGTCATCCTTACCCTAACCGACTGTAAGGCCGCCGCACACGTACAGCACCTGGCCCGTCACGAAGCCGCTACGGGAATCGAGCATGTAGCTGACGGCATGCGCAACATCATCGGGCGTGCCGACCCTGCGCACCGGCACCGATTCAACAATCTGTTGTGTCCGGGGCGAGTCCGGAGGATTGGCGCGGTCGAACAACTCGGTGCGAATGGGGCCCGGCCCGACTGCGTTGACGGTAATGCCGTGGGCTCCGACTTCCAGGGCCCAGGTCCGGGTCATTCCGATCAGGCCAGCCTTCGTCGCGGCATAGGCAGTGCGCAGTTCCTTGCCCAAGGCCGCGCGCGAGGACATGTTGACCACACGTCCAAACCCGGCAGCCTTCATTCCGGGCAGCAGGGCCTGGAAGCATTGCATGGCGCAGCGCAGGTTGAGCGCCATCGCGTAGTCGAACTCCGCAAGCGTCTGCTCTTCGATGGAGGCCGGAACGACGGCTCCGACGTTGTTGACAAGACGGGTGATCGGCCCGCCGGCGAGCGCCTTCTCAAGGGCATCGGCTGTCTGGGCCGGATCGGACAGATCGGCTTGGATGGCTTCGCCCTCCCGGTCGATCAAGACCGGTTCATAGCCATCGGCCCGGCAACGCGTCGCGCAGGCTGCGCCAATTCCGGCTGTCCCGCCGGTTATGAGGACTCTCTCCATCATACTGTGGCCACCGGTGTCACGGGCGAGCCCACGGCGCCGGGCAGCCTGAGCGGGGGCGCCGTCAGCAGAAACCGCGAGCGCCCTCTTTCTCGAAGCCAGGTTGCCAGGGGTGTCAGGTGCCAGAGTTCACCAAGCGGGATGCCGTTCTTGAACAGGCAGTGCTCGTGCAGGGGCAGGATGGAGCATCGGCCCGTTTCCGCCGGTGCGGAGGGAAGGGCTTCCACGGCGTAGTTATCGGCAATCAGTGCGGCGAGTCCGCTGTCGGAGATCCAGTCCAGCAGCCGGCGGTCGCGTCCATCCAGCGCGGATGCGGAGTTGTGCAGCCTGTCTGGGTCCGGCTTGCCATGCATGCCCAGCACGATATCGGCAAAGCCTGTGTGCAGGCAGACCATGTCTCCGGGTTCGACCTCGATCTCATCGCGTTCCAGGATTCCCATGAGCGTGTCATGGCCCACGAGGGTGCGATCGTCGCCCAGGTGGGCGCGCAGGTCGATCATGACCGCTCGGCCCTGTACGCCATGGGCGGCGATGGTCTCGATCCCCAGTGCAGCGGCCCGCGATGTGCTGCCCTCGGGCGGCTGTCGCGGAATGCCGGCTGCGGCCGCCTCTTGAGGTCCGACGATCTCCACGCCGGCGCGGAACCCATTATAGTAGACCGGCTCGGCAACGCCGTCGCCATCGGCATCGAAAAGCGAGCCGACGTGGCACAGGGCGTCCCACTGGGTCGAGTACTGCAGGTGAATGATGGCGAGGTCGTCGCAGAAGACGTCTGTTGCCTCGTCGGACGGCACCGCGTTGAAGTTGACTTGGCTCTCGCGCAGGTTGGGCCGCAGGATGGGCGGTCGGCGCCGCGGGTTCAGGTCGCTGCCTCCGGGATAGTCCAGCGGCAGCGACAGGCAGAAGGTGATCCCCTCCCGGACTTCGGCTGTACCCTGTCTTACCTTCTCGGGCGTGATCAGGTTCAGCCGTCCCAATTGATCGTCGGGGCCGAAGTCGCCCCAATTGGACCCTTCGGGGCGGTTTTTCCAACGCGTTTGCTCCATCCCGTCTTCCTCAGCCTATACGCCGGCCAGGCCTTCGCGCATATCGCGTTTCATCTGCCTGGAATAGTTACGGAAATCGACCTCCAGAGTATAGCGCGCCGAATTGACATAAGTCTTGCGCTGCCATTTCCGATGCGCCTCGACCTCGCGATGACGGATGTGGAAGTCGGGCAGTTGCACTTTGCCGGACAGAACGCCGGCGATCCATTTGCCCTGGGTCTCCACAAGCGGGATTGTGGGGCCAATCGGCTGTACCAGCCCGGCAAAGAACAGGCCCGGGTGGTCGAGGGAGATAATGCGGCGATAAAGCCGGCCGACGTCCGTGTCGGCATGGAAGAGCTCTTCTGAAAGGAAGGGGAAGTGGATGTTGTAGCCGGTCGCATAGATGATGGCATCGAGTACTTCTTCCGTGCCGTCGACAAATGCGACCCGATCTCCGCGCAGCTCCTCAACATTCGGTTTGATGGTTATGTACCCATGGCCGATATAAGGCAGGAGTTCCTGACTCAGTGTCGCGTGCTCACGCCACATTGGATGCTCGGGTCGCGGCAGGCCGAAACGACGCTGATCGCCCGTGAAAAGCCGAATCAGCCATGACAGGACCTTGCGGGTTGCCGGCGTGGGCAGCTTCAGCGTTCGAGCGATAAAGCCGGAGATCTGGTCCACGGGTCGGCCAAAAAGATACTTTGGCATCACCCAGGCACTGCGCCGGGTCGAGACGAAGACATGCTGGGCGCTGCGGCTGATATCGACGGCAATGTCGACGGCCGAGTTGCCGAGGCCAACCACCATGACGCGCTTGTCCTCGTAGGGGGCGGCAGTGCGGTAATAGTGGGAATGTATCTCCTTGCCATCGAACCTTCCTGGAAAGTCCGGCATCTTCGGATCGAAAAGATGGCCATTGGCCACGATGACCGTGCCGTACTCGTGATCCTCGCCATTCGTAAGGCGTACGCGGAACCTGTCGCCTACGGGCTCGATCGACTGCACCTCTGTCCTGAAACGGACAAGCTGGCGTATTCCGAAGTGATCGGCGTAGGATTCCAGGTATTCGAGGAATTGCGCGTGTGAGAGAAAATCCGGCAGTGACGGGTCGATGGGGAAATCGCTGTAGCCGAGATTGGGCCTGGAGGTGTCGATGTGCAGCGAGGCGTAGCACGAGCTTTGCCCATTATCGTTCTCGTACCGCCACATGCCGCCAATATCCGAGCCTTTCTCGAAAATGTCGAAAGCCAGGCCCGCCTCGTTCAGCGCCTTGGCGACGGTGATGCCCGATGATCCCGCGCCGACAATGCAGATATCGGCGGTGGTTTGAGCCACCTGGGTGGAAGTACGACTGAGTGTTGCTGAATCGGCCACGTCAGACACCCTTTTGATCGAGGTAGTCTGAAATCAACGTGTCGAGATCTCCGTCGGCGGCGAGCCCCAAGCGGGTGCCCCAGTGGGAGACGAAGCGGGAGGGCCAGCCATCGACGATTGCCTGCATCCTGGCATCCGCGGCATAGGTGATCTTTCCGGTGGCCCCGTATCGCTTCACTGCGTCGAACATCTCCGCCACCGTGACGGTGAGGGAGGGCAGGTTGAAGGCCCGCTTGGTCGGCAGGTCGCCTGACGGCAGGTCGTGCAGCTTGAGCAGGGCAGCAACGGCTGCTCCGGCGGAGCTGACCGGGATAGCCGTTTCCGGAGTCAGGGGTGCGGCCATGTCCAGGCCCTGAAGAGGCTCGCGAATGATGCTCGCGATACGGTCGGAGATGGCCGGTTGAGGCTTGCCCGGCCGAGTCAGGACGATGGGCAGGCGCAGGGAGCGTCCGTCAACCTGACCGTGACGGGAATGATCGGCGAGCAGCAACTCGTTGATCGCCTTGTGGCTTCCATAGGTGGTCTCCGGTTGGGGTGCCACCTCATCCCCGACACTCTCCGGCAACGAGCCGCCGAACACTGCGATCGAGGAGGTGAAGACAACCTTGGGGACGTTGTCGGCGCTTTCCATCAGCCTGCGCAGGGCATCCACGTTCACGGCAAAGGCACGTGCGGGATCCTCTTCGGCGTGAAACGTCAGATAGGAGGCGAGGTGGAACAGGCTGTCGAAGCCTTCTTCAGCAAGGGCAGCGACAAATGACGGATCGGCCAGGTCGCCCTTGCGCGTCTTGATTTCGATTCCAGGCATGGAAGGGGGCTGCACATCGACCACGTCCACCAGGCAAAGTTCGGTGATCGGGGTCTTCTCCTGGGCGCGAGAGACAAGCGCGCCCTGTTCGATCACGGCCTTGCTCAGGCGGTGGCCCAGAAAGCCCGCCGCGCCGGTGATCATCACGCGCATTATGGGAACTCCCCCTGTTCTATCGACTTTGTATTCTTGCCAGGATAAACATACTACTCAGTATCTTTTAGAGGAGGACTCGTTCACCTGTCAAGCACACGGCCGTGCGCAAGTGGTTGACGATAAGTCCGATTTCGCGAAAGGGCGCGTTTGAGCGAAGGCCCAAATGAGCAGGTCGCGCAGTGACGATGCGTGAAGGCAGTTCGCATCGTCGCAATGGTTGGCGAGGGCGATCAGGACAGCCCCACGGGGCAACGTCAGCGTGGCCGCAAACCCTCGATCAGCGGCAAGACCATCTTTTCCGCCAGTGCGGAGCGACTTTCGTCGTCGTCCTCGGGCCTCGGACGATACCATATGATCGACCATTGTAAGGCACCGAGAAGTACCTTTGAAGTAATGGAGACATCGACATTGGCGCCGGAGCCGTCCGAGATTGCTGCAGCAATTGCCTCCTTGAAGTGCGCCTCGAACCTGTCGCGACTGGCGATGAGCTCTGCCATCGTGTCGCGCTGGTCGGGCGTGGTCGCTTCGAAGCGGTGCACCTGTACACCCTGGGCCACAACGCTCTCGTAGGTGTGGTTCTCGAACATGGCGCGTGCATGGGCCATCAGCATGGCTTCCAGGACTTGCAGGCCGTTGCCCCTTGCTTCCAGAGCCGGTTCCAGGGCCGTGAAAAGACGAGCCATGCCTTCCCGATGGACGTCAAAGAACAGATCGGTTTTCGTTGGGTAGTAGTAATATATGCGTCCCTTGGAGCAGCCGAGACGCCGCGCCACATCATCGATGCTCGTTGCATGATACCCGCGTTCCATGAAGCAGAGCGCGGCCATGTCGATGACCTCGGCCTTGCGCCACCCGGCGCGACGCGACGTGTCGCCTGGTTGAACGGCATCCTGCATATTGGACCCGACTCCCTTCTCAGTACGCAGTGTACGTAACTCGAGAAGGTGGGGAAATCCATCAGGATCAACAAAGCAGCCAAGCACAAGTGGTGTTGAATGGAGACGTGCCTATAAGGACTGACCCATATGGTGCTGGACCCGTTGCTTTCCTTTCGAGCTCATACGCGCTCGAGCGCGATGGCGATGCCCTGGCCGACCCCGATGCACATGGTCGAGAGCGCGCGCCTACCTCCTGAGTGCTGCAACTCGAGAGCCGCCGTGCCGGTGATTCGTGTGCCCGACATCCCGAGCGGATGGCCCAAGGCGATGGCGCCGCCGTTCGGGTTGACCCCGGGATCATCGTCGGAGAGTCCTAGGAGGCGCAGGGTGGCGAGGCTCTGGCTGGCAAAGGCCTCGTTCAATTCGACCACGTCGAAATCCTGCTGGGACAGTGTGAGACGCTTCATCAGCTTTTTCGATGCCGGGGCGGGGCCGATGCCCATGACCCGCGGGGCCACCCCAGCTGTGGCGCCACCGAGGACACGGGCGATGGGCGTGAGCCCATGAGCTACGGCGGCATCCTCGGTGGCGAGGAGCACGGCGGCGGAGCCGTCATTCACACCAGAAGCATTGCCGGCTGTCACTGTCCCGCCTTTTCGAAAAGGTGTCGACAGTTTCGCAAGCGCCTCCAGGCTGGTGGCACGCGGGTGTTCGTCGCGCTCGAAGACAATCGGCTCGCCCTTGCGCTGGGGAATGGAAACCGGGAGGATCTCTTGGCCAAGGCGGCCGTTCTCCTGCGCCTGGGTCGCCTTTTCTTGGGAGCGCAGTGCAAAGGCATCCTGATCTTCTCGGGTGACGGCGTAATCCTCCGCCACGTTCTCCCCCGTTTCCGGCATGGAGTCGACGCCATACTGCGCCTTCATCAGCGGGTTGATGAAGCGCCAGCCAATCGTGGTGTCATGGATTTCGGCCTGGCGCGAAAAGGCCGTTTCCGCCTTGGGCATCACGAAGGGCGCGCGGCTCATGCTCTCGACGCCGCCGGCAACCACCAGATCCGCCTCGCCGCACCGGATTGCCCGCGCGCCGTTGATGATCGCATCCATGCCGGATCCGCACAGGCGGTTGAGCGTCGTTCCGGGTACGGAGTCGGGCAGACCTGCCAGCAAGAGGGCCATGCGCGCCACGTTGCGATTGTCCTCGCCGGCCTGGTTGGCGCAGCCATGGATCACCTCGTCCACGCAGGCTGGGTCCAGCCGTGGGTTGCGCTCGAGAAGCGCCTTGAGGGGGAGGGCGGCAAGATCGTCGGTTCGGATGGAGGCGAGGGATCCTCCGAACCTTCCGATCGGGGTGCGGATGTAGTCGCAGATAAAGACTTCGCTCATGGGGCCCTCAGAGCTCTGGCACGATCAAGTCGTCGACCTGGCCATCCTGCTCCAACCGGGCACCGGTTTGGGATTGGAGGTCGTCGAACGAAAGGTTCGGCAGCTTCTCGCGCAGGACGAAGTGGCCATCCGCGATGTCGATGACCGCCAGACTGGTATAGACGCGGGTTACGCAGCTGACGCCCGTCAATGGAAAGGTGCAACTTTCCACCAGTTTGGACTCGCCGGTCTTGGTTACGTGCTGGGTGGTGACCGCGACTCTTTTGGCGCCGTGGACGAGGTCCATGGAGCCGCCCACGGCCGGCACGCCCTTGCTGCCGACCCGCCAGTTGGCGAGATCGCCATTCTGCGCCACCTGATAGGCGCCGAGGATGGCGACATCCAGGTGGCCGCCGCGGACCATGGCGAAGCTGTCGGCATGATGGAAGAAGGCTGCGCCCGGGTTGAGGGTCACCGGTTTCTTGCCGGCATTGATCAGATCCCAGTCCTCTTCCCCGGGGGGAGGGGCCTCGCCAAAATTGAGAATGCCGTTCTCGGTATGAAAGATGACCTGGCGTTCCGGGGGTTGGTACTGTGCGACCATTTCGGGAAAGCCGATGCCCAGGTTCACATAGGCGCCGTCCGGGATGTCCTGGGCAGCGCGCCAGGCGATCTGGGCGTTGGAGAGATGCGGCAGCTGGGTCATGGATAGGTTACTCCGGCCCGGATCAAAAGTTCTTCCTGCTGTGGCTCGGGCACTTCGACAATCCGATCCACGAAGATGCCGGGCGTGATGACCTGCTCGGGATCGATCTCACCGGGTGCGACGATCCGCGAGGCCTGCACGATCGTGGTCGTCGCCGCAGCGCACATCAGCGGGGCGAAGTTTTGCGCTGCCTTGCGAAAGGTGAGATTGCCGTGCCGGTCGGCGCACTCGGCCTTGACCAACGCAAAGTCGGCTTTCAGCCAGCGTTCCTGAACGTAGGGCTTGCCCTCGAAGACCTCGACCTTCTTGCCTTCGGCCAGTTCCGTTCCGTAGCCGGTCGGCGTGTAGAAGGCCGGGATACCGGCGCCGGCGGCACGAATGCGTTCGGCCAGTGTGCCCTGGGGCACAAGCTCCAGTTCTATCTCGCCGGCCAGGTACTTTTCCGTGAAAGCGCGCGGATCCGTGGAGCGCGGGAACGAGCAGACCATCTTGCCGACCATGCCCGCATCGATCATGGCGGCGATGCCGACCTGTCCGTTGCCCGCATTGTTGTTGATGATGGTCAGGTTTCCGGGCCCCTTGTCGATGAGGGCATGGATCAGCTCGATCGGCGCACCCGAGCCGCCGAAGCCGCCGATCATCACCCGTGCGCCGTCCTCGAGTCCGGCCACGGCCTCGGCCAGGCGGGCCACTGACTTGTCCATCGATGTCTCCCTCTTGCCGTCAATGCAGACAGTCCTGCATCAACGCATACGAAAACGAGGCCTCGACGGCAACGCGGTTTGTGCGATATCAGATATTTGTTCGTATAACGTACAAATGACGAGTGATGGTTCACCAACGCGATACCATGGGCGGCCTGGCGAAGGGGCTTGCCGTTATCGAGACCTTTTCGGCCGAAAGACCGCGACAGTCGATCTCGCAAGTGTCCGAGGCCAGTGGGCTGGATCGTGCCACGGCACGGCGTTGCCTGTTGACACTGGCCCAGCACGGCTATGCGACTCATGATGGAAAGTTCTTCACCCTGACACCGCGTGTGCTGCGCCTGGGCACGGCTTGCCTCGCGGCCATGCCCCTGCCGCAGATTGTCCAGCCTTCGCTGGACCGCCTCTCGGACGAGTTGGGAGAGAGCACCTCGGTCTCCATCCTGGATGGGGATGAAATTGTGTATGTGGCGCGCGCCGCGCAGCGAAAGGTCATGTCGATTTCCCTGATGCTCGGCTCGCGCCTGCCGGCCTACTGTACCTCCATGGGCCGGGTGCTGCTGGCGGCATTGCCTGAAGAAGACGCTCGTTCACGTCTGGAACATGAACCGTTGCCGGCTCGAACTCCGCATACCATGACCGAACCGGATGCGCTCATGGCCGAACTGTCTCGAGTCCGGGAACAGGGCTACGCTGTCATCGATCAGGAAGTCGAGATCGGGCTACGCTCCATCGCGGTGCCGCTTTACAATGCCCAGGACAAGGTGATCGCGGCTGTGAACCTCGGCCTGCCGGCGATCAGCAATAAGGCTGAAGATCTTGTCCCCCGTTATCTGGATGCGTTACGGGGCATGCAGCGGGAATTGAAGGATGTGCTCCGATAACACTACAGGAAATAACGGCAGGGGCGCACAGTTTAAGGTTTTTTTGGATAGGGTGAGCTTGAGGCGCATTGTTGCATCAGCCTTCCCGATTACCGAGGAAGCATGAGACTCATTTACCAGAAAACCGAAGCTTAAGTTGCACTGACCTGTTGCTTGGCTGGATAGCTCAAGCGCAAAGCATAAGTATAATATAGAATTCTAGGAGTTTTATAATGTATTACACGGACAAGTATAATACTAATATTTTGGGAAAATCAGTTAAGGATATACTTACACCCAATATTGTTATAATGGAAGACGTTTTTAATAATAATATGAGAATATTTAACAATATTATATCAAGTAAGATATTCCATAAGCCTCACTGTAAAATGCATAAATCCTCCCATGTCGCAAAGAAACAGCTGGAAAATCCAAGTTCTATTGGGATCTGCTGCCAGACATTATCTGAAGCTGAAGCATTTTCCGGGAACGGAGTCAGGAATATATTCATAACGAATCAAATAACAGATCTTAATAAGATTAATATATTATCAGATTTGAGAAAGTATTCACAAGTAAGTGTGTGTGTAGATAACATGAATAACATAAAAGATATAAATACAATTTTAAGCAATAATGGCAGTTATATTGACTTAATGATAGAAATAAATTGCGGCGGAGGTAGGTGCGGAGTCAATTCATATGAAGAATTCCTGAATCAGTATAGGCTTATCAAGGAATTGGATCATGTCAATTTTAAGGGCATCCAAGCGTATAATGGGTCAAGTCAGCATATTTATGAACAGGAAGAGCGTAGCAGGGTGTCTGAGACAACTTATGGCATAATAAGAGAATACCTGAGTTGTCTGGATAAAGAAGATTATGAAGATTTGGAGATCAGTGGAGGGGGAACGGGGACACTCGAGTTCGATGTTGAGAGCGGACTCTATACGGAAACCCAGGCTGGTTCATACCTCTTCATGGACATGGATTACGCGCGGGTTGAGGGTGATTCGGAGAAGGGAGTCGGAGGATTTGATAATTCCCTGTTCGTCATCACGAGCGTGATCAGCAAACCAAGTCCGGAGATCGCTGTATGTGATGCGGGCCTTAAATCTCACTCGGTGGATAGCGGCTATCCCGTTGTGCATGGTGACAGGGAACTGACTGTAACCGGTGTCTCGGACAATCATTGTGTCGTAAAGGACCAGAATAATTCATTGGATGTAAATGACAGGCTCTTGTTGATACCGGGACATTGCGATCCAACCTGCAACCTGTACGACAAGTATCTGGTTATAAATAATCAAGTCGTAAGCGACGTATGGGATATAGATGCAAGGGGACGAAATATCTAAGGGGCGGAAACGAGGTTTCCTGACCCCGTCGCTTCAGCACAGGCTGGCTCCGTGGATCCACACAGGGAAATCCATTCAGGCCGTTGCCATTGGCAGACGCATTGCCCAGTGCATCAAACCTCCGACTCATGATCCCGGAAACCCACCGGGGGACGATAGTGGACGGTCGGGGTTGTGACAGAGGCCTATGATAATGCTAGCATCCCGGAAACGAACGATAATGATATAAGCCCATCTCACCAGACAGGGAGAGCAGAAATGAAAAATTGGCCAACAACCATTCTCACGGGTGCAATCGCCGCCACGGCCATGACGATGGCCGTGTCCGCCCAGGCGCAAGAATATCAAATGACGATCGCGACAATTGTGCCCGAAGATCTGAGCAACAACGAGATCTATCCCGCCCTTGTCCATTTTGAAAGCCTGGTGGAGACACGCACGGGCGGTGATCTCGAAGTGGAGGTCTTCGGCGGTGCCCAGCTTGGCTCCGAAGTAGAGACCGGCTCCCAGGTCCAGTCGGGAGGGCAGGCGCTTCAGTCGACCGTGATGTCCTCGGGTGCCATGTCCTCTTTCTACGAGAAGTATCAGGCGGTCACCACGCCCTTCCTGTTCGAGAGCTGGCGCCAGGCCTGGACCTTTTTCGATGGTAAATGGTTCGCCGACTTCATGGAGGGCGCCATCGAGGAAGCCGATATGCGCTATCTCGGAACCTTCGATGATGGCGGCGGCTTCGTTGCCTTCACCAACAACGAGCGTCTGATCAAGACGGTCGAGGATCTCGAGGGTCTCAACATTCGCGTCGAGGAGAATCCCGCCCACATCGCCATAATGGACGCCATGGGGGCGTCGGCGACGCCACTGCCCTGGGGTGAGGTCCAGACCGCGCTGGAAACCGGGCTGGCAGATGGTCAGTTCAACGCGCCGGTCGTCAACACGGCCTTTAACCTCGACGACGTGACTGACTACACGACGCTGACCGGCCATGTGTACAACACGCAGACCTGGATGGTCAGCGAGACCTGGTATCAGACCCTGCCCGAGGAGTATCAGCGGATCATCACCCATGCGGCCCAGGAGGCGATCCAGCTGGCACACGGCACCTCCGGCGCATTGGCGACAGCGAGCTGGCAGGAATCCTGCGAGATCTTCGAGGAGTGCTATGTCATGCCTGCCGACGAGCGGCAAAAGATGGCGGATATGGCGCGGCCGGCCTGGAAAGACTGGATCGTCAACGACTTCGGTCTCGAGGAGTCGCTGATTGACGAGCTCTGGGCCGAGGTCGATCGCGTCGGCGAAGAGCTGAAGGAACAGGACTACCAGCGCTACGGGCAGTAAACCGCATGCCGGTAGCGACGGCTATGTCCTTTCGGTCGTCGTTACGAACTGCTGAGCCGGACGCGCGGGATACCTCGCGCGTCCGGCTTGCGTCCTTCAAAGGCTGATTCGGGATTTTGCCCATGTCGGTTCTCAGTGTCGCCAGGCGAGTCAGCGATATCGTCAATCACGCTGCCGTCGTTGTCTGTATTCTCTGCGTTCTCGCCATGCTGGCGATTTCCTTTATCGGTTTTCTCTACACCGTCTTCACCGGCGGCGCGTTGAGCTGGACCTATTCGCTTGCGCGCGTCTTCCTGCCCTGGATCGGACTGATATCAACAACGATCGCCTTGTACTGGGGAGAGCACGTGGCGATGACCCTGTTCGTCAAGATGTTGCCCGAACCTCTGGTCAAGGTGGCCGCGATCATCTGTCTTGCGGTCATCGCCATCTACGCCTTGTTGATGATCTGGTACGGCTGGGAATTCTTTCTCAATGCGCGACAGACCTACATGGTCTCTCACATGATCCAGATTCCCCAGTATTTCACAGCCATCGCGGTCCCGCTGACCGGCGTTGTCACCCTCATCCACCTTGTGCGCGGCTTCGACCTGCTCGCGCACTTCGTTGCCCCTGAGGATGTCACCCAGCAGGCGCTCCGTGAACAGCAGGCGGAGGATGTATAATGGCTCCCGCACTTATCGTCTTCGTCCTCCTGCTGGCAGTCGGTACACCTGTCGCCGTCGTCATGGCCATGGCGGGAGTCGCCGGCAGCTATTCCATCGGTGGCGAGCAGATGATCAGCATCATCGCCGATCGCATGTTCGCGGGGGTTTCCGGCTATATGCTGATCGCGGTGCCGTATTTCATCTTTACGGCCGAACTCATGAATCAGGGCGGGCTGACCCAGAAACTGATCACCTTCAACAACGCGCTTCTCGGACGCATTCGCGGGGCGCTCAGTCACGTCAATGTGACGGTGTCGATCTTCTTCGCCGGCCTTACCGGGGCCGCGATCACGGACACGGTGGCGCTTGGCAAGATCCTGATCCCGGCCATGAAGAAGCAGGGCTACGATGCCGAGTATGCCGCGGCGATCACAGCGTGTTCGTCCATCATCGGACCGATCATTCCGCCCAGCGTGGTTATGGTGGTCTATGCCACGATCCTGCGCGATACCTCGGTCATCGATCTTTTTGCCGGCGGCATCATCCCCGGCCTGCTGATGGCCCTGTCGCTTCTGGTGATGAGCTTCGTGCTGTCCTGGATGCGCGGCTATCCCAAGCAGGATCCGACACCGGTGAGAGTTGCGGTCATCGCCTTTTTCTCGGCACTGCCGGCCCTGATCGTGCCTGTCATCATCCTCGGCGGCATCCTGACGGGCATGACGACGGTGACCGAGGCGTCGGGCTTCGCGGCGGTCTATGCACTGGCGATCGGCTTCCTCTTCTATCGCAACCTGACGTGGCGCAAGGTCTGGACAGCACTGGTCACCACGGTGCGCTTTTCGGGCGTCGTCTTCTTTCTGCTGGCGGCCTCGGCGGTGCTGAGCTGGTTCGTCACCCGCTCGGGCATTGCCCGCGATGCCGCTGAGCTGATCACCACCGTCTCCGATGTCGGGTTCATCCAGCTCATGATGGTGTGCGTGCTGCTGATCCTGGTCGGTACGGTCATCGACGTCCTGCCGGCGCTTGTGGTCGTCGGTCCGGTGCTGGTTCCGGCCATGATCAACCTCGGCTTCGATCCGCTTCACTTCGCGATTCTCATGATCGTCACCCTCAACATCGCGAATGTGACACCGCCCGTCGGTATGACCTTGATGACGGCCGCCCAGATTGCGAGAGTCCCCTATGAACGCGCGATCGTCGCATCACTGCCGTTCTATCTTTCGTTCATCACGGTGATCGTCCTGCTGGCGTTGTTCCCGGCGCTTTCGACCTGGATCCCCAGCCTTATCCGATAGGCGGTCCCGGCATCAGGAGCATGCCATCAATGTCGCGCAGCAATTCGCATATCATGGCCGAGTACCGTCAGCAGACGCCGGGTTCGGCGCGACTCTACGAACGGGCCAATCAGGTCTTTCCGAGTGGCATCACCCATGATTCCCGGCACATGAAGCCCTATCCGATCTATGTCGACCAGGCCGAAGGCGCGCATAAGCGCGACGTCGACGGCAACGACTATATCGACTACTTCGGCGGGCATGGCGCGCTGTTGCTGGGGCACTCGCATCCCGAAGTGACCGAAGCGGCACAGGCGGCACTGGCCCGCGGCACGCAGTATGCCGCGAGCCATGAGCCCGAGGTGATCTGGGGCGAGGCGGTCTTGCGCATGCTTCCAGGCGCCGAGCGGGTCCGGTTCACCGCCTCGGGCACGGAGGCCACGCTTCTCGCCCTGCGTCTTGCGCGTGCCTTCACCGGGCGGGACAAGATCGTGCGGTTCAAGGGCCACTTCCATGGCTGGCACGATCACATGACGTCGGGCTACGTCTCGCATTTCGACGGCTCGCCCACGCCCGGCGTGCTGCCGGAGGTGGCGGAGAAGACGGTGCTGGTCGATTCCGACGATTCCGCGGGCATCGAGGCCGCCCTGGGCCGCGACGATATCGCCGCTGTCTTCCTGGAGCCGACGGGCGGTTCGTTCGGTATGATCCCGGTCGCGGAAACGACTCTCCACGAGCTGCGCCGTCTCACGCAGGCAAATGGCTCACTCCTGATCTTCGACGAGGTGATCTCGGGGTTCCGCTGTTCCCCGGGGGGCGCGCAGCAGGCCTATGGCATTCAGCCGGATCTGACGACCCTTGCCAAGATCGTCGCCGGCGGTCTGCCCGGCGGCGCGGTCGCCGGCCGCAAGGACATCCTCGATTGGCTCGATTTCGCGGCGAGCGAGGCGGCCGGACGACAGAAGATCCTGCATCCGGGGACCTTCAACGGCAATCCCGTCTCCGCCGCGGCGGCCATCACGACGTTGCGGATCATCGAGACGACGGATGCCTGTGAGCGCGCCAACCGTACGGCCGAGACGCTTCGCCGGCGCATGAACGAGGTGTTGGCGGACAAGGGAATCGGCTGGTCAATCTACGGCACTTTTTCGGGCTTTCATGTCTTCATGAATCCGGAGGATCGCACGATCGATCCGATGACCTTCGACCCGTTGAGCGTACCCTGGAAGGAATTGAAGACCAAGCCGGCAGACGCCGCCAATGCGCTTCGCCTCGCGCTTCTGCTCGAAGGCGTGGATATCGGCGGCTGGCCGGGCGGGCTGACTTCAGCGGCGCATAGCGAGGCTGATGTCGAGGCGACGATCCAGGCGTTCTCGCGCGCCATCGACCGCCTGAAGGCCGAGGGCATGCCCAATGTGTCGGCGGCTTAGCAGGCTTCCGTAAACTGCGCTGCGCTCGAGGAAAAGGTCGAGGGTTATCGCGCTCGAACGGGCGGTGTGGTGCTGCCGGCTACCGGAAGGGTGCGCCAGCCGTTTCTGCCTGGCACGGTGTTTACTCGGGGCGATAGAGGACCGGCGTGACTGCTTCAGCAAAAGCAGAGTGCTGACATTCGTCACTCAGCAGCCTCAGTCCGCAAATATTCAACCTAGAGAATTGGCTGGGGGACCTGGAGCCGGAGACAGGGGGCGGATAAGGTGTTGATAGCGCCGATTTTTGTTGCGGCCCAGTGAGTTACGGGATACTACCCTGTCATACCGTACTGTCATACTAGGGGCCGAACGTGCCTGATTGTCGTTACCTTCTCCTCCGGGGTCATAGTTGGAACTTCCGCTTGAAGGTCCCTGCCGATCTAAAGAACAAGCATGGCCTGAAAATCCACATCACTGAACCACTTGGGACAAGGGACTTGAAGGTCGCGCAGGACCTCCGATGGGAACTCCGTGCTCACTGGACGAAAGAGTTCGCGCGACTGCGGGGAAAACCGATTGAGGAGCGAGCTAACGCGCGGGGAACCTACTGGACCACTCGTGAGCAAGCGGAGGAGGGCCTGTGGGGCAGGGACGACGATCTCATTGGTGTGGGGATTGACGTACTGGTCTCGGAAGTCGAACGGCGCACACGTCGATCAATCTACGATGATAGGAATGACCCTGAAACTGATTCCGATGTGATCGATCCGGAAACACAAGCGAAGATCGACGGACTGAATGACTTTAGGAAGTACCAGAGTGGCGAGGAGGTAACCCCGGCTCCTGTGTACGCCATGACCTTCAGTGAAGCTGGGAAAGCATATCTGGAGGCGAACAGGGGTGTACTGGTGGAGCAGACCCGGCTTCAGTATGAGACGGCGGCCCGGTTGTTTGCGGAGCATGTAGATGACAAACCTGTGTCTAAGGTGACAGCCAGGGATGCGGTGGCGTTCTTTGATATCATCCGCCGGTTCGACCCCTTGTGGGGCCGATCGCCCAAGACGAAGGAGCGAACCTTTAAGGAACTCCAGCGGCTCTATGGCAGCCATGAGACAGGCCTGTCGGTGAAGACCCTCAACCGATATGTAACCGCGCTATCGTGCATCTGGGAGCACGCCAAGAAGCGCCAAGAGGCGAGAGGTGACAACCCCTTTAAGGGTCAGTGGTCGCGAGTGACGAGAAAGAATTCACGACCCTACCGCCCGTTGACGGATGAAGAACTGGCCAAGCTATTCAAGTTGGTCCCGAAGCATCGCGTCTTGTGGGAAATCCCGCTTGTCGCACTCTACACGGGGATGCGCCTGAATGAGATTTGCTCGCTTCAATGGGCGAACGTGAGGCAAGAGGACGGTATCTGGTACTTCGACATTATCGCAGCCAAGTCTGAGGCCGGTGTTCGCGTGGTCCCGGTCCACAATAGGTTGGCGTGGCTTCTGGAGCGCCGGTCTAACGACCCAGCGGAGAGGGTTTGGCCTGAACTGACGCCTGGCGGTCCCGATGGCAAGTATGGCTGGAAAGTCAGTAAGCAGTTCACAGTGCACCGGCGAGCGGCGGGGATTGAAGGCGATGACCGTTGGCGGACGGCTTTCCATTCACTCCGTAAGAACGTCACCCGATGCTTTGAGTTGGCGCGTCTTCCGCAGACTGAGGCTGCTGAAATCATCGGCCACGAGAAACAAGGGATCACCTACCGTGTTTACAACCCGGATGGGCTGACGATGTTCCAGCGGAAGGAAATCGTGGAGGTGATCGCGTATCCCGGACTAGAGGCAAGCGGTGTGGTCGGGACCTGGCAGCAAGAGCGGGCAGCGTAGCGTGAGTCTTTGCCGGTAAGTAAGAGAGAAGGAAAGCGGGAAGACTCGTAGGGAGGACCTATGGAGTTGGCTATAACCTTGTGACGCTGAACAAAGCACTACAGAAGGTCAGCTACAAGGGTCTCGATTTGAGCCACCTTAGGGCACCTGAGATACCTAAGGTTGCTGCATAGAGAGCCTATGCTCCTAGAAATAATTCACGGAAAAATCTGAATGGGCAACCTCGATTGCCGGAAGGCAACGATCCCCCCTCGCCCCCTCATTCCGATTTAGCGAATCTTTGTTCTCCGCTCACCATCAGGTTTGGCCTCATACTTGAACACGTGAACGTGCTGCCATTGCATACTTTGATCAATCTTATGAAGCCCTTCCTGGACCATCTCATCTGCAGCGCAGCTCCCATAAAACACCGCTACAACCGCAGCTGCTGGCACACGAAAGAGATACACATCATGGCCATTGTAATCCCTTCCCGCCTGTTTTTCTGCATTCTCCAATAGCTCCAACCGCCGCCACTCTCTCTCTTCTGCCCACCCAAGACGCTTCTGGAACAAGAGCCGGGGAGGCACTCGTTCAATATAACCATCCCGGACATCATCTACATTTAGACGCTGGCCACCAATCCTTACCCAACCAGAGTTTACAGACACTGAGATTGGAGACTCCGTATATTCAACTTCTCTCATCTCTGACTGGAAAAAAGGGTGATCAGCGTCGAAGCAGATCATGACGCCTGAGCGCTCTCCACCGTACTTTTTCCACATGAGATTTGATTCAACTTTGGTTAAGCTGAATATACCAACTTCTTTATCTGCTTTCTCTTGGCACAGTTCTACAGCCCGTTTCGCTATCCATGTATCGTGCTCTTCTTCAGTTTTGAACGGTTCTTTATCCATTCTGAAAAGACCGGGAGCGGTTTCAGGGGTGAAGCGGTGGGCTGGAAAGGGATACATGAGAGCAGTTTCTAATATGTCTTTCGGTAAATCCCTCCCGATACCCAACGCCTCAGCGTCAGAAGCCGCTACCTCATAGTCTTCCTTTGCAAAGCTTTCATAGCGCCAATCCGGCAACGCTTCCTGTTCATCCTCAAATGCTTTCGGCTGCGTAAACCTGAATAGGCCGTTTTCCAAGAAAAGGGGGGAGGGCATAAATTTGAGGAAGAAGCCGTTCCACTCCACCATAGCCTTATACCTCCGATTCCCCGCTAATGAGTAACAGCATCGACGCTTCTCCTAGAGAACAATCTTAAATGGAAGGAAGCTCAGGAATCGAGTCTCGTATAGGTATACCCATACGAGGTGTCTCAGGGGAGCGGGACACCTAAGGGCTTTCTGTCTTATTTAGGTTGCTTTCTGATTTCTGATACAGTAAAGCAGTAGGGTCTAGAGCCTAATAAGACAAAGGAACAAACAATGGCCCGATACGGATATGCCCGCGTTTCCACCACAGAGCAGAACCTCGACGCACAGACGGCGGCCCTGGAAGCCGCAGGGTGCGACCTGATCCGCACCGAGACAAAGAGCGGTGCCTCAAGGGAAGGACGGGAAGAGCTTGCCCTCTTGCTGGACTTCCTGCGGACAGGGGATGAACTGGTAGTGACGCGCGTAGACCGCCTCGCCCGTTCCATCAGGGACTTGCAGGAGGTGGTTCACCAGGTGCGCACCAAGGGGGCTACACTGCGCGCCACAGAGCAGCCTATAGACACCTCTACGGCCGCAGGTAAGGCGTTCCTCGATATGCTGGGGGTCTTTGCGGAGTTTGAGCTGAACATCAGGAAGGAGCGCCAGCTGGAAGGCATTGCGAAGGCGAAGGAGCGCGGTGTCTACAAGGGACGCCCCGCGAAGATCGACGTGGACCGGGTGAAAGCGCTGCGTGATCAGGGTATGGGTGCTACGGCCATCGCCAGGGAGATGGGCATTGGCCGGGCTAGTGTGTATCGGGTACTGGACGAAGCATGAGGGGCAACGCAGAGGCGAGGTGATATGGGGCGGTGCCGATGGTGCCGCCCTTTGTGTATCAAGGGTGATCCAAGCACTGTCGGGCTAATCTAAAATGTTCCTCAAGCGGAACAATAGTATTCGTTAGTTCTTGCGGCCAAGAGACCGGCTTTGTTCCTTTAGGGAAACTATCAATAGAATAATTTATGTGAATGAAGTTCTTTTCTCTGGACTTGCACTATCGTTTGTCTAATAAACAATGAGGGCGCACGGGGCGTCCCACGAACGAACGAAGGAAAAAACCAGTGAAACGTTGGATCTACTTGCAAACGCGATTTGGTGAGTTGTACGTGGAGACCCTGAGGAGTGATGACACCCCGGATTGGCCGCACCCAGAAGGTAAGCGGTGGGGTGTGGTCAAGGATGAAGGCGAGTGGCTGGTCTACGCCGGATGGCTGGCAGCCGTGGTTAGCCCGGTGGGCGTGGTGAAGCGGAGGACGGCGGAGAGGGTGCAGCTGGTGTGAACCGAAAGGTGCAGTTGACTGCACCCTGATAAGGGGAAAGCTGCGACAAAGGCTATATTGCGTAGCTTTAGACTGAATGTCCCCGAAATAGGGCACCCCTTTAGCGAAGAACGGGGGACAGACCCCAGCGGAGTTAAAGACCGGGCGCGGCCAAGTGGCTGTCCCGGTCTTTTTCGTTCGCCTGTGTCCAATCCCCTGACCCCCGTAAGATCACACAACAACTAAGGTTTCTACCAATGACAACTCAATGCGCTGCCGCTGGTTGCGGCAAGGCGAGGAAGGGCTATGGCCTTTACTGTGGGGCGCACGGCAAGCGCGCCCTCCGACACGGACATCCGCTGCAAATTGGCATCACCAAGGGCGACCTAACGTCCTACAGAAAGGAAGTCCGAAAGTTCCTCGATGGGCGGGCTGATCCCGAAGCCTGGAACAAGGCGACAGACCGGTTAAGGCTGGTCGCGGATCGCTGCATGGAGACCGACCGGATGTTCAAGGGCGGTCGGGCGATGATCAGATGGGAAGTCCAGGCGGCCCGATTGTTCCTATCCGTGTGGCAGAACGTGGACCCCAAAGCGATCATCGAGACATGCGCCTCTATGGGGATGATATGGATACGGGAGCCCAACAGGTTTCAGAGCGATAAGGCGTTCGTGACGCAAGTTGCTAGGCGGTTCACGGGACTGAGCGAGCGGAACTGTGGGACGTGGTGGAGTGAGGCGACCCAGCAGGTTCACCGCGTGTATCGAGATATCCCGCCGCGTACGGCATTGATCCTGGGTCGCATGGTTCATGTCGCTGTCGGCGTGATTGGCAACCAGATCGTGAAGGTCCAGGCAGAGCGTGAGAGGGCTGAGAAGGAAGCCCGGAACGCGATGTTTACCGCACTGGCTAGTGGGGAAGCGGCCAATGTCTGACCGGCAGGAGGCCAAGAGAGCGACCAACGGGGCCATTCGGTCCGAGCAGGTGATCCACCGGGTAGAGTTCGCTGTGCCCGGAAGTGACACGCGGGTATCCAAGACGTACCGCCTGAGGGCCCCGACACTGGGGAAGCTTCTCGACAGCGAGTTCCCGGAGAGGCGACACCTGCTGTCCCCATGGTTGAGGCAACAAGAGACCGCGATGGTCTACGCAGAGACCGGCGTGGGGAAGTCCATGTTCGCTGCCAGCGTGGCCTTGGCTGTGGCAGGGGGCGGGGAGTTCCTAGGCTGGCGACCAAAGCTGCGGGAGGGAGAGCGAGGATACCGGGTGCTCTATGTGGATGGAGAAATGCACATCCAGGACATCCAGGACCGTATGAGAGTGCTGATTAAGGCTGTCCCTGGGGTGGACCTGGAGGCGGCCAGGGGGAACCTCCAGGTCCTTGCGAGGCAGCACCAGGAGCCTGGGACGGAGTTCCCATCGATCACCGATCCGGGCGGGATGCAGTTCTACCTAGAGCACGTGAAGACGGACAAGCCTGATTTGGTGATCCTCGACAACTTCACCACCCTAGGGGAAGTCGAGGATGAGAACGCGGCGTCTTCCTTCAATGCTATCCAAGCGTTCCTCCTGGGGCTGAAGACGTGCGGAGTAGCAACCATCCTGGTTCACCATGCGGGCAAGTCGGGTGACTTCCGGGGGTCTTCCAAGCTGGCGGCAACGTTCGAGACCATCGTGAAACTGGAGCGGCCCGGCCAGAACAAGGCTATGGGCGAGGCACGGTTCCGGGTGGACTGGGACAAGGTGCGGGCGGGAGGGCCTGATGCAGTGCTGAGGCCAATTCTGGCGAAGCTGGTGAGCCAGCCGGGGGGTGATGATGGGGAGCCGATGGGGGCCGCCTGGGAGCACGAAGCTGGCGACCTGGAGCGCCTGGAGGAGATTAGCCAGATGCTCCAGCGGGGGGACTTCACGACACAGACGGAGATTGCGGACTTCTATGGGGTAACAAAGCAAGCGGTTTCCAAGTGGGTGGAGAAGGCAGAGCGTATGGCTCTTTGGACCGAGGATCAGCGGCACCGCTGGCATGCGAAGGGTAAACAGATGCGGAGACTGGGGCGGACCCATGCCCCTGTTCGCCCCGGCCTGGAGGATGACGACCAGGAGGAAGATGATACCCCGTTCTGAGGGACCGGAGTGGACGAAACGTCAACCGGCTGTAACCCACGGGAACCCTAAGGTTGCGGCTTGTCGAGACCCCTTTGTCAACCACCCCTCGTCTATAGGCGGTTGACAACCACCCTGAAGCCCGCAGAAAACCTGGACTTTCGGCGGTTGACGTGCGGAAACACCGTTGCCGCTATCTTCGACGGGCTGGTAAACGCATGACGCGACGTGAAGGTGCAATTGCGTAGCGCGCTAGGGAGCGTATGACTGCACCTAATGGCTACCGGCGGGGCGCTGAGGTGTCCCCGCTGGTTGTCTATTCGGAAGACCTGTTAGGCATTTCGAGATACCGGCGATGTACCCCCGGACTGTCATACCAAGGTGTCATACCGGGGCCGATCCGAGGCCTTTAACTCTTTGAAAAACAAGGAAAATAGGAAGTTGGCTGGGGGACCTGGACTCGAACCAGGACTAGCGGAGTCAGAGTCCGCCGTTCTACCATTAAACTATCCCCCAGCAGAGGGATCGCCATGACCGGGGCAGGGCCCCGCATGCGTTAGAGCCTTATCTAGTCGAAGCGGCCGGGGGAATGCAAGCCCCCGGGCCCATGAAAATTTTCCCATCCTCCTCGCAGAGATTTTATTCCGATTCTGCCGGACGTTCGCGGAACTGCTTTACGGCCCGCGTGAAAGGCCGCATCGGAGCGCGCAAAAAATCACTGTCACACTCTGGTCATATCCGGGGTAAAGGCCTTAGAGTTGCGGATTGCTGAGCGGCGTGTCCCACAGCCGGATTCGAGGGAGTTCCCGGCGATTTCCGGCATGGCGGACCTGCCCGCTACCTTGCAGAACAGTCCAAGTCGGAGGATCCCGGGTGCCCGTCCAGAAGGAAGCCAACAAGCGCGTTGCCGCCGCTCCCAGCGGCCTGCGGCGCAGCCCTGCTTCCCCCGCTGCGCCCGCTGCCTCTACCTCTGCACGCCGGCAAGATTCGCCGGCGCCCCTTTATGCTGCTCTCGACCTGGGCACGAACAACTGCCGCCTGCTGATCGTTAGGGCGTGTTCGGACGGCTACCGTGTGGTCGATACCTTCTCGCGCATCGTGCGCCTTGGCGAAGGGCTGGGCTGCAGTGGTCGGCTCGGCGAAGCGGCCATGGCGCGCACCCTCTCCGCACTGCAGGTCTGTGCCGGGAAGCTGCAGTATCGCGGCGTGAGGCACCTGCGTGCCGTGGCCACCGAGGCTTGCCGTCGGGCCGATAACTGCGACGCCTTCCTCGAGCGCGTGCGGCAGGAAACGGGCCTGGCTCTGGAGATCATCTCCTCCGAGGAAGAAGCCTGCCTGGCGCTGCAGGGCTGCGCTCCCTTGCTGGCGCCGGACTGCCCCGATGCTTTGGTCTTCGACATCGGTGGCGGGTCAACGGAGCTGAGCTGGCTGACCTGTTGCGGGAATTCCCTTGTAAAGAACGGAGCCTTGGCCACGGGCAACCTGCGCGCCTGGCATTCTCTGCCCATGGGCGTGGTGACCCTGGCCGAGAAGTACGGCGGGCGGGATATTGAAAGCTGTGTCTACGAAGCAATGGTGGAGGATGCCCTGACGGCGCTGCACGACTTCGAGGCCATCGCCGGCCTGCAGTTCCTGGCGCAGCAGGGCAACCTCCAGTTTCTCGGAACCTCGGGAACCGTCACCACCATGGCCGGCGTCTATCTCGATCTGGATCGCTATCAGCGCCACAAGGTGGATGGCCTCTACATGAGTTCGGAAACCGCCGGGGCCGTGATCCGTGCCATTCGACGCATGTCCTACGATGCGCGAGTGGCCCACCCCTGCATCGGTGTGCAGCGGGCCGACCTGGTGATCGCCGGCTGTGCCATTCTGGACGCCTTCCTGCGCACCTGGCCGGTGGAACGCCTGCGCGTGGCCGACCGCGGCGTGCGCGAGGGCATACTGGCCGGGTTGATCGCCCAGGGACAGGGTGTCGCCGTCTCCCAGGACTTGCTGTCAGCTGCCAAGGCGGCCGAATGAGCACCAGGAAGCGCGGCAGTGGCAAGGGGCAGCGAGGCAGCGGCGGCGCTTCGCGTCGACTGCATACGCCGGTCCGCACGGCCAAGGGGCGGCGGCCTTCCTCGACGCGTTGGCTGCAGCGCCAGCTGAACGACCCCTATGTGGCCGAGGCCAGGGCCCGCGGGTATCGCTCGCGCGCCGCTTTCAAGATCCAGCAGATCGACGAGAAGGTGCGCCTGTTCCGCCGTGGACAAGTGGTGGTCGACCTGGGGGCAGCACCTGGCGGCTGGTGTCAGGTGGCGGTGGAGAAGACGGGCAATTCCGGACGGGTGATCGGCATCGACATCCTGGAGATGGACTCCATTCCCGGCGCCGAATTGCTGGAAATGGACTTCATGGACGAAGCGGCGCCCCAGAAGCTGCGCGACCTGCTGGGCGGCGGGGCGGATGTGGTGCTCTCGGACATGGCCCCGCCCAATACCGGGCATGCCCAGACCGATCACCTGCGCATCATGGCCATGGCGGAGGCCGCCCTGGAATTTGCCGAGGAGGTCCTGAACCCGCGCGGCAGCTTTGTTGCCAAGGTCCTGCAAGGCGGCACGGAGAAGGAGCTTCTGGATCGCCTGAAGCTCAATTTCGAGAAGGTGCGGCACCTCAAGCCCCCGGCCAGCCGCAGCGATTCCGCGGAACTCTATGTGGTGGCACAGGGGTTTCGCGGCAGCGGCCGCAGCGGTGGTCCAAACTGAACGGAGCGGCAATCGGTCGGGGGCTGTGACAGTCGCTGGGACTCCTTGTTAGGGCCCGGCTTTGCTCTTGTTAGGGCAGGGTCCTTGTGTAAGATGCACCGCCAATCCGAAATCAAGGCGGTTGGCATGCAGATTCGCGACGCATTCACCTTTGACGACGTGCTTCTGGAGCCGGCGGAATCTTCTGTTCTTCCCGGCACAGCGGACACGCGCACCTCTCTGACCTCCACCATAGAACTCGGCATTCCGCTGCTCTCCTCGGCCATGGATACGGTGACCGAGAGCCGGATGGCCATTGCCATGGCCCAGGTCGGCGGCATGGGTGTGATCCACAAGAACATGACCGTGGACGAACAGGCCGACGAGGTCCGCAAGGTCAAGAAGTTCGAAAGCGGCATGGTCGTCAATCCCGTGACGATCCATCCCGACGAGCCGTTGGCCAACGCCCTGGCGCTGATGGAGACCAACGGTATCTCCGGCATTCCGGTGGTCGAGCGCAAGACGGGGCGCCTGGTGGGCATTGTTACCAACCGCGACGTGCGCTTTGCCGAGAACCGTCAGCAGCCGGTTTCGGAACTGATGACCAAGGACAACCTGATCACCGTCAACGATGGCGTCAGCCGCGACGAAGCGCGCCGCCTTCTGCATCAGTACCGCATCGAGAAGCTGCTGGTGGTGGACGAGACCTACCGCTGCACCGGCCTGATTACCGTGAAGGACATCGAGAAGGCCCAGGCCCATCCCTATGCCTGCAAGGATCCCCAGGGGCGCCTGCGTACCGCAGCGGCCATCGGGGTCGGCGACGACGGCTTTCGTCGAGGCGAGGCCCTGGTCGACGCCGGTGTCGACGTGCTGGTGGTGGATACCGCGCACGGCCATTCCCGCGGTGTCCTGGATGCCGTGGGGCGGGTCAAGAAACTGTCCAACGAAGTTCAGGTGATCGCCGGCAACGTGGCCACCGGCGATGGCGCAAAGGCACTGGTCGATTCGGGCGCCGACGCCATCAAGGTGGGCATCGGGCCGGGGTCCATCTGCACGACCCGCGTGGTGGCCGGTGTCGGTGTGCCGCAGCTGACCGCCCTGTTCGATACCGTCGAGATCTGCCGTGCCCAGAACGTACCGGTGATCGCCGACGGCGGCATCAAGTTCTCCGGCGATCTGGCCAAGGCCATGGCCGCAGGGGCGGACTGCGCCATGATCGGGTCACTGCTGGCGGGCACGGACGAGAGCCCTGGTGAGGTCTTCCTCTACCAGGGGCGGACCTACAAGGCTTATCGCGGCATGGGCTCCATCGGTGCCATGGCGCGCGGTTCCGCCGACCGCTACTTCCAGCAGGAGGTGGCCGACAACCTGAAGCTGGTGCCCGAAGGCGTCGAGGGACAGGTGCCTTACAAGGGCTCGGCCGGCACGGTGATTCACCAACTCGTCGGCGGCCTGCGCGCCGCCATGGGCTATACCGGCAACGCCAACATCCATGACATGCAGCGCAATTGCCGTTTCCTGCGCTTGACCAACGCGGGCCTGCGGGAAAGCCACGTTCATGACGTGGTGGTGACCCGTGAAGCCCCGAACTATCGCAACTAGGGTGTCCGGGGATGCAGCAGGAACCCGGGGTCCTGGCAGGAAAATGACATGACGCCTGCGGCCCGCATGCAGGCGGCGATCGAGCTCTATGAAGGCATGAACGGTACGCAGCGCCCTTCGGACCGGGTTGCCGCGGACTATTTCAGGCAGCGCCGCTATATCGGCGCCAAGGATCGTCGCGACATCACGTTGCAGTGCTACGGCGCGTTGCGGTCCCATGCCCGGCTCGACTGGTGGATCCGGACCTGCGGGGCCGAGGTGACACCGCGCCGGCAGATACTGGCCTGGCGACTGCTGGCTCTCGGCGAAAGCCTGGAGCGCCTGCGCGAGCGTCTGGGCACGGGCAAGTATGCTCCGGCAGCACCGGATGGGGAAGAGATGGAACTGCTGCAGTGCCTGTCCACGCACACGCTCGACCATCCGGACCAGCCGATGGACGTGGCGCTGGAGATGCCGGAGTGGTTGATGGAGCCGCTGAGCCATGCACTCGGTGAACGGCTAGAGCTGGAACTGACCGCCCTGCGAGAGGCGGCGGTGGTGGATTTGCGCGTCAACACCCTGAAGGCCGAACTGCCCCAAGTCCGCACGGCGCTGGCGGAGGAGGGGATCGAGACCGAGCCCTGTCCCTGGTCGCCGTTGGGCCTGCGGATCGACGGCCGGCGCCCGGTCGCAGCGACCCGGGCCTTCCGCGACGGCCTGCTGGAGGTGCAGGACGAGGGCTCGCAGTTGGTTGCCCTGCTGGCCGATGCGCGGCCGGGCCTGCGCGTCTGCGACTTCTGCGCCGGGGCGGGCGGCAAGACGCTGGCCCTGGCCGCCGCCATGGAGAACAAGGGACAGCTGCTGGCTTGCGATGTGTTGGACAAGCGCCTGAATCGCTCCTCGGTCCGCCTGCGTCGGGCAGGTGTGCACAACGTGACGCGCCGGGCCCTGTCCAGCGAGCGCGATCCCTGGCTGAAACGACACAAGCAGAGCTTCGACCGCGTGCTGGTGGATGCACCCTGTTCGGGCAGTGGGACCTGGCGGCGCAACCCCGAGGGCAAGTGGCGCTTCTCGCCGGAAGACCTGTCCGAGCTTCTCGACCTGCAGGCACGGATCCTGGAAAGCGCTGCCCGGCTGGTAAAGCCTGGCGGGCGCCTGGTCTATGCCACCTGTTCCCTGCTGCGCGAGGAGAACGAACAGCAGGTGGAGGCTTTTCTCGCGAAGCATTCGGAGTTTGCCGTCCGGCCGGTCCGCACGCTCTGGACGGAGCTGTTGCCCACGACCCTGCCTGAGGGGCAGGGCGACTATTTGCGACTATTTCCCGCGGCCCATGGTACGGATGGATTCTTCGCCGCCGTTCTCGAGCGGCAGGAGGTAGAAGGATGAATGATACGGCCTTTCGCGTGCGCGAGGCGACCGCCATGGATGGCCAGTCCCTGGCGGAGATCCATGTGGAGACCTGGCAGGCGGCCTATGCCGGCCTGGTTCCCGATGACTACCTGGTGCGGCTCTCGGTGGACGATCGGACGCGCTACTGGCGGGAACTGGCCGCCCAGCGCAAGAAAACGCAGGTCTTGGTGGCGGAGAACGCCGCGCGGCAGGTTGTGGGATTCGCCGCCTGGGGGCGCACACGGTCGAAGGACCTGCCGTACCGGGCGGAAATCTATGAACTCTACGTCCATCCCGACTGGCAGAACCAGGGGGCCGGCCGGGCCCTGATGACCGCCGTGTTCGAGGAGATTGCGGCTGCTGGTGGGTTCAACGCCTGTCTCTGGGTGCTTTCGGGCAATCACAGCCGCTTCTTCTACGAGGCCATGGGCGGGCAGTCCGTCGGGCAGCGGCGCGAGCGCTTCGCCGGCGCCGACCTGGACGAGACGGCCTATGCCTGGCCGGACCTGATCGGCTGGCTGAGGAGCGTAAAGGGCTGACCTGCCGGTGGCGAGAAACTACAAGGGCGCAACATTTTCATGCCGTTGCGGCGGCGTTCCAGGCGAGAAGGACCTAAAGACACAGCCATGACTGATCGCATCCTGATTCTCGACTTCGGTTCCCAGGTCACCCAGCTGATCGCTCGCCGCGTTCGCGAAAGCGGTGTCTACTGCGAGATCATGCCCTTCAGCGTCGAGGAAGAGCGTATCCGCAGCTTCGCCCCCAAGGGGGTGATCCTCTCCGGCGGGCCGGCCTCCACCACCAGTGAGGGCAGCCCACGCGCGCCGGAGCTGATCTTCGAGATGGGGGTGCCGGTGCTGGGCATCTGCTATGGCCAGCAAACCATGGCGATGCAGCTGAGCGGCGAGGTCGAGGGATCGGACCATCAGGAGTTCGGCAAGGCCTTCCTGGAGGTCCGCAAGGCCAGCCCGCTGTTCGAGGGTCTATGGGACGTGGGCGAACGCCACCAGGTCTGGATGAGCCATGGCGATCGCGTGGCCGCCTTGCCGGCCGGTTTCGAGGTGATCGGCACCTCCGAGGGCGCGCCTTGTGCGGCTGTGGCGGACGAGCAGCGTCGCTATTACGGGGTGCAATTCCATCCCGAGGTGGTGCACACGCCGGACGGCGGCCGGCTGCTGGCCAACTTTACCCACAGGATCGCCGGCTGTCGCGGCGACTGGACCATGGCGGCGTTCCGGGAACAGGCCATAGCGGCCATCCGGCACCAGGTGGGTGACGGCCGGGTGATCTGCGGGCTTTCGGGCGGCGTCGATTCCTCCGTGGCGGCCGTGCTGCTCCACGAGGCCATCGGTGAGCAGCTGACCTGCATCTTCGTCGACCACGGCCTGCTGCGCCAAGGCGAGGCGGAACAGGTGGTCGAGGTCTTCCGCCACCACTACAACATTCCCCTGGTGGCGCGTGACGCCAGCGAGCTGTTCCTGGGCAAGCTGGAGGGCGTCGAGGACCCGGAGGAGAAGCGCAAGATCATCGGCAACACCTTCATCGACGTCTTCGACGAGGAGGCGGCCAAGGTGGGCGGCGCGGATTTCCTGGCCCAGGGCACGCTCTATCCCGACGTGATCGAATCCGTCTCCTTCACCGGCGGGCCGTCGGTCACCATCAAGAGCCATCACAATGTGGGGGGGCTGCCCGAGCGCATGCAGATGCGGCTGGTCGAGCCGTTGCGCGAGCTGTTCAAGGACGAGGTGCGCGTGCTGGGCCGCGAACTCGGCCTGCCGGAAAGCCTGGTCGGCCGTCATCCCTTCCCGGGACCGGGCCTGGCTATCCGCATCCCCGGACCTGTGTCGCGGGAGAAGGCGGACATCCTTCGCAAGGCCGACGCCATCTATCTGGACGAGATCGCCAAGGCCGGCCTCTATGACGCGATCTGGCAGGCCTTCGCCGTACTGCTGCCGGTGCGCACCGTGGGCGTGATGGGCGATGCCCGCTCCTACGATTTCGTCTGTGCTCTGCGTGCGGTCACCTCCACCGACGGCATGACGGCCGAGAGCTATCCCTTCGACCACGGCTTCCTGGCCGGTGCGGCGACGCGCATCATCAACGAGGTGCGCGGCGTCAACCGTGTGGTCTATGACGTGACCAGCAAGCCGCCCGGGACGATTGAGTGGGAGTGACGGGCAGGGGCTCTTTGTCCCTTGCACGAGTCGCGTTGCTCAATCCGCGGTGAAATGACTGGACCACGATCTGCGGCAGCTGCTTTCCTCAGCACGGCAAAAGACTGATCGGCGGGTCGTACACTGGGGATTGCAGACTGCTTGTTGAGCAGTCTTGCAAAATGTTCTCTATTTGTTCTAATTTCTCTCGCTCAGAACGAGAGACGCCATGGAGCATGGAAATACCCCCGCGCAAGGCAGGTTCAACTTTTACCAAGAGCTGCCTGCCAGGCCCAAGCGGCCGGAGCGGCTCGTCTTCATGCTTTTTCCGGATACTGAGACATCAGTCCATATCGAACGTTTCAGCCAAGGGTTCGTTTGCCGGAATCATCTGATCGGGACACGGCTCAGGCCGGACCGACTGCACGTCTCGCTCCATCACGTTCGAGACGACAAATGCCTGCGCACCAAGTTTGTCTATGCGGCGAAGAAGGCTGCGGAAGCCGTTTCAATGCGTCCCATAGAGGTGGCTTTCCGTTTCATCACGAGTTTTGAGGGCGGCAGGCCACACAGACGGCCGCTGGTGTTGCTCGGCGAGGGAGATGCGATGTTTGATCTCCACGGCGAGCTTGGTGCTGCCATGGTGGAAAACGGGCTGCAGGCCGCGAATCAATTTACGCCCCACATGACGCTGTTCTACGGGCCAAAGGCGATTCCCGTTCAATCCATCGAGCCGATCCGCTTCACGGTCCAGGAATTCGTTCTCATACACAGCGAGCTGGGGCTCGGGCGATATAATGTACTTGGTCGCTGGTCACTGAATGATTGAGGCTTTATCTCCGAAGCTTGGCCTGACACCAGCAAGTGGTCGCCTGATCGTGATGTGGCCTGCTCATGACTGCCACAGCATTTGCCCAACCCATGGATTAGGGCGGTGCTGGAAGGGCCAGAATCATTGACGAGAGACATGATCACAGACTCTGTACTCGTTCCAGTTTCATCATGCAGAAGACGCTGGCTATTCTCATGATTTTTCCGTCGCGGGCACTGACTTCCTTGGCGACATCCCGCCACGTCGACAGATCTGCTGCAACCTCTTGAATGATCTTGCGGACCGGGTTCAGTCCGAGGCCGAAAAATACCGAGACTTCCTCCAGAAGCTCGATCGAGCAGGTGCCTTCGTCGAGGTCGATGTTGGTCGTTAGAACCCGTGTCTTTAGATCACCGGGAATTGCTTGGACGGATTGGAAAATGCTCGTTGAGCTTGGAACTTCGATCATTCTGGTGCTAGCACTTCAAGGGACAGTCGAGTGACCGGCAGGCAACTGCTCGATGACAGCACTGAAAACATAAGCGATAGAGCGAATGATCGATCTGAGAAGCGACACTTGCAGCCGTCCCACGCCGGAGATGCGCACCGCCATGGCCGAGGCCGAAGTCGGGGACGACGTCTATGGCGACGATCCCAGCGTCAAGGCGCTGGAGGTCAGAACCGCCGAGCTGCTGGGCAAGGAGGATGCGGTCTACATGCCCACCGGCACCATGACCAACCAGGTGGCGGTGCGCACGCACACCGAGCCGGGAGACGTGGTGCTGCTGGACCAGGCGGCTCATGTCTATCTGCTGGAAAATGGCGCTTCCTCAGCCTTTTCCGGAGTGCTCCCGCGATTGCTGCCGGGGGTGCGGGGGATCTTCAGTGCCAGGGATGTGGAGACCTTCCTGGCGCCAATGCATCATTTCTTTCCACCGACCATCAGTGGGCCGGTGCGCCTGATCTGCCTGGAAAACACGCACAACATCGGCGGCGGTTCGATCTGGCCGCTGGAGGCGATCCGCGACGTGGCGGAACTCGGAACGGCGCACGGTGCCGTCCTGCACCTGGACGGCGCGCGGCTCTGGCATGCCACGGCGGCCACCGGCATTGCCGAGGCCGACTATGCGGCCTCCTTTGACACGGTCAGCGTCTGCTTCTCCAAGGGACTGGGTGCGCCGGTCGGCTCCTGCCTTGTCGGCTCGAAGGAGGTTATCGCCCGGGCGCGGCGTTTCAAGCAGCAGTTCGGCGGCGGTTTCCGCCAGGCCGGCATCATCGCGGCCGGCGCCCTGCACGCGTTGGAACATCACCATCCGCGTCTGCACGAAACGCACGACAATGCACGGCGTTTCGCCGAGGGATTGGCCGCCCTGCCGCAGATCGAGATCGATCCTGGGACCGTCGAGACGAACATCGTCCGCTTCCAGCTGACGGGTATCGATGCCGGGGATTTCGTCGAGGAGGCCTACCGCCGCGGCGTGCACATGCTGCCCTCGGGGCGCGACGGGGTGCGCGTGGTCTTCTATCTCGACATCCAGGTGCCGCAGGTCGACGAGGCCCTGTCTATCATCGAGAAGAGTCTCAAGGCTCTCGTTTGAGGCGTGTCTATTCCGTGACCCGCTTCCAGCCGGCGGCCAGGAGACCGGCCCCGATCAGCAGCGAACCGCCGGTGCGATTGAGCAGGCGCTGGGTCCGCGGGCGGCTGATCCTTTCCCGGGCGGCCGCGGCCAGCAGGGCGAAGGCCGCGGCGTTGATTGCAGCGAGGATGAGGAAGGTCACTTCGAGAATCGCCATCTGTGCCAGCACCGGCTGTCCGGAGACCAGGAACTGGGGCAGGAAGGCGATGAAGAAGACGATGCTTTTCGGATTGAGGGCGGTGACCGTGTAGGTGTGGAGGAACACGGGAAGGCCACCGCGCTTGGGCGCTGGGTTGTGCGGGCTCTCAGCCTGCTCCTGCGCGACCGGGGCGCGCCACAGCCGGATTCCGAGATAGACGAGATAGGCCGCGCCAATCCACTTCAGGATCATGAAGGCGCTGGCCGACGCCGCCAGGATCGCGCCCAGTCCCATCAGGGAGGCGGTCATGGCCGTGAAGTCCCCCAGAACGACGCCGGCCACGCTGGCGCCTGCGGCCTGGCGCCCCCGGCTGAGGGCATGGGATATGACGAGCAGCATCGTCGGTCCCGGGATCATGAGCAGGATGGTCGAGGCGGCGACGAACGCCAGCCAGTGCTCCAGAGTCATTGAGCTGTTCCCTTGCAAGCTTGCTTCAGAAATCCATACGGGAAGGCTCCTGGCAAGAGGGTTCCTTGTGGGAGGAGCCCCGTTGCTCCTGGAGAGGGATGGGAAGGGGTAGAGGCTGGATGGATTCCTGCTAGGATATCCTGAGCTTTATCCAAGGCCTCATGCGGATGGCGCAGCAAGCGACAGGGGTAAAAGGGTATGCGTTATCTCAAGCCCGGGTCGGGACTGGCCCTTCTGTTGCTGGCGTTTTTCTGGCCAATGACGGCCAGTGCCTTCGATGATTGCGCGGCAGGGGACTACCTTGCCGATGCCGATCCGCGTGTGGCCGGTATGGACCTGCCTTGTGACGAGGTTGAGCGCTTCACCATTGATACACCCAAAGGAGTGCGGGAGGTCCGCATTGTCTCCAGCTATGATTTTCCGGCTGTCGACTTGCGGGTGATGCGGCGCGAAGTCCGACGCAGCGTCGAGCGTTCCGCAGCGGCCCTGTCCGACGTAGGCAGGCTGGCGCCTGATGACTTGACGATTTGGCTATCGCACTTGCTGCCAACGGAAGAGGAGGAGAGTGGCGGGTATGCTCATGATGCCCATGGTGTTGCTGTAGAGACCTCCGATGGCTGCCTGGTTGCCGTTTATGCGGGTCTTACCGGCGCACGAGGAATGGCGTTCACGATGGCACACGAGTTCTTCCATTGCGTGCAGAAGGCCGAGATGCCGGTAAAGGCAAACCTTTCGGCCAGTGACTGGTGGGTCGAGGGCACGGCCGAATGGTTTGCGAACCTTGCATTTCCAGGGACTACACACAGCCAAGGATTTGTCGCGGGCTTCGACTCCCTCTCGGATCATGTGCCGCTGACCGCACTGGGGACCGACAGCGTGGTCTTCTTCTTCTGGCTGTCCGAGACCTTCGGAGCGCCGGCCGTGGCCGACCTGATGACGGCCATGCCTGCCGAGGAGGGTCAGTCCGCCCAGCAGGATGCGCTGGCGCACGTCCTGGCGCCGACTGACTGGCAGCATTTTGCCCAGGCGTACCTGGACCAGGACCTGCGCCTTCCTGGCGGCGGGGCCGTGGCCTCCACTCCCTTTCCGGGCGATATCCATGTCTGGAACCGCAGTCGTGAGCACAGCATCACCTTCGATCGCTTCGTGCTGGCCCGGGCGCAGTTGGAGTTTGCGTGCGGCCACTGGACGTTGCGGCGTGCCACGGAGAAGGGAACCTGGAAAGTGCGTGAGCCCTCATCCCGGGACTGGGTCGAACTGCCGGAAGAGCTCACGGTGGAGGAGGGCAGCGCGAAAAGGGTCCGGTTGGCCGGATACGGCATTGAGGAAGCGGAGGGGTTCCGGCTTGTGCTGGACGGGCGCAAGGATCCCTGTCGCGGATGTCTGCTGACGGCAAGGGATGAAACGGCCGACCACTGCCTGATCGGAGGCTGGGAGCTGGTGTCGGGCGGGTACGGCAAGGTGATCGAGCGCGAGCTGCGCGACACGGGTGTCTTCCAGGACCTGCAGTACCCTGATCTGCAACGCTACCTGATCCTGCAGGCCGATGGTCGTTACGAGCAGAGCCCCACGCCCGGCGAAGGCACGAGCTCCGTTCTCAGCGAGGAGGGCGAGCTGTGGCAGGGTCTGGCTTCGTTGGCGCTGGGCGCCGCGGGTCGCTGGTCCGTCGAGGGGGAGAAGCTCCGGCTCTGCGAAGCGGAGTCCACAGTAGACTTGAACCTGGAGATCTTCGAGCCGGACGGCGATGTCTCGCGCATCCGGGAAAACCGGGACAAGGGCGGGGATGTCCTGCTGCGCACACGTCGCTATAGCTGTGAAGGCAACAGCCTCTCCATGGAGGAAACCCTTCCCGGAGCGTCGTCGGTGACCTGGGAATACCGGCGCCTGGAGTGATCCATCTTGTCCCCGCGCCGGCTTTGCTTTATTGCCGCCCCATGTTCGGTCTTTTCTCGTTTTTCGGACGCTCCAAGGAATACCGTCGGCTGGACGATGCCTTGAGCCGTGCCGGCCTGGTGGCTGGCGGCGTGCCGGATGCCGTCAAGCTGACGATCATCAGGCTCCTCAAGGAAGAGGGAGGCACGGGCGAGGAGAACTGTGCCCGGGCCGCAAACGTCCTGGCCTACTGCCTGCTGGGGTCTTCTGACTACGCTGCGCATCACGGGGCCCAGGCCCTGACGGCCCTCGACGAAACCTGCCAGAACGCTCCAAAATACCCGGACTCCCTGGAGGCGCGCGTCATTGTTCTGACTTTGCATAGCGGTCTGGCTCACGAACAGGTACAGGAACGCTTCAGTTTCGAGACAGACTAACCTGCGCGCCCAGGCGGAAGGAATTTCCCGCCTGAAGGTTGTCATACCCAGCAAGCGTTCTCGCAATTGCATGCTGGATTATGTTTAATCGTGTCAGCCGAGAGGAGGCGTGGTGATGGCGATCGAAGATACTGCAATTGCCGAAGGATTGGTGCGTCCGCTGGTCAGGGCCTTCTTCGACACGCGCACATCCAGTCTCCAGTACGTGGTTCACGACCCTGCGACAAAGAAGGGCGTCATCATCGACCCGGTGCTCGACTTCGAGGAAAGGGCGGGCAGCACGGCCACCGTGAATGCCGATGCCATTCTGGACTACGTCCGTACGAAGCAGATCGAACTGGAATGGATCCTGGATACTCATCCCCATGCCGATCATTTCTCGGCGGCGGGCTATCTGAGGGAAAGGACGGACGCACCGATTGCCATCGGCGAAAAGGTCGTCGGTGTCCAGGAGTTCTGGAAGCGGCTCTACAATCTGGAGGACTTTTCCGCGGACGGGTCCCAGTGGGACAGACTGTTCGCCGATGGCGAGACCTTCCGCATCGGGGACCTGGAGGCACGGGTCATGCTCTGTCCGGGGCATACGCCAGCCTCCGTGACCTATGTCATCGGCGATGCGGCGTTCGTGCATGACACGCTGTTCATGCCGGACGGTGGAACAGCGCGTGCGGATTTTCCCGGCGGCGATGCCGGGCAACTGTGGGAGTCTATCCAGAAAATCCTTTCCTTGCCCGACGAGACCCGTCTTTTCACCGGTCACGACTACCAGCCTGGCGGCCGGGAGCCGCGCTGGGAGAGCACGGTGGCGGAGCAGAAGCGCGCGAACCTGCATGTCGCGGACAAGGATGCCGAGGGGTATGTGGCCCTGCGCGAGGCGCGCGATCGTACCCTGACCATGCCGAAGCTGATCCTGCAGTCCCTGCAGGTGAACATCAGGGGCGGCTGCCTGCCAGCGGCGGAGGACAACGATGTCCGCTATCTGAAGATTCCGTTGGACCGGTTCCGGGACATGTCCTGGGGGCAGACATAAGCCCTGTGAGGGTGACACGGGGCGTCAGGGCTGTCTTCTCCCAGTCCCCAGCCTTTGACCGCGCTGCTCCGTCCTCCAGCGTAAAACGCTCAGACCACTTCCAGCTTCTTGCGGAAGTAATCCAGCAGGTCCGTCAGCCGTCCCTTGCGGGCAAGCATCTTCTGGGTGTCGAAAAGCATGTATTCGGGAACATTGCCCGTCGTCTGCATGCGCTTGGCGATGGTGAACAAGGGCCTGTCGAAGCTGTGACGGAAAACGGAGAACATGGCCATGCCGGGCTTGTGGTCGATCGCATAGTCGCGCCATTCGCCGTCGGCGACCTGGTGACTGTAGAGGGACAGCAGGGCATCAAGCTCGGTTCTGTTGAAATAGAGCGGCGTGGCGCGTTGTTTGCGGTCGATCCGAATGTCTTCGAGCCGCACGACCTTTGCCATAGGCTGCCTACCTTCTCTTCCCTTCGCGCTCTTTTCGAGTGTCGCCCATTTGCCGCTGAGCGTCCACAGCCGATCTAACGCCGGCAAGCGGATGCCTGCATGATACAGAGTTAGAATTCATGCGCAATTTCCCTTATCAAGCCGGGGCAGGCAAGCTATGTTGCTGCGCGGCTGCCGGCAGGGTAAGGACGGCAGGCGCAGAGACAAGACAAGAGGGACCGGGCAGGCAGCGGATGATAACCGTCCACCCGGTTCCGTTGAATGTTCAAGCCGAGGGGCTGTCGTGAGCGATATATTCCGCGAAGTTGATGAAGAGGTCCGCCGCGACAAGTGGGTGGCCTTTGGAAAGAAGTATGGTGTCTACATCGGTATTGCCGTGGCTGCGGTCGTGCTGACGGTGGCAGGGAACGAGGGCTGGAAGGCCTGGCAGCAACAGCAGAGGACCGAAGCGTCCCAGCGCTATTTCGTTGCCAGCCAACAGACCGACGCCGAGGAGGACCCGGAGACGGCTCTAAGCGCGTTCGAGGAGATCGCCTCGGGAGATAGCAGCGGCTACAGCGTCCTGGCGGCCTTCCAGGAGGCTGGTATCCTGGCGCGCAACGGCAGTCCCGAAGAAGCCGCAGCAACGCTGGAATCCGTGGCGGGCAGTTCGGCTCCACAGGTGTGGCGCGGTGCCGCCCTGATCCAGGCGGCACAGTATCGCCTGGATATGGGGGATTATCAGGCGGCGGAGGATATGCTCTCGGAGCAGATCGAAAACCAGGGCCCCTATCGTCCGCTTGCCCTGGAGGTCGCCGCGCTGGCCGCCCTCGAGCAAGGCGATACGGCGCGTGCCCGCGAACATCTTGAGGCAATTGCCGATGACGCCCAGGCATCCGGCCGTGTGCGCCAGCGCGCCACACAGATGCTTGCCACCATCTCGGAGTGAACACGCGATGTCGAACAAACTGCTAAGCACACTGGCGCTGTCCGGGCTTCTTCTGCTTGGGGGCTGTGGAACCTTCGATGGCTGGTTCGGAGAGCCCGAGGCTCCGCCGTTGCCTGGTGAGCGTATCTCTGTGCTGGAAAGCGATCGCGCGCTTGAGCCCAATGCGGAAGCCCAGGACACGCGGGTCTCCGTGCCGCCTGCCGAGCGCAACAGGGACTGGGCCCAAAGCGGGGGCAACGCTCAAAACGACCTGCAGAACCTGGCGCTCAGCAGTTCGCTGAACGTGGCCTGGAGTAGCAGTATCGGGAGCGGCAACACCGAGAGCAATCGCCTGTTGGCGCAGCCGATTGTCGTAGGCGACACTGTCTATGCCATGGATTCCCATAGTCGCGTCTCGGCGTTCAACACCGGGAACGGTGGCCAGAAGTGGCGGGCCGACCTGTCGGGGGACAAGGACAGTGACGGCCGCTTCGGAGGCGGACTGGCCTATGCGGAGGGTACCCTGTACGCGACCACGGGCTTTGGCGAGGTCTTTGCCCTGAATCCGGCGAACGGGGAAGTGCGCTGGGAGAACACGACACTGCTGCCGATCCGTGCAGCGCCCACGGTGGCAAACGAGCAGGTCTATGTGATCTCTCTCGACAACCGGCTCTATGCCTTCGATGCCGACAGCGGCGAGCGTCTCTGGGACTTTGCTGGAATCGAAGAGGAGACCGCCTTCATTGGCGCCGCGGCGCCCGCTGCCAACGACAGCTCCGTTGTGGCGGCCTTTTCCTCGGGTGAGGTGGTCTCGGTAATGGCCCGAAACGGCCGTGCGCTCTGGGACGATGGCCTTGCCGGGTTCCGCCGTTCGGATCGCAGTCGGGACCTTTCCCACATTCGCGGCATGCCGGTCCTGGATCGCGGATTGCTGACGGCGATCAGCAATGCCGGCCTTATGGTGGCCATCGACCAGCGCCGTGGCCTGCGGGTCTGGGAAGCCGAAATCGGCGGGATTGAAATGCCCTGGTCAGCGGGCAACATGATCTATGTCCTGTCGAACAACAACGAGCTGGTCGCCCTTGTCCGCGAAGAGGGCACGATACGCTGGGTTTCGGAACTGCCGCGTTTCGAGGACCCGGAAGACCGCGAGGATCCCATTGTCTGGCACGGACCGATCATGGGAGGTGGGAACCTGATCGTTGCCAGCAACACTGGAGAGTTGCGTCTCTATCAGGCAGAGACCGGTGAAATGGCGGGCCGCATCAACCTGCCGGCAGGGGCTGCACTCACCCCGGTGGTTGCCGGCGAGACGCTGTATGTCATCACCGTGGATGGGCGCCTTCTGGCCCTGCGCTGAGTAAATCGTTCCATGGCTTTCACACTTGCGATCATCGGCCGGCCCAACGTCGGCAAGTCCACTCTGTTCAATCGTCTGGTGGGGCGAAGAGTGGCGCTGGTTGACGACCAGCCGGGTGTGACCCGGGATCGACGGGAAGGGCAGGGGCATCTCTTTGACCTTGAGTTCACGGTGATCGATACCGCCGGGCTGGATGACGTGAACGATGACAGCCTGGAAGCACGCATGCGGCGCCAGACGGAGCTGGCCGTGCGAGATGCAGATGCGGTGATCATGATGATCGACGCGCGGGCCGGCGTGACACCCTTGGACCAGTACTTTGGCGACTGGCTGCGACGCGGGGAGGTACCTGTCCTGCTGGCTGCCAACAAGGCGGAGGGGATTGCAGGTGAAGCCGGCCGCTTGGATGCCTACAGCCTGGGACTGGGTGAGCCCATTGCCCTGTCGGCGGAGCATGGGCTGGGGCTGGACGAGCTCTACGAGTTTCTCAACCCCCTGTTCCCCGAGGCCGAGGAGCCTGAGGAGGAAGAGGAGGAGTTCGGTCTGGAGGAAGACAGGGGGCCACTGCAGCTGGCTGTCGTGGGGCGCCCCAATGTCGGAAAATCCACCCTGATCAACAAGCTGCTGGGCGAGGAACGACTGCTGACCGGTCCCGAAGCCGGGATCACGCGCGATTCCATTTCGGTGGACTGGGATTTCAAGGGGCGCCCCATACGCCTGGTCGATACCGCCGGCTTGCGGCGGCGCTCGCGTGTCGAGGACAAGGTGGAGCGCCTGTCCATCGCCGATACGAAGCGCTCGATCGACTATGCCCAGGTGGTGGTTCTGGTTCTCGATGCAGGCCTGGGCCTCGAGAAGCAGGACCTGACCATCGCCCGTCAGGTCGAGGAGGAGGGCCGCGCCCTGGTGATCGCCGTGAACAAGTGGGATGCCTGCGAGGACAGGCAGGGCACCATGCGGGCAATCCGCGACCGCCTGCAGCGCTCGTTTCCGCAGACCAGGGGTATTCCTGTGGTTCCCATTTCGGCACGCGAGGGGCGCGGACTGCCGCGCTTGCTGGATGCGGTAATGGCGGCCTATGAAGTCTGGAACAAGCGCCTGTCGACAGGGTTGCTCAACCGCTGGCTCGAGGATGTGGCGTCAGCGCATCCACCACCGGCTCCTGGTGGACGGCGCATTCGCATGAAATACATCACCCAGGCGCGCACGCGCCCTCCGACGTTTGCCATATCCTGTTCGAATCCGACGGACCTGCCGGACTCCTACCTGCGCTATCTGGAGAACGCGTTGCGCGAGGATTTCGACATGCCCGGCACGCCGATCCGCATGCACCTGAAGAAGCCGAAGAACCCCTACGTTTCCTGAACCGACGCGCCCTGTCATGGACGAGGCAGGGCAATCACCTCGCCGGTGCGATCGTAGTCCGGCTGCAGGGGGGGCAGGAAAGCCGCAGCGATTTCCTCCGGTGTGCGCAGCGTCTCCGGATTTTCGCCGGGGAAAGCCTCGGCGCGCATGGACGTGCGGATAGGACCGGGCGAGAGCAGATTGGCCCTGATGCCGAACTTCTGCACCTCTTCGGCGTAGCTCTTCACGAGGGCGTCCAGGGCCGCCTTGGTGGCGGCGTAGAGAGACCAGTAGGCATTGGCCTTGCTGGCCTGTCCGGATGTGACGAAAAGGGCACGTCCAGCCTCGGAGAGGCGCAGCAGGGGGTCGAGGCTGCGTAGCAGGCGGTAATTGGCATGGACGTTGATCGTGAAGGTCTCCTCCCAGGTCTTTGGCGGAATGTGAGCGACAGGAGAGAGCACGCCCAGAGCGCCGGCATTGCCGACCAGGACATCCAGCTTTCCGTAGCGTTCGTAGAGAGCGGCTCCGATGCCGTCGATGCGGTCCAGTTCCGTCAAATCCAGCGGTACGAGGGTGGGCTTCAGCCCGCCGGCCTTGCAGATCTCGTCGTCCACTTCCTCCAGGGCACCCACGGTGCGGGCGACCAGGACCGTCTGCGCACCTTCCGCGGCCAGCAGTTTTGCGACGGCTCGACCGATACCGCGCGTGGCGCCTGTGACCAGGGCAACACGGCCGTTGAAGCTGCCGGATCGGGAGGTTTCACTCTCACCCGGAGAGGGGGCGTTGCTGTCCGCCATCCTGATCTTTCCTTTTCACCTGTCGAGGGCTGCAAAACAAGGTCCGTCCGGCATATTCCAGCAGGGCGGCGAAAGCAACGCCGATCACGAGGCCGAGCCCCGCATAAACCAGGCCTTCCAGGGTCAGCGGCAGCGCCGGCTGGAAATGCGCCGCCACCGAGCGAGCGATCTGGGGGTCCAGATGCTGCAGGAAAAGGAAGGGGCGACTCAGCGGATCACTCAGAAGAAGCGCTTCGTAGGCGGCTTCCAGCCTTTGATGGTCGGCCAGAGCCTGCCCGGCATCCTCCAGCAGTGTTCTCGTATAGGGGCCGCTCTCCCTGCTGGCGCGTTCGAGGAACTCTTCGGGAGCAAGGCCCTTGTCGCGGGCATCGCTGAGGAGGTTGCTGAGATCCGCACGCACCTGATCCAGTCGGCCGGCCAATTGTTGCCGGTACTGGACCTGGAACGCCGGGAACTGTCCGGCGGCCGCTGCGCCGAGGCAGCCGAACAGGGCATTTGTGATGCGCCCCAGCATGTCCGGCGCCTCGTGGTTCGCCTCAGGTCTTCTGAAGCTCGGTCAGCAGCGAGAGCTGCGGCGAGTCTGTGGAAGCGCGATCGGTTAGTTCGGTGGGGTAATCGCCCGTGAAACAGGCATCACAGAACTGCGGCAGCTGATTGTTGCGCTGTGTCTCGTCCATGGCGCGATAGAGGCCGTCCATGGAGATGAAGGCGAGACTGTCCACGTCGAGGTGCTTCGCCATTTCCTCGACATCCATCTGGTAGGCCATGAGTTGTTCGCGCTCTGGCGTATCGACGCCGTAGAAACAGGAATGTGCGATGGGGGGCGAGGCGATGCGCATGTGCACTTCGAGGGCGCCGGCCGTGCGCACCATCTGGACGATCTTGCGCGATGTGGTGCCGCGTACGATGGAGTCGTCCACCAGGATGACCCGCTTGCCCTTCAGCTTGGCGCTGTTGGCATTGTGCTTCAGGCGAACACCGAGATTGCGGATCTCCTGGCCCGGTTCGATGAAGGTGCGGCCGACATAGTGGTTGCGGATGATGCCGAACTCGAAGGGCAGGCTGCTCTCCTCGGCATAGCCCAAGGCGGCGGGTACGCCGGAATCCGGAACCGGGACCACGAGATCGGCGTCTACCGCACTTTCCCTGGCCAGCTCATGGCCGATATTCTTGCGCGCCTCATAGACAGACTTACCCTCCAGAACCGAATCCGGGCGGGCGAAATAGATGTACTCGAAGACGCAGAAGCGTTGCGGTTGCTTGGGGAAAATGCGCAGCGAACGCGGTTCGCCGCCGTCGAGCACCACCATCTCGCCCGGTTCGACCTCGCGAACGAATTCGGCGCCGATGATATCGAAAGCACAGGTTTCGCTGGCCAGCAGGTAGGACTCTCCATTGCGTCCCAGAACCAGGGGGCGCACTCCCAGCGGGTCGCGTACGCCGATAACCCCGTCGGCGGTCAGGGCCACCAGGGAATAGGCGCCCTCAACCTCCCTCAGAGCTTCAGCCATTCGCTCGATGATGCTTTCTCCTCTGACCGTGGCGATCAGGTGGATAATCACTTCGGTATCCGAGGTCGATTGGAACAGCGAGCCGCGGCGAACCAGTTCGCGGCGCAGTGTGTTCGCGTTGGTCAGGTTTCCGTTGTGCGCCAGGGCGAAGCCGCCGAATTCCAGGTCGGCGAAGAGCGGCTGTACATTGCGCATGATTGTGCCGCCAGAGGTCGAGTAGCGGTTATGACCGATGGAGGCATACCCTGTAAGCCGCGACATTACATGCTCACTGCCGAATATGTCGCCGACCAGTCCGATGTCGCGGTGGGCGTTGAACTGGCTGCCGTCGAAGGAAACCATGCCCGAGGCTTCCTGTCCGCGATGCTGCATGGCGTGCAGACCAAGCGCGGTGTGGGCAGAGGCATCGTCGGATGGCCCGTAGATGCCGAAGACGGCGCATTCCTCGTTCAGGTGATCGTCATCAAAGGGATGCGTACTCATGGACGTGTCTACCATCTTTATTGCTGCTGCTCCATCAGGCGGTTCATCTCGCGGCGCGAGTCATCGGTGTATCCGCTCTGCTCTTCCTCTTCGGTCTCGCCGTTCGACGTATCCGGCTGTAACGGCGGAACCGGATCGACGGTCTCCTGCCCCCTGGTGTCCTCGCCCGGCAGGACAAGTTCCTGGGGCACCACGTCGCGGATCAATTCGGCCCCGCTTTCCAGAAGAGGCAGGGCGCGGGCCTCCTGCACCCACTGAGGCCGATCGGCCGGTGGCATCAGCCAGGAAAGGACGAGCCACAACAGGCAGACGACCAGGGCACCTCGTGCCAAGCCGAACAGCAGGCCCAGGGAGCGGTCAAGGAAACCAATGCTGCTCTCGCGCACGCGCTTGCCTATGGTTCGTGAGATGAGCGAAAAGAAAAACAGCGCGACGAGGAACAGCACGAGACCTGCTGCAATATCCGCCAGAATCTCTATGGCAATGATATCACGGGCGATGGCCTGTGCGGGAAGGAAGAAATGCAGCGTCACCAGCGCGGCCCCGATCCAGGCGATGAGGCCAAGGAACTCGTGAACGAAACCACGGCTGAAAGCCAACAGGCCCGAGAGCACGAGCACGACCAGGATCGCGAGGTCGACGGCATTTATGGGCAGGTTATCCATGAGTATTCTCTAGTTCCTTCCAGAACCTGCGGCGATGCGTGCTACCAGATCCTGAAGATGCGCGATTTCCTGCAGCTCGATACCTGCAGGCGGCGTGAGTTTCCGTCCACGGCGCGGGGGCAGCAGGGCTTTGGTGAAGCCCAGTTTTGCCGCTTCCTTCAATCTGACCTCGGTCTGGCTGACAGCCCTGATCTCTCCGGACAGGCCAATCTCCCCGAAGACGACAACCTCCTCGGGTACGGCTGAATCACTGGCCGCGGAAACAAGAGCGGCGGCCACGGCCAGATCCGCTGCCGGCTCGTTGATTCGCAATCCGCCTGCAACATTCAGATATACGTCCTTACCTGCCATCACAAGTCCACACCGCGCTTCCAATACGGCGAGAACCATCGCCAGCCGTCCGGAATCCCAGCCGACGACCGTTCGGCGCGGCGTGCCCAGCGGCGAGGGACTGACAAGAGCCTGGATTTCCACCAGGACTGGGCGCGTCCCTTCCAGCCCGGCGAAGACCGAGGCTCCCGAGATATTGCCGCGCCGTTCCGCAAGAAACAGTTCCGAGGGATTGGTGACCTCGCTCAGACCCTCGTCCACCATCTCAAAGACGCCGATCTCGTCGGTCGCCCCGTAGCGGTTTTTCACCGAACGCAGAACGCGGAACTGATGTCCGCGCTCGCCCTCGAAGGTGAGAACGCAGTCCACCATGTGTTCCAGGACCTTGGGACCGGCGATCATGCCGTCCTTGGTGACATGCCCGACGAGCAGCAGGCAGAACCCGCGCTTCTTGGCCAGGCGGATCAATTCCTGTGACGCGGCGCGAACCTGGCCGACGGTGCCGGGAGCGGATTCCATATTGTCCACGTGCATGGTCTGTATCGAGTCGATCACAACCACGCGCGGCGGATCGGGGCGGTCCAGTGTTGCGATCAGATCCCGCACCGAGGTCTCGGCGGCAAGTTGCACGTGGGAGTCGGCGAGGCCCAGTCGCTTTGCACGCAAGCGTATCTGATCGATGGCCTCTTCCCCAGAGACATAGGCACAGATCTGTTCCTCCCGGTTGCTGGCCAGGGCAGCCGTTACCTGCAACAACAGAGTCGACTTGCCAATGCCGGGATCGCCGCCTACCAGCACCGCAGACCCGGGAACCAGCCCACCGCCACAGACCCGGTCAAATTCTCCGATGCCGGAGATGAAGCGCGGCGGCGTTGTCTCGCCTCCCTTGAGCTCGACGAATTCCACGGCACGCCCTTTCGAGCGCCCGCCGGATTTCAGGCCGCCGGGCGCGCTCTGCTGTGTCATCTCCTCGGCCAGGGTGTTCCATTCGCCGCAGCCGTCGCAGCGGCCGCTCCACTTGGGATGCACAGTGCCGCAGGACTGGCAGACATACTGGGTTTGGCGTTTCGCCATACGCGTTACAGCCGTATCTGGATGGGGCCTTCCGTGCGTCCGGTCACGAACTGCTCCACATAGGGGTTGCCGGGATCGTCGAGTGTCTCCGTCGCACCCTGCCAGACGATGTGCCCGTCGTAGAGCATGGCGACTTCGTCGGAGATGCGACGGGCACTGGCCATGTCATGGGTGATGCTCAGGCCGGTGAATCCGTAGTCCGTGATGCATTTGCGGATCAGGCGGTCGATCATGTCGCCCATGATCGGATCCAGGCCCGTCGTCGGTTCGTCGAAGAAGATGATGTCCGGCTGTGTAGCGATGGCCCGGGCCAGACCGACCCGCTTGCGCATTCCTCCTGACAACTCCGCCGGATAAAGGTCTGCGATATCGGCATCCAGTCCGACATCGGCCAAGTATCGAAGGGCGAGTTCCCGTGCTTTCCTGCGCCCCGTGCGCTCGACCTGCAAGGGATAGAAGGCGACATTCTCCCAGACCGGAAGGGAATCGAAGAGAGCAGCCCCCTGAAAGAGCATGCCGAATCGGGTACGGAAGTTCTCCAGGGCGCGGCCATACAGGCCGACAATTTCCTCTCCATTTACCCGGATACTGCCGGAATCCGGCTGTAGGATTCCCAGGATGCATTTCAGCAGGACTGACTTGCCGCTGCCCGAACCTCCGATGACCACAACGGAACTGCCCCGTGGGACATCCAGATTCACCCCCTGGAGGACATGGTTCCTCCCAAAGGAGATATGCAGGTCGCGAATCTCTATTGCGGCTGTGCTCATCGATCGAAGAATAGGCCTGTGACGATGTAGTTGGAGCAGAGGATGAGGATTGAGGCAGACACCACGGCGTTTGTGGTTGCCCTGCCGACCCCTTGGGCCCCGCCGTGGGAATGATAGCCGTGATAGCAGCCCATGAGCGTGACCAGCATGCCGAAGACAGCCGCCTTGACCAGGCCTGAGATCACGTCCTGGGCATGCAGGAAGTCTATCGTGTTATTGAGATAGGCACTTGGATTGAAGCCCAGGCTGTAGATGGAGACCAGGTAACCGCCGAACACACCGATGATATCCGCGATCAGCACCAGGATCGGAAGCATGATTATCCCGGCAATCATGCGGGGAGCGACGAGATACTTGTAGGGATTGGTGGCCAACGTCTTCAGGGCGTCGATCTGTTCGGTGACGCGCATCGTGCCGATTTCCGCGGCGATGGCTGCGCCAACCCGGCCGGCGACCATCAGGCCGGCGAGCACCGGCCCCAGTTCCCGGGTGATGGAGACCACGACGACATTGGGGATGGCGCTTTCCGCTGAGAAGCGGGCAAAGCCGGTGTAGCTCTGGAGCGCCAAAACCATGCCGGTGAAGATTGCCGTCAGGCCGACCACCGGCAGGGAATAATAGCCGATCTCGATCATCTGGCGCAGGATAAGCCGCGGATAGAAGGGAGGACGCACGCAGTGGGACAGGGAACGCCCCGTGAAGATGACCAGTCGTCCGGTGATCTGAAGGAAGGACAGGAAGGTGCGCCCCAGCGGCGTCAGGATGGGAATCACGTCGTGTGGTCCAGGTACTGTCTGTGATAACGGCGTCCGAGACTTGTCAGCATTTCATAAGCAATGGTTCCGGCCTGGCCGGCCAAGCTGTCTATGTCCTGATCGGGTCCCAGAAGATCAACGGATTGTCCCTGCTGCGCAAGCGCTTCCGGAAGATTGCTGACATCCAGTGAAATGAGGTCCATGGAAACGCGGCCCAGAAAAGGCAATTCATACCCCCCGATCCAGGCCCGGCCGGTGCTGGATAACGCGCGGTGCACTCCATCGGCGTAGCCTGCCGCAATTGTGGCGACACGCCGGGGCGCATCTGCCGTGTAGGTGGCACCATAGCCAACGCTCTCGCCCGAATCAATCTCACGCACCTGAAGGATGCGGACACTCAGCCGGACGACCGGTCGCATGGGGGACTCCAGGCCGGGCGTGGGATTTGCACCGTAGAGAGCGACGCCAGGGCGGACGAGTTCGAACCCGTAGTCGGGGCCCAGGAAGATGCCTGAGGAATTGGCAAGACTGGCCGGGATGTCGGGCAGGAAGGCACGGGCCTGCCGGAAACGCTCCTGCTGGGTTGTGTTCAGGGGGGCTTCCCGATCTTCCGCGCAGGCCAGGTGACTCATGAAGAGACGCAGATCCAGGCCCTGCACCAGTTCCGGATCTTCCTGGAGCCGGTGCCACTCCGCTCGCGACAGGCCAAGGCGACTCATCCCCGTGTCGAGGTGAAGGGCGGCCGGCAATGCCGTCTCAATGGTCAGACGGCGATAGCGCTCGATATCCGGCAGGCTGTTCAGCACCGGCCGCAGCTGGTACTCGGCGTAGTCTGTCTCGGCTCCCTCGAAAAAACCGCTCAGCACGTAAATCGTGACATCAGGCAGCAGGCTACGCAGGCGCATGCCTTCCTCGGGCAGAGCGACGAAGAAGGTGTTGGCTCCGGCCTCTGCCAGGGCTGGGGCCACGCGGTCCAGTCCAAGCCCATAGGCATCGGCCTTGACCACCGCAGCACAGCGGGCCGGTGCGGCCGCCTGGGCGAGGCGTCTGTAGTTCGCCTGCAGAGCCTCCAGGTCTATGGTCAGCAAGGCCCCTGCGCGGGCCGGGATGTCAGCGCACATCAGGCAGGCGGTCGTCGGGGACGAAGTCACTGAAGCGGGTGGTGTCACCATCGAAGGCGAGGGTCCGTATGCCAATGGGGCCGTGGCGCTGCTTGGCGATGATGACCTCGGCCAGGCCGTAGGCCGATTCGCAACGCTGCTGCCAGCGCTGGTAGCGTTCCTGATACTTGTCCTCGGCCTCGTTCTCGCGGTGCACCGGCTCGGCGCGTTCCAGATAGTACTGTTCGCGGAAGACGAACATCACCACGTCGGCATCCTGCTCGATCGAGCCCGATTCTCTCAGGTCGGCCAGCTGGGGGCGTTTGTCCTCGCGCTGCTCCACGGCACGGCTGAGCTGCGAGAGTGCGATCACGGGAACGTCCAGGTCCTTCGCCAGTGCCTTGAGCCCGCGAGTGATATCCGAGATCTCCTGCACTCGGTTGTCGGATCGAGAGCCGGAAGGCACCGACATGAGCTGCAGGTAGTCCACCACGATCAGGCTGAGTCCATGCTGGCGCTTCAGGCGTCGTGCCCGCGTGCGCAGAGCCGGAATGTTGAGGGCGGGCGTATCGTCTATGAAGAGGCGCAGGTTCTGCAGTTCGCGGCTGGCTTCGAAGATCCGCTCGAATTCCTCCTGATTGATCTCGCCCTTGCGCAGGGCGTCCGAACGCACCCCCGATTGCTCGGAAAGAATGCGCGAGGCAAGCTGGTCGGCCGACATTTCCAGGGAGAAGAAAGCCACGCTTTCGGGCACCTCATAGGGCTGTCCGTTCTCGTCCCGCTCGACACGCTTCGATCGCGCGACATTGAAGGCGATGTTGGTGGCGAGCGCCGTCTTGCCCATGGAGGGGCGACCGGCGAGAATCAACAGGTCCGATTTGTGCAGGCCGCCCAGAAGCTTGTCCAGATCGGTGAAACCAGTGGAAACACCGGCCAGTTCACCGTCACGACGATAGGCGGCTTCGATCATGCCGACGGCTTCGCTGAGCGCATTTCCGAAACCCTGCAAGCCACCTTCGGACAGCCCGGTTTCCGCCAGCTTGTAGAGGCGCTCCTCCGAGCTTTCGATCTGCTGCATCGCATCTGAATCGAGGGAGTGCTCATAGGCACTGTTGACGATCTCCTCGCCCAGTTCGATCAGTTCGCGACGCAGGTAAAGGTCGTGGATGATCCGGCCGTAATGCTTCACGTCCACGATATTGACGTACGAGGATTGCAGTTCGGCCAGGTACTTCGCGCCCCCCACCTCGGCCAGGGCCCCGTCCTGCTCGAAGTGGTTCTTCAAGGTGATGGCTGTGGCCAGCTGGCCACGCTCGATCAGGGTGCGACAGGCTTCGAAGAGCCGGGAATGCGCAGGATCGGTGAAGTGATCCGGCTGCAGAAAGCTGGCCACTTTCTCGTAGGCATGGTTGTTGGCGAGGACGGCCGCCAGCAGAGCCTGCTCGGCCTCCAGGTTGCTGGGTGGCATCCGTTCCGGCAACGCGGAATCCGCGCCCGAAACAGCGCTGAGATGTGTGCTGCTCTGTGCTTCCATGATCCTGAGTGTAACAGTTCCGTACAGCCGTGACGGCCTTCAGACCTGTGGATAAGATAAATCAGCGGGGATAACTTTGCCCGCCGAAAATTCTTCGGGGCACAAGGTGCTATTCGGCGGCCCGCATTCCCACGCTTCGCGTATTGTTCTCCCACTCGTACATGTAGTCGCGGGTTAGCGGCACGGCTTCGAGGTTCTTTGCAAGTTGGATCTGGAAGACTGCAAGGCCTTCGTAACGGAAGCCCATTTCACAGCCGGCCAGGTACATCTCCCACATGCGGCAGAATCGCTCGTCATAGATTCGGGCGACGTCCTTGCGATGCTTCTGGAAGCGTTCGTACCAGTGCCGCAGGGTTTCCGCGTAGTGCAGGCGCAGGATCTCGATGTCCGTCGTGATCAGTCCACTCTGTTCGATGACATTCGTCGCCTCGGAGAGCGAGGGCAGATCGGCCCCGGGGAAGATGTATTTGCGGATGAATGGATTGATTGGTGCCGGTTGATCCAGGCGCCCGATGGTGTGCAGCAGGCAGACGCCGTTGTCGTCCAGCAGGTCGCGGACCTTGGCAAAGAACTCATGGTAATTGCCCTTCCCGACGTGTTCGAACATGCCGACGGATACGATCCGGTCGAAAGGTCCTTCGACGTTGCGATAGTCATCGAGGCGGAAGTGGCAACGGTTCTGCAGGCCGGCCTCTGCAGCACGCTTTTCACTGAGGCTGTGCTGTTCGACGCTGAGCGTGACCCCCGTGACGTCACAGTTGGCAATCTTCGAGAGGTAGAGGCCCATGCCTCCCCAGCCCGAACCGATGTCAAGGACTTTAAGGCCGGGCTCGTTCAACAACATCTTGGAGGCGATGTGTCGCTTCTTGTCCTCCTGGGCCTGTTCCAGGGAGTTGTCCGGATCGGTGAAATAGGCACAGGAATACTGACGGTCGCTGTCGAGAAAGTAGTCGTAGAGTTCCCCGGACAGGTCGTAGTGGTGGGCCACATTCTTCTGGGCCTTGCCAACGGGATTGAACTGCTTCAGGCGTCTTGTCTGGCGCAGAAACTGGTTTGTTGCCTGAAACAGAGCCTGCGATTCCAGGCTGCCGTAATTGGAGAAGATGATATGAAGGACATGGCGCAGGTCTTCGTCGACCGTCAGCGTGCCTTCCATATAAGCTTCCGGAACACGCAGGGCGGGGTTGAGCGCGAGTGACCATTCCAGCGACTTGCGATGCAGTCTGATGGTGCAGCTCGGTTCCTCACCTGTGCCGCAGGTTTCCGTTTTCCCCTCTGCGTCTACAAGGCGGATGGTGCCGTGGTGCACCATCTTTGCCAGCATGCTCTTGAACAGCATTTTCAGGCTCCACGATCTTCAGAAGGCGCTTGCAGGTCATGCCCCAGACCCATTCCAGCCGCGCCTCTTTTTGCTCTCTGACGACTCGTATCATCACTCTTTCATAATTGTTTGCGTTTTAAAACGCGAAACGCAAGGGCCTGAGGGGCAGAATCTGTGAAATAAAAAAATGGCGACCCCTGAGGGCCGCCATTTTCCGGTATCGTTCTTGTAACCTTGAAGAGAAGGGGTCAGCTGCTCTCTTTGTAAAGCTCGTCCTCTTCACTTTCGGCCTCTTCTGCCTCTGCTTCCGCAGCAGCTTCGGCCTCAGCGGCTCGTTCGAGAGCCTCGGCTTCCGCTGCTTCTTCGCGAGCCTGCTGTTCCTCGAAGCTGACAAACTTGCCGGCTTTCTGCTGCAGTTCCGCTTCGCTCTCGGAACGAGCCACGTTGATGGTCACAACGATGGAAACCTCCGGGTGCAAGCGGACCCGAATGTCGTGCAGGCCCAAGGCCTTGATGGGCCGGTCCTGGATAACCTGGTTGCGCATTACCGAAGCACCGGCCTCGGTGATGGCTTCCGCGATGTCTCGCGAGGAGACAGAGCCGTAGAGCTGTCCCGAATCACCGGCTTGCCGAATGACGACGATCTGCAGGCCGTCAAGCTTCTTTGCAACCTCTTCGGCTTCCTGACGGCGCTTGAGGTTCTCGGCTTCCAGCTGGGCACGCCGCTGACGGAAGACTTCGAGATTGTTCTCGTTGGCACGCAGGGCTTTTTTCTGCGGAAGCAGGAAATTCCGGGCAAAGCCGGGGCGAACCTTAACCACGTCGCCCATCTGGCCCAGATTGTCGATGCGTTCCAGAAGGATAACTTCCATTGTTCTCTCCCGCTCAGCGATCAGCTGATGGTGTAGGGCAGCAGGCCGAGGTACCGCGCGCGCTTGATGGCGCGGGCGAGTTCACGCTGCTTCTTGGTCGAAACGGCGGTGATACGGCTCGGCACGATCTTGCCGCGTTCGGAAATGAACCGCTGCAGAAGCCGCACGTCCTTGTAATCGATCTTCGGCGCATTGGGGCCGGAGAAGGGGCATGACTTGCGGCGACGAAAAAAGGGACGGCGCGGCGCACCGCCGCGGCTTACAACCTGTACACTCATATCAATTCTCCTCCCGGCGTGGGCGTCCACCACCACGGCCACGATCGTCGCGGCCGCGCTCATCACGACGTCCGCCACGCCCGCGTTCCTCTCGTGACTGCATCATGGGCGAGGGCTCGGGATCCAGTTCCTTGACCTTCACGGTCATGTAGCGAAGCACATCCTCATTGTAGCGCATGACGCGCTCGAACTCATGAACAGCGGAAGAGGGGGCGTCCAGACTGAAGAGGACGTAATGACCCTTCCGGTTCTTCTTGATCTTGAAAGAGAGGTTCTTGAGGCCCCAGTACTCACGCTTGGCGATTTCGCCGCCCTGATCCTTGATCAATTGGGCGAATTCATCGGTCAACGCTTCCACCTGGGTCGCGGAAATATCCTGGCGTGCTATGAACACGCTCTCATAATACGGCATTTAAGCGCTCCTTACGGCTGTTAACGGCCCGGTGCCCCGGTTTCATCCGGCGGCGCTCCGGCCCTAGCCGATCCCGTCATTCCTGCATTCATGCCGAAAGAGAGGGAACCGGCAAGGAGAGTCAGATTTTCATGTCTGAGTCTGAGGGGGCGCACTATACATTTCCTGAGCGGCTCTGCAAGGACTTGTCGGGGTGCGCTCAGCGTAAAGGTCAGCCATTGGCCGGGGGATGGAGAACGCTGCCACGCTGGTGGAAATTCCTTACCGTGTCCGGCAAACCTTGTTTCACATAACCCCAGGTGTTCTGGCGGAACGTCATGGAACGGAACTTCGGCCCAGACATTCGGCCCAGACATGGAGCAGGAATGAGTGGTTTTCCGTGTTTCCTTAGGCAGGTTTCCGTCCTGGAACGCCAGTATCGTCTCCGGGTCGAGCGGCTGCTCCTGGGTTTGGCGACCATCAACTGGTTGGCCATCATTGACCGGTACGCGGAACCGCAAACACGAAGCCTGGTTGACGAGCGCAAGGCGCCCGACCGACGCTCCGCGGAGTGTGCCTCTGCCTGTCTGGGCCGATTGGAAACTGATCTGCAATGAGTTGGAGCGGCAAAGAACTCTTGCGTCAACTTCGTTTCGCGAAGAGGCTTCTGCACTGCAAGCGCACTGGCTTGACAGCTTCATGATCGGCGTTATCAGTAACGCCTGCTGCCGCGAGTATGGCAGCGAAAACAATGCACCTACAGCCAAGCGGGGATAGTTCATGCAGCGCGCCTTCGTTTTTCCCGGTCAGGGCAGCCAGAGCGTCGGGATGGGCCGGGAACTGGCCGACGCCTTTCCCGCGGCTCGCATGGTTTTCGAGGAAGTGGATGACGCTCTGTCCCAGAAGCTCTCCCACCTCATGTTCGAGGGGCCGGTCGAGGAGCTGACACTGACGGAGAATGCCCAGCCGGCCCTCATGGCTGCCAGCCTGGCGGTGGTCCGGGTTCTCGAGGAAGAGGGCGGCTTCCTGCTGTTCGAGAAGGCCAACTGTGTTGCCGGTCACTCCCTTGGCGAATACTCGGCCCTGGCAGCCCTGCATACGCTCAATCTTGCGGAAACGGCGCGCCTCCTGAAAAAGCGTGGGCAGGCCATGCAGGAGGCCGTCCCGGTCGGGACAGGTGCCATGGCGGCCCTGTTGGGCCTGGAGCTGGAAAAGGTGCAGGATATTGCGGAGCGCGCAAGCGTAGCCGACGATGGAAGCCGCCAGATCTGCACGACGGCCAATGACAATGCGCCTGGGCAGATCGTGGTCAGCGGCCACAAGGACGCGGTCGAGCGCGCCGTGAACCTTGCGGCCGAGGAAGGCGCAAAGCGCAGTGTTCTCCTGCCTGTATCCGCCCCTTTTCACTGCCCGCTGATGGCGCCGGCCGCTGACGTCATGGCCGACGCCCTGGCCGATGTGGTCTTTTCCGTGCCGTCGGTGCCGCTGATCGCCAATGTGACGGCGGCGCCGGTCCAGGAGCCCGAAAGTCTGCGCCGCCTTCTGGTGGAACAGGTCACGGGCATGGTGCGTTGGCGCGAAAGTGTGCTGGCCATGAAGGAGGCGGGGGTCGAATCGGTAGTCGAACTGGGGACTGGAAAAGTCCTGAGCGGTTTGACGAAGCGCATCGACCGGGAGCTTCGGGGCAGCTCGATCGGCACACCTCAGGATATCGAGGCTTTTCTGGAAAGCCTCTAACCGCGGTACAGCAAGGAAAGGCTTTGACATGTTTGACCTGACGGGACGCGTGGCGCTGGTGACCGGCGCTTCCGGAGGAATCGGGGGCGCCATTGCCCGGGCCCTTCACGAACGCGGCGCCAAGGTGGCCCTCTCGGGGACCCGGCGCGAGGCCCTGGAAGAACTGGCCGGGGACATGGGCGAGGGAACGGCTGCCTTGCCTTGCCGCCTGGACGATGCCGATGCGATCGCCGCCCTGCCGGGCCAGGTCGATGAGGCACTGGGGGGATTCGATATCCTGGTGAACAATGCCGGCCTGACACGTGACAATCTTGCCATGCGCATGAAGGACGAGGACTGGGAGCAGGTGCTGGCAGTCAACCTGACAGCAGCATTCCGGTTGAGCCGGGCCGCCTTGAAGCCCCTTATGAAGAATCGCTGGGGCCGGATTATCGGAATCACCTCGATCGTCGGCGTCACCGGCAATGCCGGCCAGACGAATTACGCGGCCTCCAAGGCTGGCATGATCGGTTTCTCCAAGTCGCTGGCGGCCGAGGTCGCCACCCGCGGCATCACTGTCAATTGCGTGGCGCCCGGCTTCATCGAGACAGCCATGACAGATGTTCTCAGCGAGGACCAAAAGACGAAGATGCTGGCCTCGATTCCCACCGGCCGGCTGGGGGCACCAGAGGATATTGCGGCCGCCTGTGTCTATCTCGCCAGTGAGGAGGCCTCTTACATGACGGGCCAAACCTTGCATGTTAACGGTGGGATGGCCATGATATAGCCGCCTTGGACGGTTTGAATGTCCAGGCAGGAAGACAAAGTCATGTCGCGAACGGTCGGGAGCGTTGGCAAGAAGTTCATACCTGTGCTAATACGCGCCGCCAATGTCGGCATAGCTGCGGTATCGAAGGCCTCGACAGCCGAGCATACCGTGCAGGGGACCGAATAAACGAAAGACACTTCAGCTTTAGCTTTTGGGGATTAGAGAATCATGAGCGATGTCGCGGAACGCGTGAAGAAAATCGTTGTTGAGCACCTCGGTGTGGAGGAATCCAAGGTCACGGAGGATGCCAGCTTCATTGATGACCTCGGTGCCGACAGCCTTGATACGGTCGAGTTGGTCATGGCGTTTGAGGAGGAATTCGGCTGCGAAATCCCCGATGATGCCGCTGAGAAGATCGTGACCGTCAAGGACGCGATCAACTTCATTCAGGAGAACGCCTGAGTTCGATTGGGACGTCCGGCGAATACCCGGACGTCTCAGTCCCTCTCGGGTGCTGAGTGTCTTTTCGGTATGAGAAGAGTTGTCATAACGGGCCTTGGACTGGTGACGCCGGTGGGAACCGGGGTCGAGCATGTCTGGAAGCAGCTGCTTGAGGGCAAATCGGGACTCGGCCCCGTAGAGGGCTTCGATACCTCCGATCTTCCTTCCAAGATTGCAGGGAAGCCGCCGGCTGGTAACGCAGCGGATGGCGGCTTCAATGCCGACGAATGGATGGAGCCCAAGGATCAGCGCAAGAACGATCGCTTCATCATCTACGGAATGGCGGCGGCCGAACAGGCGATCAAGGATGCCGGCTGGGAACCGCAGGATGAAGAGAGTCTGGAGCGCACAGGCGTGATGATAGGCTCCGGAATCGGTGGTCTCGAGACGATTTACGAGGGGGCGCTGACGGTGAAGGAGCGCGGTCCGCGCAAGCTGTCGCCCTTCTTCATCCCGGCCGTACTCATCAATCTCGTCTCCGGCCAGGTTTCCATCAAATACGGCTTCCAGGGGCCCAACCATTCGGTGGTGACCGCCTGCTCCACAGGGGCGCATGCAATTGGCGATGCCGCCCGCCTGATCATGATGGACGATGCGGATGTCATGATCGCAGGCGGTGCCGAAGCGGCAATCTCGCGGATTGGCCTGGCGGGTTTCTGCGCCTCACGCGCACTCAGCACTGGCTACAACGACACGCCTGAAAAGGCCTCGCGTCCCTGGGACAAGGGGCGAGACGGCTTTGTCATGGGCGAAGGCTCCGGGGTATTGGTGCTCGAGGAATACGAGCATGCCAAGAAACGCGGCGCCAAGATCTATGGCGAAGTAGTAGGCTATGGCCTGTCCGGCGATGCCTATCATGTCACGGCACCGCCGGAGGACGGCAGCGGCGGCTATCGCGCGATGCGCGCCGCCTTGAAGCGTGCCGGTATTTCGGCAGAGCAGATCGACTACATCAATGCGCATGGCACTTCGACGCCGCTTGGCGATATCATCGAACTGGGTTCGGTCAAGCGTCTCTTCGGAGAGTCCGTGAATCGCGTGAAGATGTCGTCCACCAAGTCGGCGATCGGTCACCTTCTGGGAGCGGCGGGGGCTGTGGAAGCCATTTTCTGTATCCTGGCGCTACGCGACGGTGTCGTGCCCCCGACTCTGAACCTGGATGAGCCTGCACCGGAAACGGAGGGCGTTGATCTGGTCCCACACGAACCCAAGGGATGGAAAGTGCGTTACGCCCTTTCGAACTCCTTCGGCTTCGGAGGGACGAACGCCAGCCTGATCCTCTCTGCTGCCGACTAATTCGCCGCTATGCGCGGGGTTCTCCGTTTTACTTTTGCCCTGATCGTCACTGGTGGCCTGCTGTTGGCTATTGCCGGCATCCTGGCCTATCAGGCCTATGAAGGTGACGGACCTGCCAGGGAGGAAAGCGTCGTCCTGATCGAGCGGGGCAGCGGTGTCCGCGCGATATCCGTTGAGCTCGAGGAAGAGGGGGTTATTGAAGATGCGCTGCTTTTCCAGGTGGCGGCCCGTCTCAGCGGCAAGGCGGCAAGTCTCAAGGCCGGCGAGTATGCCTTTTCCCCCGGTGCGTCACTGAGGGATGTCCTGGAAAAGCTGGAACGCGGCGAATTCATAGTACGCCAGGTCACCATCCCGGAAGGTCGCACATCCTACGAAGTCGTAGAGCTTCTGGAGGGCATCGAGGTGCTGGAAGGCGAGATTGGCAAAACTCCCGAGGAGGGATCCCTGCTTCCGGAAACCTATCACTATCAATGGGGCGATCAGCGCCAGTCCCTGATCGAGCGCATGCAGCGCGACATGCAGGAACTGATGGATGAACTCTGGCCGGAACGTGCCAACGACCTGCCCCTGGAAACGCCTGAGGAGGCGCTGACGCTGGCCTCCATCGTCGAGAAGGAGACCGCGGTTGCCACTGAACGCGCCCAGGTGGCAAGCGTTTTCGTCAACCGCTTGCGGCGTGGAATGCCCCTGCAGTCAGATCCGACGGTGATCTATGCCCTGACCGAAGGGAAAGGGCCACTGGACCGTGAGTTGACCCGTCAGGACTGGGAAGTCGAGGACCCTTACAATACCTATCACGTCAACGGTCTTCCGCCTGGCCCGATCGCCAATCCTGGACAGGCCTCCATCGAGGCAGTCCTTGATCCTGCTGAGACGGACTACCTGTACTTCGTGGCGGACGGCTCGGGCGGGCATGCCTTCGCGCGAACCCTGGACGAGCACAACAGGAATGTACGGAACTGGCGCCGTATCCGGGACGGTGAGGGCGGTTAGTTACCTCAGACCTTGCGCGGAAGGCGTGCAAGCAGTCCGTCTGTGAGGCCAGCCGGCAGCACGCCCAACAGCCAGGCCGCGAAATAGGTTGGAAAGGGAAAGGCGATACGTGCTCGATTCGCGGCCAGGCCGCGTGCGATGATTCCAGCGGCCTTCTCGGCCGACATGAGGAAGGGCATCGGAAAGTCGTTCACGTCAGTCATGGGAGTTCTGACATAGCCCGGACAGATGACGTTGACAGCAATGCCTTGTGGCGCAAGCTCCCCACGCAACGCTTCTCCCCAGACGCGCACCATCGCCTTCGAGCCGCAGTAGGCGGGCGCTCCCGGGAAGCCCCTGAAGGCTGCCAGTGAAGACATGAGGGCGATCTGCCCTCGGCCACGCTGTCGCATGCCCTCCAGGGCAGGCATCACGCTGTTCACAAGTCCGTTGCAGTTGGTCTCGAGGATGGCTCGTGTCTGATCGGGAGTTTCCCCGCCTTCCCCAGTGCCTGCAGAAATACCAGCATTCGCGATGAGCAGGTCAAGTGGCTGTCTGTCATCTGCCTGCCGGATCCACTCTGCGCAGGCGGTCTGCGAGGTGACATCCAGAGGGGCGGCGTGCACCTCGGCGCCTTTTCCCCGACAGCGTTCGGCTATCTGCTCCAGCCGCGCCTCGTTGCGCCCCGAAAGGGACAGGCAGGTCGTGTCCGTCGCGTAATACGCCGCCAGTGCGGCACCCAGGCCGCTGGAGGCGCCGGTGATCATGACGTGCCGGGGAGCGGGTAACTTGTTCCTGAACAGCATGGAATGCGTCCTCTGGCGGTTGCCGTTGCGTCCTCAGGCGGTTATTAAGTGGCGCCTTTCCTAAACAGACCGACGGTTGGTAGCATTTCATGACGTCTTCAGCCATTGCCTCCATGACTGGCTTCGCCCGCCAGCAGGGTGAATCCGACCATTTTTCCTGGGTGTGGGAGGTAAAGAGCGTGAACGGGCGAGGGCTCGAGCTTCGCCATCGCCTGCCCCAGGGCTTCGAGGGTCTGGAGCCGGAACTGCGGCGGCGCGTAAAGGAGCAGCTTCACAGGGGCAATGTGAACGTTTCCCTTACGCTCAGGAGACTGGCTCCGCAATCCAGTGTCACGGTCGACGAAGCATTGCTGCAGCGTCTCGCAGGCCTCTGCGACAGGCTATGCCAGGACTACGACGTAGCGCCGCCACGGGCCGACGGCCTGCTGGGCCTGCGTGGCGTCCTGGAAATCCAGGAGGAGGCGGAGGACGAGGAGTTTCGTCAGGAAATCGAAGGCTTGCTGCTAAAGGATTTCGAGTTTGCCCTCTCCGCGCTTGAGCAGTCCAGGCAGGACGAGGGACGGCGCATGGGCGAGCTGTTGCACACCCACCTGGAGCGGATTTCCCAGGGAATCGAGAAAGCCGAGTCGCTTGAAGCGGTTCGCCCGGAAGCAATGCGCGAGCGTCTGTCTCGTCTTGTCCAGGAGTTGCTGAATGCCTCTGCCGGACAATTGCCGGAAGATCGCCTGGCTCAGGAGGCGGCTCTGCTGGTCAGCAAGGCGGATGTGCGCGAAGAACTGGATCGCATGAAGGCGCATCTCTCCTCGGCACAGGATCTCCTGGCGGAAGGCGGCCCGGTGGGTAGACGCCTGGATTTTCTCTGCCAGGAATTCAATCGCGAAGCCAATACGCTTTGTTCCAAATCACCCGATGCGGATTTGACGGCCATCGGACTGGACCTGAAGACGGCGATCGATCAGCTGCGCGAGCTGGTACAGAACATGGAGTAAAGGGCACGAAGATGGGTGAAAGCAGCATCACGCGCCGGGGCCTCATGCTGGTCCTGTCTTCTCCCTCGGGGGCGGGAAAGACCACGATCTCGCGCGAGATCCTCAAGGAAGACGACAACCTTATCCTGTCCGTGTCGGCAACAACTCGGCCGAAGCGTCCGGGCGAGCGCCACGGAGTGGACTACCATTTCGTGAATGACGCCGAGTTCGAGGCCATGGTGGAGAAGGGTGAGCTGCTCGAACATGCCCGTGTTTTCGAGCGGCGTTACGGCACGCCGCGTAAACCGGTCGAGGAAGCCCTGAACGCCGGGCGCGATGTTCTCTTCGATATCGACTGGCAAGGCACCCAGCAGCTCAGCGGCAAGATGCCGAAGGACCTCGTCCGCGTTTTCATTCTTCCACCTTCGCAAGAGGAATTGGAGCGTCGGCTCCACACACGAGCCCAGGATAGCACGGAGGTGGTCAAATCCCGTATGGCCAAGGCGGCCGACGAGATGAGCCACTGGGACGCCTATGACTACATCATCGTCAACCAGCAGCTTGAGCGTTCGGTCGAACAGGTGCGTGCAGTCCTGACGGCAGAACGCCTGCGCCGCGAGCGGCTGCTGGGCCTCGAGGATTTTGTCCACCGCCTGCGCACGACGGGGTGACCTTCAGTTCTCCGCAAACCGGCGCGCCAGGGCACAGAAATCCTCGATTGCGAGTTCCTCCGCCCGGGCCGTCTCGGCGAGATCCAGTTCCTGCAGGATGTCCGTGGGTTTTGCGAACACGCTCTTCAGGGATTGGCGCAGCATCTTCCGCCTTTGACCGAAAGCCGCCGCCGTGACTTTCTCCAGTGCCTCCACGGGGCAGGGAGAGAGGGGATGCGAACGCGGGATCAGGCGGACGAGCGAGGAGGTGACCTTGGGAGGGGGCGTGAAAGCAGTGGGCGCGATATCAAAAAGCGATTCGGCTTCGCAGAGCCACTGAGCGAGCACCGCAAGCCGTCCGTAGGGCTTGCTGTGCGGCGAAGCCGTTATGCGCTGGGCCACCTCCTTCTGGAACATCAGGATCAGGCGGTCCAGCGAGCCGGACTCCCGGGCGATGGCGCGCAGCCAGGATATCAGAAGGGGAGTGGCCACGTTATAGGGCAGGTTGGCGACGATCCTGCGCGGGGGTCGACCCAGTTCCGAGGTCGGAATCTCGAGTGCATCACCCGCCAGCACTTCCAGGCGTCCGTCACTGACGGCTTGTATCTCTTCGAGGGCTTTCAGGCAGCGGTGATCCTTCTCCACCGCGATGACGTGGGCTGCTCCTGCTCCCAGAAGTGCGCGCGTCAATCCGCCGGGGCCAGGGCCGATCTCGATAATCGTGCCCTCGCCGAGAGGCCCAGCCGAACGGGCAATACGACCCGTCAGGTTGAGATCCAGCAGGAAATTCTGTCCCAGACTCTTCCGCGCCGCCAGTTCGTGGCGGGCGATGACCTCACGCAGGGGTGGAAGGCTCTCGAGGCAGCTCATGAGCTGTGTATATCGGCAGTACGTGCTCGTGCCATGCGTGCGGCGAGATCCAGGGCCGCCCGAAGGCTGGACGGGTTGGCCTGGTTCTGTCCGGCAATGTTGAAGGCTGTGCCGTGATCAGGGGACGTGCGGACGACCGGCAGGCCGAGCGTGACATTGACGGCCTTGTCGAAATCCAGCGTCTTGATCGGGATCAGAGCCTGATCGTGATACATGCAGAGCACGGCATCATAACGGCCGCGGGCTGTTTCGTGGAACAGGCTGTCGGCGGCGCGCGGCTCGTCAATGGGCATTCCCTTCGCCTGTAGATCCCTGACAGCAGGCAGAAGAAGATCGATTTCCTCGCGGCCCATGGAGCCTGCCTCTCCAGCATGCGGATTCAGGCCGGCCATGGCCAGACGCGGTGCTGGGATATCGAAATCCCGCTGGAGAGCCAAATAGGTGATCTCCGCGGCATGAACGATGCCCTCGCGTGTCAGGCGGGAGGGTATCTCCCGGAGCGGAACATGTACCGTCACTGGCACCACACGCAGTCGTTCCGACGCCAGCATCATGACCGGCCGAAAATCCAGCCCGCAAAGCTGGGCCAGGTATTCGGTGTGTCCTGGCTGGGAGAACCCGCTGCTGTAGAGGCTGTTCTTGTGTATCGGATTGGTGACCAGGGCCGAGGCCTGTCCAGTCCGGACAAGGTCATAGGCGAGGTCTATGGAGCGGATGACCATGGGGGCATTCCGGGAATCCGGAACACCAGGCCGACAGGGTGCCGGCAAGGGGAGGTCCAAAACCGGCAGTGCGTCCGGGAAAACATCCCGAGCTTGCACGGGCTCCTGGAGCCTGTGGATCGGCACTTCAACCTCCAGGCTCCTGGCGCAGGTCTCAAGGAGCTCTGCACTGCCGAGGAAAAGGAAGGGCGGGCACGTCGCTTGGTTGCGTTGGAGCCAGCACTTCAGTGTGATCTCGGGGCCAATGCCGGCGGGATCGCCCATGGTCAATGCGATGGGAGGATCATGCTGGGGCATGAGAGGCTCGCTCATCCTGTCCTGTGCCCTCCCGCAAGACCGGGAGCAGATCGGGCATCAGATCCGGATGTCAATGTTGGCGGACCGTCGCAGGTCCCGGAGATAGCGATCCGACTTCCGGTTGATCTGTTCCCGCCTCAGACTCTCGGCGACCTGTTGCTCAAGCTCGCTGAGCTCCGAGGTCTGTGGCTCCTGTTCGATGACCTCGACATCCTCTTCGGCCATCAACTGCTCGGCATCGGGCCCGTCCGAAGTCTCGGTCTCGCCGCTGGCGTCCTCTTCCTCTGTTCCTGACGGTGCTTCTTCCGCGCTCGGGCGTGGGTCGATATTGCTCTGGAATTGGGCGGCCACATCCGGCTCTGGGGGTGCCTGCCGCTGCTGGGGGGAGACGGCGGTAACAGGGTTTCCTGCCTGGTTTACGCGCTCGCATACGAAGAGAACACTGACGGCCCCACTCATTCCCAGCGGGGGGCTCGGCTGTTCGACGGGCAGCCGCAGCAGCAGGTCCTGGAGTTGCTCCGGCATTTCGGAGGCGACCACCTGTCCCATGTCGCCGGAGCCGGGAATGCCGATCTCCTCGGCGAGCTGGTTGGCCTCCTCACAGCTGTTGATCCCCTGGGTGCGCTCCGCCAACTCCTGCGCGGTCTGTTCCTCCTCGCCTTCGGGAGCTTCGACAATGATCTGGCTCAGGTGCAGCCGGGCATTGCGCAGTTCCTCGACGGTTGGTCCCTGGGGCTGGGGTTCCGGTTCAGGCTCCGGTTCGCGCGGTTCGACGCGCTCAACTTCCCCCTGGGCATTGATGCGCCGCCGGTCGATGAGGGCAATGATGTAGTAACCGTTCACGGCCTCGATGGGGCCGGCAAGGTCATTGCGGCGCATGTCCTCGACCTCGCGAGCGACATCGGGATCCAGCTCCGTGGGCAGGACCCAGCCGAGATCACCTCCGCGGGCGGCCGTCGGAGATTGCGAGAATTGCCGTGCCAGGCTTCTGAAATCCGCACCTTGCCGGACTTCCTGATAGACCCTTTCGGCCAGTTCGCGCACCTCTGCCTTCTCCGAAGGATTGTCAAAGGGCAGGAATATTTCCGCCACACGAACCTGCGATTGGTTGCTGGTCTGCTGGAACTGCTCCAGGGCGAAGTCGATCTCCTCCTGCGTGATCTGGACTTCGGGCACGACCCGTGCGGAGAGAACTCGGTTCCAGGCAATGGTGGCGCGCACCTGCTGGCGCAAGGTGGACGGGGCAATGCCGTTTTGCTCCAGCATGCGATCGAATTCTTCCACCGTGCTGCCGTTGCGCTGGGCAATCTCCTCGACGGCGGCTTCCACCTCGCTTTCCGGAACCTCGAGAGCAAGACGCTCGGCCTCCTGCATCTGCAGGCGCTCGTCGACAAGCTGACGCAGCACCTGCGGAGCCAGGTTCTGGCGCGTCTCCTCATTGTTGGGCAAGCCGCTGGAGAGAAGGGCCAGTTTCAGGCGCTGATCGAGATCCAGCTGTGAGATCACCTGGTCATTCACGACGGCGGCCGCACTCAGGGTCTCCTGTGCTCTTGCTTCCTGGGAGGCGCCTGCGGCTGCAACCAGGAAAGCACTGAGCGCGAGGACGAAAAATTTTCTCATAAGCTATACATCTCCAGCCACCCGGGACGGATCGTCTGAGGCATTCGGCACTCATAGATCAATTGTTTGACAGCTGAAATATAAATCCCAAGCATGCCAGGAACAATCAACCACGACATGGATACAATTCCAACTCACTTAACGGCACCCTACTCTGACTGGCGTCCTCCGACACCCTGTTCGGCACCGAACGCCCCGAGGTATTTTAGGCTAAGTCGAATCCCAAAGGTGTCTTCCGGCTGGATCTCGCGATTGCGAAAACGTCTGCGCTCAAAGCCCATGTAAAGCGTGCAGCATTCGTCCTCGTAAATCAGATTGGCGCCGGCGCGCGGGGTGTAATCGTTCTCGAAGTCGTGCTGGGCATAGATGCGTCCGCGCCAATGGTCGGTGAACTGACTGGACAGGGATATACGCACCTGTTCGCGAGCGCCATAGCGACTGCTTTCCGTGGTTTCCTTGAAATTCAGGTAACTGCCGGTGACGCGGAACTCTGGAATCCCGGCGCGAAAGCGCGCTTCCTGTTGGCGAAAACCCAAGTCTTCCTGATCGAGGCGAAAACGATAGAGCAGGTCAAGCTCCCGAAAGGGCTGAATGCGCACCCGACCCACATAATCCGAGTTCTTGGATCGCAGTCCGGTGCCTTCTGAAAAATCCTCATTCTCCTCGAAGCGATAGCTCTTGCCGATGAAGGCTTCGCTGTAGAACTGAGAGTAGGTCGAAAAGCTGTAATTCATGCCGAAGTCAATACGGCTGCCCTTATCGACGCGATCCAGCCCGGCAAAGCGGTTGAGCGCGAAGAGGTTGGTATCATCGAATTCGACATCCAGGCTGTCTTCATTGGGGATGTCGTCGTTGTTGCCGAAAGAGGGGGCGGCTACGGCCTGGACAATGGGCTCGAACGTCTGCTGGAAGTATTCCGACTGGGCAACCCAAGGATAGCGCCATTCCATCGACAACTGAGGAAAAACGCGACCGGTGAAATCGGAACCTTCGGAGGGTTGGGGATCGAAGGCTGTGGTGCCAGGATAGTGATCGTCGGTCCAGTAACCGTCAGTCCGCAGGCTGGCCCGCAGTGTGTAGACATCGCCGATGGGGCCCATGAAGGGCTGGTTCCAGGCCGTGCTGAGCGACAGGCGGCGAACCTCTCGTCCCTTCTCGCGCTGCAATGACAGCAGATTGGCATCCAGTTCGTAATAGCCGCTGCCCCACACGGGTTCGCTGACGTGATTCCAGTCCAGCATGGGGGCCACGATGGGCTGGCGGCTTGTGGAGACCAGGTCCGTCAGGGACTGATAGGCGAAGGCGTTGGCCGAGAAGTAGTTGCGCCCTTCCAGGCGTTCGGCGAAGAGACGGCTCTCGTAAAGCTGTTCTTCGTCTCTCAGATCGACATTGTAGACCTTGGGATAGCTCTCGTCGCTGGCGCGCCGGATGTCGAATCCCCCACGCCAAGTATCCGAGAAGTCGAAGCGGCCCATGGCATCAATGTGGCCGCGAAACTGATCTTCGTGAAGGACTCCGTGGGAGTCTATGCGATCAGCGCGCGTGCCCGAGAGCGTGGCCTCGAGTGTGCCGTTCTCGAAGATCTTGCGGAATTCCGTGGAGAGCTGCAGGCCCTGGTTCTGGGTGTACATTGGCGTGATGGTGACGTCGCTCGTGGGACCGGTAACCCAGTAATAGGGCACCTTTCCATACATGCCGAGGAAGTCTTCGCTGCCATACTCCGAGGCCAGGAGGCCGCTCTTCCGGTCGACCGTCCAGTCCGCGTGAGAGAAATAAGGGGTGTAGAAGGCGGGCACGCCGAAGAACTCCAGGCGCGCATTGCGATAGCGCATCTCCTGGGCTTCCTGATCATGTATGGCGCGATCCGCCTTGATCTGCCAGAGCGGGGCGGCGTCCGGATCCTCCTCGCAGGGCAGGCAGGGGCTGAAGACACCCTGCCGGAACACGGTCCTGTTGCCACTGGTGCGTACGGCAGTGTCGGCGGCGATGCGCGTGTCATCCAGTAACAGGATGCGGACATCCCTTACGAAGGCCTCCTTCATGTCGCTGGTGATCTCGACGTATTCGCCGAACATGACTTCACCGCTCGGCTCTACCAGCGCGACGTTCCCGCGGGCGGTGGCCACATCGGTGTTGGTGTTGTAAGTCACCGTATCGGCCAGAAGCACACGATCTCCCTGGGCAAGCTCCACGTTGCCGGAGGCCGTTATGATGCCCTCATCCTCATTGTTGGTGACTTCGTCGGCGCGCAACAGGGCGCGTTCGTCCCGCTCTTCTTCTTCGGTGTTTGCAGGAGAGCTGCCTGTCTGGGCTGCCACCGGGCTGGCCGATTCGATCATGAAGGGCGTAAGGAGTGCCAGGACGGCCGCCCCTGAAAAGAGAATATCCTTAAGTGTTCCAGAGTTCATGTGACTCTGAGGTCCCCTTGAGATCGCAGAGGCCACAGAGGCCTCTTGCCCGCCCGAGCCTGTTCCCCTGAACAGACCATTCACTGTCGCTTGAAGCGCAAAGCGGCGCCAGCGTCAACCGACCTCTTACCTATAAAGCAGAAAAAGCGGACTCGCACAGAATAAAGCTTTTCAGGGATAACGGCAGGCAGAGGCGCTTTCCCACTCAAGAGAGGCAGTTAGGGGTTTAGCTTGCCGGGCGCTCGTCTTATCTTCAAACCTGTCCGCCATGAACAGCGAGGAAAAGTAGATGCAGATCGGTTTTTCAGCCCCTGATATTCCCGGCAAGGGCACACTGGCCATAACCGTCCTGGAAGACGGCAAGCTCGGCGAGGCTGGTGCCGACCTCGACAGGAAAACCGGTGGAAGCCTGACGCGTGCCCTTAAGGCCAGTAGTCGCTTCAAGGGCAAGAAAAGCGAATTCCTCGATATTCTGGCGCCCCAGGGGGTGGATCTGGATCGCATCGTGCTGGCCGGTATCGGCAATCCCTCGGAGACCAGTGAGCTGGATTGGGAGGCCTTGGGCGGCAACCTGCTCTACCATCTCAACCAGGCAGGCGTGGGCGAGGCGACGCTGTTGTTCGAAGCCTTCGATGAGTCCCAGGTCGCGCAGGATCGTGCCGCAGCACTTGCAGGTTATGGGGCCAGCCTGCGCAGCTATCGCTTCGATCGCTATCGCACACGCGAAAAGCAGGAGAAGAAGCCAACCCTGGAAACGCTGACGCTGGCACTTAAGGACCACAAGCCGGCCGACAAGCTCTACAAGGATCTCGAGCGGACGGTGCCGGGCATCTTCATGGCCCGGGACGTGATTTCGGAACCGGCCAACGTGATCTATCCGGAAAGCTTCGTGCAGGAAGCCCGCAAGCTGGAAAAGCTGGGGGTCAAGATCGAGGTTCTCGGAGAAGCCGAGATGCGTGAACGCGGGATGCATGCCCTGCTCGGGGTCGGTGAGGGGTCGCAGCGGGACTCCCAGCTTCTGGTCATGACCTGGCCGGGTGCAGACAAGAAGGGCGAGCCCGAATTCCCTGTTGCCTTCGTTGGCAAGGGTGTCTGTTTCGACACCGGCGGAATCTCGATCAAGCCGGCTGCGAACATGGAGGACATGAAATGGGACATGGGCGGCGCCGGCGTCGTTCTGGGGCTGATGCATGTTCTTGCCTCGCGCAAGGCCAAGGTAAACGCCATCGGTGTCTGCGGGCTGGTGGAGAACATGCCCGACGGGCGGGCGCAACGGCCAGGTGATATCGTCACTTCCATGTCCGGACAGACCATAGAGATCATCAACACGGACGCCGAGGGGCGCCTCGTTCTGGCCGATGCGCTCTGGTACGTGCAGGAGCGCTTCAAGCCGAAGACCGTCATCGACCTGGCGACTCTGACAGGCGCCATCCTCGTCGCATTAGGCAAGTCTCAGGCCGGTCTTTTCTCCAACAACGACGAGTTGGTTGAAAGCTTGGAAAATGCCGGGAAGAATACATCGGAAGCCGTCTGGCACATGCCCATGGGGGAAGAGTTCGATCAGCTTCTGAACACGGATTCGGCGGATATGAAGAACACGGGCAACCGCTGGGGCGGTTCCATTACGGCTGCGCAGTTCCTCAAGCGCTTCATCCAGGAGGGGGTCTCCTGGGCTCATCTGGACATTGCCGGTGTCACCTGGTCGGAAAAGGACAAGCCCACGGTTCCCAAGGGTGCGACCGCACATGGTGTGCGTCTGCTGGACCGCTATGTCGCGGACACGTTCGAGAAATAGCGGGAAAGCGCTCTCGTGACGGAGGTTCGCTTCTATCACCTGACCGCAACGAACCTTGAATCCGCCTTGCCCAAACTGCTCGAAAAAACCCTGGAGCGCGGCAAGCGGGCGGTGGTGCTGGCCCGGTCGGAGGAGCGCGTGGAGGCGCTGTGCGCGCATCTCTGGAGCTACCATGACCGCAGCTTCCTGCCCCACGGCAGTCGCAGGGACGGGTTCGCCGAGCAACAGCCTGTCTGGCTCACTGACAGCGACGAGAATCCCAACGGGGCCCAGTATCTCTTCCTGACCGATGGGGCGAGCAGCGAGCAGATGGCGAGCTACGAGCTCTGTGCCCTTCTTTTCGACGGCCGTGACAGTGAGGCTGTTCAGGCAGCGCGCAGCGAATGGAAGCGTTGCAAGGAGCTGTCATTCGAGCTGACCTATTGGCAGCAGGACGAACAGGGCCGCTGGAACAAACGGGAGCCTGGCTGATTGACGGGATTCGGGTCGCTTCCGACCAGGTGATCAGCCAGCCTTCTCCAAGGCTTCCTGCGTCTGCAGCCAGTCTTCCTCAAGTTGTGAGATTTCCTTCTCGAGCTCGCCGTACGTCTTCTGCAAATCAGCGGCGCGTTCAGGATCGCTCGTGTAGAGATCCGGATCGGCCATTTCCGCTTCGAGTTTCCGTTTCTGCTCGGTTAACTTGGCGAGCTTGCGTTCCGTAGCCTTGGCAGTCTTTCGCAGGTCCGCCAAGGCTGCACGATTCTGCGCAGCCTCGCGCCGCTGTTCCTTGCGGGACGGGCCGGGGGCTGGAGGTGCATTTTCTTGCTGGGACCGCCTGCGCTCTGCCCGTCGCTGTTCCAGCAGCAGCTGGCGGTATTCCTCCATATCCCCCTCGTAGCTCTGCACGGAGCCGTTCTGTACGAGCCAGAGGCGCTCTGCCACCGTCTCAACCAGGTAGGCGTCGTGGCTGACCAGGATAATTGCTCCTTCGAAGTCATTGAGTGCTTCCATCAAGGCGTCACGTGCGTCGATGTCCAGATGGTTGGTTGGTTCGTCGAGGATCAGGAGATGTGGATTCTCCCGGCTGATCAGGGCAAAGAGAAGACGTGCTTTCTCGCCGCCACTCAACTTTTTCACGGGTGTTTCGGCATGGCCGCCCGAAAACCCGAAGCGTCCCAGATGATTGCGAACCAATTGAGGTTTGGCTTCGGGCATGAGCCGGGCAAGGTTCTCGATCGGTGTGGCGTTGTAATCCAACTCCTCGCTTTGATCCTGGGCAAAATAGCCGACACGCAGCTTTCCGGAATTGCGCTTGTGTCCGCCCATGGGGGTAAGCCGGCCGGCCAGCAGGCGAGCCAGAGTGGACTTGCCGTTGCCGTTGGCGCCCAGCAAGGCGATACGGTCGTCCATGTCCACGCGCAGGTTCAGGTTGCGCAGAACTGGGGGATTCGGCGAATACCCGGTCTCCACATTCTCGAGCGTCACGATGGGCGGTGCCAGCGGTTCGGGCTTTGGGAAGTTGAGCGAGACCTTGTGGTCATCCACTACCGTGGTCACGGTCTGCAGGCGCTCCAGCATTTTGAGCCGGGATTGGGCCTGCTTGGCCTTGTTGGCCTTGGCGCGGAAGCGGTCGACGAAGGCCTGCATGTGCCGGCGCTGTGCAAGGATTTTCGCGTTGTAGGCGGCTTCGTGCTCGAGCTTTTCCTGCCGGGTGCGCGCGAAGGTGTCGTAGTTGCCGTTATAGAGGGTGAGCTTGGCGCCCTCCAGGTGCAGGATATGATCCGGAATGCTGTTCAGGAGCTTGCGGTCGTGACTGATCAGCAGCAACGTCCCCGGATAGTTGGCTAGGTAACTCTCCAGCCACAGCGTTGCCTCCAGATCCAGGTGGTTGGTCGGCTCGTCGAGCAGGAGCAGCTCAGGCTCGGAAAACAGCAGGGCGGCCAGGGCGACCCGCATGCGCCAGCCACCGGAGTAGCTAGCGCAGGGGCGCTGCTGTGCCTCCTCGTCGAAGCCGAGACCTGCGAGGATGCGACTGGCGCGGGCAGGGGCGCTGTCGGCACGAATGCTCGTCAGTCGTTCATGGATCTCGGCAATGCGCATGGGGTCTGTTGCGCTTTCGGCCTCCTTCAGAAGGGCGGTGCGCTCCTGATCCGCAGCGAGCACGGTATCGATCAGGCTGGTCTGACCGCCAGGAGCTTCCTGCGCCACCTTGCCGATGCGCCGCCGGCCGGCCAGGGCGATGTGGCCGCTGTCGGGGGAAAGACTTCCGTCGATCAGCCGGAGCAGCGTGGTCTTGCCGCTGCCGTTACGGCCCACGATACCAACCCGCCACTTATCCGCCAGGGTGGCCGATGTCTTGGCAAAGAGCAGGCGCCCTTCAACATGATATTCAAGATTCTCGATATGCAGCATCGTCTAAACTGTTTCCCGACTCACTGGCGGATAGTCCATTGGCATGCGTAATTGGGCCCAGCGAGGTTGTCGTGGCCGGTGAGGGCCAGTATAAGGCGCGCGACATTCACGCCAGCAGGAGATTGACAAGATCATGGCCAAGGAACGCACACTCTCAATCATCAAGCCCGATGCCACCCAGCGCAACATCACCGGAAAGATCATTGATCGTCTGGAGAATGCAGGACTGCGCGTGGTCGCCCAGAAACGCCTCAAGCTGACCAAGGAGCAGGCAGAGGGCTTCTATGCGGTGCACAAGGAGCGTCCCTTCTTCAATGATCTTGTTTCTTTCATGACCTCTGGTCCGGTCGTTGTTCAGGTCCTCGAAGGCGATGATGCCGTCGCCAAGAACCGCGAGGTCATGGGGGCGACCAATCCGGCCGATGCGGCGCCCGGTACCATTCGCGCGGATTTTGCCGAATCCATCGAGGCCAACTCCGTTCACGGATCGGATGCGCCTGAAACGGCTGAGCAAGAGATCGCCTTCTTCTTCAAGGACGACGAAATCGTCGGCTGAGGCCTTGGACGGTGGCACGAAAAGGCGGGAGGCTCTCCCGCCTTTTTTCATGTCCTAGACCAGGATCAGGGCCATCAGCAGCAGGACGATCGCCACGATGGACGCTCCATAGGCGGCAAATTTCAGGAAACCGGTATAGGTCGCCTTGTGAGCCTGCAGCATGCGATCTTCGTTCATCTCGTTTCCCTGACACAATGAATCGGCTTGGGTGTCTATCTTCTGTGCCGGATTATCTAGGAAAAATCCGAGGGTCGCACAAGCTCGGCGGTCCCGGGATTGAGCAGAAGAGCGTCATCTTCGTTGAAGCTCCCTGTGAAATGGACCTTGTCCTCTCCAAGGCGGATGTGACTCTCCGCAATCAACTGGAGGCAGGTGGGATAGAGCTTGTGTTCAGCGCGGAGAACCCGGGCGGCAAGGCTCTCGGAGGTGTCCTCCGGTGAGACGGGCACGGCAGCTTGGCCAATGATCGGCCCACTGTCCACTTCGGTGCGGACGAGGTGGACAGTGCAACCATGCAGCCGGACACCTGCCTCCAGGGCCTTCTCATGGGTTCTGAGGCCGGGAAAGGCCGGCAGAAGAGAAGGGTGGATGTTGATCAGCCTGTTGTGCCAGCGCTCAATGAACCAGGGGGTGAGGATTCGCATGAAGCCGGCCTGGCAAATCAGGTCGGGAGCGGCACTCTCGAGCACTGCTGAGATCTTGCGCTCGAAAGCCTCCCGGCTGTCGAAGTCGCGGTGAGGAACGGTGGCTGTCCGGATACCGGCGGTCCCGGCGCGTTCGAGCGCCTGAACATCAGGCACATTCGAGACAACCAACTCTATGGAAACCGGATAGGAGGGAACGGCTGCCGCATCAAGCAGGGCCTGCAGATTGCTGCCGCGTCCGGAGACCATGACCGCGACGCGCAAAGGGCGATGTTCGCTCTCGGCCATGACTTATTCCAGGCGAACCGCCGGCCCCTCGCCGCGCGACACGATGCGGCCCAGTTCGATCACCTCTTCACCCTTCTGGCGGGCGACTTCGGCCACAGCTTCGGCCAATCCCGCCTCGGCCACCAGCACCATGCCGATACCGCAGTTGAAGGTTCTGAAGAGATCCGAACGTTCGACGTTGCCGTGTGTATGCAGCCACTCGAACACGGCCGGTAGCTCCCAGGAGCCGGTGTCGATCTCGGCAGCCAGCCCGGCCGGCAGGACGCGCGGCAGGTTCTCGACCAGTCCGCCGCCCGTGATGTGAGCCATGGTCTTGACGCCACCAGTCCCGAGCGCGGCGAGGCAGGTCGAGACATAGATGCGTGTCGGGGCGAGAAGCGTGTCCGCGAGTGTCATTTCCATGTCGAAGGGAGCTGGGGCCTCATAGGAGAGACCAAGATCGGACACCACCTTGCGAACCAGGGAGAAACCGTTGGAATGCAGTCCGTTGGAAAGGAGGCCCAGCAACACATCGCCCTCCTGGACGGTGTCGCCGGTGATCAGTTCAGAGCGCTCCACAGCGCCAACGCAGAAGCCTGCGAGGTCATAGTCCTCTTCGTTGTACATGCCGGGCATCTCGGCGGTTTCTCCGCCGACCAAAGCACAGCCCGCCTGGCGACAGCCTTCCGCAATGCCGGCGACGATCGCGCGTCCGGTTTCGGGGTTCAGGCGTCCCGTTGCGTAGTAGTCGAGGAAGAAAAGGGGTTCGGCCCCCTGGACGACCAGATCATTGACGCACATGGCCACCAGATCGATACCAATGCTGTCGTGCTTTCCCGCGGAAATGGCTACTTTGAGCTTCGTGCCGACACCGTCCGTCGTGGAAACCAGCAGCGGATCCCGGAACCCTGCGGCTTTCAGATCGAAAACGGCGCCAAAGCCCCCCAGGCCGCCCAATGCACCGGGACGGGTCGTAGCTGCGGCCAAGGGCTTAATGGCATCCACCAGCGCATTTCCGGTATCGATGTCCACGCCTGCGGCCTTGTAGCTACGCCCTGTCATCTGTGTCCTCGCGTTTGTATCGGAAGCCGTCTTGAAGTATGACATTCCTTATGTCCCGACGACCATCAACGGACGGGGCGAGCATAAGCATTCCAAAGGGCCATGCAATGTCGTTTCGCTCTCTTACACTCGCTCTTGCCGCGCTTCTGGTCATGGGCGCTGTGCTTGCCGGACAGCCGTATGCCAACGATCTTTATCGGGTCAGCGGCGTAGACGTCGATGTCGAGGCCTCCAATGCCGTCGAGGCTCGGGAGGCAGCAATGGCACTGGGCGAAAGCCGCGCGCTTTCCCGGCTGTGGGACCGGCTGGTTCCCAGTTCGGCCCGGAATCAGGTTCCCTCCCTAGGTGCTTCGGAGGTGACAAGCCTTGTCGAAGACCTCAGGGTGTCCGACGAGCGGACTACCAGCAATCGCTATATAGCCAGTCTGACGGTCAGCTTCCGTCCGCAGGCAGTACGCCAGATGTTGCGCGACGAGCGCATCCCCTTCGCCGAACAACGCAGCGAGCCGGTCGTGCTATTGCCGGTCTTTGAGCGCGGGGAAATGCAGACTCTCTGGCGCGACGACAACCCCTGGCTCGAGGCCTGGAATAATCATACCAATACCGGACTGGTGCCGCTCACAGTGCCCTTGGGCGATGCCTCGGCAATGTCCATGATTTCCGCCCAGGGCGCACGTTCCGGAGATCGCGAGGCTCTGAACCGGGTTGCCGAGGCCAATGGCACGGATAGCGTATTGGTGGCACTTGCCCGGGAAAGCGGTTCGCTCATACAGTTGAATGCGCGCCTTTACGAGGATGACGATGTCCGGGATATCCCGGTGGACTCCATTTCCCGACGCGAAGGCGAAGAATTGAGCCAAGCCCTTTCGCGCGCGGCGGAGGAAGTGTCCTCTGCGCTCCACGATATCTGGAAAGAGGAGAACGTCCTACGGTTCGACCAGCAGGAGACGCTGCTGGCAGAGGTGCCGGTCCGCAGCCTTGAGGATTGGGCACGGGTCCAGCGCAGCCTGGGGTCCACTTCTGCCGTGCTTGAATACGACGTGGTACGCCTTACCCGCAGTGAAGGTGTCGTTCGGGTGGTCTTTTTCGGCGGAACCGACCAACTCTCTCAGGCATTGGCACGCGAGGACCTGCGGCTGGTTCCGAGCGACGATCGTCAACTGCAGGAGGACGGCGCCATTTCCTCCGGGGCTGAGGCCGTTCGCCGGGCGAACCGCCCGCAGTGGCGGATTGTGAACGAGGATGATTTTGCTCGAGAGGGTCTCTCCAACGACGATGAATGACAACAGGGATGGGGCTGCGGATGCACTGGCGTGAAGGCCTTATCTGGCTGCCCAATCTTATCTCCCTGCTGAGGCTTTTCGTCGTACCGATCGTCGTCCTGCTTATGCTGGAATCAGCCTATGCCTGGGCGTTCTGGCTGTTCCTGGCAGCAGGTGTGTCCGATGCCGTGGACGGCTTCATTGCCAAGCGCTGGAAACTCTCTACAAAACTGGGGGCTTATCTTGATCCACTGGCGGACAAGGTCTTGCTGATCGCAATGTACATTACCCTTGGGTATCTGGATGAGATCGGAACCTGGCTGGTCATTCTGGTAGTTTCCCGCGATCTGCTGATTGTTGGAGGGGCCTTGCTGTATCACCATCTGACCCACGAGTTGAAGATGCAGCCCCTGTTCGTCAGCAGGCTCAATACCGTCGCACAGATTCTCCTTGTCGTCCTGGTCATGGCAAGACTGGGCCTGTCAATCGATGTCGGCAGCCTCGTGGAATCAATGGTGATTACGGCAGTGGCTGTGACCTCCCTGCTGTCAGGGGGTGCCTATCTGCTGATCTGGGGCCGCAAGGCCATAGGGCGGGAGGAGTTCCGGTGAGGAATCAGAAGGCCTTGGTATTCTGGGGCGTTGCCTTCGCGCTTACGATTCTGCTCATCTATTATCTCAGCGCGATTCTGCTGCCTTTCGTGGCAGGCATGGCGATTGCCTATTTCCTGGATCCCTTTTGCGACCGGCTGGAAGAGCGAGGCGTTTCGCGTACACTGGCGACCTGGATCGTGAGCCTCTGCTTCACCCTGGTGCTGCTCCTGCTGCTTGGTTTGATCATCCCGGCGGCGGTCATCCAGGCGTCCGACTTTGTCGCCAGGGTTCCCGAATACCTGTCCAGCCTCCAGGAAACGGTGAAGACGCTTAGCCAGCGCGTCGATAGCTCCTTCTGGGACGATATCCTCCAACGCGCCAGGCAGGCGACCAGTGAATCCGCCGGCAAGCTGACCGGTCTTCTCTGGACGGCTCTCGGTGGACTCTGGTCTGGGGGAATGGCGCTCATCAATCTGCTGAGCCTGTTGTTCCTGACGCCGGTCGTGTCCTTCTTCCTGTTGCGGGATTGGGACAAGCTGGTGCAACGGATCGACGGTTGGCTGCCTCGCGCCCAGGCACCGACGATCCGTCAGTTGGCGCGTGAAACCGACGAGATTCTGGCAGCCTATGTACGGGGCGTGCTTACGGTCTGCGTTATCCTGGCCAGCTTCTATTCCATCTCGTTGACTTTGGTCGGCCTGCAGAGCGGGTTGGTGATCGGCCTGATCTCGGGGTTCCTGTCCTTCATTCCCTTCATCGGTGCCTTGACCGGCTTCGTCCTCTCGGTTGGGTTGGCCCTGCTTCAGTTCGACAGCCTTCTGCCCGTTTTCCTGGTGGCCGGTATCTATGGTATCGGACAGGTGGCGGAAGGCAATTTCCTGACCCCCATGCTTGTAGGCGACCGTGTGGGATTGCACCCCGTGCTGGCGATCTTTGCCTTTCTCGCCGGGGGCGTGCTGTTTGGATTCACGGGGGTCATGCTGGCGCTTCCCGCGGCAGCGGTGCTTGGGGTCCTGGGACGCTATGGCCTGAAACGCTATCTCAGCAGCTCGCTTTACCGACAGGAACCTGAGGAACGCCTTGAACCACCGGCCGAAGGGCCAGTGTCATGAAGCAGCTGACACTGGAAATCGAACCACGTCCGGCATTGGGACGTGAGGATTTTCTCGTGTCTCCGGGGAACCGGGCGGCAGTGGAGTGGATCGATCGCTGGCCGGATTGGCCAGCGCCAACCCTGGCTCTCTCGGGACCGGCAGGCAGCGGCAAGACTCATCTTGCACAGGTCTGGCGTGTCAGAAGCCAGGCTCTGGCACTTGACGGCCGAGACCTGTTGCGTGCGGATCTTCCGTCCATGCTGGAGGAGGGGGGAAACTGCCTGATCGATCGGGCGGAGCTGCTGGCGGGTGATCCCCAGGGCGAGGAAAGCCTCTTTCATGTGTACAATCGGCTCAGCCAGTGGCAGGGGAATCTGCTGCTGGTGGGCCGTAGCCTGCCCATGCGCTGGCCCCTGAAGATGCCGGATCTTCGCTCGCGGCTGTCCACAGCCGTGCCCGTGGAGCTGGCCCTGCCGGACGATGCGCTGATGCAAGCGCTGCTGGTCAAGCTCTTCTCCGACCGACAGCTCCTGCCGGGCAAGGGCGTGATCGATTTCCTGGTGATGCGCATGGAGCGTTCCTATGCGGCAGCCAGCCGCATTGTGGCCGAGATGGACGCGCGTGCGCTCGAGGAACGGCGTGAGGTCCGCCTGCCACTGGCTCGGGCTGTCTTGAATGATGTTTCCATCGCAGAGGAAGCGGAGACTCTGTCAAACGAGAACTGGTTTAAGGAGGCGGAAGAATGAATCTTGGTATTGCCGGACGCAGAGCCTTGGTCTGTGCGGCCAGTCGAGGTCTGGGACGTGCGTGTGCAGAGGCGTTGGCCGCAGAAGGGGTGTCACTTACCATAGTGGCACGCAGATCCGAGGCTCTCGAGACAGCCGCTGCAGAGCTGCGCACGAGATATGGTGTCGAGGTACAGACGGTGGCCTGCGACATCACCACCGCTGAAGGGCGGGAACTGGCCCTCAAGGCCTGTGCGAAGCCGGATATCCTGGTCAACAATGCCGGGGGACCGCCCCCCGGGGATTTCCGGAACTGGTCCCGCGAAGATTGGATTGCGGCCCTGGATGCCAACATGCTGGCGCCCATCGAGATGATCAAGGCCACCATCGATCCGATGATGGACAACGGCTTCGGGCGGATCGTCAACATTACCTCGGCAGCCGTGAAGGCGCCCATTCAGGCCCTTGGCTTGTCAAACGGAGCGCGCGCCGGGCTTACGGGTTTCGTGGCCGGTCTGGCGCGGCAAGTGGTGCACCGCAACGTGACGATCAACAACCTGCTGCCCGGGCCCTTTGAAACGGACCGACTGCACTCGAACTTCGAGGCAGCCGCTGAGCGCAGTGGCAAGAGTATCGAGGAGGTGCGGGAGGAACGGATGAAGACCAATCCGGCCGGACGTTTCGGCAATCCCGAAGAGTTCGGTGAGGCCTGTGCCTTTTTCTGTTCCGTGCGCGCCGGCTACATAACAGGCCAGAATCTGGTTCTGGACGGCGGCAGCTACCCCGGCACCCTGTAAAGAGCCTGTTAAGCTGGGATGTGCGACAATGAAAGGAACGTCTTCCCTGCTCTTGCAGGGAGGGCGAGCGGTCTGTCCTGCTTATGAAACGGATCTTCTGTGAAGCGTGTCCTTCTGATCTCTTTCTTCCTGCTTCTCCTGGCAGCCGGCGGAATCGGCTATTGGCAATTCGGTCTGCCGGGTGCGGGTGAGGAGGATAGCCAGGCTGCACAGCCCATCTTGTCGGAGTATGTGGCGGTTCCGCCGCTGGTTGTGCCGGTCATCGAAGAGGGCGTGATTGTCGAACAGATACAGTTGCAGGTGGAACTGGAGCTGGCGGGGCAGACTGCATTGCACGAGGCGGAAGAGATGATGCCGCGTCTTGTCGATGCCATGCTGGCGCAGCTTCATGGCTTGATGTCCTACCGTCGTATCCGGGAAAATGAGAACGAGTTGCCTTTTCTCAAGAAAAGATTGCAGGTGGCCGTCGAGGACAGTTTTGAAGAAGGCCAACTGCGTGATGTGCTGGTGCGCGATATTTCCCGCCGTCCTCTGGGAACCGGCGTTCTGAACTGATTCCACGCGGGATGCTCGGGGTTCTGCTTAAAATCCACTCATGGCCATGCCATTAACCGGTCATCAAGACTTTCGTGCGAAACAGAAAAGCATGTCTGTCATGTAATGAATTGATCGGTTGGGAATACTCATGAAGCTCTGGCCATTTGCAAAGGGACGTTCCGAAGGGCGTGAAGCCTCTCAGGAGAGCGTTGCTGAAGAGGATGAAAACCTGACCCAGAACCAGGAGGAAGTCTCCGAGGCCGAGGCCGGCATGGAATCGGAGGATTCGCGCCAGGGTGGCGGCTTCATGCCGAACCTGGGGCGGATCGGTATTCGTGCGCGTCTGTACTGCGCCTTCGGAGGAGTGGTCGCACTCACGCTTCTGGCCAGCGGTGTCGCCTGGTTTTCTTACGGCAATGTCGAACAGGCTTACGGCAGTGCGACCCAGCGGGATGTGCCGGCCATGAATGCCTCACTTAGGCTGCGGGGGGATGCTTTGCAGCTGGCCTCCGATGCACCGCTGTTGGCACGAACGGCGAATGAGAGCGCCCGAAAAGACCTGACCCAGCAGATCGATCAACGAATCAAAGCCATTCGTGCGCGGATGGAGGAGCTCCAAGGCTATGGTGTCAGGAACGATTCCCTAGATCAGCTGAGCCAGGAAGTGGACAGCCTGTCCACGACCATGAACAGCCTGGATGAACGCGTTAGCCAAGCCTTGTCTCATGGTCAGGAGATCGCGCGCCTGGAAGAGGAAGCCGCCCAAAAGCACGAAGTCCTGTTGCAGCAGGTTCGCGACACACTCGATTCCGTGCAATTGAATTTCAAGACAGCTGTAGAGGACACCACGCTGGCAGCGGGTGATACCATTCGCTCTCTCGTGCGGCGTCAGGTGGGTCTTCTGCGCAATGCGCTTGATGCCCTGATTGATGCCAGCCACCTTTCCTCAATCCTGTCCCAGGCTCCCAATGTGGAGGAAGAATCCACCTTGGGAGAGATGGAGATGAAGTACATCACGCGTCTGGCAAGTTTCGACGGGAAGGTCCGCAGCCTGAACGAGCAGCTTGAGAATGAGGCCCTGGCGGCGGCCGTGGATGATTACGCGGCTCTTGGCAGTGGTGACGAAAGCGTGTTCCAGGCGCAGAAGGAGCTGCTCGCGGCACCGGCCTACTCGCGCTCTCGATATGCCCGGACCCTGCAGGCCAAGCTCGAGGAAGCGGTTGCCCTCAACAGCACCTTTCTCGATGAAATGGGTCCGGTCGTCTCCAAGGTCTACAGCCAGATCCTGGATGGGGCGGATGAGGCAACCAACAGTAATACCGAAGCTTTGTCCGAATTGATCCAGAATGACGTGGGCGCACTTTTCAGCCTCATGCGGGTCGAAGCGGAAGCCAATCTCATGCTGGGTGTCCTGACTCGCGTGTCCGCAGCCGGAAATGTTTCGGATATCGACGCACTGGAGCAGTCTTTCTCCCAGTCCAAGGAACGGGCGAGTGCTGCTCTGGCGGATTACAGCGATACGGAACTGCCACAGGCTTTTGCCGCCCTGTCCGCAGTTGGAGAGGGTGAGGGAGGCCTGTTCGAAGAGCGTAGGGCTCAAAGCAAGGCCCGCTTTCTAGCCACCACCGCTGCTCAAGAGGTTGACGGTGCCGTGGCGGGTTTGCGCGAGGGCGTGAGTACGGTCATCTCCGAAGTGGAATCGGGCCTGGAGGCCGGAACAGCTTCGGTCGAGAATGCGATCCAGACCAGCAAGGTCTGGCTGATCGGGATTGCTGTGGCCAGTATGGTCATCTCGGTGCTGATCGCCTGGCTCTATGTCGGCCGTCATCTCGTCGATCGGATCGCGCGCCTGTCGTATTCCATGAAGGAAATCTCCAGCGGGGACCTGACAGCCGATGTGCCGTCCGGCGGCCGCGACGAGATTGCCGACATGGCCAATGCCTTGGCGGTTTTCCGGGATAATCTGGCGGAAGCCGCCGAGGAGCGGACGCGCAACGAACAGGAACGCGCCGAGCAGTCCAAGCGTCGCCGCCAGGAGATGCTCGAATTGGCCGGAGCCTTCGAAAGCAGCGTAAAGTCCGTGGTCGACTCCGTATCCTCTTCCGCCAAGGAGATGGAAACCACGGCCGGCTCCATGAGCGATACAGCCAAACAGACCGGCGAACGTGTGCAAACCGTGGCTTCGGCCTCCCAGGAGGCCTCCTCGGATGTGCAGACAGCCGCGTCCGCCGCTCAGGAACTGGCAGGTTCCATTGCCGAAATCGGACGCCAGGTCGCTCGTTCCAACGAGATTTCCTCCAAGGCATCCGAGAGTGCGGAAGCCAGCAATACCCAGGTGGCCGGCCTGTCCGAGGCAGCGCAGAAGATCGGCGATGTTGTGAAGTTGATCCAGGACATTGCCGAGCAGACGAACCTGCTGGCACTGAACGCCACCATCGAGGCGGCGCGGGCCGGCGAGGCCGGCAAGGGCTTTGCCGTGGTGGCTTCGGAAGTCAAGAACCTGGCCAACCAGACCGCCAAGGCCACCGAGGAAATCTCACAGCAGATTTCCGGCATCCAGAATGCCACGGAAGACACCGTTTCGATGATCCAGAGCATTTCCGGGGTCATCTCGGAGATGAACGAAATCTCCACCTCCATTTCTGCGGCGGTGGAAGAGCAGGGGGCGGCGACGGACGAGATCGCCAACACCATGAACCGCGTCTCCGAGGGGACTCAGAAGGTCAATCAGAACATCGAGGAGGTCAGCGAGGATGCCCAGGGAACGGGTGCTGCCGCCAATCAGGTTCTGAGTTCTGCAGCAGAACTTTCCCGCCAGGCCGATACCTTGCGGGGCGAAGTTGACAGTTTCGTTGAGAAGGTTCGGGCAGGATAGGGTTTTGCCTCATAAAATGGCAAGAAAAGGCGCGGCTTTGGCCGCGCCTTTTTTGCTTCGGTAAGCTTTGTTGCACGTCTATCAGGTTTCTGTCATCGTTTCGGCGCAACTTCAAAATGCCGGAAAATCCGGAACCTGCTGGGGGTAACAGCAGTCTTAAATCAGGGAAGTGGGGGAAATTAACATCATGACTCTCGTGCTGGCCTTCGTTTTGCTTTGTGGCCTTCTCGCCGTTGTCTACGGAGTCTGGGCGTCGCGCTCCGTGCTCACTGCCAGTCCCGGCAGTGAGCGGATGCAGGAAATCGCCTCGGCTATCCAGGAGGGGGCAAGCGCCTACCTGAATCGTCAGTACCGCACGATCGGGATCGTGGGGCTCGTCATCTTCGTCATCATCTCTCTGATCCTCTCGATTGAAGTGGGGATCGGGTTCCTGATTGGCGCGGTGCTCTCGGCGGCTGCCGGCTATATCGGGATGCACGTCTCGGTTCGCGCAAACGTACGGACCACGGAAGCTGCACGCCATGGCCTTGCACGGGGCCTGGAGATCTCCTTCAAGTCTGGGGCGGTCACGGGTATGCTTGTCGCGGGCCTCGCCCTGCTTGCCGTTGCAGGATACTACGTGGTTCTGCTGCTCATGGGCATTGAGGGCCGCGGTATGATCGACGGCCTGGTGGCCCTGGGCTTCGGAGCGTCGCTGATTTCGATCTTTGCCCGACTGGGCGGCGGCATCTTTACCAAGGGCGCTGATGTGGGCGCTGACCTGGTGGGAAAGGTCGAAGCCGGAATTCCTGAGGATGACCCGCGCAATCCCGCCGTGATCGCCGACAACGTGGGCGACAACGTGGGCGACTGCGCCGGCATGGCGGCGGACCTTTTCGAGACCTATGCCGTGACCGTGGTGGCAACCATGGTGCTGGCCTCGATCTATTTCGGGGCCGAAACCGGCATGTTCATCTATCCCCTGGCCATTGGGGCCACCTGCATCATCGGCTCGGTGATCGGGACCTTCTTCGTCAAGTTGGGCAACAGCACCAACATCATGTGGGCCCTCTACAAGGGTTTCCTGGCCTGCTCTGTTATATCGCTCATTCTGCTTCTCCCCGTCACCGCCTGGGTGATCGGCCTGGGTGAGAGTTTCGAGGTTGCCGGCAAGAGCTTTTCTGGCTGGAGTCTCTATCTTTGCGGCATCGTGGGCCTGGTGGTAACCGGGCTGATCATCTGGGTGACCGAGTATTACACGGGCACCGAGTACCGTCCGGTGCGCTCCATCGCCAAGGCTTCGGAAAGCGGGCATGCCACCAATGTCATCCAGGGGCTGGCGGTGTCCATGGAAGCGACCGCCATACCGGCCCTGATCATCGTGGCCGGTATCATCTGCACCTACCTGCTGGCCGGCCTGTTCGGCATCGCCATTGCCGTGACGACGATGCTGGCGCTCGCGGGCATGGTCGTGGCCCTCGATGCCTATGGCCCGGTGACGGACAATGCCGGCGGGATCGCGGAAATGGCGGACCTGGAGGAAGAGGTGCGCAACACCACGGATGCCCTGGATGCCGTGGGGAACACCACGAAGGCGGTGACCAAGGGCTATGCCATCGGTTCGGCCGGCCTGGGCGCTTTGGTGCTCTTCACTGCCTACACCGAGGATCTCAGCTATTTCGCGGCGAACTCAGCCGACTATCCCTTCTTTGCGGGCGTTGAAGTGAACTTCGCCCTGTCCAACCCATGGGTGGTGATCGGCCTGTTCATCGGCGGGCTCCTGCCCTTCCTGTTCGGCTCCATGGGCATGATGGCCGTTGGCCGTGCCGGCGCTGCCGTCGTGGAAGAGGTCCGCAGACAGTTCCGTGAGGTCAAGGGCATCATGGATGGCAGCGGCAAGCCGGAGTACCGCAACTGTGTCGATATGCTGACCAAGGCGGCCATCAAGGAAATGGTGGTGCCGTCGATGCTGCCGGTGCTGTCGCCGATAGTGCTTTATCTGGTGATCTATGCCATTGCCGGAAAGTCGGCGGCCCTGTCGTCCGTCGGGGCGATGCTTCTTGGCATAATCGTCACCGGGCTGTTCGTGGCCATTTCGATGACCGCGGGAGGCGGTGCCTGGGACAACGCCAAGAAATACATCGAGGATGGCAATCATGGCGGCAAGGGATCCGAGGCGCACAAGGCGGCCGTGACCGGTGATACGGTCGGCGATCCCTACAAGGACACCGCCGGTCCGGCCATCAATCCGATGATCAAGATCGCCAACGTCGTGGCCCTGCTGCTGTTGGCTGTACTCGCCGCATAGGCGGGAACAGGGATCATGGCAAAAGAAGAGGGGAGGCTGGCGACAGCCTCCCCTTTCTATATTATCTCGATTGTTTCTCCGCAGGGGGTGGCTGCGATCAGAAGACGCCTCCGCTGCCTCCGCCGGCATCACCCGGTGCCCCCGGCGAGCCGGTGGTCGGTCCGGTGTTTCCGCGACCGGTGTTGTCATCGACGTTGAAGCGTCCGATGTTGCCAAGCAGCTGTTGCAGGATCGTGATATCCTGACCCTCTGTCGGTGTCTCGCGCTCTACGAGGTCGATTTCCTGGCCTTCAGCCAGGGTGTAGAGCTGTGTGTCTGAGACAACGTCGTTGGTGCTGAATTGGACCTTCAGCACCTTGCGCTCGAGGATGTCGGGCTTGAAGAAGGCCACCTGCTCTTCGCGCTGGCCGATATAGTACCAGACATCGTCCTGGAAGGTGGACATTGTCGAAGGCGTGCCAAGCAGGCTGACCACTTGGTTTCTGTTGCTCTCACCCGGGCGGATCTCAGAGATTGTCTCGTCTTCCGGCAGATTGCCGTGAACGTTGACCCGCGGTGAGCAGGCTCCTGCCATCAGCACCCCGGCTGCGGCAAGGGAGAGGAGAGTGAACTTCCCGACCCTTCCAGCCGGGTCGCGAAATGTCTTGCTTGCTGTTTTCTGCATGAGCCTACCAATCATCCTGCCGGTCAGGGGCGACGTTGCCTGTGCTTGATTAACGCCGGATAAGCGGGCATTTCAAGTGCCGTTGCACAGTCATCTCGTCAGCCTCGAGGATTTTCCCCTTGTTTCGTCGCATCTTCCCTAGGGACCCCGGAGAGCACGCGGCCAGTTCCCTGTACGAATCCATCATGCTGCAATCGCGCAGATCGGAATTCTACACCGATTATTCTGTTCCGGACAGTACGGAAGGACGTTTCGAACTTCTCCTCCTCCATCTCTGCATGGTGATTCGACGTCTCAGGCAAGAGAACAGCGAAGAGGCGCGCACCCTGTCCCAGGCCTTGTTCGATTTCTTCATCTACGACATGGATCAGAGCCTGCGTGAAAGCGGCATCGGAGATCTTTCGGTCGGACCGCGTCTGAAACGTGTGGGAGAGGCTTTCTATGGGCGTGTGAAGGCCTACGAGGAGGCGCTGGACGAAAAGCAGGACAGCGACAGGAACAACGCGCTGCGCGGCGCCTTGTTGCGCAACCTCTATGGCACTTCCGCCGAGGTCCCCCCGGGTGCTGTGCTCGACGCCATGACGAGCTATCTTTATCGTTTGGACGCTTTTCTTGCCGAACAGGAAACCCCATATATTCTTAAAGGTGAGGCAAGCTTCATCACGCCCGACACGGCCAGAGAGAAAGATTGACCTGCCAGGGCAGTTTGCATAGGTTCACGACTTTCTTCGACACGGACCTCACTCTCGATGCGAGGTGGAGGTTCATTTTTACTTCGGTTGATCCATGAGCCAGTTTCCGGAAACCGAGTTTTCAAGGCCTGTCAGCCTGTCTGGGCTAGGCAGCACGGAGACGATCCAGGAGATTGCAGCCGAAGCGGAGGAGCGGGATTCTCTGGTGCAGCGCTTCGAGCTCCTCTCACTGGATTACCTGGAAGGGGTGCTGAAGCTGAAGAAGGTCAGGGCCGGCCGTGGTCTGCACGTGAACGGAACTGTAAGGGCTGGTGTGGTACAGCAATGTGTGGTCAGCCTTGAGCCGGTGGAGGTGAAGATCGAGGAGGAATTTTCCCTTGATTTCGATCTGCTCTCGCCGGACGAGCAGGAAGTTACACAGGAGCTTCTGGAAGAGGAGGTTACCGTTGATCCGGAGGAGGACAGAGAGCCACTGAACGGGCAGATGCTGGATCTCGGCGAACTGCTGACCCAGCAGATGGCAATTGCCCTGCCATCCTTCCCGCGCAAGCCGGAGGCGGAGTTGGAACGTAGTCAGTGGGGCAGTGAAGCGGTTGAGGAGGAGTTTTCTGAGAAGGTTTCTCCGTTCAGTAAATTGAAGGAGCTCAAGAAAAACCGCTAGAGTAAAAGCGCCGCAGGCGTTAGGTAGTGGCGAGCCTGTTGGGCAATGGTATTTTGGATGAAACACAGCTAGCCGTGGAGTCACGGCCTGCATTTGTAAACGAGAGAGTGTCATGGCAGTACCCAAGAAGAAAGTCTCAAAGTCCCGTCGGGATAAGCGCCGGTCTCATCACGCCCTGAGCACGCCGGCATATGTCGAGGATCAGGAGAGCGGCGAGCTTCGTCGTCCGCATCACGTTGACCTCAAGACCGGCAAGTACCGCGGGCGTCAGATTCTTGAGCCCAAGAGCGAATACTGACGCATCGGCGGCGGCCTTACTGTTGCTTTCAGGATTTTAGCTGTGACTGAGCGTCTGACGCTGGCACTGGATGCGATGGGCGGCGACCATGCTCCGGCGATGGTTGTGCGTGGCGCCGAAATTGCGCGCACCCGCTATCCCCAGGTGGACTTCATATTCTTCGGCCGCGAGTCGGAGATCAGCCCGCTTCTCGACCGCATGAAGAAGCTGAAGGCGGTGTCGCGTATCGTGCATACGGACGAGGCCGTCTCCTCTGATGACAGGCCTTCGGTGGCCTTGCGCAATCGCAGGTCATCCTCCATGCGCATGGCGCTGGACTCCGTCAAGGAAGGTGCGGCGAAAGCCACCATATCGGCCGGGAACACCGGTGCTCTCATGGCGATGGCCAAGTTCGTCCTCAAGACGCTGCCGGGAGTCGATCGTCCGGCCATTGCGTCTTTCTTCCCGACGCTGCGCGGTGAGACGGTGATGTTGGACCTTGGTGCCAATGTCCAATGCGATGCTCGCAACCTCGTTCAGTTCACGGTCATGGGCAATGCCTTCGCCCGCTCCGTACTGGGAATCAAGGAGCCGACCTACGGGCTCCTCAACGTTGGTTCCGAGGAACTGAAGGGCCATGAGATCCTGCACGAGGCACGCCAGGAACTGAGTGGCCTGAATCTGCCCGGCCGCTTCCACGGCTTCGTCGAAGGCGACGACATTACCAAGGGCACGGTGGATGTCGTCGTGACCGATGGCTTTACGGGCAATGTGGCTCTCAAGACCGCGGAAGGCACCGCCAAGCTCTATACCGAGTTCCTGCGCGGGACGTTCCGGAGTTCTCTGCTGGCGAGCATAGGCTATCTCCTGGCGCGCCCAGCCATGCGCAAGCTGCTCAAACGTGTCGATCCGCGGCGTTACAACGGGGCTGTCTTCCTCGGCCTCAACGGCATCACGGTGAAAAGCCATGGCGGAACGGATGCCCTGGGCTTCGCGCACGCCATTGGCGTGGCAGTTGACCTGGCACGGAACGGTTGCCTGGAGACCATGGGGCGCGACTTCAAGGCTGTTGACCGGTCCACTCCCGACGAACCGGCTCAGGCGGCTGCTGTCTGATGCCATTTCGATCTCATGCCATCGGCTGTGGATCCTATCTTCCCAGCCGTATCATAACCAATTTGGATCTCGAGAAGACCCTGGACACCACGGACAGCTGGATTCGTGACCGGACCGGTATTGCCCAGCGGCACGTGGCGGCGGACGGCGAGACAACCTCCGACCTGGCGGTAGAGGCCGCCCGCAAGGTCCTGGAAAATGCGGGCCTTGCGTATGACAAGGTCGACCTGATCATCTGTGCCACGGCCACCCCGGATGAAACCTTTCCGGCTACGGCGACGCGGGTGCAGGATCGTCTCGGAATTCGCCAGGGTGCTGCCTTCGATGTACAGGCGGTCTGTAGTGGTTTTATCTATGGCCTGGCCGTTGCGGACAGCTTTATCCGTACCGGCATGGCCAAGAACGTGCTCGTCATCGGTGCGGAAACCTTCAGCCGAATCCTGGACTGGAGCGACCGAAGTACCTGTGTACTGTTCGGCGATGGGGCAGGAGCACTGCTGTTACAGGCTCAACCGGCCACCGGGGCCGAGGACGAGCCGGGGATACTGTCGACACATATCTATTCCGACGGACAACACCATGATGCTCTCTATGTGGATGGCGGGCCGTCGTCCACGGGGACGGTGGGGCATCTGCGCATGCAGGGGCGTGAGGTCTTCCGCCACGCCGTTGTCCGGATGTCGGAAGCCGTTGATGAAGCACTTGAAGAAAACGGCTTAAGTGATAGCGATATCGACTGGCTGATTCCGCATCAGGCGAATATGCGTATCATCGATTCCATGGCCAAGCGGTTGGGGTTACCCTCAGAGAGGGTGGTGGTGTCCGTCGATCGGCATGCAAATACCTCGGCCGCCTCGATTCCTCTTGCGCTGTGCGAAGCGGTCGAGGATGGCCGGATCAGCAAGGGCGATCTGATTTTGATGGATGCAATGGGCGGTGGCTTTACCTGGGGCTCCGCTTTGTTACGATGGTAACCCTTTTTTCTCACAGAACTGCCGCTCAGGGTGATTGACCGCTATAAATTAGTGGGATAACCTTTTGAAAAGTCTGGATTGGAGGCAGTTATGGCGGAAGGCACAGTCACGCGCGCCGATCTCGGTGAGGCGGTTTACCAGGAAGTCGGCCTTTCCCGAAATGAATCCATGGACCTGGTGGAAATGGTCCTGCAGGAAATGTCCGATACCCTTGTAAAAGGGGAAATGGTCAAGATTTCTTCCTTCGGTACCTTTTCCGTCCGCCAGAAGGGACAGCGGATCGGGCGCAACCCGAAGACGGGTGAAGAGGTCCCGATCCTTCCCCGCCGAGTGCTGACATTCCGGGCATCGCATGTACTGAAAAATCGCATCAACAAGAGTTGATGCGATTGTTTTATCGAAACACGTGAAGGCTCTTTTCGCTCATGGTGGCGGCACGGCAGGACGGCAAATCAGCGGCAGCGTTCAGGACCATCAGTGAAGTCTCCGACGAACTGAATGTTCCGCAGCATGTCTTGCGTTTCTGGGAAACGAAGTTTACCCAGGTGCGTCCCATGAAGCGCGGTGGCGGACGCCGCTATTACCGGCCCGAGGATATCGAGCTGCTGCGCAGTATCCGTGACCTGCTCTATCAGGAGGGGTTCACCATACGCGGCGTACAGAAACTTCTGCGCGAAGGTGGGGTGGCTGCTCTCGAGAATGGAGCTGTTTCCGGCGCCACTGTTGCCGGCCAGGTCGCGGCTGGCCTGAAGCCTGAAAAGGACCAGGCCCTGCGTGATATTCTGGGCGAGCTCAAGGAGATTTCCCGCCTGCTCAAGGGGTCGTGAGGTAACGCCCCAACTTTCCAATTGGCTGTGCTTGTCACGCCGGCGCTGTCTAGCTATACAGAGGCCCCTTGGTTCTTTTCCGTGCTTGACGAGGTCCGGAACGGAAGGGGTTTCCTACCGGAGCGTAGCGCAGTCTGGTAGCGCACCAGTCTGGGGGACTGGGGGTCGTGGGTTCAAATCCCGCCGCTCCGACCATTTGACAAGCCCGGCAGGGAATTCCCTGCCGGGCTTGTCTGCTTTCCGGGCAGAGATTATCTGTCAGTAACCCCGACAGGACAGAAGGCAGCAAAGGCATGGTGCAGACCACGGAACTGGAGAACGGCATTTACACGGCAGGCCAGATCTCACAGGAAGATATTCCGGATCTGGCAGAGGCCGGGTTCAGGACCATTATCAACAATCGTCCGGATGGAGAGGAAGCCGGGCAGCCGCCCTATTCAGACACTGAGCACGCGGCTCAGGCAAAGGGCATAAACTACTACTACATTCCCCTGACCCAGGAGACACTCACGCCTGAGAAGGTTGCGCGCTTTCGTGAGGCGATGGAAGAAGCGCCCCGTCCCGTTCTGGTGCATTGCCGTTCCGGAGCGCGCAGCACCCTTCTCTGGGCCTTATCTGAGGCACGCTACAACAAGCGCTCGACCCAGGACCTGATCGACGTGGCAGGCCGTCAGGGCAAGGATATTTCTTCGGCCAGTCCCCTGATCGATCACTACCGGGCCTGGGAAGACAGCGACGTCAAGGACGGTTAGGTATCAGGTACAAGGGGCTTATTCCGAGATGAAATGCGTGATGCTCTATGTGACCTTTGCAGATCAGGCTGCAGCCCGGGCGCTGGGGCGGAAACTTGTGGAGGCCCATCTGGCCGCCTGTGCCAATGTCTTCAGTGAGATGACGCCGATCTTTCGCTGGGAAGGTCAGATCCAGGAAGATAGCGAGGCCGTGATGATCGCCAAGACACGGGCAGAACTGGTGGAAGAGGCCACGTCTTTCATACGTCAGCACCACGACTATGACTGCCCCTGTGTCGTGGCTCTGTCTCTGGAAGGTGGCAATTCGGAGTTTCTCAGCTGGATTGTTCAGGAAACGAAGGATCCCGGCGCCTGAGGAAGGCCAGGCCTTCCGCTCTGATTGTTAGCTCAGCTTCGATTGGAAACGGCCATACTCGATCTTTGGACAGCGATCCATGACGACAGTCAGGCCGGCTGATCTGGCCTTTTCGGCTGCCTCCTCATGTCTGATATCAAGCTGCATCCATATGGTTTCGAGGCCCTTCTCCTTGGCGAGGGGCAGGGCTTCCTCCACCACTGCTCCAGCGGCTTCGGAGTTGCGGAAGATGTCCACCATCTGGAAGGTATCCGGGATCTCCGAAAGGGAGGCATAGACCTTTTCCCCCAGAATACTCTGGCCGGCCACGCCCGGATTGACTGGAATCACGCGGTGTCCCCTGGATTGCAGGAATGCCATCACCTGATGTGAGGGGCGCTCCGTCTTGGGGCTGGCGCCGACCATGGCAATGGTCCGGGCAGCCTTCAGAATATGCGGGATTTGCGTGTCGATGTGACTTGCGGCTTCCGTCATTGCGGAGAATTCCTGAAGTGATACGTGAAGGGGCCCTTGGCCTGTTCTTCTTTCATGGGACTGAGGTTGCCCCTGAAGGAGCCTTCTTGAAGGGGGGTGGCAGCATTTCAGCCATACGCCAGGGGCGGGACTGCCATGTCAAGCGGGTTGGCTGCTTGCCCAGCCGGCTGTGAGGTCCTAGCTTCTTCCTGCCTTGTAGAACACAAGAACAGAGGGAACGGCGAGGCCATGCAGGCAGATGCGGAAAGTACGGAGCATACACCACCTGGATATCCTGTCTGGAAGATCGCGCTACTGGTGGTTCTGCCGTTCGCAGGTGGCTATTTCCTGTCCTATCTCTATCGCACCGTCAATGCGGTCATATCTGGACGCATCATCGAGGATTTGCCCATTGATGCCTCCGATCTAGGGCTGCTGACGGCTTTCTATTTCCTGGCCTTTGCCGCCTTCCAGATGCCGCTTGGATTGTTGCTGGATCGTTTCGGGCCGCGTCGGGTACAGGCCAGTCTGCTTCTGGTCTCGGCTCTGGGGGCCTTCCTTTTCTCCATTGGCGTTACACTGTTCGAACTGTCGGTAGGGCGTGCCCTTATCGGATTCGGCGTATCGGGAGGCCTCATGGCCTCTCTGAAGGCCATCACCATGTGGTTTCCCGCGAAGCGCTGGCCACTGGTCAACGGCTGCTTCCTGGCCACAGGCGGATTGGGCGCTGTGGCTGCGACAGGGCCCGTGGAGGCTTTGCTGTCACTGACCGACTGGCGTGGGCTTTTTCTTGGCCTTGCGATTGCGACAATTCTCGTCTCGGCCGTGATCTTTCTTGTCGTGCCCGAGCGTCGGGACGTGGGGCGATCGCATGCCTCCTTCAGTGACCAGTGGAAGGGGGTCGTCACCATCTACTCGAGCCGTGTCTTCTGGGCCGTGGCGCCTTTGGCGATCGCCGTCCAGTCGGTCGGCTTTTCCATTCACGGACTCTGGGCGGGGCCCTGGTTGAGCGATGTGGGCGGCTTGGACAGTGCGGGCGTGGCCATGGTGCTCATGAGCATGGCATTGGCGCTGACAGCCGGTTTCGTCTTCACCGGCGTGGCGGCCGACCGTTTGCAATCCATGGGATTTACGCTGGATCAGTTGAGCGGATTGGGCGCGGCGCTGTTCATTGCCGTGCAGATACTCATCGTCTCGGGACTGGTGACGAGTGAAATCTGGCCCTGGGTCCTTTTTGGCTTCACCTCCAACATCACGGTCCTGTGCTATCCTCGCCTGGCACAGGCCTTTTCTCTGGAGATGTCGGGTCGCGTGAACACCTCGCTCAACATGATGGTGTTCATCAGCGCGTTTGTGTTGCAGTACGCGATGGGGGGCTTGATCGAATTGGCGGCCTCTGGCGGTGGCGAGAGCTACCCGCCCTCAGCCTACCGCTTTGCCTTCACGGTGGCCATTGTCCTCGAACTGGCCAGCCTTGCGTGGTTCCTGTTTGCAGTCCGGCGCCTATCGTCCCCGGCGCCAAAGGGATAACTCGAAGACGAAATAAGGCCTATGGCTCAGACGCTGAAGCTCTCACCGCAGCCGCAACGAGATTTTTCGTTGGGGTTGGTGAAGGTGAATCCGGACTCCAGCTTGTCTTCGACATAATCCATTTCACTGCCGAGCAGGAACATGGTGGAGGTCGGCTCGACAAAGATCTTTACACCCTTGTCTTCGATGATGTCCTCGAACTTCTTCTGTTCGCGGGCATACTCCACGTAATAGCTGAGCCCTGAACAGCCGCGTGTGTTGACGCCAACACGCAGTCCGAGGACGCCTTCCTCCGGGCTGTTGCTGATCAAGGACTTGACGCGGTCTGCCGCACGGTCCGTCAGTGTGAGAAGTGGGGCCATGAATTTTCGCTCCATCCTCTTAAAGCTCTCTTCCATGAATATAGCAATCAAACGCCATCAATAGAAGATGTGGATACTCAGAAGATGCCCAGCGCCAGCTTGGCATCCTCGCTCATGCGGTCCTTGTCCCAGGGAGGCTCCCAGGTCAGGACGACCGTCACCTCGCCTGTGCCTTCAACACTGGCCACCTTCTGGGCGACCTCGCCCGGCATCTGGCCGGCAACGGGGCAGGCGGGTGCGGTCAGGGTCATGGTGACATTGGTGTTGCCGTTGCCCTCGATCTTCAGGTCATAGATCAAGCCCAGGTCATAGATGTTGACCGGTATTTCCGGATCATAGACCTCTCGCAAGGCTTCCACGAGCTGTTCCTCGGTGGCGACGGGAACGTCCTCCGGCTTTGTCTCGCCGGCATGGGCGGTGGTGCCTTCCTCGGCTTCCTCCTGCATCCCGCCGGACCAGAGGTAGGGATTGTAGTGGGGCATGGCCGGGGGCATGCCTTCCATGTCCAGTGCGGGGTCAAAGACCGGTCGTTCCGGTTTGCGGTCGTCGCTTGTCATTCCGTCGTTACCTCCTGCTGGCCATCCAGTGCGGCAGACATGGTGTGCCAGGCCAAAGTGGCGCATTTCACTCGCACGGGGAACTCCCGTACGCCGGAAAGCACCTCCAGCCGCTCCAGGGCATCTTCATCACCGTCTTCGTCCGCTTCCGGCAAGGGCTCCTCCGTACAGAGCCTATGGAAGCGTTCGAAAAGCGTCCTGGCCTCGTCCTCTTTCTTGCCCTTCAGGATTTCCGTCATCAGGGACGCAGACGCCGTTGAAATCGCACATCCCTTGCCCATGAAGGCGCAATCCTCGATGACACCTTCCTCATCCACTCTCAAGTAGATGAACAGCGTATCCCCGCACATGGGATTGAAGCCATGCGCCGTCCGGTTGGCATCGTCCGGATGCCGGAAGTTGCGCGGGTGCTTCCCGTGATCGAGTATGACTTCCTGATAAAGGTCGCGCAGTTCGTCCAACATTCAGCCGAAGAGCTCCTTAACCTGGTGCAGCGCGTCCGTCAGTGTATCGATCTCCGCGCGCGTGTTGTAGAGGCCGAAAGAGGCTCGCACGGTGGCGGCGACGCCGTAGCGGTCCATGATCGGCTGAGCGCAGTGATGTCCCGCCCGAATGGCCACGCCGGCCCGATCCACGATGGTGCCGATATCGTGGGGGTGCGCGGCATCAAGCGTGAAGGAGACAATGGCCGCCTTGTTCCTGGCTTGGCCAAAGATCGTCAGCCCCTCGATCTCGGAGAGCCTGTTCTCGGCATAGGTGAGCAGGGCCTGTTCGTGCGCCGCCAGGGCCTCGAAATCCAGGGCGTTCATGTAATCCACGGCCGCCCCGAGACCGATGGCCTCCACGATGGCGGGTGTCCCGGCCTCGAAGCGATGCGGTGCCTGCTTGAACGTGGTGCGTTCGAAGGTCACCGAGGAGATCATCTCGCCGCCGCCCTGATAGGGGGGCAGGCTGTTCAGCAGATCCTTGCGCCCGTAGAGAACGCCTATGCCCGTGGGCCCATAGAGCTTGTGACCGGAAAAGGCATAGAAGTCGGCCCCCAGCGCCTGTACGTCCACTTTCATGTGCGGCACCGCCTGGCAGCCATCCACCAGAACCGGAACATCGCGTTCGTGCGCGGCGGAAATGATCTCAGGCAGGGGTGTCACGGTGCCCAGGGCATTGGAGACGTGTGTGACGGCGACCAGCTTCGTGCGGGGCCCCAACAGCTGCAGATAGTCCTCGAACAGGAAGTTGCCCTGCTCGTCGATGGGCACGACCTTTATCTCGATCCCCAGACGGTCGCGCAGCAGCTGCCAGGGAACGATGTTCGAGTGGTGCTCCAACCAGGAGATCACGATTTCGTCGCCGGGCTGCAGACGCGTCTGGCCGAAGCCGTTGGCCACAAGGTTGATGGCCTCCGTGGCACCGCGCGTAAAGACAATTTCGTCGGCGGAGTCGGCATTGATGAAGCCGGCAATCCGCTCCCGGGCGCCTTCATAGAGGTCGGTGGATTCCTGGCTCAACTTGTGCACGCCACGGTGCACGTTGGAATAACACCCCTCCATGACATCGTTCATGGCCTGGATCACCTGTCGCGGCTTCTGGGCGCTGGCCGCATTGTCCAGATACACCAGCGGACGGCCGTAGACCTCGCGATCCAGGATCGGGAAGTCTCTGCGGATCCGATCAACATTCAAGGCCGCTTCGAGATTGCTCTCGGTGGATGGGCGTTCCGGTTCGATGACGCTCGCCATGATTCAGTCGTCCTCCACCATGTCCAGCCACCTGCGCAGGCGCTGCTGCAGTGCTTCCTTCAGTGTGTCGTCCTCCAGCCCTTCGAGCGCCTCAGCGAGGAAGGATTCCACCAGAAGAGTGCGCGCGCGCCGTTCCGGCAGGCCACGACTGCGCAGGTAGAACAGGGCGTCGCCGTCCAGTTCGCCGGCTGTGGCACCATGGGCACATTGCACGTCGTCCGCATAGATCTCCAGCTCCGGCTTGGTATCGATTTCCGCCTTCTCCGAGAGCAGAAGAGTCTTGTTGAGCATCTTGCCATCGGACTTCTGAGCATCGCGGTCGACGACGATCTGTCCCTGGAAAACACCACGTGCCTTCTCGTCCAGGGCACCCTTGTAGGTTTCCCGCGTGGTGGTCTGCGGAACGTGATGGTGGATCACGCTGGTGGTATCACCGTGCTGCGAGCCGCGCAGGAGGTAGGCACCGTTCAGCGTAGCTTCCGCCTCTTCGCCGTTCAGGTGGACGTGCATCTCATGCCGGGACAGCGCGGCGCCCGTGGTGAGGCTGCAGGTCCGGTAGCGCGCCCTGGCGTCCAGCTCGGCGTGCAAGCTGGTGAGATGCCGCATCTCGGGTCCGTTTTCCAGGACGCGCACGTGCGACAGCTCGGCGTTCGCACCAAGCCGAACCTCCCACAGTGCGTTCAACAGGCCTGGCGTGGTGCCCGGACCGCCGTGGTGCTCGACCAACTGGGCGCGACTGTTCTCTTCCAGGATGACAAGGATACGCGGATGATGAGCAATGGCCTGTTCTCCCAGGCCGTCCAGGAAAAGGATTTCCAGGGGCTGTTCCAACTGCACGCCGGCCTGCAGGTGCAGGACCATTCCCTCCTCGAAGAGAGCCGTGTTCAGGGCCGTCTGGATATGGTTCTCGTCGCGCAGGATGCGTCCGAGCTCCTCCTGTAGCCACTGGGGGCGCTCCTCGAGCAGCTGAGAGAGCGGAGCAAACGTCACGCCGTCGGGAAGAGTCTCGAGTTGGCTGTGCGTCTCGGACAGCCGTCCGTCGGTAAAGGCCAGGCGGAAACGCGGCTGCTCGTCCGGCAGCAGGGAGGGAACCTTGTCCAGACTGACCTGCGGCGGAGCACTGCTGCGCGGATGCAGATCCAGATCCCGCAAGGCACGGGGCAGGTTGGTAAACTTCCACTCCTCCTTGCGGGTGGACGGCAGACCCAGTTCGCGGACCTTGTCCAGCGCCTGCGTACGCAGTTGTGTCAGCCAGGGCGGGCTGCCGTCGGGCAGGGCCGCGACATCGAAGTGCCGCTCGAAGACCGCGATATCCGTTGCTGCTTCTTTCGCCATAGTGTTCCTCGACCTCCTTCAGGCGGCCGTTTCAATGAACTGGCTGTAGCCGCTGGCCTCCAGTTCCTTGGCCAGTTCGGCATCGCCGGACTTGGCGATGCGCCCGTTGGCCAGGACATGCACCTTGTCCGGCACGATGTAGTTGAGCAGGCGTTGATAGTGCGTGATCACCAGCATGGACCGTTCCGGGCTGCGCAGCGCATTGACGCCGTCCGCAACTGTCTTGAGCGCGTCGATGTCGAGGCCGCTGTCGGTCTCGTCCAGAATGGCCAGGGCAGGTTCCAGCACGGCCATCTGGAGCACCTCGTTGCGCTTCTTCTCGCCGCCGGAGAAGCCCGCATTGACGGCGCGCTTCATGAACTCTTCCGACATTCCCAGGTCCTTGATGCGCTCACGCAACTGCTTCAGGAACTGCATGGCATCCAGCTCGTCCTCGCCGCGTGCCTTGCGGATGGAGTTGAGGGCTTCCTTCAGGAAGGTGCTGTTGGGGACGCCGGGAATCTCCACCGGATACTGGAATGCCAGGAAGATCCCGGCGATGGCCCGATCCTCCGGCTCCATTTCCAGGAGGTTCTGGCCCTTGAACAGGATCTCGCCTTCCGTGACGACATAGTCGTCGCGGCCGCTCAGCACGTAGGAGAGGGTGGACTTGCCCGAGCCGTTGGGGCCCATGATGGCATGCACTTCTCCCGCCGGGAGCGACAGGTCGACGCCTTTCAGGATTTCCGTTTCTTCAATGGTAACGTGGAGATTCTTGATTTCCAGCATGTTGCTATATTGCCTTAAAGTAGTTTCTCAAATCAGCCGACCGAACCTTCGAGGCTGATCCCGACCAGTTTCTGAGCCTCGACCGCAAACTCCATGGGGAGCTGCTGCAGGACATCTCGGCAGAAGCCGTTGACGACGAGAGCCACGGCATCCTCTTCGCTGATACCCCGCTGGCGGCAATAGAAGAGCTGGTCCTCGGAAATGCGGGACGTGGTCGCCTCATGCTCGACACGGCCCGAGCGGTTCTTGTTCTCGATATAGGGCACCGTGTGCGCCCCGCACTTCTCGCCGATCAGCAGGGAGTCGCACTGGGTGTAGTTGCGGGCGTTCTCGGCCTTGCCGCCGATGCGCACCAGGCCGCGATAGGTCTGGTTTGCATTGCCGGCAGAGATACCCTTGGAGATGATCCGGGAACTGGTGTTGCGCCCCTGGTGAATCATCTTGGTGCCGGTGTCCGCCTGCTGGTAGTTGTTCGTAATGGCGATGGAATAGAACTCGCCCACCGAATTGTCGCCCTTCAGGATGCAACTCGGATACTTCCAGGTGATCGCCGAACCGGTTTCCACCTGGGTCCAGGAGATCTTGGAGTTCCTGCCCTCGCAGAGACCACGCTTGGTCACGAAGTTGTAGATACCGCCGACACCGTTCTCGTCGCCGGGATACCAGTTCTGGACCGTGGAGTACTTGATCTCGGCATCATCCAGGGCGATCAGCTCGACCACGGCGGCATGCAGCTGGTGCTCGTCGCGCATCGGCGCCGTGCAGCCTTCCAGGTAACTGACGTAGGAGCCCTTGTCCGCAATGATGAGGGTCCGCTCGAACTGGCCGGTGTTCTCCGCATTGATGCGGAAATAGGTGGACAGTTCCATGGGGCAGCGCACACCCGGCGGGATGTAGACGAAGGACCCGTCGGTGAAGACCGCGGCGTTCAGGCAGGCATGCTTGTTGTCGGCGTGAGGCACGACGGAACCGAGATATTTCTGCACCAGTTCGGGATGGTTCTGCATGGCCTCCGAGATGGAACAGAAAATGACTCCAACCTCTTCCAGCTTCTTCTTGAAGGTCGTGGCCACGGAGACGGAGTCGAAGACGGCGTCCACGGCCACGCCGGCCAGCATCTCCTGCTCCTTCAGCGGGATGCCCAGCTTCTCGTAGGTTTCCAGAAGCTTGGGATCGACTTCGTCCAGCGACTTCGGCTTGTCGTCCTCCGACTTTGGTGCCGCGTAATAATAGGCGTTCTGGTAGTCGATCGGCGGGAAATTGACCTTGGCCCAACTCGGCTCCGGCATCTCCAGCCAGTGGCGGTAGGCCTTCAGCCGCCAGTCCAGCATCCACTCCGGCTCGTTCTTCTTGGCCGAAATGAACCTAATGATATCCTCATTCAGCCCCTTTGGAGCCGTGTCCATTTCGATGTCGGTGACGAAGCCGTGCTTGTAGCCTTCGCCCAGGTTCTTGACCTGTTCAACGGTCTCGACACTGGCTGCCATCTTTGATCACTCCTGTCATAGATCTTGTCGTCAATTGACCGGTCTCATGTCCGGCTTCTTGTCTTCTGTCGGTTCGCTCCACTCGAAGAAGTTCGGCGTCATGTCCGAGAGGCGTACGCCGTTCAGGGCGGTTCGAATGGCGCCGTTCACCTGATCCCAGTTGCCGCGCATGGGGCACATCGATTCCGATTCGCAGTGTCCGACCTGTCCGTCCACACAGGCCGTCAGGGCGATCGGTCCTTCCAACGCCTCGATGATTTCCGCCACGGTGATCTCTTCGGGGCTACGCCCCAGCCTGTAGCCGCCCGCGGCCCCGCGCTGGGAAACAATCAGACCGTCGCGCGCCAGGGCATTCAGGACCTTGGCGACCGTGGGAACGGGTACACCGGTTTCCTCGGCGATGTGTGGGGCCGTGCGTACGGTGTCCCGATTCCGGGCCATCTGGGCCAGAACCACCACCGCATAATCCGTCAGCCGGTTCAGTCGAAACATGACCTCTCCAATCCGGAGTTAATCAGTCTGGTTTCTGATTTACGTATTGCAGAGGAAAAATCAAGCACAAACCGGAACAGATTGGTCCGGTTTGTGCTGGGGTGGTGCATTTCAGCCGTGACTGCCGAGGATGGTTTCCGTTTCGCCGCCCTTGTGGCGTTCGGGAAGGACCGCGTGCAGGAAGACACCAATGATGGCGGCCAGGGCCATGGAAGAGACGGTGAAGGTCTCTCCGAACTCGAGTGTGGCGCCGCCGATGCCGATCACGAGGATGACCGAGGTGATCAGCAGGTTGCGCTTCTCGGAAAGGTCCACCTTGCCCTCGATCAGGGTCCGCATGCCGGACGAGGCGATCACGCCGAAGAGAGCGACGGAAACGCCGCCCATGACCGCATTGGGAATCGAGGAGAGCAGGGCGGCGACGGTGCCGACGAAGCCAAGGACCACGGCCAGGCAGGCGGCGCCACCGATGACATAGACGCTGAACACCCGTGTGATGGCCAGAACTCCGACGTTCTCGCCATAGGTGGTGTTGGGTGGTCCGCCCAGAACCGCCGCCAGCATGGTGGCCAGGCCATCACCCGCCAGGGAGCGATGGAGGCCGGGGATGCGCAGGAAGTTTCGTCCGACAACGCGGCTGAGGACCACCTGGTCACCGATATGTTCGGCAATGGTCACGATGGCGATCGGCACCAGGATTGGCAGGACCTGCCACGGGATCCCTTCGGCTGCCAGAAGGGCCAGGAAACCCTCGAAGTCCGGAACGCGCAAGAAGGAGGCTTCCTGAACCGGCGCGAAATCCACCAACCCGGCTACAAGCGCGGCAATATAGCCCACCGCGATTCCCAGCAGGATCGGGATGACCGAGAAGAATCCCTTGAGAATTAAGGTGAAGAAAATGATGCAAGCCATTGTGACTGCGGCAACAAGTAGCGAAGTGAGGCTGTAATCGCCACCGCCTACAGTGTTGTCGGCCATCTCGATGGCGACCGAGGCGAGACTGAGCCCGATGACCATGATCACAGGCCCGACGACGACCGGCGGCAGCAATCGCATCAGCCAGCCGACTCCGAAAGTCCGGATGGCCAGAGAGACCATCAGATAGACCAGCCCGGCGCAGAAGCAGCCGAAAAGGGCCCCGGGGATACCGGCCATGCCGGCGCCGGTGACGATCGGGGCGATGAAGGCAAAGGAAGATCCCAGATAGGCCGGGATTCGGCCGCCGGTCACCACGAGATAGAGCAGGGTGCCCAGGCCACTGGTCACCAGCGCCACGGCCGGCGGCAGGCCGGTCAGCAACGGTACGAGAACGGTTGCGCCGAACATGGCGAAGAGATGCTGCAGGCTCAAAAGGATCCAGGCCCCGGACGGCGGACGTTCGGATACGCTCAATGACCAGGTTTCCTGTTCTGACATGACTTGCCCCCTGTTTGTTGGTCCCCATGGTTCGCCCCTTGCGAACCGCTCAGGTGTTGTTCGATGGTCTCTAAAGTGTCCCGAAGAGACGGTCCCCGGCGTCGCCCAATCCGGGCAGGATATAAGCTTTCTCGTTCAGCTTCTCGTCTAGGGCCGCCGTGTAGATCGGTACGTCGGGATGCGCCTTTGCGAACACCTGGACGCCTTCCGGGGCGCAGACCAGCGTGACCAGTCTCAAATCTTCCCTGGCAATTCCGTTGCGCAGCAAAACGTCCACGGCATGCGCAGCCGAGCCGCCAGTAGCCAGCATGGGGTCGACCAGAAGGACACGCCCCGGGTTCTCCGGCAGCTTGAGGAAGTACTCGTGCGGCTTCTTGGTCTCGGGATCTCGGTAAAGGCCGATATGACCTTCGCGGGCGGAGGGAATCAGCTGCTGCAGTCCTTCGGCCATGCCAAGACCGGCGCGCAGGATCGAGACGATGGACAGCGGGCAGGCGAGGACCGGAGCCTCCATTTCCACCAGCGGCGTTTCTATCCGTTCCGTAGTCAGCGGCAGGTCGCGGGTGACTTCGTATCCGAGCAGCAGGGATATCTCGCGCAGCAACTGACGAAACAGGATGGGGGGCGTCTTCCTGTCCCGCATGAGGCTGAGCTTGTGCTGGAGCAGGGGGTGCGTGACGACGTGCAGGGAGGAGAAATCGTGTTCGCTCATGGGGCCTCTTTATGATCGTTTGCGGACGGCAAGGCAATCGCCGCGATAGCCCCGAGGGTGCTCAGAAGCCCCATGAAGAAATAGGCATGGCCCTGGAACTCACTGTAGAGCGGGCCGGCGAGGAAGAGCATGCCGCCCATGGCCAATCCCCCTGTGAGGGCGGCATAGAGAGTCTGGGCACTGGCAGCAAGTGCGGCTGGTGCGTGACCGGCGATGAAATGCATCGCCCCCAAGTGGGCAGCGGCGTAGGTGAAGGCGTGCAGGCACTGGAGCAGGCCCATGATTTCGGGAGAGAACGCAAGCGGCGTCAGGGACCAGCGAACTAGCCCGGCAAGGCCCGCCAGAATCAGCAGACCGCGAATCCCGAGTCGCCTCAGGAAGTAGGCGCCACAGGCAAAGAACGCGATCTCGGCGATGACGCCAAGGGCCCAGAGAGCTCCGATTGTCACTTCATCGAAGTCTATGCTGCGCCAATAGATGCTGCCGAATCCATAGTAGACCGCGTGACTGGATTGCAGAAGGGCCGCCGCAACAATGAAGCCCAGAAACGTCCTGTCCGCGATCAGGCTGCGCAAGGCGGCACGCTCCACTCCTCTTGCCTCCCACCGACCGGAGGGCAGCCAGCAAGCCGCGAGACCGGCGAGTCCGAGTCCCAGCATGATCAGCAGGACTATGCTGTCCGGCGAACTGCGTGCGATCAGCCAGCCACCGGCCGAGGAGGCGAGGATGAAGGTGAACGAGCCCCAGAGACGGATACGACCGTAGTCCAGCCCGTACGTTCGCACGGCCTTCATGCTGCGGCTGTCGCTGAGGGGAATGAGGGGATGGAACAGGCAAATGGCTACAAGCTGGGCAGCCAAAAGGGCCCAGAATCCGTGAAGGAAATGGAAGAGGCCGAAGACACAGAAGGCGCCTCCTGCCAGTAGCTGTGGCAGGTACACCCCATGACGCCAGCGATCCGCTGCATACCCGAAGAGCGGGGTGGCAAGGATTCTCAACCAGGCGGCACAGGCCAGGAGAATCGCGATGTCCGTGGAGGTGAGCCCCCGTGACTCCAGCCAGAGCGGCCAGAATGGCAGATAGATGCCAAGTGTGAGGAAGATGGCCGCCTGCAGCGAGGCGTAGGGGGCGGCCAGCTTGAGATTCGTTCCGAGACTCACGGGTAGGTTCGACCTGCTGCTGGAGACCGTCCTCAGCCATAGAGGATCGGGCTGGGAATTGCCAGTTCCACAATCCTGCCTTTTGTGCAGCGAGAGTTCGGGACGGCCAGGCTGGCGTCAGCCGAAAGCCTTGAAGGCGATAAGGGTAAAGGTGTCCTTGATACCAGGCAGGGTCTGGATAGATTCCGTCACGAAATGCCCAATGTCGGCATCGTCGTCCAGGTAGCATTTCACCAGCAGGTCGTACTGTCCGGAGGTCGAGTGGACCTCAGAGATCTGCTCTATATCCTGAACAAGTTCGTCGGCGACCTTGTAGGCTTCACCCAGCTCGCATTTGATCTGTACGAAGATGGTTTTCATGGTTCAAGGCTAGTCGACTGCGTCGTTTTCGGAAAGTGCAAGCGCGTTTCCGTCATGCACTGGCCGTCTGGGGGACGGGCCTCAAGAGGAAGGCCGGTGTGTGCTCACCGAAGGGAGATGTGCTCTCGTCGTTCTCCAGGAGCTCGGGATCCTTCTTGCGCGATTTCTTCTGACCCGAGCCGGGCTTGGCTTTCTGGCCGGTGGGCTTCTTGCTGCCCTTGGCTGCCTTTTCCGGTTTATCGGCAGTCTGCTTCTCGGACTCCTGCTTCTTTGAAGCTTGTTTCTCGGCGGCCTGTTCCTCGGAGACCTGCTCCTTTGCGGTGTCTTCCTTGGCCGTTGTCGAGGAGGCTGCAGACTTGCCGGACGCTGCCTTCTTGTTGGAAGTGCTCTTGCGTTGGCTGGGCGAGCTCTTGGCTTTCCGGTTCTCCGGTTTGTCCTCGCCAGAGACGGTTTCCACGCCTTGCGGGGAGATTTTCTGTATCTCGAAGCCGATCAGTTTCTGGACGCCATCGAGGTACTTGCCTTCGCTGGGAACGAACAGGGTGAAGGCCTTGCCGCTGCGCCCGGCCCGGCCGGTACGTCCGATGCGATGGACATAATCTTCGGCGTGGGTTGGCACATCGAAATTGAAGACGTGGCTGACGGCCGGAATGTCCAGGCCACGCGCGGCAACGTCGGAGCAGACGAGAATCTGGATCTCGCCCTTCTTGAAACTGTTGAGCGTTTCCATGCGGGCCGGCTGGGCCATGTCCCCGTGCAGGGCCTTGGCATTGAACCCATGACGCTCAAGCGAGCGCTGCAGGGTCGCTACATCGCGCTTGCGATTGGAGAAAATCAAGGCGCTTTGCATCTCGCCGGCTTCCTGTTTCAGGAGCTCACGCAAGGCGGCCCGCTTCTTCTTCGGCTCGGCTTCGCAGGGCAGCAGGCGCTGCGTAACGCTTGCCGCCGGCGAAGCAGGGGGTGCGACACTGATTTCCTTGGGGTTGCTCAGGAATTTCTCGGAGAGTTTGCGGATCTCGGGGGCCATAGTGGCCGAGAAGAAAAGCGTCTGACGCAGCTGGGGCAGGAGACTGACCAGCTTCTCCACATCCGGAATGAAGCCCATGTCCAGCATGCGGTCGGCTTCGTCGATGACCAGAAGCTTGGTGTCCGCCAGCAGGATTTGTCCGCGATCGAAAAGATCGAGCAGGCGACCAGGGGTGGCGATCAGCACGTCCACGCCGCGCTGGAGCAAGGCCTGCTGGTCCTTCATGGATTCCCCGCCGATCAGCAGGGCCATGGTCAGCTTGGAGTTCTTGCCGTACTTCTCGAAGCTGTCGCCAACCTGGGAGGCGAGCTCCCGCGTTGGCTCGAGGATGATCGAGCGCGGCATACGGGTTCGGGCCCGGCCGCTGCTGAGAATGTCGATCATCGGCAGGGTGAAGCCGGCGGTCTTGCCGGTTCCCGTCTGGGCCACACCCATGATGTCGCGTCCCATCAGGACGTAAGGAATTGCCTTTTCCTGGATAGGGGTCGGCTTGTCGTAGCCGGCGTCCTGTATGGCCTGGAGTGTCTCGGAACTCAGTCCAAGCTGTTCAAATGACATGTTGACTCTTAACTGTGGGGAAGTACTGCAGGCACTGTCGTTCTTGCAGTGACTGGGTTGGTCAAACGTTACGTTTTTCCATGGCCGTGTCAAGGGAGGCCTAATATAGCCTGCCTTTAAACAAGGAATATTGTACCCTTGTGGCGGAAATACAGCAGATTGTTTCTCGCAAGTCTATCTCATTTTTCTTTCGCTTTCATGAAGTAACGCACGAATGGTTTCTTCCGACCTACCCCGAAAGACCCTGTCAGCGGACCGCTCCTGCCTGATCACGATTGATGTACAGGACCGGCTTGCCCAGGCAATCGCGGATACGGAGAGCGTTCAGGCTGAGATCAGGAAGCTGCTCACGGCGGCCAGTCAGCTAGCGGTTCCGTGTGTCTTCACCGAACAGTATCCGGGTGGTTTAGGTGCGACCTTGCCTCAGGTGCGGGGGGCCGCGGAGCAGTCGGAGGTTGTCGAGAAGATAACCTTCAGTGCAATGGGCGAACCGGCCTTTCCGGCCTTTCTCGAGCGCGTGGAGCGCAGCCAGCTACTGCTCTGCGGAATGGAAACGCATGTCTGTGTTCTCCAGACAGCGCTGGACTTGAAGGGGGGCGGGCATGAGGTGTACGTCGTCGCGGATGCCTGCGGTTCGCGTGATCCTTGGCAAAAGGACACGGGATTGGCTCGCCTGCGCCAGGAAGGTGTCCGCGTCGTCAGCACGGAAATGGTGCTGTTCGAATGGCTGGAGCGCGCCGGCACAGAAAGGTTTCGTTCGTTGCTCGGGATGATCAAATGACAGAAAGAACGCCACTTGCCCTCTTGCCCGGTCTCCTGCTGGATGAGGATCTGTGGAGTCACCAGCTGGAAGAGCTCAAGGATGTCGCCGACATCCGCGTGGGCGATTTCAGTACCCAGAACAACGTCGCGGACATGGCCCAATCGGTCCTTGAGATGATGCCGGAGCGGTTCGCCCTGGCCGGCTTGTCGATGGGGGGATACGTGGCCCAGGAAATCATGCGCCAGGCACCGGAGCGGGTCGAACGCTTGGCCTTGCTGGACACCCGGGCATCACCGGACGAGGACGAGGTGGTCGCCCGCCGCAAGGACCTCATGAAGCTGGCGGAACGGGGCCGGTTCCGCGGGGTAACCCCGCGCCTCCTGCCGATGCTGGTTCACGAGGACAGGCTGGAGGACAGGGCCTTGTGCAATCGGATCCTGGCCATGGCGGAGCGCATCGGACGCGACGGTTTCATTCGCCAGCAGGAAGCCATTCTCAATCGTCCCGATTTCCGTCCGACCCTGGCCAGGATCACCTGTCCGACACTGGTGCTCTGTGGGCGCGAGGACAAGTTGACTCCCGTCGCGCTGCACAGGGAGATGGCCGCGGGGATCGCGACTTCACGGATGGTGGTGCTCGAGCATTCCGGCCACCTGCCCCCCATGGAGAAACCGGAAGAAACCACGGTCGAACTGCGCCGCTGGTTGACGGAGCAGGCCTGAGCCCGCCGGACTTCGTTCAGGTCATTGGAGCAGGGCCACTCCGGGATCAGGGCAGAGAGCAAGCCGACCCTCTCGTTCTCCGAACTCGGCCCGACAGTTCGGCAGGACCAGCCCCTCGCGTCTGAACCGTCCCATCAGTTGCGCGGCCGGCATGCGGGCAATTCGAACAGCTGCTCGCGGAACCGATTCGCCGAGCATGCTTTCGAAGCCCTGGACGCGCCCTTTCTGAATGCTTGAAAGCGCGGCAAGCAGGCGCTTTTCATCGCCGCTCAGGCAGCAGCTGCCCGGCTTTTCTATCACGATGATGCCCGGTGCCGAGGCCGCGATCGTCCGCATGAGTTGGTCCAGGTACTCCAGGGCATCTTCCAGGCCGGCGGCATGTGCCCCGTTCCGGAGGTTGCAGCAACGCCTTCCTCGTGCGCGCTGCTCCTCCACCCAACTGCGAATCATCCACAGCAGGAACTGGCCGGCGAAGGGCAGCTCCTGAAAACGGTCACTTTCTTGTCGTCCAGTATCCATGCGATATGGCTTTCGGTTGAGGAGAGATGTGCTCTCTTCGTTGCGGATTTGCGATCAGCGCAGGCGGAAGGCCAGTGGCACGCGGAACTCCAGGCGTGTCCGCTGAATCTCGTCCGGAGGCTCCGGCAGTGGACGCGCCCGTTCGATCATGGCCTCGACCTCGCGGTCCAGCAGGCTGTGGCCCGCACTCTGCTCTATGGAATAGTCGAGGACACGGCCTTCGCGGTCGATCACGAAGCGCAGGATGGCCGTGCCTTCCTGGCGTCGCTGGCGTGCGGCACGCGGGTAGTCCTTGTGCCGTTCGAGCCAGAGGCTGAGTTCGCCGAGATAGCGTTGCAGGGCATCGGCGGCTTCGGCATCTCCCGTCCCGGGGTCCTGGGTTTCTCCACCTGAGGTGGTTTCGGATGCCCCGGCTCCACTGTTGCCCAACGCAGCCTGCTCCTCTTGTTGAGAGCCTTCGGTCTCGGTTGGTTCTTCAGGTGCGGGCTCCGTTTCCTCCTGTGTGGTTTCCTGCGGCTCCTGCTGAGGGGGCTTGCGGGTCACCTGTCGGTTCTGCGGTTTTCTGGGCGGGGCCTGGTCCGGACGGCTTGGTGGAGTTGCCTGCTCGGTTTGCTCAGGCTCCTCCTCCGGAACGGCCTGTGCCGTCTGGGTCTCTGGCTCTGCCGCCTCCTGGGGGACCTGCTCCGTTGCTTCGGCCGTTTCGTTGACCTCGACAGCATCTGCGGTTTCGCTGGTCTCCGTGGCTTCCGCCATCTCTTCTTCGGGCACAGCGTCTGCGGTTTCTTCCCGGGGCTGACTTTGCTCCAGCGTTTCCTCGGATCTTGCCTCCGTCTGAACGTCCGACTGAGGGCGCGTTTCCGATTGGGACTCCGCGACAGGCGTTGTTTCGGCCATGATCTCGGAGGTTTCTTCCGCCTGCTGTGTTTCCTCGGGCACGGCTTCGCTGGCTTCCGAAGTCTCTTCCGGTGAAACCGCTGCGCTGGCGGAACGCACGGCGGCCTCCTGGAGGCTTTCCGCAGCCGTCTGTCCATCGCCCGCCAGGTCGAGCGAGATCTGTGTGCCACCGCCGGCCAGACTGGTTTGCTTATCCTGCTGCAAGCCGGAGAGCAGGAAGAAGGCAACGTGAAGGCCTACTGCAAGCGCCAGCGCCAGCAACCAGTGACGAAGAGTGATTTGCATCAGCGCCTGCTGTTTGTCAGAAGCGTGACCTGTTCCACCCCCGCCTGCCGCAGGCGGGACATGACCTGGACCAGTCGGGTGGATTCAAGGGCACTGTCGGCCTTGACTTCCAGGTCCACGGACTCCTCCTGCGAGAGGCGACCCGAAATCTCTTCCCCCAGCTGCTCGAGGGCAACTTCCGTATCCTCGAGCATCATTGTACCCTCATCCGAGATGAAGAGTGTAAGACGACGCTCTTCCGGAAGCGTTTCACTCAGGCTCTCGGGTGGCTCCACCGCGAGCGGGTCGCTTGCCGAGAGCTGACCGGCCAGCATGAAGAAGATCAGCAACAGGAAGACGATATTGATCAGCGGTAGTATGCCGGTCTCGCTGTCGATGCTGCGGGCTTTGGTGGAAGAGATACGCATGGGCTCTATTGTTCCGACAAGGAGATGTTGCGGCCGCCCGCGGCAGTGATTTCATCCAGAACGCGCACGGTTTGCTGCAAGGGTACTTCATTCATGGGGCGTACCAGGATACGTCGCTTCGGATCCTGCTGCAGCCGGCTTTCCAGAGTCGTGGCGAGTTCGCTGACGGACATCTGCTGGCCGGAGAGATCCACTTGACCGTTTTCATGCACACGCAGAAGCAGGGCCCCCTCCATGGTACTGCCAGTAGTGCTCCGGGCGGCCGGTGTGGATAGGGAGATGCTGCGCCAATCCATGAAACTGGAGGCCAGCATGAAGAAAACCAGGAGGATGAAGACGATATCGATCAGCGGGGTCAGGCGGACCAGACGGACAGCGGACCTGGTCCCTGCTTTATTCCGCAGGCTGAAGCCTCGCCCGGGCGACATCGTGGAACTGTCTGGAATCATGACTGCTTTCGGCTGAATAGAAGGCGCGCGTGAACACGCGGGTGACGCTGCTTTCGATGATATGGGTACAGTGGTCGACCCGACGTTCGAACCAGCTGAGCGCGAGGATGGCGGGAATGGCAACGGCCAGGCCCACGGCCGTTGTCAGCAGAGCCTCCCAGATACCGCCCGAAAGGACCGACGGATTCACCTGGTTCCCGGCCAGTTCCAGTTGCTGGAAGGCGGCGATCATGCCCAGTACCGTCCCAAAGAGTCCAAGCAAGGGGCTGAGGCTGCCGATCACCTCGAGGATGCGCAGATGCGCGCGCAGGGCGTTCAGCTTCTCGCCGGCGATGCGTTCCACCTCCTCGCGGACGAGCTGCTGTGAGAGATCGGCTCGGTTCATGCCGCGGATGGCTGCTTGCATGGGGGTAGCAGCTGGATGCCTAACGGCGTCCAGCAACCGCATTGCCGCTGCCGTATTGCCGTTCAGGTATTGATTGAGGGCATCGTCCAGGGGGCGTGTTTGACCCAGGCGCAGCCGCTGGAACTGGTAGAACTTCAGCAGAATCACGCTGAGGGCGACGACGGAGAGCACCAGCAGGATCGCGACCACGGGGCCGCCTGCAGTCAGAAGGTCCCCGAACTGGCCCAGGGAGGACAGCAGGCCCGGGTCCTCCTCGCCCAGGAACCGACCTGTTTCGGAATCCGGCATGGGAAGGGTATCCGTTTGAACGTAGATCTCGTCTTCCATACGGAAAAATCCTCTCGGGTCGGGGAGGGACGGTTAACGGGTGCGCTTGAGTGGCCTATTAGAGAGTCAATATTAGAATTGCCTCTCGTTTGCAACGAGAATGACTATCACTCGTTTTGACCATGCGCATCTTCGCGCCGCGAAAAGCTCTTGCGCCCGATCCACCCTTTCCTGTGAAAGAAGATCAACAGGGCCGCGGCCGTTCCCAGCATCAGGAGCCAGGCAAAGGGATACCCGAAGAACCAGCGCAGTTCGGGCATGTTGAGCGGGGAAACATCGGGGTCGAAGTTCATGCCGTAGATACCGGCAATCCAGCTGAGCGGCAGGAAGATCGTGGCAATCACGGTCAGTACCTTCATGACCTCGTTGGCCCGGGCGCTGGTGGCGGCCAGATGGGTTTCCAAGAGCCCGCCGGAGAGTTCCCGGTAGACCTCGATCATGTCTATGAGCTGTAGCGCGTGGTCATAGCAGTCGCGCAGGTAGACCCGGGTGTTCCGGGTAATGAAAGGCGTTTCCGGGTGCAGCAGGCTGTTGACCAGCTCCCGCTGGGGCCAGACGGCACGGCGCAACATAAGCAGTTCGCGTTTCAGGGCATGGATGCGCTGCATGCCGTCTTCCTCGTTCAGGCCCAAAACCTCGCTTTCCAGGTCCTCGAGGGTTTCGCCATAGCTCTCGAGCACCGGGAAGAAACTGTCGATCACTGTGTCGAGCAAGGCATAGGCCAGGTAATCGGCTCCGTTCCTGCGGATATGCTCCTGCCCGGCACGCAGGCGATTGAGGACGGGTTCGATGTGCTCATCCAGCGCATTGCGGAAGCTGATCAGGTATCCGTTTCCGACAATCATCGAGATCTGCTGGGTTTCAACCGTTTCTCCCTGTTGCAGGGCCTGGGTGGCGATGAAAAGGTGATCATCGTAGGGATCGGCCTTGGGACGCTGATGCAGATGGACGATGTCTTCCAGAATAAGCCCGTGCAGCCCCAGCCTGTCCGTCATGCGGCGCAGGCTATCCACGTCGTCGAGGCCGCGAACTTCGATCCAGGTCATCTCCGAGGTACCGATCCACTCAAGGGCCTCGACAAGATCGTCGCAAGGCTGCTCGTGAAGGCTTTCCGCTCCATAGCACAGGACCCGCACCTGCATGGGAGCGGCCAAGCCCTCGGGTTGCACGAGGGTGCCCGGGGGAGAGCCGGGCGGCGGCTTGCGCAGCCGGTGCCGGATACGGGGCTGAACGCGGGGCCGGGGAGCATGTTCAGCAGGGTGGGAACGTTGCGTTGTCATGCGGGCGATCTCCTTTCCACGCTGGCGGCAGGGGCGCTCTGTGCTGAGAGCAACCCAGGCAGGTCCACGCGACTGTTGCACAGGATGTGACGTACTCTATAGTGCCGGCACTATGAAGACTCTCGGATTTGACAAGGCTCCGGGCGACACGCGGATCGTGGTCGCCATGTCCGGCGGTGTCGACAGTTCCGTGACAGCGGCCCTGTTGCACGAGGCCGGTTATGAGGTCATTGGCATCACGCTGCAGCTCTATGACCACGGTATGGCGGTGGAGCGCAAGGGTGCCTGCTGTGCTGGCCAGGACATCTATGATGCCCGCCAAGTGGCCGACAGCCTGGGGATTCCGCATTATGTCCTGGATTACGAGAGCCGCTTTCGTCAGTCGGTCATCGATGAGTTCGCCGACAGTTACCTGAACGGGGAAACCCCCATTCCCTGCGTGCGCTGTAACCAGACCGTGAAGTTCCGCGACCTGTTGCAGACCGCCAGCGACCTGGGAGCCGATGCCCTGGCGACAGGTCACTACGTGCAGCGCAAGGAAGGCGATGGCGGTGCCGAGATGCATCGTGCCGTCGACCGCAGTCGTGATCAGAGCTATTTTCTCTTCGCAACAACGCAGGAGCAGCTTGATTTCCTGCGCTTTCCGTTGGGTGATCTGCCGAAGAGCGAGACGCGTGCACTGGCCGAGCGTTTCTCCTTGCCAGTTGCGGAGAAGCCGGACAGCCAGGACATCTGCTTCGTGCCCAATGGCTCCTATGCACGGGTGGTGGAGAAGCTGCGCCCCGGGTCCGTGGAATCGGGTGAGATCGTCGATCTGGACGGTCAAGTCCTGGGACAGCATAACGGCATCATTCACTACACCGTGGGACAGCGGCGCGGCCTCGGGATAGGAGGGGCCGAGGGGCCGCTCTATGTCGTGCGCCTGGAGCCGGAGACGCATCGCGTCGTCGTCGGTCCGAAAGCCGCACTGGCCAGAGACCTGGTGCGTGTACGTGAAGCCAACTGGCTTGGCCCCATCCCGTCCGGCAACGAGGGCATGCCTGTCGAGGTCAAGCTGCGATCGGCCCAAGAGCCAGTGCAGGGACGTGTCCATCTGTCCGGGACGGAAGACAAGGCGCGCTGCGAGGTGTGGCTCGACAGTCCCCAATACGGTGTCTCGCCTGGACAGGCAGCGGTCTTCTATCGGGGAGACCGGGTTCTGGGTGGCGGTTGGATCGATGCTACGGAACTGCGCAACGTCGAGGCCGCACGCCAAGTGGCCTGAAGTGAGCCAGAGCTCCTGATGGCCTGGGACAAAGCCGAGCCAACGCACATCCTCGCTTGCCGGTTGACAGCCCTAGGACAATGCGGCGAATATCAATAAGAGGCTGAAATATTTCAATTTTATTTCAGTTTTGTTGCAGCTGCCGTCTTCGTGTCCTTCAGGAACATTGCCGACCATGCCACTGGAACGTGAACTGAAACTGCGTCTTGCTCCCGATGCATTGAGACGACTGAAGCGGCATCCGGTCATCAGGGAGCAGGGCCGCGGAACCACCCTCAGCGAACGCCTGGTCAACAGTTACTTCGACAGTCCGGAGGGCCGGCTCCGAGCACTGGGTGCCGGTTTGCGGATTCGACGCAGTGGAGCCGAGCGACGGCAGACGCTCAAGATCCTGAAGTCGGAATACGCACGTCTTCTTGACAGCAACGGCCAGGGCGCGGGCAAGGAGGCGGCCAATGCCCTGCACAGTTACCTGGAGTTCGAAGCCTCGATAGATGGCGATCAGCCCGATCTCGAGCGTATGGACGATCCCGAGCTGAAGGACCAATTCCGCAGCGAGGGACTGTTCGAGCGGCTCGAGCCGGTGTTCACCACGGACTTCCATCGCTACAGCCACATGCTTGTAGAGGGAGAGAGCGAGATCGAGTTCGCGCTCGACGAGGGGGAAATACGGACCGGAGACCGGGTGGAACCACTCTGTGAAGCTGAGCTCGAGCTCAAGTCCGGCCGTGTGTCGGACCTCCTGAGGCTGGCGCTTCAACTCTGCGAGATCGAACCTCTCGCCCTGGAGATCCGCACCAAGGCACAGCGCGGATATACCCTGAGCCACGCCGATGGGGACTTGCAGGCCGATTTCGGCAGCAAGCCCGGCCTGAACAAGAAGGCCACGGTGCGCGAGGCATTTGGAGAACTTGCCGCGGCGGGGCTGTCTCACCTGCTGGGCAATGTCGCGGCCGTGGAAGAAGGGGGAAGTGCAAAGGCGCTGCATCAGCTTCGCGTATCCGTGCGACGCCTGCGCGCGCTCTTCAAGGTTCATGAACCTTTGCTGCCCGCCGAAATATTTACCTGGTTTGCGAACGAGCTGCGCTGGTTCCAACAGGAGCTGGGCCCGGCCCGCGAATGGGACGTCTTCATGGACGAGACGCTATCGCCGTTGCGGGCAAGGGTGCCGCGGGAGGCTTCGGACGAGTTGGGCAGACTTCGCAGGCAGGCGCAACGCCGGCGCGACAAGGCCTACAGCCGGGCCCGCAGCGCCTTGCAGGAGCCACGTTTCCTGCACTTGATCCTCCATCTCCAGCTGTTCCTGGAGGACGGAGAGTGGGGCAGCAGCGACAGTACCATGAAGGTCCGGAAATTCAGTAAGTCCGTGCTGGACAAGCGCCTCAAGAAGCTGCGCAAACTTGCCCGGAATCATGATGGCATGGCGGAGGGCGACCTGCACGAGATTCGCATTGCCGGCAAGAAGCTGCGCTATGCGATCGAGTTCTACCGCTCGCTCTACCCGCGCAAGCAGGTCAAGGACTACACGGCCTGCCTTGTGGCGCTTCAGGACAGCCTGGGAACGCTCAATGATGCGGTGACTGGCCGGAGGCTCCTGGAGGAACTGGACACAGGGCGCACCCGGACTGGGACAGCAGGCAGGACTGTGTCCCCGTCCTATGCCCATGGCCTCGTGCAGGGCTGGCAGGCGGGATTGATCGAACGCGACCTGCAGGACTTCTTGCGAATCTGGCAGCAGCTGGAACAGCAGCCACCTTTCTGGAAGAAGGGTGGCTAGTCCTCTAGGTCCCGGGGTCTGAGGAACAATTCCAGACGGCCCGTTGCTTCCTCCAGCATGGCCCAGTTGTCCATGGGAAAGCTCAACAGTAGAAAGGCGGCCGTGGGCAGCTTGCTTCTCAGTTGGGTCAGCTCTTTCGGATCCCGGGCCGTTCCGCAGAGCCGGAGACAAAGTTCATGCAGACCGGGGTTATGTCCTATCAACATCAGCCGCTGGATCGGCTCTTCCGTCTCCCTGCAGAGTTGCAGCAGTCGCTTGGCCGATGCCATGTAGAGGGTTCTGGTGACCTCAATCGGGAGGGGCCCGTCGGTCAGCCACTCCGGTGCCAGCAACGACCAGGTTTCGCGTGTGCGCTGGGCGTCGGAGCAGAGGACGCTGTCGGCTTCGATACCCCGGGCATGCAATGCGCGACCCATGGCGGGTGCATCCCGGCGGCCACGTTTTGCCAGAGGGCGCTCGATGTCCTCCAGGTCCGGATCATCCCAGCTTGACTTTGCGTGTCGCAGGACAAGGAGCTGTTTCAAGGTAAAGGCTTTTATCCGTGAGTGTGGGGGACGTGTACTATCCTTGCTGTCTGTTATCTTACTGTAGTCAAAGCTTGCTATAAATCCGATATTGCATCTTGTTCGAGAATGGCCTGAAAGCGAGAACGGCGTGAGGGACAATCAGACATCCGCCAGCAGGGACCAGATCCGCGGGGCCGAGCGCGTGCAGCCGGCACCGGAGGAATGGCCGGACGCGAATTCGCCCGAGCGCTTCATCAATCGCGAGCTTTCCTGGCTGGCCTTCAATGAACGTGTCTTGGACGAGGCTTTCAACAGCAATCACCCGCTGCTCGAACGTCTACGCTTCCTGTCGATTTCAGCCAGCAACCTCGATGAATTCTACATGGTCCGTGTAGCCGGCCTGAAGGGACAGGTGGGCGCAGGGATCAAGGACCTCAGCCAGGAAGGCTGGACACCTGCCCAGCAGCTGTCGGCCATCAACGCGCGCACCCAGAAGCTGATGCACCGGCAACAGACCTGCTGGATGGAGCTGAAGGAAGCCCTGCGCGAGAAAAACGTGCAGGTGCTCTCACGCGAAGAATTGACCGAGCGGGACCGCGATTGGGTCGCGGACTACTTCAATCGCCAGCTTTTCCCGGTCCTGACCCCCATTGCCATTGACCCGGCCCATCCCTTTCCCTTCGTGCCCAACCTCGGCTTTGCCATGGTTCTGCGCCTCAATCGGGGAGAAGACGTGGAGCCCATGACCGGGCTGATCCTCATTCCGCCGCAGAGCGAACGCTTCGTGCGCCTGCCCGGAAAGGCACTGCGCTTCGTGCGGATAGAGCAGATCGTGCGCCTGCACCTGCATCATCTCTTCCCAGGCATGGAGGTCAAGCAGGCAGGGGTTTTCCGGGTGCTCCGCGACAGCGACGTGGAAATCGAGGAAGAGGCGGAGGATCTGGTGCGGGTGTTCGAATCAGCGCTCAAGCGTCGGCGTCGCGGTTCGATCATCCGCTTGACCGTCGATCAGGGCATGCCGAATGACCTGCGCGAGTTTATCGTCTCCGAACTGGAGGCTTCCTCGGATGACCTGTTTCAGCTCAGTGGGCTGCTGGGGCTGGCCGATACCAAGCAGCTGATCACCGATGAACGCACGGATCTGCTGTTCGCCCCCTATACGGCGCGCTTTCCCGAGCGCATCCGCGACTACGAGGGGGATTGTTTCAAGGCGATTCAGGCGAAAGACATCATCGTCCACCATCCCTATGAATCCTTCGATGTGGTGGTGCAGTTCATCCGCCAGGCTGCCGCCGATCCCAACGTGGTGGCGATCAAGCAGACGCTGTACCGGACCTCGGAGGATTCGCCGGTCGTGAAGGCGTTGGCGGAAGCGGCGGAAGCCGGCAAGTCGGTCACGGCGCTGGTGGAGTTGAAGGCGCGGTTCGACGAGGAGCGCAACATTCGCTGGGCCCGCAACCTCGAACGTTCGGGGGTGCAGGTGATCTATGGCTTCATCACGCTGAAGACCCACGCCAAGGTTTCTCTCGTCGTTCGCCGTGAAGGAGGGGCCCTGCGCTCCTTCGTGCATTACGGAACGGGCAACTATCACCCCATCACGGCCAAGATCTATACCGACCTCAGTTTCTTCACGGCCGATCCAGCACTCTGCCGGGATGCAGCGCGCCTGTTCAACTTCATGACCGGTTACGCCAATCCCGGGGAACTGGAAAAGCTGGCGGTGGCACCAGTGAACCTGCGCGAAGCCCTGACCACCTATATCAATCGCGAGATCGCGTTTGCGAAGGAAGGCAAGCCGGCCGCCATCTGGGCCAAGATGAACTCGCTGGTCGACGGGGACATCATCGACAAGCTCTACGAAGCCTCGCAAGCCGGGGTGCAGATCGACCTTGCCGTACGCGGGATCTGCTGCCTGCGTCCCGGTATTCCGGGGCTGAGCGAGAACATCCGGGTGAAGTCGATCATCGGGCGCTTCCTCGAGCATTCGCGCATTCTCTGTTTCGGCAACGGCCATGAATTGCCATCACCGAATGCCCAGGTCTTCATTTCCTCGGCGGACTGGATGCCGCGCAATCTGAACCGGCGGGTGGAAACACTGGTCCCAATCGAAAACCCGACAGTGCACGAGCAGGTCATGGGCCAGGTCATGGTCGCCAATCTCAAGGACGAAACGCAGAGCTGGATCATGCAGCCGAATGGTGATTATCGTCGCAAGCAGGCCAGTGAGGAGAATTTCAGTGCCCAGTCCTTCTTCATGACCAACCCCAGCCTTTCCGGACGCGGCAGCGCACTCAAGAAGAAGCGCAAGCCCGGTGTCAGCCTGATCATCAACGAGAAGTAACGGTCGCCTACATGCCTGCGCATGCCGAACGTTTAACTGAACCTTCTGTAGCCGGTGGCCAGGAGACGGCCTTCAGTATCAGTTCCAGCAGTGAAGTGGGCCGTATTGGCGTGGTGGACATAGGCTCCAACTCCGTACGTCTGGTGGTGTTCGACAGCCTCAAGCGCGTGCCGGTCCCCCTGTTCAACGAGAAGATCCTCTGTGGTCTGGGGCGGGGCCTGAACAGCAGCGGTCAGTTGAATCCGGAGGGCGTGCAGCTCGCCCTGAACACCTTGAAGCGTTTTGTTGGCCTGGCGCGGGCCATGGAGGTGCAGCGCCTTGATCTGCTGGCCACAGCCGCCGTGCGGGATGCATCCAACGGCTCGTCCTTCGTCCAGGAGGTGGAGAGTCTCTGCGACATGCCCGTGCGGGTTCTTACCGGCGCCGAGGAATCCCGGCTTTCTGCCGAGGGCGTTCTTTCAGGCCAGCCGAACGCACGGGGATTCATGGGCGATCTCGGGGGCGGCAGTCTCGAAGTCGTGGCCCTTGGGGAAGGCGCGGGGGAGGCCTGGGCAACGCTGCCACTGGGTCCCTTGCGCCTGATGGATGCGGCTGGCGATGATCGCAAGAAGATCATGGCGAAGATCAATCACCAGCTGTCGGACCAGGCCTGGCTGTCCGAACTGAAGGGCCGGGACTTCTATGCGGTTGGCGGTGCCTGGCGGGCACTGGCGCGTATCCACATGGAACAGACTCACTATCCGCTGCACATGATCCACGGCTATTCCATGAACCAGGAAGAGGCTCTGGAATTGACGGGCCTGGTGAGCCAGCTGGGTAAGCGTTCCCTGGCGTCCATGACCGGCGTCAACAAGCGCAGGATTGAAACCCTGCCGTCTGCCGCCATGCTGATGCAGCGGATTATCGAGCTTGCCCGGCCGGAACGGATCGTCTTTTCCGCCTATGGTCTTCGTGAAGGCTGGCTTCACAATCTGCTAAGCCCCGAGGAGCGTGAGAGAGACCCCCTGCTTGCAGCAGCGTCAGACTGGGGTGCGCGAGAGGCGAGGTTCGGTGACCTGGGCGATCAGATCGCCGCCTGGTGCACACCGCTATTTCCGGATCGGGACGCGGAGGCCGAACGTCTGTGCCTGGGCGCTTGCCATCTGTCCGATGTCGGCTGGCGCTATCATCCGGACTATCGCGCGGAACACATTCTGCTGCGCATCCTGCGCGCGCAGGAGCTCTGTATCGAGCACTTCGAGCGGGCCTTCATCGGTCGTGCCCTCTACAGTCGCTATGGCGGAAGCAAGAATGCCGGCATCCTGAACTATACCCGGCAGTTGCTTTCCGAGGAACGGGTTCACATGGCCGATGCATTGGGACGGGCGTTGCGTCTTGCCTACACCCTGTCCGGTGGAGACCCCCAGATGCTGGAGGTGACGGTGCTGAAGCGGGAAGAGGACTGTCTTGTTCTGCAGATTCCTGCCGATGCTGCGGTTCCGCCAGGACAGATGATCGAAAAACGCCTGTCATCTCTGGCATCCGCTCTGAACATATCCAGGTCGGATATCCGGCAGGTTTGAAGAACAATTGTCTGCGGCTGTCTTCTTCCCGCCTTATCCCAGAACCTTGTATCGACTGGTTCCCTTGCACATCAACCATGACTTTTGTCAGAGCCACATCCAAGACTGGGCTGGATCTTTGGTGCCGCTAGACCGCCCGGCGGGGAAAAGAGGGAAGGCGTATTTAGTCGAGTGAGAGCACCTTCACAGATCGGTCCTCGGCCGACAGGGCTATCTTGCCCTGCTTCAGTTCCAGTGCGTACCGGCCAAAGATCTCCCGGCGCCAGCCTTTCAGGGCAGGTACGTCAGCCGCATCGTCCAGGGCAATCTGTTCCAGGTCGCTGACATTGGCCAGAAGCTTCTGGGCGATGTCATGCTCTTCACTTTTCGCCTTGAGCAGGACCTTCAGCAGTTCGATCAGGGCAGGAGAGGCGTCTTCCCGGTTGTCGGGGGCCGACGGTCCCTCGGGCAACTTGTTCTTCGGCAGGTTGGCCGTCTCCGAGATGACCGCCAGGATCTCGCGTCCGATGCGGCCCTTGGCCATGTCCCCGGAGAAACCTCGGAGACGGGCCAGCCCATCGGCGGTCTCCGGCCGATTGGAGGCCAGGTCATAGAGCTGTTCGTCCTTGAGGATACGACTGCGTGGCACATCCCGGCTCTGGGCTTCCTTTTCGCGCCAGGTCGCCAGAGCGCGCATCACGGCCAGGGCGCGCCTGTCGCGGGATCGGGATTTCAGGCGTAGCCAGGCCTTTTCGGGATCGTTCTCGTAGGTCTCCGGGTCGGCCAGCACGGCCATTTCGTCGCTCAACCAGCTTTCGCGCCCGTTCCTTTCCAGGCGCTTGCGCAGTTTCTCATAGACGTCACGCAGATGGGTGACGTCGGCCAAGGCATAGGACAGCTGCTTCTCGCCCAGGGGACGTCGGCTCCAGTCCGTAAAGCGGGCGCCCTTGTCGATGGACTTCGAAGTCAGGGCCGCCACCAGCTTTTCGTAGCTGACCTGATCGCCGAAGCCGCAGACCATGGCCGCCACCTGGGTGTCGAAGACGGGGGCGGGAACCGATCCCATCCTCTGGTAGAAAATCTCCAGGTCCTGCCGGGCCGCGTGGAAGACCTTGATTACGTCGGGATTCCTGAGCAGGGCATAGAGAGGATCGAGCTCGAGCCCTTCACTGAGGGGATCGATGATAACGGCTTCCTCGATGCCGCCCACCTGGATCAGGCAGAGCCTGGGCCAATAGCTGGTATCGCGCATGAACTCGGTGTCGATGGTGACGTAATCGGCACTTTCCTGGGCTGTACAGAAATTTTCGAGGCTCTGGGTGTCGGTGATGATTCGCATGCGTCGTCATATAGCCTGCCAGACAGCTGTCGAAAAGGGGCGTGTCGCGGCGGCCTTCACGTCTTGACAAATACCCTTCTTCGTTGCCTCTTGCCGCCGCCAACCCAAAGACGGAAGAAATCCCATGCATCCCTTTCGCACGCATACTTGTGGCCAGATTCGCGCGGCCGATGCCGGAACGCAGGTCCGCCTGTCCGGGTGGGTCCACCGCAAGCGCGATCACGGGCAACTGCTCTTCGTCGACTTGCGTGACCACTACGGGTTGACCCAGTGCGTGATCGATATCTCAGCCGAGATCTTCCCCCAGGTGGAGGACGTCCGGCTGGAATCGGTGGTGACCATCACGGGAGCCGTGGTGCGCCGCACGGAGGAGACGGTCAATCCCAACCTGCCGACCGGTGAGGTGGAGGTCCGCATCGAGAGCTTCGAGGTGCAGTCCCAGGCCGACCAGGTTCCGCTGCAGGTCAATTCCGAAGAGGATGCGGGGGAGGAATTCCGTCTGCGCTATCGCTATCTCGACCTGCGCCGCGAGAAGATGCAGCGCAAGATCACCCTGCGCAGCCAGGTTATCGATTCCATTCGCCGGCGCATGGTCGAGCAGGGGTTTCACGAGTTCCAGACGCCGATCCTGACGGCCTCCAGCCCGGAAGGCGCGCGGGACTATCTGGTGCCCAGCCGCCTGCATCCCGGCAAGTTCTACGCGCTGCCCCAGGCGCCGCAGATGTTCAAGCAGTTGCTGATGGTGGCCGGCTTCGATCGCTACTTCCAGATCGCGCCCTGTTTTCGTGACGAGGATAGCCGTGCGGATCGCTCGCCCGGCGAGTTCTATCAGCTCGACTTCGAGATGAGCTTCGTCACCCAGGACGACGTCTTCGCTGCGCTCGAGCCGGTACTCCAGGGGGTGTTCGAGGAATTTGCCGACGGCCGCAAGGTGACCCAGGCACCGTTCCCGCGCATTCCTTATCACGAGGCGCTGCGCAAGTACGGATCCGACAAGCCGGACCTGCGCAATCCCATCGAGATGCAGGAGGTGACCGACGCCTTCCGGGACTCCGGGTTCAAGGTCTTCGCCGGCATGATCGAGAAGGATCCCAAGGTCGAGGTCTGGGCTATTCCTGCGCCAGGCGGCGGCAGCCGGGCTTTCTGCGACCGCATGAATTCCTGGGCCCAGGGCGAGGGGCAGCCGGGACTGGGGTATATCTTCTTCCGTGAAGGTGAGGGTGCCGGTCCGGTGGCCAAGAACATCGGTTCCGAACGCACAGAGGCCATTCGTGCGCAGTTGAACTTGAACGACGGAGATGCGGTCTTCTTTGTCGCCGGCGTGCCCAAGAAGTTCGCTGCCTTTGCCGGTCTGGCCCGCACCCGCGTGGGACAGGAACTGGACCTGATCAAGAAGGGCGATTTCCGTTTCTGCTGGATCGTCGATTTTCCCATGTACGAGCAGGACGAGGACACCGGCCAGATCGAGTTTTCGCATAACCCCTTCTCCATGCCCCAGGGTGGCCTGGAGGCGCTGGAGAACGAGGACCCGCTGGAGATCAAGGCCTTCCAGTACGACATCGTCTGCAATGGCGTGGAACTGTCATCTGGGGCCATCCGGAACCATCTGCCCGAGGTCATGATCAAGGCCTTCCGGATTGCCGGCTATGATCGGGACGAGGTCGAGGCCCGCTTCTCCGGGCTCTTCAACGCCTTGCGCTATGGCGCACCGCCGCATGGTGGATCGGCTCCGGGCATCGACCGCATCGTCATGCTGTTGGCGGACGAACCCAACATCCGCGAGGTGATTGCCTTCCCGATGAACCAGCGGGCCGAGGACCTGATGATGGGGGCACCGGCCGCGGTGCCGCCGGAACGCCTGAAGGAGCTGCACCTGCGTCAGGTCCTGCCGCAGAAGCCTGCCGCCTCTTGACCCCTGGAAATCGGCGGACGCCGTCTTGCCAGGGCTTGCGGAAATCCTGGAGTTTCCCAGTTGTAGGAACAGTCAGTGCCATGCATGACGTGGGAGGAAGGGATATGTGCGGATTGCGCAGAGGGGTTCTGAGATTTGCCCCTGTCTTGATGGCCGGAGGGCTGCTGGCCGCGGCATTTCCCGCCTATGGCGGAGAGGCCGATGTCGTTGATGTCCAGGTTCACGGAGCCGAGGGAAGCTACAGCTTCCAGGTAACCGTTCGCCATGCTGATGAAGGCTGGGATCACTATGCCGATGCTTGGGAAGTTGTCGGTCCCGATGGAGAGGTCCTCGCGATTCGCGAACTGGCCCATCCCCATGTCGAGGAACAGCCCTTCACCCGAAGCCTTCCGAACGTACAGATTCCGGAGGGTGTCGAGACGGTCACGATCCGGGCCCGCGACAGCGTCCACGGCTACGGCGGCGAAGAGGTAAGCGTCGAGCTGCCGTGAGCTCTCAGAGCAATCCGAGACTGCGGAAACTGCTGTGGCCCTGACGGCCGATGATGATGTGGTCGTGAACTTCTATGCCCAGGTGACTTGCTGCAGTGCGGATCTGCTTGGTCATCTCGATGTCTGCCTGCGAGGGCGTAGGGTCGCCACTGGGGTGGTTGTGTACGAGTATCAGGGCTGAGGCGCCGAGTTCCAGTGCCCGCTTGACCACTTCGCGCGGATAGACGGGCGTGTGATCCACTGTGCCGCGCTGCTGGCGTTCGTCGGCGATCAGCTTGTTCTTGCGGTCGAGAAACAGCAGGTGGAAATTCTCGACCTTCTCGTGGGCGAGCTGCAGATGGCAATAGGTGAGAAGCTTGTCCCACGACGAGATCACGGGCCGTTCGTGGGCTTCCTCGCGAGCCAGGCGCTGGGCGGCTTCGGTGACCACCTTCACGGTGGCTGCACCGGAGGTGCCCATGTGCGGCACTTTCTGCAGCTGTTCGGTTGGCGCATTGAGGACGCCGCCCAGCGATCCGAATTCCCGGATCAGCGCCTTGGCCAGCGGCTTCGTGTCGCCACGTGTCTTTGCTGCGAAGAGCAGCATTTCCAGGATTTCGTAGTCGGCGAGCGCCGTGCTGCCACGCTCGAGAAACCTCTCGCGCAGGCGTTGGCGATGGCCGCTCGGGCCGTTATCCGCTGGCGGGCCGCTCACGGGCTCTCAGCGGCAGGTCAGGGCACGTCGACGTAGGGCGGAGCAGTCCAGCCCTTCGGCGAGTAGGTAAAGACCTCGTGACCGTCGGCCGTGACTCCCAGGGAATGCTCGAACTGGGCCGAAAGGGAACGATCCCGTGTCACGGCCGTCCAGCCGTCCTCCAGGATCTTCACGTCATAGCGTCCGGTGTTCACCATGGGCTCGATGGTGAAGAACATGCCTTCCTGCAGTTCGACTCCCGTTCCGGGCTTGCCGTAGTGCAGGACGCTGGGTGCCTCGTGGAAGACCGTGCCCAGGCCATGACCGCAGAAATCCCGCACCACCGAATAGCGATGCTCTTCCACATAGCTCTGGATGGCGTGGCCGACATCGCCCAGCGTTGCACCAGGGCGGACCGCCGCGATACCGCGCATCATGCCCTCGTAGGTGACCTCGACCAGCTTGCGAGCCTTCACCGGGACCTTGTCGCCGATCAGGAACATCCGGCTGGTGTCGCCGTGCCAGCCGTCCAGGATCACGGTCACGTCGATGTTCATGATGTCGCCGTCGCGCAGCTTGCGCTCCTCCGAGGGAATGCCGTGGCAGACCACGTGGTTGATCGACGTGCAGATGGACTTGGGAAAGCCCTTGTAATTCAGCGGTGCCGGGGTGGCGTTGTGCTCAAGGATGAAGTCGTGACACAGGCGATCCAGTTCACCGGTGGTCACGCCCGGTTTCACGTAGGGGGTGATATAGTCCAGTGTTTCGGCCGCCAGCTTGCCGGCGCGTCGCATCCCCTCGAAATCTTCCGCCGGATGAATTGTAATCCGTCGTTGCTCGCGTTGCGCAAGCATGGAGTCGTCCTGCTGCATTGGTTCCTGAACCCGATGGCGCCGATAATCCTCGGCAGTAAGTCACGAAACCCTAACTTCGCGCCTTTTCCGTTTTAGTTCAAGTTCAGCCCTGAAAGGCAATAAGGCTCTTATGCTCCTGTTGCCTGCAGCGTGAGCGGCCGGCGCAGTTGGATGCCTTCGGTCGTGATTTCGCAATCGTAGCAGAGGGCTTCGACGCCTGCTTCCAGGGCCTCCCGGAAACTGTGGGCATAGAGCGGGTCGATGTCCTCTGCAGGACGGAATCGGGTGCAATCCATGCGCTGAACGACGAAGAGCATGACGGCCCGATGGCCGTTGGCCACCATCTGCATCAACTCGCGCAGGTGACGGCTGCCGCGGGCCGTGACCGAGTCCGGAAACTCCGCCAAATCCCCCGTGCGACGCAGGTGAACGTTCTTGACCTCCAGGTAACAGTCCTGTCGCCCCGGTTCGCGCAGCAGGAAGTCGACGCGACTTTTCTCGCCATAGCGGACCTCGCGGCGGATGTCCCCGTAGTCGGCCAGCTGTTCTATCTTTCCGCTTTCCAGGGCTTCGGCGACCAGTCGGTTGGGCAGGTTCGTGTTGATGCCCACCAGATCCCCGTCCGCCCTCGAGATCTCCCAAGTGTAGGGGTATTTTCTCTTGCCCGCCCCATTCCAGGACAGCCAGACGGGTGATCCAGGCGCATCCAGTCCCAGCATAGATCCCGGGTTGGGGCAGTGCACGACGGTTTCCCGCTCGTCACCCTCAAGAACGACGTCGGCAAGGAAGCGTTTGTAGCGGCGCAGAAGGCGCGCTTTGTGCAGAGGAGAGGGAAATTTCATGAGCTGTTTCAACTCCCGCCCCATGGGACGATTTTTGATGCGTGAACGCCTGTTGAGCTTGCACTTTTAGGACGTTCGGCACAGTCTTGCACCTATGAATAACAGTCGACTGCCATACGTTCTTCCTGCCTTGCGCGCGGCCGCCGTTTCGGCAGGGATCCTTGTCTTCCTGGGCGCCTGTGCGCAAGACTCCCAGCGGCAGGTCCAGGAACAGCAGAGCCCCACTGTTTCGAGCACTCCACGCCAGGATGCCCGTCCGCCGCTGCTTATGGGCGATGGCATCTCGGACAAATGGCGTGAACAGGGCAGCGATGACGTCTCGGAACAGGATGCCCTGGAGAGCTGCAATGCTTATGCCAATGCCATCGTGGCCAGGGATCGGCGCATCGAGACCGACCGCAATGCCGGCCTGGATACGGGCGGGCCGCTCTCCGGCTCGTCGCAGCTGGGGGAGAGCATGCGGATTCAGGGCGAGAAGAATGCCTACGAACAGCATTTCTCGCAGTGCATGGAAAATCGGGGCTACGCGGAAGAGTGAGTGAACAGGAAAAGATCGTCACGGCCTGCCTGATCATCATCGGCAACGAGATTCTTTCGGGCCGAACACAGGATGCCAATCTCGGGTTTCTCGGGCGCCGGCTCAATGAAGAGGGCGTGCGGCTGGCCGAAGTGCGTGTCCTGCCGGATTCAATGGAGGTGCTGGTCCCAGCGGTACAGGAGGTAAGCCGCAGGTTCGACTACGTCTTTACTACCGGCGGGATCGGCCCCACCCACGATGACATCACAGTCGACTGCATTGCGGCCGCCTTCGAGGTGCCGGTCATCGAGCATCCGGAAGCCCGGCGTATCCTGGAGGAATATTACGGCGACGGCCTGACGCCGGCGCGCCTGCGCATGGCGCGCGCGCCCTCCGGCGCGAGCCTGGTGCCAAATCCGGTAAGTGGCGCACCGGGCCTCCGAATCGAGAATGTCTATATCTTTGCCGGTGTGCCCCGCATCATGCAGGCGCAGTTCGATGCCATCGCCCATGAGTTGAGCGGTGGGGCCCCGTTACTTTCCGAGAGCATTGCCGTCTCTCTTCCGGAATCGGTCGTGGCTGGCGGTCTGGCCGAGATACAGTTGCAACATGGCAACGTGGAAATCGGCAGCTATCCCTTCCAGAAAGGGGGGCGCTTCGGGACGACCCTGGTGGTGCGCTCGGTGGATGGGCAGGCCTTGCGCGCAGCTTCGGAGGACATCGTTGCTCTGGTGACCGCACTGGGTGGTGATTTGGACAGCAGCGTCGCCTGAGCATTCGGCCTTCGGCGGTCAACGCCCTCGGGCGCGTGGCAGTCCGTCCACGTAGTGGCCCTGGAAAAGCTGGATCCCGAATTTCTGACCGAACCGGATGATCTTCTCGTCCTGACAACGATGCAGGATGGTGTGCTCGGAACCGTTGCGCTGGACCAGTTCGTGCAGTTCGCGGGCGATGCTGTTGTTGAAGCGCCTTGGCCAGGAATCGTCCCAGAGCAGCTTGACATAGTCGACCTGGAGCTGGTGCCGGTCGACGTACGAAAAGCCATCGAGACGGATCCCGTCGATACAGAGGCGATACCCCTGCTGGCGCACGAAGTCCCTGGCAAAGGTGAAGTTCTTGTAGTCGCTGAAGACGTCGTCGTACTGAAGCTCGAGCATCAACCGCCCGCGCAGGCCGATGGGCATTTCCTGGTCAAACTTCAGGAACTTCTGCGAATGCAGGGTGGACACGTTGATGTTGATGGACACCATCTCTTTGCTGGAGCGCGAGGCCTCGTGCCGCAGGACGACAAGCATCCGCAGGTCCAGGATCTGGGTCAGGTACTTGAACAGCGCTCGGTTGTCCAGGAGGTCGGTTCCGGGTAGCAGGCAGCGCTCCACCTCGCGAATGGAAGTGTAGTATTCCGTAAAGACCGGTTTCGAGCGGAGATCTTCCGTCAGGTGGCAGGCGGATTGCTGACGCACCAGATCCGTGATGTCGGCGTTCTCCAGCAAACGCTCCAGTTCGGCCAGTCCCTTGCTGTCCAGGGGGCGGCGCTCTTCGAATCCCTCCGGAACCGTGGCTGTTCCTTCGGCATAGGCCCGCTGCTCGCGCACGGCCATATTGCGTATGTGCGAGAGGAACTGCTCGTAATAGAGATCCAGGGTGAATCGCAGGAGGATCTCCTCGCGCCTGAGCACCTCCAGCGAGACATCATGATCCTGAAGGAGACTGGCGAGCTTGCCTTCCGCGGCGTCCAGTGCCTTGAGCTGGCGGGTGAGCCCGATGAAGACGATGTCCTGATTGTGGAGGTGATAGATTTCACCCTCCAGAACAGAGAGGGATGTCTCGAAAACCGTGGCGATGATGCGCGCCTGATGCAGGTTGAATCCCTTCTCGGACAGCTTCGAGATTCGAAGGTGCACCGCCGTGCGCCCCATGCAGTGGCCCTTCAACTGCTCGACCTTGGACAGGAGAGCGACCGCCCTGTGGCGGCGAACCTGGTCCGAGGTGTCCGTTCCGACTGTCTTCTGTTGTGCTGTCGTAGACTCCACCAGTTTCCACCTATTGATTCTACTATGGCTGTTATTTTCAGCCATAAATTGATCGTTTTCTACCTACGCAAAGACACCGAGCGGCAAGCTGCATCTGTGATACCCAGATTAGTTGGGAAAAGGTGAAGATTATCTTACGTTGCCCACCACTTTGAGCCTCTGAAGGCACCGCGGTAACGAAGGAACAGGGGACTCAATCGCTTACGTCGCCCCGGAAGACGACATGAACCTTGTTGCCATCCGGATCACGGAGGTAAGCACCGTAATATCCCTCCCCGTAATGGGGGCGGGGTCCGGGAGGGCCCTCATCGCGGCCTCCGGCGTTCAATCCCGCCTGATAGGCTGCATCAACCGCCTCTGGCGAGGGTGCGGAAAATGCGACCATGCAGCCGTTTCCCACGGTTGCGGGTTTCCCGTCGAAAGGTATGTGCGCGTAAAAGACGGACAGGGAGGTACCGGGGTGTCCCCAGCAAGCGGCGTCGGGACCGCCATCGGGCTCGCTGTCCTGACGTTGCAGGCCAATAGGGCCCAAAAGCCCGTCGTAGAATTTTCCGGCACGTTCGAGATCCTGGGTGCCAAGCGTCACATGACTGAACATCGCGCTGTTCTCCTATCCAAAAGGTGTCTCAGAAGATGGAGAAAATGAGTCTCAGGGGCCGGATTTTCGATGGTGCGGACGGCGGGACTCGAACCCGCACGGGCTAGGCCCTCAGGATTTTAAGTCCTGTGTGTCTACCTGTTCCACCACGTCCGCAACTGTCCTGTTCTCTAGCAGTCGGATGCAGCGCCTGCAACGTGCAGGGAGTGGGGATGTCATTTTCTTCCGCGCCGCTGGCGCAGGTAGGCGATCAGCAGGAAACCGGCCACAAGCGCGATTGTCAGGGGAGCGACCACCACAAGCAGGGGCAGGGCGGCAAACAGCAGCGCCAGCAGTCCAAACCCGATGGCAAGCAGGATCAGGCAGAGCAGGACGCCGAAGGCGTTGCCCAGAATGTCCCTCCCTTTCATGGCAGGTCCTTCTCCTCTATGGCGGTCTCCTTCCTTTCCCCGATCCTCTGGTTTATCAGGCGGTATATGGGGCCGGCGCAGATGACGATCAGGGCTATGCGCACAATGTGGTGTGTGGCGACCAGCGCTGCATCGGCGCCAAGGGCAATGGCGATCAGGCTCATCTCTGCCAGTCCCCCGGGTGCGTAGGCGAGAACCAGGGGGGAGAGGTCCAGAGGTGTCAGCAGGACCAGGAAACCGGCCAGTCCCAGCGTGATCATGATCAGCAGCAGCGTGGCTCCCGCTGAATGCACGATGGTTCGCAGCACCATCCTGACGGTGGTGCCATAAAAGCGCGCTCCGATGGCCGTTCCGATCGCTACCTGGGCCATGGCAACGAGGTCCATGGGTGGTGCTGCACTGGTCCAGCCGAAAAGATGGACGATCGAACTGAGAACCATGGGACCGACCACAGGAGCTGCCGGGACCTTCAGGGCGCGGGCCCCAAAGAAACCGGCAATGGCACAAAGGCCTAGCAGGAGGTACGCCGTTATGCCGATATCATTCCAACCGGGGCCAACTCCGCCGGTCTGTCCCGGCTCCAGGTCGGAAAGCCAGTAGAAGCCGAAGGGAATGGCAATGACGATCAGCAGGATGCGGGTCGCATGGACCAGGGATATGACACGCGCGTCACCCCCGTAGTGACCGCCCAGCAAGACCATTTCGCTGAGCCCGCCGGGGGTGGCGGAAAAATACGCACTGGCAGAATCGTAGCCGCAGACACGACGGAAATAGAGATACCCGCAGGCCGTCGACAGGATAATATAGAAACTGACCAGGGCCAGGCTGCCGCTCCAGGCGCCTATGACGGACAGTATCTCGGGAGTGAAGCCGCTGCCCAGCATGACGCCGAGGATCGTTATCATGGCCGTACGCAGGCCGGAGGCCATGGCGATGGGGGCGCCCATCATCGCGGCCACGGTGGTGAACACCATGGAGCCGATCATCCAGGGCAAGGGAAGGTTGATGCTGAAGGCAAGCCAGCCGCCCGCCCCTCCGATAGCCAGGGCGAGCAGGATACTCAGCCAGCGTTGAGGAGTGCTCTGGTGGACTGCGGGTTTCACCTTTCCGGATCCAGGTGCAGGGAAAAGACGGGGTTCGGGTTGCTCAAGATGTCGTGGGGGCGTCGTCGAGTTTCTTCAGCAGGCGTTCCATGAAGGCTTCGCCACGCGCAACCTGTTCAAGGGAAATGAACTCGTCGGGCTTGTGCGCCTGCTCGATGAACCCGGGACCGCAGACGACAGCCGGAATGTCCCGGGCGGCAATCTGTCCAGCTTCAGTTCCGAAGGCGACCTTGGCCGTACTGTTCATTTCGGCCAGGGACTTGGCAAGGGTCACTACCTCGTGGTCGTCCGGCGTGTCGAGGCCGGCAAAAGTGGCCCCCTGTACGAAGGTGATGCCGGTCTCCGCGGCAATGGCCTGCATCTCGGGCTCGAGCTCCTTGTCCGCGTAGCCTTTCAGGTCGTTGAAGAGAAGCCGGGGGTCATCTCCCGGCAGGCAACGGAACTCGAACTCGAAGGAACAGTCCCTGGGGACGATGTTGACGGCAGTGCCGCCTTCGATGGTGCCCACGTGAACCGTGCTGAAAGGGATGTCGTAGTCGTGGTCGAAAGGCCCTTGCTCGGCCTTGAGGCGCCCCATCTCCACCAGGCGGTTGATCAGCCGGGCGGCATATTGAATGGCATTGACGCCCTGGGGGGCGAGGGATGAGTGGCATTCGTGGCCTCGCACATGGCACTTGAAGCCAAGGCGCCCCTTGTGCGCATTGACCACGTGCATGCCGGTCGGCTCTCCGATGATCGCGCAGCGCGGCCGGATTTCCTTCCGCGCAAGATGGTCGAGCAGGGGGCCGACACCGACGCAGCCGATCTCCTCGTCGTATGTGAAGCAGAAGTGAACCGGCAGGTTCCGTGCGTGTTTCAGGAATTCCGGGGCATAGACCAGGCAGAGTGCCACGAAGGATTTCATGTCGCAGGTGCCGCGCCCATAGAGTCGGCCGTCGCGTTCCGTAAGGGACCAGGGATCCTGGCTCCAGTCCTGGCCGTCGATCGGCACCACGTCGGTGTGTCCGGACAATGCGATCCCGCCGCGATCGGCCGGGCCCAGTGTGGCATATAGATTTGCCTTGCGCTGGTCCGGCGAATGCACGAGCTCGCTTTCGACACCCAACTCAGACAGGTAGTCGGCGATGAAGCTGATCAGGTCGAGGTTGGAATTGCGGCTGGTCGTGTCGTGGGAGATCAGCCGTTCAATCATGCGGCGGCTCTCGAGACGTATGTCAGACATGAATATCTATCCTCTTCCGGGAATGTCCGGAACATTCTCTTGTCATGAAGAAATCGGGAAGGCGCCGGGAACGGCAGACGCAGTTTGCAACATTCCTGGACTTTAGGCCCTTCGAGGGAAGGAAAAAAGGGTCAGGCCGTCTCTATGGCGGTTTCCGTCTTCCGGGCCTCCTCCTGGATCCAGTCGTGGAAGATCCGAACGTATTCCTGTTCCATCAGGCTTGGACGGGTGACGAAGTAATAGTTGTACCCTGTCGGAACCTCGGGACCGAAGGGTTTGACCAGGAGGCCCTTGTGCATGTCATCAACGGCAAGAGAGGCGCGCGCCAAGGCCACGCCCTGGCCAGCGATTGCCGCGGTCAGAAGCATGCTGGAATCATTGAACCAGGGGCCCCGCCGTGTCGCCAGTTCGGGAGCGCCGGCGATTTCCAGCCACCCCTGCCAGTCGACTTCGATATCACCGCCGAAGACCTCGTCATGCAGCAGGGTGTGGTGCTTCAGGTCCTGGAGCGAAGTAAGCGGCCTGGCGCCGGACAACAGGCTCGGACTGCAGACCGGGAACTTGCGGTCATGCATGAGGCGTTCCGTGTGCAACCCCGGATACTCTCCGATCCCAAAGCGCAGGCCAACATCGATGTCTTCACGCTCCAGGTCGACCACTTCGTTCTTGGAGGACACCAGGACGTCGATATCCGGGTACAACGCCTGGAAGGCGCCAAGACGCGGCAGAAGCCACTTGGCTGCGAAGGACGGCAAGGCGCTGACACGCAGGGTCGTTTCACTGTCATGCCGGACGAGCTGGCGTGTGGCATCGTTGATCAGGTTGAGGGCCTGCGTAAGCGGAGGCAGATAGTTCTGGGCGGCACCGGTCAGGACCAGGCTGCGACTTTGCCGCAAGAACAGAGGTTGCTGAAAGTAATCCTCAAGGGCGCGGATCTGGTGACTGATCGCCGCCTGGGTAACGTTCAGTTCCTCCGCCGCCTGGGTGAAGGACTTGTGCCTGGCGGCAGCCTCGAAGGCGCGCAGGGCATTCAGGGGAGGGAGCTGTCTCTTCATGATATGTCATTAGTGTAGCTAATCCATTGCATGAAATAATCCCGTTTGTCTTTCTCGTTTTCAAGGCGCAAGTTACTTTTCAACAAAAGAGCATGGGCCCGCTCTTTCAGAAACTATGACCTCTGGTTTATGAAAGGAACTAATCATGTCGCAGATTTGCGAAAGGCCGGGTCATGCCCAGGAGGTCCTGGCTCCAAGCCCCACACGCTACAGGACTATTCTGCTGCGGCTCCTGATTGTCGTGCTCGAGACCCCGGTGGTCTGGATGGAACGCTGGGAGCATCGTCAGAAACTGCGCGAACTGGATGACCGCATCCTGCACGATGTCGGTTTGAGTCGCGCAGATATTTACCAGGAGGCGCGCAAGCCCTTCTGGCGTCCATGAGACACATGCCAGACCCTGTTTGCCTGCGCTGACCGCCAATCCCGCACTCTGCCGGGTTGGCGGTTTCCTTCTTCAGGGTATGAACTGTTCCTTCAGGATTCGTTCCTCCAGATTGTGCTCGGGATCGAAGAGAAGGTGGAGTTCCGTCTTCCGGTCCTCTCGCACCCGGACCAGACGAACATTTCGAATTTCCGTGAAATCGGCCGTTGCGCTGACAGGGCGTTTGTCACTTTCGAGAATCTCCATCTCCACTTCCGCTCTCTGGGGCAACAGGGCGCCGCGCCAGCGTCGCGGGCGAAAGGCGCTGATCGGGGTGAGGGCGAGCAACGGAGTTCCCAGGGGAAGAATGGGGCCGTGGGCAGACAGGTTATAGGCAGTGCTGCCGGCCGGAGTCGCGACCAGAGCGCCGTCGCAGACCAGTTCCTCCAGGCGCACGACATCGTCGATCCGGATGCGCAGCTTGGCCGCCTGACGGCTCTGGCGGAAGAGGGCAACCTCGTTGATGGCCAGTGCTTCTGCCGGTGCGCCGTCGGTGGTTTCCGCTTGCATCTTCAGGGGATGCAGCGTGACCTTCTCGCTGCGTCCCAGGCGTTCGTACAGGTTATCCTCCCTGTACTCGTTCATGAGAAAGCCCACGGTGCCGCAGTTCATGCCGAAGATCGAGACGCCATCTCCGAACTGGGCATGCAGGGTTTCCAGCATGAATCCGTCCCCACCCAGGGCAATGATGATAACCGCGTCTCTGGGCGAGACGTTGGGGTATTGCTGTTTCATGCGCTCCGCTGCTGCCCGCGCTTCGACAGTGTCGGCATGCACGAAGGCAAGTGGAAGATTTCGGGGGTCGGACATGACGGAAGATGCGCCCTGCGATGATGACAGTGCGGCAAGTATAACGCGGCTGCCCGCGAGGAACAGCCCGGGCTGTTCCTCCGCCCGCGGTCACCTGGAGCCGATGCGGTGCAGGCGCGATCAGCCCCCGGTTACACTCATGTGGCGACTGGCAACACCTTGGGTGCGATCACGGTCGATGATGAAGTCGTGGCCCTTGGGCTTGCGTGAGATGGCTTCCCGAATGGCGTCCTTGACCAGGGTGTCGTCCTCGCTCTCGCGCAGGGGCTGACGGAGATCGGCAGCATCCTCCTGCCCCAGACACATATAGAGAGTGCCCGTGCAGGTCAGGCGCACCCGGTTGCAACTTTCGCAGAAATTATGCGTCAATGGCGTGATGAAGCCGATACGTCCGCCGGTTTCCCGGCAATAGGCATAGCGGGCCGGGCCACCGGTCTTGTGATCGCTCTCCTCGAGTGTCCAGTTCTTTGCCAGGTCGGCACGCAACTGTGAGAGGGGATAGTACTGGTCCAGGCGGTCCTCGCCGCCGATATCCCCCATGGGCATTACCTCGATGAAGGTGAGATCGAAGCCCTCGTCTCCGCACCAGGAGACCAGGTTGTCGATTTCGTCGTCATTGACGTTCTTCAGCGCGACCGTGTTGATCTTGACGGAGATCCCGGCGCGCTTGGCGGCCTGCAGGCCTTCCATGACCTTGTCGTACTTGCCCCAGCGGGTGATGGCCTTGAACTTGTCCGGGTTGAGCGTATCCATGGATACGTTGAGGCGCTTCACGCCACAGGCGGCCAGCTGGTCGGCATAGCGCGTGAGCTGGCTTGCATTGGTGGTCAGGGTCAGTTCGTCCAGGCGTCCACTGTCGAGATGGCGGGAAAGCCGCTCGATCAGCCACATGATGTTGCGGCGAACCAAGGGCTCGCCTCCCGTCAGGCGCAGTTTGCGAACGCCCAGGTCCACGAAGTTTGTGCAGAGGCGATCAAGTTCCTCCAGACTCAACACCTCGGACTTGGGCAGGAAGGTCATGTCCTCCGACATGCAGTAGACGCAGCGGAAATCGCAGCGATCCGTTACTGAGACACGCAGGTAGGTGATGGCCCGCTCGAAGGGATCGACAAGCGGGGCCTCCTGATTGGGCGCTGCGGTCTGCAAAGCTGTCTGGGTCTCTGTCATCATTTACCGCCTTGTAGCTTTCCTTGCCCCCATACCTGAATACGACGGGGCTGAACGATTCCTCGTGTTCGTCTAACATAAGTTTTTACCTGGGCAGCGACGAGTCCAAATTTTGTCGGGTTCGCTCAATCATCGAGAGGTCAAGAGTATGCAGGTCGGGCCATGAGCAATTCCCTGTTGCGCAAGATTCCGCCCGGCAGGCTTGTGGCACTGGTCGTGGTGCTGGCGTGCAGCGGCCTGCTCGTATACCTGCACTGGTCGGATCTCTTTCCGGGCGCTGCCAGGGAAGAGGCTGACGCTCAGCGTCCGAAAGATCCGGTGGAGCGCTGCATCACCGAAGAACGCGCCACGATAGATCGCATGGTCGAGGAAACGCCGGAGCTCGAAAGCCGGCGAGAGCTTTTCGTACAGCGTGCGGAGGCGCGCTGCGAGGCCACCGTCGGCTCCGGCAATTCGGCCCCGCCGGCCCAGGGGAGCGGTCAGGTGCCAGAGTGAAAGCACACCTCAGACTTCGGGGCGCCGCACGGTACGCAGCGGCCCGCCGTCCGAACGCGCGCGCTGATTCAGGGTTTCGAAGGGTTCGGTCACCACCTGCAAGGGGGCGGCCGTTGCATTGATCACACTGTCCGGGCCCAGAGCTATGGCCACATGCCCCGGCCAGTAGAGCAGGTCGCCACGATGGAAAGCGTCATCGAGGGAGCCGTATTCTCCCAGCGCGGGATCCTTCTCCTGCTGATCGCTGTCACGCGGCACATGCAGGCCAGCGGCCGCCAGAGAAAGCTGTATCAGGGCCGAGCAGTCGAGCCCCAGGCTGGAGCGTCCACCCCAGAGATAGGGGACTCCCAGAAAGTCCAGCGCCGTGGCTGTCCAGTCCGGTGCAAAGGTCTCGGCCTCCACCGCGTGGCGGGCATAGACCCATCCGCCCCTCTCCAAAAGCAGGAAGCGGCCATCACTCTCCTGCACATGCAAAGGGGTCTGCAGGCTCAGATAGCCGGTAATTGGGCTCTTTATATCGGGGGTGCTGAACAGGGGAGTTCGCGGAACGCAGACACAGTGAGTCGCTGCCGTGGCCAGCGGTGGCCCCAGATCCTGCTCATGCATGTAGCCAACGTAGCTGTCCGTCTGGCATTGGACCCATGCCCAGCCATTGTGTCGCTCGAACACCAGCAGCGCCTCGGACTGCATGAGCTGGCTATCCAGCGGCGCATCGTCTTCGGGTCGTCTCCGGAGATCGGCCAGGAGCGAGGATACGCTGGCCGGCTGGCCTTCGGTATAGCGCGTTGCCTGAACCTGCCCTTTCAGCCGAACATCTGCCAGATCCTCGCGGAAGGCAGCGCTGCGGGGATCAGGAGGGAGTGGGTCCTCATTCATGAATGCTCCCCGGAACCGGAATCGGCCACGTTCTTCTCCTTGTTCTTCTGCCGTTCCTCCCGCAGGCGCAGGTCTTCCTCGGTGGTGTACATGGCCGGGCGCGGTCCGGCGACCATCGGGGTGTTCTGATCCTCGAAGGTGGCAGTGACTCGGCAGTCCTCGCACATCCGGACGCGATCGATCTGGGATTGCTGCATGTACATGGAATGTACGCCGCTCAACTTCTCCACGATGCGCTCGATGGATTGCTTCACTCCGAAGGGCGTGCCGCAGCGAATGCAGTGGAAGGGCTCGGCCTCGTTCAGGGTGACCGGCTTCTTGGCCTCCTCCGTGAAGTCGATCTGAGGCACCAGCGTAATCACGTTCTCCGGGCAGGTGGATTGGCAGAGGCCGCACTGAACGCAGGCTTCCTCCTGGAAGCCGATCCAGGGACGATCCGGATCGTCCAGAAGCGCACCAACCGGACAGGCGGAAATGCAGGCCTGGCACAGCGTGCAGCCTTCCGTGTCAATCTCGATCCGGCCGAAAGGCGCCCCCTCCGCGAGGGGAATACGATCAACTGGGGTGGGGGCAGTGTCGTGCAAATGGCCCAGCGCCAGATAGCTGCGGCTACGCTTGGTTCCAATCGGCAGGAAATTACCCGCTGGAACAGGGGAGGAGTCGGACGTTTGCCACAGCAGGGCTTCCACCTGGTCGGGATCGATCTCATCGATAATGCGAATCTGTCCCCGGCCATGGCCCAGGCCTTCGGTGATGCTCTCGACCAGTTCCCAGGTCTCCTCCAGCACCGGCAGATCCTCGCGCTTGGAGGGGGGAAGGAGGATTGCCACCTCGGCTGCGCCGTAGGCCAAAGCGCAAAGGTAGATGTCGAAGCCGGCCTGGGTGATCTCATTGACCTCCACGGGCAGAACATTTGCCGGCAGGCCCTGGCCAAGGCGCGCCATGTAGGACAGAAGCTCTCGCCCGTGAGCACCGTCGTGCAGCAGCAGGACGGGGGTCTTGCCACCGTTCTCGCGATAACTGGAGAGCAGTACGCGAATCTTTTCTGCCAGGCTTGCGGTATCGGGCAGACGGTAATCCATGGCCCCCGTAGGGCAGGTCGCGGCACAGAGGCCGCAGCCGCCGCAGACGTAGGGGTCCACCTCGACGGTATCACCCAGGGACTGGATCGCAGACAGAGGACAGGCGTCGATGCAGCGGTTGCAGCCGTCCTGGCGGCTGCGGGAATGCGCGCAGATGGATTCATCGTAGCGCACGTAGCGCGGCTTCTCGAACTCCCCGACCAGTCCGCTTGCCTCCAGCAGGGCTTTCTGGACCGCGATCAGGTCTCCCGGATCGGGACGCAGGTACCCGTCCTGGCGGTCATGAGCGGGCAATAAGGGCGTTCCCCCGGAAAGATCGATCAGCAAGTCGCAGGACAGGCTGGTACTGCGACTCTGGCCTTCGAAGGAGAATCCCGAGCGTGAGGAAGGGCTGGGAATCGCGTAGTTCTCGATCTCGGCCTCGAAACCTCCCAGATGACCCTTCAGGTTCCGTATCCGGCCGGAGAAAACGGGGAAGCTCATGCGATCCGGTGGGATGCTGCCTTCATCCTCGGAGAGCAGGACCGTGACCTGGAGCCGGTCGCTCAACTGGCGTGCGGCTTCCAGCGCCTGCTCGGACGGGCCATAGATCAGGCAGTTGCCACCGGACGCCAGTGTGACGTTCCCGAAAGGCTGGGGCTCGACGGCAGCGGCGGCCAGCAGGGCCGCGATCTTGGGCGTGGCCTTCTCGGCATCCTTCGACCAGCCAGCCGTCTCGCGAATGTTCGTGAAGCTGACGGTTCCGCTGGACTCGAAGTCCTCGGCCACTTCGGAAAACAGCGGGGCTTCCTGGGTGCAGGCGACAAGCAGGTCCTCGCCGCTTTCCAGGGCGGCCTGGTAGTTCTCGATCTGGCTGCGGCAGAGTTGGGTGTTGAGAAAGAGCTCTCCGTCTCCTCCCGCCTTTCGGCAGGCCTTCTCGAGCCCCGCCTTGCCAAGAGGCATGGTCTTCTCGCAGTCGCAGACCAGTACGCGACGCTTGCGCATCTTCATGGCGCTATCTCTCCTGATGCCCTGATTCGAAGCCGGGCCTTTATCGTCTTGTGTCTTTGCACGATGCTAGAGCAAAGGCGAGGGAAATTGAAAGACCGCACTGTGCAAGACAGGGCGATTGTCGTCTGGGCGCACGCGATCCCATATAATGGGTTTTGAAGCAGTCGTTCCCTTAGCCACGAGGCGAGTTCGGCAAGCAATGGACGAAGACGGCAAAATGGCGAATGAACAGGCAGGAGAGACAAGGATGCTGCGCAAGGTGCGCATCACGGAAGGAGAGGTGCTGGACGAGTTCTTCGTGCGCCCCGACGTGGAGGACGAGCGCCTGGTCAGCAGGGTGCAGGGGATCGACCAGAATGGTGCGCCGATCGAAACGGACGTAGTCAGCGAGCGTCCGCTGACCCTGTACCTGAATCGCCAGGAGATCGTCACCATGATGACCATCGGCGATCATCCGGACTACCTGGCGGTCGGCTACCTGCTGAATCAGAACATGCTGCACGCGGATGACGAGATCATCGACATCGACCACGACGAGGAGCTTGGGATCGTTGTGGTGCGCACTACGCGCGAAACCGACTATGAAGAGAAACTGAAGAAGAAGGTCCAGACCTCGGGCTGTGCCCAGGGCACGGTCTTCGGCGACCTGCTCGAGAAGCTGGACGACATAACCCTCAGTTCAGACCACAATCTGAAGACTTCCTGGTTGCCGGAGCTGACGCGCAAGATCAACGGAATCCCCAGCCTCTACCTGAAAGCCGGTGCGATCCACGGCTGCGTTCTCTGTCAGGAGAACAGGCCGCTGATCTACATGGAGGATGTCGGGCGTCACAATGCCGTGGACAAGGTGGCCGGCTACATGTTCCTGCACGGCATTCCCAGTCGCGACAAGATCTTCTATACGACGGGGCGCCTGACCTCCGAGATGGTGATCAAGACGGTCCAGATGGGCATTCCCATCCTGGTCTCGCGCTCGGGCTTTACGGCCTGGGGCGTGGAACTGGCTCAGCAGGCCAGCCTGACCCTCATCGGTCGCTGTCGGGGCAGTCGCTTCATGGCCCTGGCAGGGCAGGAGCGGATTGTGTTCGATGCGCAGGAAACCTACGAGGAAGACAGCCGTCATCGGCGCAAGGCCGCCAGGGATGATGCATGATGGGCCATGCTGTTTGCGGAATACTTCTTGCCGGCGGACAATCCCGGCGCATGGGGGGAGGCGACAAGTGCCTGCGTGAACTGGCGGGCAAGACCATCCTGCAGCACGTCATGGAGCGCGTTAGCCCCCAGGTGAAGGCTCTTGCCATCAATGCCAACGGGGATCCGGCGCGCTTCGACGATTACGGGCTTCCCGTCGTGTCCGACAGCATAGAGGGCTTTGCCGGTCCGCTGGCAGGGGTACTGACCGGGATGGAGTGGGCTGCCGAGCATGTGCCGGGCTGCGAGTTGATCGCCACCTTTGCCACGGATGCTCCCTTTGTGCCGACAGATCTTGTGCCCCGTCTGCAGGCTGCGCTCGAGCGTTCGGGCTCGGATATAGCGGCCGCCTCCTCCGGAGGGCGGGCGCACCCGGTCTTCGGGCTCTGGCCGGTGGCTCTGCGCGAAGACCTGCGCGATGCCATGATCCGCGAGGAGGTCCGCAAGGTGGATGTCTTCACGGCGCGCTACAAGCTCGTCACGGTGGATTGGTCCAATGCGCCGCTCGATCCTTTCTACAACGTCAACCACCCCGAGGATTTCGACAGGGCCCTCGAATTGCTTCAACCCTGATTGCTGTTTTGTGAAAGTCGACTTTCGTTCTATTCTGAGCGGACAATAGTGGCTTCAATGCAGGACGTGTTTCGTGATTTCCACGGATGTAAGATTGCCGCTGGGGGTGGTTCTGGAAAAGCGCGAAAGCCGGAGCCGCTGGCTGGATCATGTCTGGCGTGCGGTAGAGGTTTTGCCCGGTGCGCCTCAGCGCGACCCTCTAGGCGATTGGGTTTCCCTCGGAGTTTTTGACCAGGGCGAGCGCTTCCATGCGGGGACGCTGGATCTCGAACTTACCCGCAAGATGACGGACGGTTATCGCTCGAACATCAGCCAGCGCACGCCGAGCGTCTACGTGGTCCTGCGTCAGCGCAGCACGAAGGGCGGGCAGGCGCCTCTCTATCCCTTTCATGTCACCGTCTGTCCTCTGGAGGCGGAATTCTATGCGGTGGGGGGCGAGGAAAGCGTAGAGGATGTTCCCATGCCGGAAGAAGTCATTGGCTTCGTGGAGGACTATATCCGGCGCTATCATGAGGAATTGCCTTTCCACAAGCGCAAGCGGGGCTCGAAGGAACGCGCGGAGAAGGGCAGTTTCGAGAGTTCGCAACCGGAAAGGCCGAGACGCGATGAGTGACGAGGATGCCACCTTCCTGAGACGCTGGTCGCTGCGCAAGCGTGGCAGCGAGGAGCAGGCGCGCCACAAACAGCAGGAAGAGGACGCGCAAGCGGAGATCGAGAAATCGGAACCTTCGGAAACGGGAGAGGAAGAGGTTGCGCAAGCCCCGGACGACTTGCCGGACCCGGAGACCCTGGGACGTGATGCCGACTGGTCGGCTTTCCTGAAGAAGGGCGTTCCGGAAAGCGTTCGGTACAGGGCGCTACAGCGCCTTTGGCGGTTGGACCCTGTCTATTCAAACCTGGACGGTCTTGTGGACTACGCCGATGACTATAACGACCCTGTCCTTCTCTCCCGCAAGGTGAAGACCTTGTTCCAGGTGGGCAAGGGCATGGTCCTGCCGGAGAGCGAGCAGAAGGACACAGCCGGTAAGGAAGAGAAAACCAGAACGACAGTCGAAGGGGAGTTGGCGGTGGTCCCGGCGGAGTCTGACCTGCCTGAAGCGGAGAGTGCTGCTGTCGCTGCCCCGGAAGCCCATTCCGATACACCGCTGAGCGAAAACAGCGAGTCTTCCTCCTTACGCAATCACGAAATCGCTCCTCAGGCGAAGAAGGCAGAGTCCCTTCGAGAAAAATCAGGGGACTCCGCTTTGAAGCGCCGTTGGGGGCAAAGCTGATCACTACCGTGGCAGGCAGAAGAGCTGTCTTGAATGCCGCAATGCAGCATCGCCTCTTATTGACAGGCGACTGAAAACCCGGCTCTAATTAAATTAGAACATTTAAAAATAACGGGCCGACATTATAAAAACAGGCTCGTCGGGAGAGATAGAGTGACAAGCGATCTCGAGGTCGCGGAGGAAGATCGCCTTAGGGCGGACTGGTATGGTCTGCTGGCGCGCCTTCTGGGCAAGGAACCAGAGGACTCATTTCTGCGCTCGTTGGCCGAACTGGAAGGTGACGACAGCGAAATGGGACAGGCTGTCGCCACGCTTGGCAAGACCGCTGCCCGGCTCACCTCCGAGGATGTGAAGCATGAGTACTTCGCCCTGTTCGTAGGGGCGGGGGAATCCGAGCTTCTGCCCTATGCTTCCTATTACAAGACGGGATTCCTGAACGACCGCCCGCTGGCACGTCTGCGCAGCGACATGCTGACCCTGGGTATCGCGCGCGGTGAAGGTGTCAGCGAGCCCGAGGATCATATCGCGTCGCTGTGCGAAATGATGGCGGCTCTGATTGCGGGCGACTTCGGGGACCCTCTTTCCCTGGAAGAGCAGAACGTCTTTTTCGAGAAACATTTCAGCGGTTGGGCGCAGCGCTTCTTCGAGGACCTGGAAGCGGCTCCCTCAGCCCACTTCTACATGCCTGTCGCGACAATCGGGAAAATCTTTCTGTCCATAGAAGCACAGGCCTTTGAAATGGCTGCATGATCGCCGGGCCGATCCGGAGACATGGTTAAGGAGAAAGTCAGATGAAGGATGAAGAAGTGAAATCCAAGAGCCGCCGCCGCTTTTTCCAGGCGGGATTGGGAACAGGTGTTCTCGGTGCCGCCGGAGCCGTGGCGCTCAATCTTGGCGACAACGAGGCGGAGGCTGCCGAAATCGGCAAGAAATCCGCCGGTTATCACGAAAGCGAGCACGTGCGGACCTACTACAAGCTGGCGCGCTTCTGAGCAGCTCCGAACAACGGAGCTCTGTGTAAGGCGAGATTGGGGAGAGGGCGATGCTTACCAGGAAATCCACGGGACCGGTAACAGGCTCCCATATGATGAAAGCCATGTCCGGCATGACCGGACGCGCTTTTGATCGGCGCACCTTTCTACGGCGCTCCGGCATGGCGGCTGGAGGACTGGCTGCGGTTTCCACGCTGCCGCTGGGACGTGTGCGCAAGGCGAATGCCCAGGAAAGCGAGGGCAGTGCCAGTAAGGTCGAGACGAAGAAATCGGTCTGTACGCACTGTTCTGTCGGTTGCACCGTGATCGCCGAGGTCGAGAACGGCGTCTGGACGGGACAGGAGCCAGGTTGGGACAGCCCCTTCAATCTGGGCACGCATTGCGCCAAGGGCGCTTCCGTGCGCGAGCATGCCCACGGTGAGCGTCGCCTGAAGTATCCGGTCAAGCTGGTCGACGGCAACTGGGAACGCATGTCCTGGGAAGACGCGATCAACGAGATCGGCGACAAGATGCTGGATATCTATGACTCCTCGGGTCCGGACTCCGTCTATTGGCTGGGATCTGCCAAGCACAACAACGAGCAGTCCTATCTGATCCGCAAGCTTGCCGCCTTCTGGGGTTCGAACAACATCGACCACCAGGCGCGCATCTGTCACTCCACTACCGTCGCTGCCGTGGCCAATACCTGGGGCTACGGCGCGATGACCAATTCCTACAACGACATCCACAATTCCCAGGCCATCTTCCTGATCGGCGGCAACCCCGCCGAGGCGCACCCCGTGTCGCTGCAGCATCTGCTGAAGGCGAAGGAGGAGAACAATGCGCCCTTCATCGTCTGTGATCCGCGCTTCACGCGCACGGCGGCCCATGCCGACGAGTTCGTGCGACTGCGGCCCGGCACGGATGTGGCGCTGATCTGGGGCATCATGTGGCATATCTTCGAGAACGGCTGGGAGGACAAGGAGTACATTCGCCAGCGCGTTTGGGGGATGGACCAGATCCGCGAAGAGGTCTCGAAGTGGACGCCGGAGGAAACCGAACGCGTGACCGGCGTGCCTGGCTCCCAGGTGGAGCGCGTGGCCCGGACCCTTGCCAACAACCGCCCCTTCACGATCATCTGGTGCATGGGCGGCACGCAGCATACCATCGGCAACTCCAACTGCCGCGCCTATTGCAACCTGGGGCTTGCGCTCGGGGTGATCGGAAAGTCCGGCGGCGGCACCAACATCTTCCGCGGGCACGACAACGTGCAGGGCGCGACGGACCTGGGCGTATTGCAGGATAGCCTGCCGGCCTATTACGGCCTGTCGGAAGGCGCCTGGCGTCACTGGGCGCGCGTCTGGGACGTCGATTACGACTATCTGGCCAAGCGATTCCCCGACAAGGAACTGATGGAAAGAGCGGGTTCACCTGTCTCGCGCTGGTTCGACCTGACCCTCGAGGCCAAGGAGGACATCGACCAGCCGGACAACCTGCGGGCCATGGTCTTCTGGGGGCATGCGCCCAATTCACAGACGCGCCTGCCCGACATGCGCAAGGCCATGTCCAAGCTGGACATGCTGGTGGTGATCGATCCGTTCCCGACATTCACGGCGGTCATGCATGACCGCACGGACGGGGTCTATCTGTTGCCGGCGACAACCCAGTTCGAGACGGTGGGTTCGGTAACGGCCTCGAACCGCTCACTGCAGTGGCGCGAGAAGGTCTTCGAACCGCTGTTCGAGTCCAAGGTCGATCACGAGATCATGTACCTCTTCGCCGAAAAGTTCGGCTTTGCCGACGAGATGTTCAAGAACATCGAGGTCAACGGCAAGGAGCCGCTGGTCGAGGACCTGACCCGGGAGTTCAATCACGGGACCTGGACCATCGGCTATACGGGCCAGTCGCCCGAACGACTGAAGAAGCACATGGCCAACCAGTTCACCTTCGACAAGACAACGTTGCGTGCCCATGGCGGCCCCTGTGACGGCGATTACTACGGCCTGCCCTGGCCCTGCTGGGGAACGGCCGAGTTCAACCATCCGGGAACGCACGTGCTCTACAACAACGACCTGCCGGTCAAGGATGGTGGCGGTGCCTTCCGTGCCCGCTTCGGCGTGGAGCGCGACGGCGACAATCTCCTGGCCGAAGGGTCTTACTCCGTGGGATCGGAAATCGAAGACGGCTATCCCGAGGTGACCATGGCGATGATGAAGTCCATGGGCTGGGACGAAGACCTGACCGACGAGGAGCGCCAGGTCATTGAGGAGATCGGCGGCGACGACGTCGATTCCGTGAACTGGAAAACGGACCTCTCGGGCGGCATCCAGCGCGTTTCCATCGAGCACGGCATTCAGCCCATGGGCAATGCCAAGGCACGCTCAGTGGTCTGGACTTTCCCCGATCCGGTTCCTCTGCATCGCGAGCCGCTCTACACGCCGCGCCGCGATCTCGTGGCCGATTACCCAACCTACGAGGATCGCCACATGCAGCGCCTGCCGACCCTCTACAAGTCGATCCAGGAGCAGGATTACTCGGAGGACTTCCCGATCATCCTGACATCTGGGCGGCTTGTCGAATACGAAGGCGGTGGCGACGAGACGCGCTCCAACCCCTGGCTGGCGGAACTGCAGCAGGAGATGTTTGTCGAGATCAACACGGTGGATGCCAACAACAACGGGATCCGCGACGGTGACATGGTCTGGGTGCATGGCCCCGAGAACGAAGCCAGGGTGCGCGTCAAGGCGATGATCACCGAACGTGTGGGACGAGGCGTGGCGTTCATGCCCTTCCACTTCGGCGGCTACTGGATGGGTGAAGACCTGAGGGACAAGTACCCGAACGGTGCTGACCCCTATGTCCTAGGTGAGGCCGGGAACACCGTCCAGACCTACGGCTACGACGTCGTGACCGGCATGCAGGAAACCAAGACAACGCTCTGCCGCATTGAGCTGGCGTGAAGCGGAAGGGGAGAGGAGAGAAGACCATGGCACGTATGAAATTTCTCTGCGACGCGGAACGCTGTATCGAATGCAATGCCTGTGTGACGGCCTGCAAGAATGAGAACGAGGTTCCCTGGGGGGTCAACCGGCGTCGTGTCGTGACCATCCAGGATGGCGAGCCCGGTGAGCGTTCGATTTCGGTGGCCTGCATGCACTGCTCGGATGCGCCCTGCATGGCCGTCTGCCCCGTCGATTGCTTTTACCAGACCGACGAAGGCGTGGTCCTGCATTCGAAGGATCTCTGCATCGGTTGCGGCTATTGCTTCTATGCCTGTCCCTTCGGGGCCCCGCAGTTCCCGCAGGCCGGAAACTTCGGCAGTCGCGGCAAGATGGACAAGTGCACCTTCTGTGCGGGCGGTCCGGAAGAGGACGGGTCCTCAGCCGAATTCAGCAAGTACGGTCGTAACCGTCTGGCCGAGGGCAAACTGCCGCTGTGCGCCGAGATGTGCTCGACCCGGGCCCTGCTGGCCGGGGACGGCGATGAGGTCTCGGATATCTATCGCGAGCGCATCGTGGCTCGCGGGTTCGGCTCCGGCGCCTGGGGCTGGGGCACAGCCTACGAGATGAAAGCAGGCGGCTGATTACCTTCGGGACTGAAGAATGAAGCTGTTAACATTACCGGCAGCGTTCCTTGCGCTGTCCGTCCTGTCCGCCTGCGATCCGGATGAGCAGGATCGCATACTCTATCACGAACCCGGAACTTATCAGGGCAAGAGCGATAGCGAGCTCTCTCAGGAGCAGGTGCGTGAATTGCAAAGCCGTGTCGAGCTCCAGGGGCGGTAGAGGGAGTCTGTGCTATGAAGGCATCATGGTCTGGAAAGAGGTACGAAGCATGAGTTTCTCAAGGATGGCTCTTACCGTTCCTGCTTTTGCCGTGATGCTTATGCTTGCGTTTGCAGCCCTGGGCCTGACGGCTCCTGCTGCCCAGGCGCAGTCCTCCGAACAAACCAGCGCCTCCTCCCAGGGCCCCCAGGGTGGTGCCGTGCCGGGTGAGAGCCTGGGGACCACGGGCAGTGCCGATCAATGGCGGGCCATTCGTGACGGATTGCAGGGGAGCGTCTCCATTCCCGACAAGAAAAGCGCCATTCTGATCCAGTCGGGTGGTGAGAACTGGCGTTCCATCCGCAATGGTCCCTTGATGACCTATGGATCCTGGCTGCTGCTGGGTACCATTATCCTGCTGGCGCTCTTCTATCTGCTGCGTGGCCGCATTCGCCTGGAGAAGGGACCTTCGGGAATTCGGATCGAACGCTTTGGCGCCCTGGAGCGCTCGGTTCACTGGATGACGGCGGTGTCCTTCATCCTGCTGGCGCTGACCGGGATCAATGTCCTGTGGGGCCGCCATGTGCTGTTGCCTGTGGTGGGGCCGGAAGCCTTCTCGGTCCTGACCATAGGCGGCAAGTATGTGCACAATTTCGTGGCCTTTCCCTTCATGCTCGGGGTTCTGCTGATGTTCGTGCTTTGGGTCGGCCAGAACATTCCCAACCGCCATGACCTGGTATGGTTCGCCAAGGGCGGCGGCATGTTCTCGAAGCATTCGCACCCGCCGGCACGCAAGTTCAACGGCGGGCAGAAGATCATCTTCTGGGCGGTGGCTCTCGGTGGGCTCTCTCTCTCCCTGTCCGGTCTTGCTCTCATGTTTCCCTTTGAGTTCGGTCTTTGGGCGAAGACCTTCGCCTTCCTGAACATATTCGGTGCCGGCCTGCCGGAGGCCGTACCCGGGGTGACGGAAATGCAGCTTAGCAATCTCTGGCATTCCATCCTGGGACTCGTCATGATTGCGGTCATACTGGCCCACATCTACATTGGCACCCTGGGCATGGAGGGCGCATTTGCAGCCATGGGCAGCGGCTATGTGGATGAGAACTGGGCTCGGGAACACCACAATATCTGGGTCGAGGAGATGCAGAGCAGTTCGGACAAGGCACCCGCTCAAGGGCAGGCCCAGCCAGCGGAATAGCCAATGGGCATACAGGAAACAAGCAAGAGAGGGGCGTCCATGAAGGCCTTTATTGCAGGTACGCTTGCGGCCGCAATTCTCGCTGTAGCTGCTGCCGTCGTGCTGGATGGTATGCTTCAGTCCTCGAGCGGTGTTGCCTTCTCGGCGGACAATGTCCGTTTGGGGGACCAGTAAGGTTTCAGTACAACGATTCCAGAATCTCGGTCGGCCGGCCTCAATCGGCTGAATCCCACACGCGATTGAGAAATTCCGTGAATGTCTTCAGTCCTGGCGAAGCCGAACTCTCGTCCCAGGCCGCACAGATGGGAATGCTGTGGGTGACGTCGTCCAACGGCTTGATGACGAGACCTCGGCGCTGGATATTGCGCACGCAACTGGAATAGACCGTCACGCCTGTGCCGGCTGCGACCAAACCGAAAATTCCTTCACTGCTCGAAGCTTCCTGCACGATCTTCGGAAAGAATCCTGCTTCATGGCAGAGCACGAACAGGCGTTCCCTGTGTGCGGCCCAGTAGTCCGTGGTTCCTAGGACAAAGGGTTCGTCCGCCAGGTCCGAGAGGCGCAGGCTCGATGAGTTCGCGAGAGGGTGCGAGGCCGGTAGCAGCGCCACATAGCTGTCGTAGTCGAAAGTGTAGTTGTGGATTCGGTCGTTCTCGAAGGATCCGATCAGGAACCCGATGTCGATGCGATGCTCCATCAGTGCAGTGCGCTGCATGGTCGTGGGCATGAAGGACAGGTCCAGGCGTATGCTGGGATGGTTCTCGCGAAAGGCGCGGATCAGTTCGGGAAGGCGCCCATTGATCGCGAAATCCATATAGGCAATGCGCAGTTCGCCAAATATGCCCTGGGCCGTATAGCGCGCCAGTTTCACGGCATGCTCCAGATGTCCGACACCGAGCTGCGCTTCCAGCAGGAAGGCGCGGCCCGCTTCCGTCAGTTCGGCTGAACGCGTGGTCCTGTTCAGGAGTTTCGTACCAACGGTTTCCTCAAGTTCACGTATCGTGCGGCTGAGAGCAGGCTGGGAAACGTGCAATCGCTCGGCTGCTCGGTTGAAATGAAGTTCTTCTGCCAGAACGATAAATGCGCGGACATGCCTTAGGTCGAGTGTCATATTGATAAGCTATGCGTTATTAATATTGCAGAAATTAATATTTTACTGATTAATATTGATCCATCAAGCTCCTGAATAAGGCGCCTCTCATAATTATTCAGACCTTAATTCAGGAGACACCTGATGACCGATACACTCGATCAGATGCTGACCCGTGCGTTCGAGGAGGCGCGGGGGCTCTACAAGGAGCGTGGGTTCCAGCGTCGCGTGGGGTTCGGTCGCAAGCCGGCGCTGGTGAACGTTGATCTCGCCAATGCCTGGACGCGTCCCGGAAACCCTTTCACCTGCGAGAACATAGACAATCAGATTATTCCCGGCGTGCAGCAATTGCTGGCGGCCTGTCGCCGCAACAACCACCCTGTCGTGCATGTCACCACCTGCTATCAGGTGGCTGATCGGGAAGATCCCCATACGGACATGGGGCTCTGGCACTGCAAGATCCCGGTTGAAGCGGTTCCCGAGAACCGCCCGGAGCTCTGGGCCATTGATTCCCGCATCGAGCCCATCGATGGCGAGCAGCTGCTCGTGAAGAAGCGGGCGAGCGCCTTTCATGGCACCTATCTGGCTGGTTTCCTGCGCGCGGCTGGTGTGGATACCATCCTCGTGACCGGCGTGACGGCATCCGCCTGTGTGCGGGAGACGATCTGCGACGGCCTTGCCGAAGGATTCCGCACCATCGCCGTTGAAGAGTGCATTGGGGATCGTATCCCCGGAGCCGTTGCCTGGAACCTCTTCGATATCGACGCGAAGTTCGGCGACGTGGAAAAGGTCGAGCGCTGCGTTTCCTACCTGGACGAAGTTGGCAGCAAGGTTGCTGCCGCCTGAGTCTGTCTTTGCGAGCCGGCCGGGTAAGGGCACTTGGCCGGCTCGCTGTAAAACCATCCAAGGAACAGTCGGACTGTTTCCGGCTGAAAGAAAAACCGAAACACAAGGAGATTGGGAGATGACCCATATAATGAAGTACGGCCTGTTCGCGCTTGCTGCGGGAACGGCCCTGAGCCTGACGTCGATGAGCGTGGCACCTGAGGCCGTTGCGCAGGACAAGGTCGAACTGAAGATGCACAGCCAGATCGTCGAATCGCGTCCGGAAGCAGAGTACCTGCAGGAATTTGCCGATCGCGTGAACGAGCGCGCAGAGGGCGAGTTGGAGATCCGTGTCTTCCATGCCGGATCGCTGGGTGTCAAGGACACGGACCTGCTGCGCCTCATGAAGAGTGGGTCCGTCGACATGGCCATGATGTATGGCGAGTACTACAAGCGGGACGCCCCGGAACTTGCTGCCGTTTACGTCCAGGGGGCGATCACCGAGCCCGAGCATCATCTGGAGCTTCTGCCGACCATTCGGGAGATCTACGAGGAAGCCTATGCTGATTGGGGCGTTACCACTGTCGGCGGTGTCGTCAGCCCGGTTTTCGATGTGGGTCTGCACTGCAACGATCCGGTCAACAGCCTTGAGGACCTGCAGGACAAGAAGTTGCGCGTCTGGGCCGGGCATCTGGTGGACACCTTCGATAAGCTGGATGTCGCATCCCAGGTGATTCCACAGAACGACATGTACGTAGCGCTTCAGACGGGTGTGGTGGACTGTGCCTACTACCTTTCGACCGTGGCGGAGACTGTCTCCCTGCAGGAGGTCACCGACTATGAAGCCTATCTGCATCCCTGGGCGGCAGTGCCCTGGATGTTCGGGGTCAATGACGAGGCCTGGGACAGCCTGTCCCCGGAACTGCAGGAGATCGTCCGCGAGGAAGGTGAGCGCATGTGGGAGAAGACTCGCGAGCGCGCCGTGGATGAGGAGCGTGAACGCGAAGCCCGCAAGGACCGTGAGGAACTTGGCATAACCATGCTCGAGCCCTTCTCCGACGAGGATGTGGCGAAGTTCGTGGAGGCTGCCAACGAAGCCTGGGCCGAAATGGCCGAGGATGCCGGTCCCAAAGGTGTCGAGTATTATGAGCGCATGCAGGAGGAAATCTCCGAACTGGATCGCTAATAGTCCGACCGAGAACCCCCCTTCCCCGTCCAGATCTGGGGGAGGGGGCTTCCGATTCACGAACAAGGGAACGACCACCGAAGTCGGTGGAATTCAACCATGAAAATTCTTGTGAACGCAGCCTATAGACTGGTTCAGTTGATGAATTTCCTGGGTGCGGCAGCCGCCATCGTGATGACCGCAATGGTCTTCACCGGCGCGGTGATGCGCTATTTTTTCGGAGCTCCCCTCAGGTTTTCCGACGAGATGGTTGGCCTGCTATTCATCTCCATGGCCTTCCTGGCCATTCCCCTGGGCGTCTTCCGCAACCGTCACATCACCATCGACATTCTCAGCCGCAATATACCGCGGCCCTGGGCGCATCTGGTCAATGCCGTCGCATTGCTGATCCTGATGCTGTTCTCGGCGGCCTTCATCATGACGTCCTACCAGTTCATGGATTTTTCACGGGAGATCACGGCGCGCTCGGATATTGGCAGCCTGCTGCTCTGGCCGTGGATGGCAATTATGCCGTTCTGCATGAGCGTGGCTTTCCTCGTGGCTGTCCTGCAGTTCCTGGATTCCTTCCGTGTCCTGGCGGGCAAGGAGAGTTTCTTTCCCGGTGAAGATGAAGCCGCCAGCGACGACACGGAGGAGGGAAGCCTATGACCTGGGGTATTCTCGCCGGTGCGTTGCTGCTCACCCTGGTTACAGGTGCCGTGCTGGGAGCCTCCCTTGGGCTGGCGGGGTTTGTCCTTCTGGAATTCCAGGCGGGTGGGGCCACGGATCTGGCGATCACGTCGGTGTGGAATGTCTTCACGGACTTCACCCTGAGTGCCGTTCCGATCTTCATCATCCTGGGGGATATCCTGCTGGCCAGCGGCGTGAGCACACGCATCTATAACGGTCTGACGCCGCTCTTTCATCGCATTCCCGGGCGACTGCTGCATACCAATATCGCGGTCACCACCATTTTCGGCGCCGTCAGCGGCTCCAGCACCTCCACCGCAGCCGCCATCGGCTCCGTCGGTTATCCGGAACTCTCGCGCCGCGGCTATGATAAGCCGGCTATCGTCGCTTCCCTTGCGGCAGGCGGTACGCTCGGTCTCCTGATCCCGCCCAGCCTCTCGCTTCTGATATATGGAGCCACGCAGAACGTCTCCATCGGCAAGCTGTTCCTGGCGGGCATCATCCCCGGTCTGATCATTGCTGTCGGCTTCAGCCTCTACCTGATGCTCGCCAGCCTGTTGAAGCCCGAACTGACGCCGAATGACGAGGAGAAGCCCGGATCCCGGGAGATTCTGCATGGACTGGGACAGATCTGGCCCTTGCCCATCCTGATCTTCTTTGTGCTTGGCACGATCTATCTGGGCTTTGCGACCGTTACCGAGGCTGCCGCCATGGGCGTAATGGCGGCGATTCTTCTGGGGTTCCTCTGGGGCGATCTGACGTTGAGGAAGCTATGGCGATCCTTCCTCAGCTCCACCGTCATCTTTGGTGCGATTGCCATGATCCTGCTGGGCACGATCATCCTGGCCCAGGCTATTAGTATTCTCGGATTGCCTCGGGACCTTGTGGACTACATCGCAACCCTTGGCCTCTCGAAATACGAGGTCCTGGTGCTGGTGGTCCTTGTCTATCTGCTGCTGGGGTGCTTCTTCGACGGCATATCCCTGCTGCTGATGACCTTGCCGATTTCCTTCCCGCTGATGATGGCGCTGGGCTTCGATCCCATCTGGTTTGGCGTGATCGTCACCATCCTGATGGAGGTCGGCATGATCACACCTCCCGTCGGCCTCAATCTTTTCGTGCTGGTGACCATGACCAATCGCGAGGTCGATCTGGGCCAGGCCTCATGGGCCACGGCACCGTTCTGGCTGGTGATGGTCCTGTCCGTGGTGCTTTTCACCCTGTTCCCCGAAATCGTCCTGTTCCTGCCAAGCTTTTACTGACGGGGCCAAAAAGGAGATATCCATGACCGCATCCCTGCATGAGCGTATTGTCGTGATCGACGGACTGATCGTCGCGAAATGGCACCGGCCGGTCTTCGAGGCCATGTATCAGGGCGGCCTGACGGCCGTGAACTGCACCTGCTCGGTCTGGGAGGATTTTCCGACCACCATGAAGGCAGTTGCCGACATGAAGCGGCAAATCCGCGAGAACAGCGATATCCTGATGCAGGTCCACACCACGCAGGATATCCGCAGGGCCAAGGAAGCCGGCAAGGTCGGGATCATCCTGGGATGGCAGAACAGCACGGGCTTCGGCGACTATCTTCCCCTGGTGGAGGTCTACAAGGAGCTGGGGCTCGGCATTGTCCAGATGACCTACAACACGGCCACGACGGTGGGCTCCGGCTGCTATGAAAGCCGGGACACCGGCCTGACCGATTTCGGACGCGAACTGATCGACGAGATGAACCGTGTCGGGATCCTGATCGACCTCAGCCATGTGGGCGAGCTGACCTCCAGGGAGATCATCGAGTACTCGAAACAGCCCGTGGCCTACTCGCACTGCCTGCCGGCGGCCCTGAAGGCACATCCGCGCAACAAGAGCGACGAGCAGCTGCGCTTCATCGCCCGGAACAACGGCTTTGCCGGGGTGACGATGTTCCCGCCATTCCTGGCCAAGGGGACGGAGGCCACCGTCGATGACTATGTCGAGGCCGTGGAATACGTGATGAACCTGGTGGGCGAGGATCGCACGGGCATCGGAACCGATTTCACTCAGGATCACGCCGACAGCTTTTTCACCTACATTACCCAGGACAAGGGCTATGCTCGGCGTCTGACGGAGTTCGGCGAGATCATCAATCCCGAGGGCTTCCGCCGGATCGAGGACTTTCCGAACCTGACGGCGGCGATGGAGAAACGCGGTTGGCCTGAAGGCCGCATCGAGAAGGTCATGGGCGAGAACTGGCTGAAGCTTCTGGAAGAAGTCTGGGGCGCATAACCTGGGGCTGCGATAGGAAAGGGGGCGGGCCTCTGCATTCCCGCCCCCTTTCCTCAGTACTCTGTTCTGTCGCGTCTATTCCGCAGCAACTGATTCGCGAGTTTCCAGCCGTGCCGCGCAGAACTTGAATTCCGGGATCTTGCCGTAGGGATCGAGCTGCGGGTTGGTCAGCACGTTGGCTGCCGCCTCGTTGAAGCAGAAGGGGATGAAGAGCATCCCTTCGGGGACTTCGCGGTCCTTGCGCACCTTGATCTCGATGGTGCCGCGACGCGTGGTGATCTTCACCATATCGCCAGGCTTGATTCCGCGCCGACCCATTTCCTTCGGGTTCATGGACACGATGGCTTCGGGCTCCAGGTCGTCCAGGACACCCGCGCGCCGCGTCATGGCGCCGGTGTGCCAGTGCTCGAGCAGGCGTCCCGTGCTCAACACCAATGGATAATCGTCATCCGGCACTTCGTCGGGTGGCACAAGATCCGTGGGCACGATCCGTGCCCGGCCGTCAGATGTCGGGAAGCGCTCGGAAAAGATGATCTCATTGCCCGGCTTGTCCGGCGCATCCGCCGGGTAGGTTACGGAATCCTCGCGCTCGAGCCGCTCCCAGGTGATGTTGGCCAGCGACGGCATGAGTTCGGCCATTTCGGCAAAGACATCACGCGGATGCGTGTAGTTCCAGTGCTCGCCCAGCCGATTGGCGAGCTCCTGAATCAGTTCCCAGTCCTGTCTGGCCTGGCCCGGGGGTGTCACGGCCGCGCGACCGATCTGGACCTGGCGATTGGTGTTGGTATAGGTCCCGGTCTTCTCGGCATGGGCCGAGGCAGGCAGGATTACATCGGCATGCCAGGCCGTCTCGGTCAGGAAGATATCCTGAACGACGAGCTGCTCCAGCTTAGCCAGGGCCATGCGGGCATGGGTCTGATCCGGGTCCGACATGGCCGGGTTCTCACCCATGATATACATGCCCTTGATCTCGTCCGCGTTGATGGCATGCATGACCTCCACGACTGTGAGGCCCTTGTTGGGATCAAGTTCCTTGCCCCAGAAGTTCTCGTATTCCTCGCGGACGACGGCATCCTCTACGGAACGATAGTCGGGGTAGACAATGGGGATCAGGCCCGCATCCGAGGCGCCCTGCACGTTGTTCTGGCCGCGCAGGGGGTGCAAACCGGTGCCCGGACGACCGATCTGCCCGGTTATCAGGGCAAGCGAGATCAGGCTGCGGGCATTGTCGGTTCCGTGGACGTGCTGGCTGATTCCCATGCCCCAGAAGATGATCGACTTTTCGGACCGGGCATAGACACGCGCGACGTCCCGGATTGTCTCGGCCGGAACTCCGCAGACCTCGGCCATCTCCTCGGGCGAGAAGTTGCGGATGCGCTCCTTCAGCTCCTCATAGCCGGTTGTTCGGCCCTGGATGTACTGCTCGTCCACCAGGTTCTCGTCGATGATCGTGTGGATCATGGCGTTCAGCAGAGCGACGTCCTGCCCAGGCTTGAACTGCAGCGTGTGGCTGGCATAGCGCGAGAGTTCCTGGGCACGCGGATCCATGACGATCAGCTTGGCCCCGTTCTTGGCCGCGGTCTTCAGGTAGGTTGCGGCCACGGGATGATTCTGGGCCGGACGCGCGCCCGTGACGATGATGCAGTCGCTTTCCAGCGCGGATGTGAAGGGTGCCGTGACCGCCCCGGACCCCATGCCTTCCATCAGAGCTGCCACCGAAGAAGCGTGGCAGAGACGGGTGCAGTGGTCCACGTTGTTGGTCCCGAAGCCGGTACGCACCAGCTTCTGGAAGAGGTAAGCCTCTTCATTGCTGCCCTTGGCCGAGCCAAAGCCGGACAGGGCTCCGCCTCCATCACGCTCGCGTATGGTCTTCAGCCCCCCGGCCGCTTTCTCCAGCGCTTCGTCCCAGGTGGCCTCACGGAAGTGGGTCCAGGGATTGGTCGGATCGACCTGGTCATCCCAGCGTTTGGGGGCGTCCTCGCGCCGGATCATGGGGACCGTCAGCCGCTGCGGGTGGTTGATGTAATCATAGCCAAAGCGGCCCTTGACGCAGAGCCGGTTCTCGTTGGCGGGGCCGTTCCGGCCGTCGATCTGGACGATCTCGTCGTCCTTGACGTAGACCTTGGTCTGGCAGCCGACACCGCAGTAGGGGCAGACGGAATCAACGGTCTTGTCCTCATAGACCGTGCGCTGGCCCGCCTTGTCGAGAAGGCTCGATTCCATCAGCGCCCCGGTCGGACAGGCTTGTACGCATTCACCGCAGGCGACACAGGTGCTCTCGCCCATGGGATCGTCGAAGTCGAACACCACCTTGGCATTATGTCCGCGATAGGCCATGCCGATGACGTCGTTGACCTGGACCTCACGGCAAGCACGAACGCAGAGTCCGCAATGGATGCAGGCATCCAGGTTGACGGCCATGGCGGGGTGACTGACGTCCGGGACAGGCCGATCGGCCGCGGGAAAGCGGCTGCCTTCGATGCCGATCCGTTCGGCCCAGTTCCAGAACTTGGAGTCCGGATCGTGGGAGGTTTCGCGTTCCGGCTGGTCGGCAATCAGCAGTTCGAAGACCATTTTCCGGGACATCCGCGCCCGCTCCGAAGCGGTGCTGACCTTCATGCCTTCGGTGGGCCTGCGGATGCAGGACGCGGCCAGCACCCGTTCGCCCTCGACCTCGACCATGCAAGCGCGGCAATTGCCGTCTTCGCGATATCCGGGTTCGGGAGAATAGCAGAGATGCGGTATCTCCGTGCCCATTCGGTCGGCAACCTGCCAGATGGTCTCGCCCGGCTCGGCCAGGACCTCCTGGCCATCAAGGGTGAACTTGATCATCTCGCTCATGACCGGCTCTCCTCCGGGAAATACTTCAGGGCACAGAGCAGGGGATTGGGAGCCGCTTGCCCCAGGCCGCATATGGAGGAATCCATCATCACCGTGGAAAGCTCCTCAAGCAGGTCCGTGTCCCAACTCTGAGCCTCGAGCAACTGGACCGCCTTTTCCGTGCCGGTGCGACAGGGCGTGCACTGACCGCAGGATTCATCCTCGAAAAAGCGCATCAGGTTGCGCACCACGTTCTTTATATCGTCCTGATCGGACAGCACGACAATGGCCGCGGACCCGATGAAACAGTCATAGGGCTGCAACGTGTCGAAATCCAAGGGGACGTCCCCGAGAGAGGCCGGCATGATACCGCCGGAGGCTCCGCCGGGCAGGTATCCCTTGAAACTGTGACCCTCGAGCATGCCGCCGCAGTATTCTTCGATCAGCTCGTGGGCGGTGATGCCGGCGGGGGCCAGCTTGACACCGGGCTCGCGCACGCGGCCGGACACCGAGAAGGTGCGCAGCCCTTTGCGTTCGTGCCGCCCCTGGGAGGTGAACCATTCGGCCCCCTTTTCCAGGATATCCCGGACCCAATAAACCGTCTCGACATTGTGCGAGAGGGTGGGCAGGCCGAAGAGGCCGACTTCAGTGGGGAAGGGGGGCTTGTGCCGTGGATAGCCGCGCTTGCCCTCGATGGATTCCAGCATGGCGGACTCTTCGCCGCATATGTAGGCGCCGGCACCGCGCCGGATTTCCAGGCGGCAGTGGTCGGCCAGGCCGTCGGCCTGCACCTTGGGAAGCTCTCGTTTCAGCATCTCGATGATGGCCGGATACTCATCGCGGATATAGATATAGCTGGTTTCGCATTCACCGACCCAGGCGCCGATCAGCATGCCCTCGATGAAGCGATGCGGGTCGGTTTCGAGATAATAGCGGTCCTTGAAAGTTCCGGGTTCACCCTCGTCGCCGTTGATGGCCATCAGGCGCGGGTGAACCTGGGACTGCATGATATGCCACTTGAGGCCGGCTCGGAAACCGGCGCCGCCGAGGCCGCGTAAATCCGATTCCCGCATGGTGGCAATGATATCCTCACGCGGCATTCCGCCGTTCAGGATGCGGCGAAGCAGGTCATATCCGCCTTCCGCCTGATAGGTCTCGAAATCCTTGTAGGCAGGGATTTCGGGGTGCAGTTCCTTGTCGTTGACTGCGCGGGTGATGCTTGCGCTCGTGGCATGATCGACATGGTGATGGCCGACTTCCGCCACAGGTGCCGTATCGCAGCGGCCCATGCAGGGAGCACGCAGGACACGTACGTTCGCATCGCTATTTTCCTTCAGTTCCTCGAGCAGCCGACGGGCTCCCATCATTTCGCAGGTCAGGGAGTCGCAGACGCGAATGGTGATCGGGGCAGGCGGCGCTTCACCTTCCTCGACGATGTCGAAGTGGGCGTAGAAGGAGGCGGTTTCGTAAACCGCAGCCAATGGCAGTTTCATTTCATCGGCCAAGGCCACGAGGTGTGCCGCCGAAAGACAGCCGTAGGTGTCCTGGATCAGGTGGAGGTGTTCGATCAGCAGGTCGGCCTGGCGCGAGCGTTCGCCCAGCAGGGACTGCACCTGCTCCAGTGCATCGGTATCGACCTGACGACCCTTGGGCGTCAGCGGCGCCTTCCGGCGACCCGAACCGGGATGTATCTGTCTTTGATCCTGGGAAGCTGTTGCTGTTTGCCCGTTGGACATCAATCAATCCATACTGTTACTTGTTATGGTTGGAGTTGGTTTCATCCCCTGCGAGTTGCAGGTCGATGACCGCCGCATTGATCGTGACCTTGCCGGCATTCTCGAAATTGACCGTGATCCGGTCTCCGATCACGGATTGAACCTGACCCAGCCCCCAGTCCTTGCGCGTCGGATGGTAGACAAAGGTCCCTGGAACAATATCACCCAGAAAGGCGGACATCCTGCCGCAGTGCTCCTTAAAATATTGTACCAACTCTACAAAGCAGGTGCCACAGACCCAAGGCCAGGAACGACACCGAAGGCGAACGAAGCGACACTTGCATAAGATCGGGGATCAAAGCACATTTCCATCCTTCTGAGAGAAAAGGGCTAAATATGGTTTCTTCTGCTGATTTTCGCCTTGCCGAGCTTCTGGCGTCCCGGCTTTGTCATGATCTTGTGGGGCCCGTCAGTGCCGTGGGCAATGGCGCGGAACTGCTGCAGGAGATGAGTCCCATGGATGCCGAAGCCGTTGACCTGATTGCCTCCAGTTCGGGGCAGGCTGCTAGCAAGCTGGCGTTTTTTCGGCTTGCCTACGGCGTTGCGGGGGAACGGATCAATTCCGTCGAGGATCTGCGCCCGGTGATCGAGGACTGGCTCAAGGAGGAGCGTCTCGAACTGCGCTGGCCGCAGGAAGGCGTACAGAGCCTTTCCGGCTATAACGGCAAGGTGTTGCTCAACCTGTTGGCACTCGCGCGTGAGTGCCTGCCCAGGGGAGGGGAGCTGGACCTTTCCCTTCGGGAGAGGGACGACCGTCTCGAGCTTGAACTGCAAGGCCAGGGTATTGCGGTGGAGTTGCGTGGCGATACAGCGGAAGGCCTGGCGGAAGAGGTCTCGACCGACAACCTGACGCCGCGCAATGTTCATGCCTTTTTCACGCGCCAGCTGGTCATTCGCACGGGAGGGGATCTGGAGCTCGAGGCGAGCTCGACGAAGTCAGGGTTGACGATCTCTGCACACCTGCCCCTGTGAACCATCCGGAGCAGGCGGCTCACGCAGTTCCCTCAACAACAGCCCCCCTCATTCAAGGAAAACGAGCAAGGCTTCATAGAGACGTGCTTCCTCATGAGCATGGGACTGATTTGCATTTACGAATGACACTGAGACTGCTACGCATTAAAAGAAAATGCCAACAGCAAACCAAGGGAGATAACAAGCATGAGCCATTTGTTACGGCGTATGACCTCCGCCACCACCGCCCTGGGGCTTGTCGGAAGCCTGGGCTTGGCGAGTGGTCTTGCCATGACGCTCGATATCGCCCCGGCACATGCCGAGGACGAACTGAACATCTATTCCGCGCGTCACTACGAGTCGGATGATCAGCTCTTCACGGGCTTCACGGAAGCGACCGGCATCGAAGTAAACATCATCGAGGGCAGTGACGAGGAACTGGTCACGCGGATCGTCAACGAAGGGGCTAACAGCCCAGCCGATGTGCTGATCACCGTGGATGCGGGACGCCTCTGGCGCGCCAACCAGGAAGAAATCTTCCAACCGGTTACCTCGGAGGTCCTTGAGGAGCGCATTCCCTCGAACCTGCGCCATCCGGACGGCCACTGGTTCGGCTTCTCCACGCGCATCCGTGCCATCTACTACAATCCCGAACTCGTGGAGGATCCGCCACAGACCTATGAGGATCTCGCCGATCCGCGCTTCGAGAACCTGGTCTGCATCCGCTCGAGCTCGAACATCTACAACCTCTCGCTCATGGCCTCCCTGATCGAGCATCATGGGGCCGAAGAAGCCGAAGACTGGGCCAATGCGGTGGTGGACAACTTTGCGCGCGATCCTCAGGGCGGCGATACGGACCAGATCCGCGGCGTAGCCTCCGGGGAATGCGGCGTGGCGGTTGCCAACCACTACTACTACATGCGTCTGGTGCGCTCCGATGACGAGGCCGATCAGGAAGTCGTCGAGAGCACGGAACTGGTCTGGCCGAACCAGGATGGTCGCGGTGCGCATCAGAACATCTCCGGCGCTGGTGTCCTGAAGAATGCGCCGCACAAGGACGCCGCGGTGAAATTCCTGGAATACCTGGCGACCGACGAAGCGCAGGCCTATTTTGCCAACGGCAACAACGAATATCCCGTTGTCGAGGAGGCCCTGGACAATGAAGTCCTGGAAGAATTCGGTCGTCCAAAGCTGGATGAGGTGAATGTTTCCGTCTACGGCGAGAATCAGCCGGAAGCCCAGATGATCTTCGATCGTGCGGGCTGGAAGTAAGAGAACGGCCTGAAGCGCCAGAGCTGCAGGCGAAAGGCCCTGTCCGCCGGGTGCGGGCAGGGCCTTTTCTCTTCGGTAGGTCGGTCCTATGCGTTGTGTCCCCGCCGCCCCGGCCGGGAGCGTGCAATGGCACGCGACAGGATAATCACCGGCAGCAGTCCGACAGAAACAATCATCAGGGCCGGCGTCGCCGCATATGCCAGGCGTTCGTCAGAGGCGAAATTGTAGGCCGTGATCGCCAGGGTGTCGAAATTGAAGGGGCGCATGATCAGGGTTGCGGGTAGCTCCTTCATGACATCCACGAACACCAGCAGGCCTGCGGTCAGCAGGCTGCCCCACATAAGCGGCGCATGCACCTTGGCCAGGGTCTCGAAGGGACCGTGACCCAGGCTGCGCGCGGCATCCTCCATACTGGGACGCACCTTGGTGAAGCCGGCCTCGACCGCTTGCAGGGAGACGGCCAGAAAGCGCACGAGGTAGGCGAAGACAATCGCGGCGATTCCGCCCGTCAGCAGCAGGCCGGTTGAAACCCCGAAGAGGCTCTCGAAAAGCGCACTGATGTTGTTGTCCAGCCAGGTGAAGGGCAACAGGATGCCGACACCGATCACCGAGCCCGGTATGGCATATCCCAGTCCTGCTATGCGATTGGCGGCAATGTTCACTGCCGTGGGACGTATGCGCAGGCTGTATGCCATGATCAGGGCCAGAGCCACGGCTAGGATGGCCGTGACGGCTCCCAGGATGAAGGTGTTGTAGGCCTGTGGAAGGTACTCGGATATTTGCAGGCCATTGTCCAGCGCCATGTTGAACAGCAGTCCCGCCGGCAGCAGGAAGCCGAAAAACACGGGAAGACTGCAGACCAGCAGAGCCAGCCAGGAACGCCAGCCGGAGAGTCTGTATTCCGGCAGATGCTGGTAGCGATTGGTGGTGTGGTGAAAGCGGCGCCGACCGCGACTGAGCCGTTCCAGCAACAGGCAGGCAAAGACGAACCCCAGCAGGATGGCGGCCAGCTGGGCCGCGGCCACCTGGTCGTACATGGAAAACCAGGCCCTGTAGATTCCCGTGGTAAAGGTCGGTACGCCGAAATACTGAACCGTTCCGAAGTCCGCCAGGGTTTCCATCAATGCCAGCGTCGTTCCGGCCACGATCGACGGGCGGGCAAGGGGCACGGCCACGCGCAGGAAGGCAGTCCAGGCGCTGCAGCCCAGGGTGCGACTGACCTCCAGTGCACAGGCGGACTGCTGCAGGAAGGCGGCGCGGGTCAGCAGGTAGACATAGGGGTAGAGCACGAGGAACAGCATGGTCGCCGCACCGCCCACGGAATGGATGTCGGGAAACCAGTAGTCCCGCGGCGTCTGCCATCCGAAGTATTCCCGCAGGCCACTCTGCAGCGGACCACTGTACTGCAGGAAATCAGTGTAGGCATAGGCCATGACGTAGGCCGGAACCGCAAGCGGCAGGATCAGGGCCCATTCCATGAAGTTGCGCCCGGGAAAGCGGCACATGGTCACCAGCCAGGCCGTGGAAACACCGATGACCACGACACCGCAACCGACGATCACCGCCAGCCAGATGGTATTGGCGATATAGTCGGGCAGGACGGTTTCAACCAGGTGTGACCAGACCTCCGACTGCGGCAGAAGCAGATTATAGACAACGGTCAGGGCCGGTATGGAGAAGAGCAGGGCCACGACCACCGAGAAGATATTCAGCAGTCCCGTGCGTCCGCGCCGACGCGTACGCATCGGAGCGTCGCGCAAGGGGCCTGTGATATCGATCAGATCGCTGCTCTGGCTCATGAAGATGCCGATACATCAAGGACTGCCGGTGGACACAGCCTTATCAGGGTTGGCGCATTTCTGAAAGTGCGATGCGTTATCAGGAGGCTTCGACAGGTCGGAGGCGGCGAAGAGTCGCGCAGGACAGCATGAGCGGAAAACGGCGGAATCTTTTCAATGCCGCTAACAGCCTTTTAACCCTTTGTCTGCCAGTATCGCCGGAAATTCGGACACACGCCGTCTGCTGGTCGGCGGCCCGGCGAGAAAAGCAGGTAATATCAATGGATGAACTTCTCCAAGAATTTCTGACGGAAACCAACGAGGGATTGGGATATCTCGATGTCGAGCTGGTCAAGCTCGAGCAGAATCCAAATGATCCCGATATTTTGTCGAACATCTTCCGGCTGATGCACACGATCAAGGGAACCTGTGGTTTTCTGGGCCTGCCTCGCTTGGAGGCCGTGGCTCATGCCGGCGAAAACGTTCTGGGCAAGGTGCGCGATGGTGACGTCGAGGTGTCCGCAGCGCTGGTTTCCATCGTTCTGGAATGCCTCGATCGAATCCGCTCCATCCTGTCCACGCTCGAGGAAACGGAAGCAGAGCCTGCCGGCGACGACAGCGAGCTGATCGCCCGTCTCGATACCGTTGCCGAAGGCTGGGATGCCGAACAGCTGGCCCAGCCGGTCAATGTCGAGAACCTGGAGACCAGCAGCGACACATCCAGCGACGATGTGCCAGCCGAGGATAGTCTCGTGACGACCGCCGGGTACGAGCCGACGGACGAGGAGATTACCGGTGACGCAGCAGGGGAAGATCCGCAGGAGGACGAGGAAGCAAAGAACGTGGTGGATATGACACGCTCAACCGATGCAACATCACCGGCCGCCCAGGAGCCGGCCACCTCCGAGAGAGACGGCAGTGAGAACAATCAGCACCGGGAATCCTCCGTGGCGAACCAGTCGATCCGCGTGAACGTGGAGCTTCTTGAAAACCTCATGACGATGGTTTCCGAACTGGTGCTGAACCGGAATCAGCTGCTGCAGATTCTGCGCACCCACAAGGACAGTGATTTCGCCGCACCGCTGCAGCGCTTGAACCATGTGGTTTCCGAGCTTCAGGAAGGGGTCATGAAGACCCGCATGCAGCCGATCGGCAATGCCTGGGCGAAACTGCCGCGCATCGTGCGTGATCTTTCGCAGGACATGCATAAGAAGATCGACCTGCAGATGAAGGGCGCGGACACTGAGCTGGATCGCCAGGTACTCGAGCTGATCAAGGACCCGCTGACGCACATGGTGCGCAACTCCGCGGACCATGGCCTGGAAACCACGGAGGGACGCCGGGCGGCCGGCAAGCCGGAAATCGGCACCATTGTCCTGAACGCCTACCATGAAGGCGGTCACATCATTATCCAGATCTCCGACGATGGGCGCGGGCTCAATACCGACAAGATCAAGGAGAAGGCGCTGGCCAACGGCCTGACGACCGAGGCTGAACTGGCGAACATGAATGAACAGCAGATCATGCAGTTCATATTCAAGCCCGGTTTCTCCACGGCACAGGAAGTGACCGCCGTTTCCGGCCGCGGCGTCGGCATGGACGTAGTACGCTCCAACATCGAGAAGATCGGCGGCAATGTCGAGCTGACCTCGAAGTACGGCAAGGGCACCAGCTTTACCATCAAGATCCCGCTGACGCTGGCAATCGTCTCGGCGTTGATCGTGGAAAGCGCCTCCGAACGCTTTGCCATTCCGCAGCTGGCCGTGATCGAGCTGGTGCGTGCTTCGGCCAATTCCGATCACAGCATCGAACGCATCAACGATACGCCGGTCCTGAGGTTGCGCAATCGCCTGCTGCCGCTCGTCAATCTCAGCGAGCTCCTGAAGCTGGAGCGCGAAGAGGATGCCAATGAGAAGGACCAGTTCATCGTGGTGGCCAAGGTCGGCACCTACACCTTCGGCATTATCGTCGATCGGGTGTTCGACACCGAGGAAATCGTGGTCAAGCCGGTGGCGCCGATCCTGCGCAATATCACGCTATTCTCGGGCAACACGATCCTGGGTGATGGCTCCGTTGTCATGATCCTGGACCCCAACGGCATCGCCGGCGAGACCGGAGAACTGACGGTTACAGAAGGCTTGGAAGAGATGTCGGAGCAGAAGGCTGCGAAGACCGACGAAAGCATGGCCATGCTGCTCTTCAAGGCCGGAAGCGAGGCGCCGAAGGCAGTGCCGCTCGGTCTTGTGGCGCGCCTGGAGGAGATCGATCGCGGGAGCATCGAGACATCCGGCAGCCAACCCGTGGTGCAGTATCGAGGCCAGCTCATGCCCCTGATCACCATGGATCCGCGCCAGAGCCTTGAGGGCACGGGCCGACAGCCGGTCCTGGTCTTCACCGACCGCAACCGCAGCATGGGCCTGGTGGTGGACAGCATCCTGGACATTGTCGAGGAGCCGCTGAAAATCGAGCTTGGCGGCGAGCACGAGGGCTATATCGGTTCGGCCACGATCGCTGGGAAGGCCACGGATATCATCGATACCGGCTATTTCCTGACCAAGGCCTATTCCGATTGGTTCCATGTGGAGAGCAAGCCAGAGAGCAGCTCTTCCGCCAGCCGGATTCTGCTCGTGGACGACAGTCCCTTCTTCCGCAATCTCCTGTCTCCGCTGCTTTCCTCGGCCGGCTATCACGTGACCACCGTCGGGGGAGCCGATGCCGCGCTTGAGCTTTGCGAAGCAGGCGAAGATTTCGACCTCATTCTCTCCGACATCGAAATGCCGGGCATGAGCGGCTTCGAGTTTGCCGAGGCTGTGAGGGCGAACCGCTGGGCGGAAACACCCCTGGTCGCCCTGTCGGGCCATGCCAGTCCGAACGATTTTGCACGCGGGCGTGCCGCCGGCTTCAGTGACTATGTGACGAAGTTCGACCGGGCCGGCCTGCTGACATCCCTGAATGAAACATTGTCGAGTATGCGAGGTGCGGCATGAGCGATCTGGAGCGCATGAAAACGGGACTCCTGGACGCGGAAGATGCGAAGGAATTCGTCACGTTCTACATCGGAGAGCAGCTTTTCGGAATCCATGTGCTGCAGGTGCAGGATATTCTGAACAATGTCCGGACCACACGCATTCCCCTGGCGCCACCGGAGATCACCGGTTCGTTGAATCTGCGCGGTCGTATCGTGACAGCCATCAATGTTCGCCTGCGGATCGGCTTGCCGCCCCTGCAGGGAAAGCATTCGGGTATGTCGATTGTGGTGGACCATCACGGTGAGCTTTACAGCCTGATGGTGGATTCCGTGGGTGAAGTCATGCCTCTGCAGGCTGCGGACTTCGAGCGCAGCCCGCCGACGATCAGCCAGCGCCTGAAGGAGTACTCCGAGGGGATCTATCGCCTGCAAGACAGGCTGCTGGTGGTTCTCAACATTGATCGCCTGCTGGATTTCGGCCGCGCTTCGGCGGCCTGAGGCCTGAACGGCCTTTAGCGTACGGGGAAGTAAATGAAAAGCTGTCTCATCGTGGATGATTCCAAGACAGTGCGCATGGTCGCCAAGCGCATCCTGGAGGAACTGAGCTTCACGACACGTGAAGCCAGGGATGGGCAGGAAGCCTTGCGGCTCTGCGAATCCGAAATGCCGGATGCAATCCTGCTCGACTGGAATATGCCCGTGAAAAGCGGCATCGACTTCTTGCGGGAACTGCGCGCCCTCAACGGCATTACGCAACCGGTGGTGATTTTCTGCACCACGGAGAACGGCATAACCCATATCCACGAGGCAATCGCGGCGGGGGCCGATGAATATATCATGAAGCCCTTCGACAGCGGGATCGTGGAATCGAAATTCACGCAGGTCGGGTTGCTCTGAATGGCCGAGCGCCCTTCTTCCTGCCTCGACTGCGCGCTGCGGAGGGGAACATGACCGGTCAGACACTCTCTTCGCGGCGGTACCGCGTCATGGTTGTCGACGATTCGGCGGTAATTCGCGGTTTGCTGACCCGTACGCTGGAAGAAGATCACGATATCCAGGTCACGGCTTCGGTTTCCAACGGCCAGATGGCATTGAATTCGCTGGCGCGTGAGCCGGTCGACGTGGTCGTCCTGGATATCGAGATGCCGGTGATGGATGGCCTGACTGCCCTGCCGAAGATCCTCGAGGCTTCGCCGAGGACCAAGGTCATCATGGCATCGACCCTGACCCGCAAGAACGCGGATGTCAGCCTGCAGGCCATGCGGGCCGGGGCCGCGGATTACATTGCCAAGCCTACGTCCAGTCTGGGACATCAATCCGCCGCCGACTTTCGTCGGGAACTGCGGACCAAGGTCAAGGCGTTGGCCGAAGCCGGGCGGAAGGAGCCTTCAGCTCCCACCCCGCGCCAGCCCGAAGCCCGCCGTGAGCAGCCGGCCGCCAGAGCAACCGCAGCCCCGACGCGGCCAAGCGACATGAACCTCCGTCCGCTTGGCGGCATGCCTCCGCGTGTGCTGGCGATTGGAAGTTCGACAGGTGGGCCGCAGGCCCTGTTCAAGGTGCTGGGGGACCTGCGCGGCGTGCTACGCGACCTGCCTGTCCTGATCACGCAGCACATGCCGGCCACCTTCACCACACTGCTGGCGGAACACCTGGCGCGCGTTTCGGGCCTGCCTTGCAAGGAAGGCGAAAACGACGCGCCCTTGCAGCCTGGCCATATCCATGTGGCACCGGGTGGGTATCACATGATGGCCGTCAGGAACGGTGCGGACAAACCTGTCATTCGCCTGACCGAGGAACCGCCGGAGAATTTCTGCCGCCCTTCCGTGAATCCGATGCTGCGCAGCCTGTCCGACATCTATGGGGCGCGCACGCTCGTGCTCATCCTGACCGGGATGGGGTCCGACGGGCTGGCTGGAGCGGAGAAGGTGGTGGCGAATGGAGGCACCGTGATTGCCCAGGATGAGGCGAGCTCGGTTGTCTGGGGCATGCCGGGGGCCGTGGCGGGCAGGGGACTATGCTCTGCCGTGCTTCCGCTCATGCAGATCGCGCCCTATCTGCGCGACAATATTCTGAGGACAGCGGCATGAAGCCCGATGATTTCGATTTCCTTTCCAGGTTCCTGAAGGACTCCTCCGGCCTGGTGCTGGGGGCGGAGAAGAGCTATCTGCTGGAAAGCCGTCTGACGCCACTGGTGCGCAAGTGGAAGTTGAAGGATCTCGACGACCTGGTGGGGGAGACCCGCAAGACCGGCAACAAGGAACTGCGCCGCGACGTGGTCGAAGCCATGACCACCAACGAGTCGTTCTTCTTTCGGGATAGCCGGCCTTTCGACCAGTTCCGGGATATCGTCCTGCCGCATCTCCTCAAGGCGCGGGCGTCGAGCCGCAGGATCCGTATTCTTTGTGCCGCCTGTTCCTCGGGGCAGGAACCCTATTCCCTGGCGATGCTGCTTGAGGAAAGCAGGCTGGACCTAAAGGATTGGCAGATCGACATTATCGGCACCGACATTTCCACCGAGATGTTGGACAAGGCGAGAAAGGGTCTCTACAGCCAGTTCGAGGTGCAGCGTGGGCTGCCCGTGAAGCTGCTGGTGAAGTACTTCGAACAGGTCGGGGATCGCTGGCAGATCGCATCGCGTTTGCGCGAGCGTATCCAGTACCGATACTCGAACCTGCTGGAGGACACCTCGGAGCTGGGCCGTTTCGATGTGATCTTCCTGAGGAATGTCCTGATCTATTTTGACCAGCAAACCAAAACGGACGTGCTTGGCCGTATCTCACGCCAGTTGGCGCCGGACGGGTTCCTGTACCTAGGTGGTGCGGAAACCGTTCTGGGGGTTTCGGATCGCTTGGCGCTCATGCCCGGCCAGAGGGGTATCTACTGCCTGAAGGAAGCGGCCAAGGCCGCTGTCGGCTAAGACGCCGCAAGCGCTCAACAGGTCTCCGGACAGGAGACCTGTTGAGACAGCGTAAGTCAGGCGCTGGCCAGCTGGCGCGTGTTCGCGGTTTCCTCGGCGGGCTCGCGAAGGACGTAACCGCGGCCCCAGACGGTCTCGATGTAGTTCTCGCCATCGGTGGCGTTTGTCAACTTCTTGCGCAGCTTGCACACGAACACGTCGATGATCTTGAGTTCCGGCTCGTCGATGCCGCCATAGAGATGGTTGAGGAACATCTCCTTGGTCAGGGTGGTCCCCTTGCGAAGGGAGAGCAGTTCCAGGATGCCGTATTCCTTGCCCGTCAGGTGCAGGGGCTGGCCATCCACTTCCACGGTCCGACTGTCCAGATTCACGCTCAGGCGGCCGGTGCGAATAATGGAATCGGAATGTCCCTTGGACCGCCGGACGATCGCCTGGATACGTGCGATCAGTTCGGTCTTGTGGAAGGGCTTGGTGATATAGTCGTCGGCGCCGAAGCCGAGGCCCTTGATCTTGTCATCCAGGCTATTGAGCCCGGAGAGGATGAGAATTGGCGTGTTGACCTTGGAAGAGCGCAGTCGGCGCAGGACCTCATAGCCATCCATGTCCGGCAGCATGAGATCGAGAACGATGATATCGTAATCATAGAGCTTGCCGATCTCCAGGCCGTCTTCCCCTAGCTCTGTAACGTCGCAGACGTATCCGTCAGTGCGCAGCATCATCTCGATACTGCGCGCGAGATTATTGTCGTCTTCAACCAAAAGAACCCGCATTTCTGGCTCCCCCAAATTCGCTTCTGCGTTGGTATATTAACCATTGTGACCAATTTGGGTTAACAATTCATTACCCGGAATCGCGATTTTTTTGACCGCACGATCCAGCGGCTATCCTTCTGGAGTCTGCGTGGAGCCGAAATCGCGCGGTACTTTACCGAAACTTAAGTTTCCAAGACGCAAAATGGCCCGAACGCAACGAACGATTCCTGCTCTTTTCCGGATATAAAGCGCTCCTCATGCAAGATTCGATTGAGTCCTTCTTTTCTGAGTTAAATCAGATACCTGAAAGTCGTTCTTATGGCCGAGTCTCGGGTGTTCAGGGCATGATGCTCGAGGTGTCGGGGCTCGAACGGGACCTGTCCATCGGGTCCCGGTGCGACGTGATCGGCCGTGGCAACACCCGGGTAACCTGTGAGGTTGTCGGATTCCGCGAAGCCCGTGCGCTCCTGTTGCCCTTCGGATCCCTGGAGGGGATCGGCATGGGCTGCAAGGCGGAACTGGCGGCGACCGAACCCATGGTGTGGCCCAGCAATGCCTGGCTGGGGCGTGTGGTTAACGCTCTTGGAGAACCGATTGACGGCAAGGGCCCCATCGCGTCCGGACAGTCTCCCTATGGGCTTCGCAGCGCACCGCCGCCGGCCCATGAACGTCGGCGTGTGGGACACAAACTGGATCTGGGAGTCCGAGCGCTCAACACCTTCCAGACATGCTGTCAGGGACAGCGCATGGGAATCTTCGCCGGATCCGGCGTTGGCAAATCCGTCCTGCTTTCCATGCTGGCCCGCTATACAACCTCGGACGTGAACGTGATCGGGCTGATTGGCGAGCGTGGCCGGGAAGTCCAGGAATGGCTGGAGGACGACCTGGGACCGGAAGGTCTGGCCCGCTCCGTCGTCGTGGTTGCCACCTCCGATGAGGCGCCGCTCATGCGCCGCCAGGCAGCCTACCTGACCCTGGCATTGTCGGAATTCTATCGCGACCAGGGACAGGAAGTCCTTTGCCTGATGGATTCCGTGACCCGCTTTGCCATGGCCATGCGTGAAATCGGTCTCTCGGCGGGCGAGCCGCCGGCCAGCAAGGGCTATACCCCAAGTGTTTTTGCCGAACTGCCCCGGTTGCTCGAACGTGCCGGGCCGGGAGGCGGCAAGCAGGGCTCGATCACCGGACTGTTTACTGTTCTCGTCGAAGGCGACGATCACAACGAGCCTGTCGCCGATGCGGTACGTGGCATCCTGGACGGCCATATCGTGCTGGAGCGCGCCATCGCCGAACGCGGGCGCTATCCCGCGATCAACATCCTGCGCAGCATTTCGCGGACCATGCCTGCCTGCAACACGGCGGACGAGGAGAAAATCGTCAATCGGGCGCGCCGCCTGCTGGCAACCTATGAGGATATGGCGGAACTGATCCGCCTGGGCGCTTATCGCAGGGGAAGCGATGCCGGCATCGACGAGGCGATCTATTACTATGATCGTATCGAGGAATTCCTGAAGCAGAGCAAGAATGAGCGTACCAACCTCGAGACAGGATATGCTGAGCTGGCGGAGCTGCTTGACGAGTCCTGGCCCCTGTCGGATGCGTCTGGTCAGGAGGATAGGGCGTGAACGGTCTTGAAAATCTGGTTCGCCTGAAACGCTGGAAACTGGATGAGCAGCGCCGGGCTCTGGCCGACCTGGAGGCGCTGGAAGAGAAGCTGCGCCATGACCTGGAGCGCCTGGAGGAAGAAATCGCCCAGGAAAAGAGTGCCGCCAATGCAGACGAAGAGGGCAGTCGGATTTTCCCCTTCTATGCCGCGACTGCCCTCAAGCGGCGCGATCGCCTGTGGGAATCGCTCAACAAGGTCAGTGCCGAAACGCTGCAGGCACGCGATTTTGTCGCGGACGCTTTCGAAGAGTTGAAGCGCTATGAGCAGACGTTGGAGAACATGGCCCAACGCCGTCGCGACAGTCTCCGCAAGCGCGAACAGAAGGAAATGGACGAGATCGGCCTGCGACTTCACCGCCAGCGCAGCGGCCCGGGAAAATGACGGCTGTTTCCCCGGTCTGTGGCGAACTGAAACGCAACGGGGTCAGGCGGAGACGTGCCCCTTGAGAGCATCTCCCGGCGGGGGCAGCGGGGACCAATCCGAGCCGGCATGGAAGGACAGCCGGCTTTCCAGCCCACTGGTTGCTCCGGCGGCCAGGAGGACCTCGTTCAGGCTGTCCTGCAGGCCCGGGTCCAGAGGGGTCCGGCTGCGCAGAATCACGTCAAAGCTCTGGCGCGCCAGCAGGCCGTCCAGTTGCAACGGGCCAAGCGCCTCGAAATCGATGTCCAGGACGAAGCGCGCCGGCTGAGCCGCTTCCGTGGGCTGCCCCTTGTTGCTCTCTTCACCACGCACATGCAGGCGGAGATAGGTCACCTGTCGTTCATCGAGCAGGGGGATGAGGAAGAAGCGCCACCCTTCGGAATCGCTCTTCGCGGACAGTTGGCGCAACCACTCGACATCGTGCCCGAGACGTTCGGACAATTCGGAGGCCTTGTGCGGTTCCTGGGGCAGGAGGCGGAAGAGAGCCGAGAGCCAGCCGGGATTCGAGCTGTTCTGTTTCAGGCCTGCAAGGAACCCTGCGATATCGCCCGCCAGGCCAGGACCTGGCTGCGGGAGTCCCGTGCGAGCTCTCACCTCGCCGGTGCCATGGTGTAGCAAGGCGGCGAGTGCAGGCCAGCTGTTGAACGACATCGCGGCGGGCCCCTGGCCCGAGAGCGTGCCGCTGCTTCCGCTGAGCGCGAGCAGGAGCAGTGTCCCGGACGGCAGGTTGGGCAGCTGGTTGACGCGCAACACGCCCGCGTCGGTTCGAACCAGGGATTGTCCGTTTGGCGTCTGTTCGACAAGTCGGCCCTTGGCAAACTGCTCTGCCGAGGTGAATTCACGTGGAAGCGTGCGCACAACCTCATCGAGGTCCTGGCCTGGATTGAGGCGCAGAACCCGCAAGAGCAGGGCCGTTCCCGACGCCGGCAGCTCCGTGCCTCCGGCAGGGAGGGGGCTTCGGGCCTCCACCATTCCGGAGTAGAGATGACCCAGGCTGAAACTGTCTTCCTGGATCGGAACAGGCAGGGTGGATGCCGGCGGATGCGGCTGGGTCGTTTGGACGGCGGTCCGGAAAGTTTGGTTGCGGGGACTTTCCGCTTTCCGATCGGGAAAGACCATGACGGACAGTTCAGTCCCGATATGGCGGATCTGGATGGTAACGCGTGTTCCGGGCGCCGGCGCCTTTGCCATGCGCAGGGTCAGTGTACCCTGTTCAGTCCGAACCTGGATCTGGCCGGGCGTATCGGATGCCAGCACCACGCCCTTCAGGCTGTGACCAACGACCAGCTGCAGCATCTGGGGTGGGGGATTCATGACCTGGGCGGGCGCACCTCCGGCTCCGAGAACCGCGGCGGGTCCTCCGGAGATGCGACTGGGTCCGCCCAGGTCGCTCATGTCAGCCTAGGTGGCCAGCTTGCGGGCCAGGTCGATGACGTCCTTGGCCGCATGCGTGTCGGGGTGGCGCTGCAACAGGGGCACCTGAGCCCGGATCGCCTCCCGCACCTTGGCATCCTTGCGGATGATTCCGGCCAGCGGCGGCGTGATCTTCAGGAAGTTTTCGCAGGCCTTGCGCAGCGTGTTGTAGGTTCGCTCGCCATCGCTGGTCGAATCCGCCATGTTGACCACGACAGAGATTTCCGTGGCGCTGTTCTGCAGCTTGCTGAGCTTGATGAAGGCATAGGCATCGGTCAGCGAGGTGGGCTCGTCCGTGGTCACCACCAGGCATCGCGAGGCCCGGCTGGCCAGGTAGCGCACCGTTCGTTCCACGCCGGCACCCAGGTCCAGGATAACGCGGTCATACTGGGCCGCGTGCTCGACCAGCCGCGAGCAGAGCAACATCAGCTTGTCGGTGCCGAGGGTTGCCAGGTTGCCGGAGCCGGAGCGGCCGGCAATGACATCGAAGCCTCCGAGGTCGTAGCGGCTGACGGCCACATCCATGGCGTAACGGCCGGCCAGGAAGCCGCCAAGATCCTTTTCCGGCGACAGGCCGAGCTGGACGTCCACGTTGGCCAGACCCAGGTCGCCATCGAACAACAGGGTCTTCTGGTTCTGGCGTGCAAAGGCATGCGAGAGCGTGGAGGCGAACCAGGTCTTGCCGACGCCTCCCTTTCCGGATGCGATCGCAATCATGTTCTTCCCGCTCTGGCGGGGGGCAGAGGAAGGATCGGTGACAACCTGCATCATGATGCTGTTCCTGTCGGTAGGGATTGCAGATCGGCTTCCATGTCGGGGAGCAGGAGCCGTGCCAGGGAAAGGGGACTTAGGCCGGTCAGGCCACTGCCGATGGAGGGGCCGATGCCGGCTCCCATGAGGGAAAGCTCGCCGGCCACACTGGCAGCCAACAGGCCCCCGTAGCGTCGGGCCGTGTCGATGCGTGAGGCAATCAGGTAGCGTGCGCCGATGGCGGAAAAGGCCTGGGCTATTTCCGCGTTCTCCAGCGAGTCACCGCCGGCCGGCAGCACCAGGACCACCTCGGCCCCGGACGCTTCGCGCAATTCCATCAGTTCGGTGCATTCCTGGTCGTCGAAAGGATTGACGCCGATGGTGTCGATCAGGATGCCATGATCGGCCGGGCAGTCGGTGACGGCCTGGAGCAGGCTGTCGGGATCGTTGGCGCGGCGTAGGGGCGTCTTGAGCGCCTTGGCGTAGGTTTCCGCCTGCTCGCGCGCGCCGGCACTTTCATGATCCAGGGTGATGAAGATGCTCTTGCGTCCGTTCAACAGGCGGCGGGCACAGAGTTTGGCCGTGGTCGAGGTCTTCCCGGCGCCGGGAGGGCCAACCAGGATATAGGTGCGTCCGCGGTTTCCGGAGTCTCCCGGCATCGCAGCAAAGCGCAGCGTTTCCTCGAATGCGCCGGCCAGGGCCAGGTCGGGGGAGAGACCGGCCACGTCTCCCGCCGCTGCCAGGAAGTGTTCCTGCAGATCGTCGGGCAGACGATGATAGGAGAAGGCCTCCTGGAAGGTCTGGGCGGTCCGGGCCGCGGCCCCGAGGGAAGTGGAGAGGCTGTCGTCCGGATCGCTGTCCACGGCCGCTGTAACGCGCACGCGTCCGTCCTTCATCTCTTCGGTGGACAGGATGGCGGCCTCGGGCCCCAGCAATTGGCGCACCTCTTCCATGGCCTCCGGCAAACTGCCCGCTGTGAAAGTGCGCATTCGCATGATGAGGGCGCTCCCGAAATCCGTTCGTTACAGCTGACCCAGGGTGCGGATCTTCGCCTTGGGATGAATCTCGTTCTGGGACAGGACGGCCGTGGTGGGGCGGACCCTTTCCACGATCGAGCGCACATAGGGGCGCACTTTGGGTGAGGTCAGCAGGGCAGGCGTTTCTCCCTGCATGGCAAAGCGTTCGAAGGACTTGCGCATGGTGGCGATGAATTCCTGGAGCTGTGAAGGCGCCATGGACAGCTGTCGGTCCTCGCCGTCACCTGTCAAGGATTCAGCGAAGGCCTGTTCCCAGTCCGGGGACAGGGTGACCAAGGGAACGATGCCGTCCTGGTTGGTATTGCTGCTGGAGATCTGCCGCGCCAGGCGGGCCCGCACGTGCTCGGTAATGGCGGTGACCTGTCTCGTGTAGCCGCAGGCTTCGGAGATTCCCTCGAGGATGGCCGGAAGGTCGCGAATGGAGACGCGTTCGGCCAGCAGGTTCTGCAGCACACGCTGGATGCCGCCCACGGAAATCTGGGCCGGCACCAGGTCGGAGACCAGCTTCTGGTCCGGCAGGTCCAGGTTGTCCAGGAGTTTCTGCGTTTCGGCATGCGAGAGCAGTTCCGAGGTGTTGTCCTTGATGATCTCGGTCATGTGCGTGGTGATCACGGTCTGCGGGTCGACCACGGTGTAGCCGCGGAACAGGGCTTCCTCGCGCGAGCTCGGGTCCACCCACATGGCGGGCAAGCCGAAGGTCGGCTCGCGCGTTTCCTCGCCGGCGAGCGGGATGCTCTCGCCCTTGGGGTCCATGATCAGCAGCATGTTGGGGCGCAGGTCTCCGCGGCCCACTTCGACTTCCTTCAGCTTGATCGCGTAATTGTTGGCCGGCAGCTGCAGATTGTCCTGGATGCGCACGGACGGTAGGACAAACCCCAGTTCCTGCGCCAGTTGGCGGCGCAGGGCCTTGATCTGCTCGGTCAGCTTCGAGCCCCCTTCGTTGGACAGCAGGGGCAGCAGTCCGTATCCCAGCTCCAGGCGGATCTGGTCCATCGCCAGGCTGTTGCTGATGGGTTCCTCGGCCACCGGGACGCTTTCCGTGGCCTGGCGTTCCTCATCGATCGCCAGTTGGGCGATGCGCTCGTGCTTGCGGGTGGTCAGCCAGGCGGCGGTGCCGGTCAGGATGGACAGAAGCACGAAGGGCAGGAAGGGAATGCCCGGCAGCAGCGCCAGGGCCAGCGTCAGGAAGCAGGACAGGCCCAGCGCTTTGGGGTAGCCGCTCAACTGGCTGAATATGGCCTTGTCGGCGCTTTCGGTCGAGGCAACCTTGGAAATCAGCAAGCCGGCGGCCGTCGAGACGATGAGCGCCGGAATCTGCGAGACCAGGCCGTCGCCCACGGTCAACACAGTATAGCTTTCGGCGGCTTCCCCGAAGCTCAGCCCCATCTGAGCCACGCCGATGACGATGCCGCCGATCACGTTGATGAAGGTGATCAGCAGGCCGGCGATGGCATCGCCGCGCACGAACTTTGCGGCACCGTCCATGGCCCCGAAGAAGTTGCTTTCGTTCTCCAGCTCCTTGCGGCGATCACGGGCCTGGTGCTCGTCGATCAGGCCCGAGGAGAGGTCGGAATCGATCGCCATCTGCTTGCCGGGCATGGCGTCCAGGGAGAAGCGAGCCGAAACTTCCGCTATGCGTCCGGAGCCCTTGGTGATCACCACGAAGTTCACGATGATCAGGATGGCGAAGACGATGATGCCGATAACGAAGTTGCCGCTCATCACGAAGTTGCCGAAGGCCTGGATGACCTGGCCGGCGGCATCCGTCCCTTCGTGTCCGTGGGCCAGGATCAGGCGGGTCGAGGCCAGGTTGAGCGACAGGCGCAGCATGGTCGCGATCAGCAGAACCGTGGGGAAGGACGAGAACTCCAGGGCCTTGCCGATGAACAGCGCCGTCATCAGGATCAGCACCGAATAGGTCATGGAGATCGCAAGGCTGATGTCCAGCATCCAGCTGGGCAGCGGCAGGATCAGCACGACCAGGATACAGACAACCCCCAGCGCCAGGGCGATCTCGCCACGACGGACGGTATCGTTCAGGCGTTGCCAGAGACCGGCAGCATTGAAACCGCCTTGCTGTCCGGAAGTGCTGCCGGTTTCGGAGTTGTCCGACACGTTCAGAGTCCCCGCATCAAGATGTTGTTGGGTTCAGTGATCACAGGAACGAGGTTCGCGGCTCGGCGTCCCCCGGCAGGGGAACCTGGAAGCCTTCCTCGTTGTACTGCTTCAGCTTGTTGCGCAGGGTCCGGATCGAGATCCCCAGGATGTTGGCGGCATGGGTCCTGTTGCCCAGGCAGTGCTGCAGGGTGTCGATGATCAGGTCGCGCTCGACCTCGGCCACCGTCCGGCCCACCAGCTGTGTGCCATCCTCCTGGCTGCCGGCTGCGGCCTCGGCCTTGCCGACGGCCCTGGAGACATCGGATCTTTCCTGCATCGGGCTCTGGCTGCCAGTCAACAGGATGGCGTCCGGGGTGATTGTTCCGTCACTGGCCAGCAGCACGGCGCGATGCATGGTGTTCTCCAGTTCGCGGACATTGCCGCGCCAGCTGTGCTGCTTGAGCAGATCCATCGCTTCCGCGCTCATGCCCGGCACGTCGACGCCGTTGGCCTTGGCGTACTTCTGGACGAAATGGTCGGCAAGCGCCGCAATGTCCGCGTGGCGCTGACGCAGCGGCGGCAGTTCCAGGTTGACCACGTTCAGGCGATAATAGAGGTCCTCGCGAAAATCTCCCTTGCGAACGGCCTCTTCCATGTCCCGGTTCGAGGTGGCCAGCAGGCGGATGTTCACCTTGATCGGCTGAGTACTGCCGACGCGGTCGATCTCGCGCTCCTGGATGGCGCGCAGCAGCTTGGCCTGCAGGCGCGGGTGCATCTCGGTGATTTCGTCGAGCAGCAGGGTGCCGTTGTTGGCTTCCTCGAACTTGCCGATGCGCCTGGCGACGGCGCCGGTGAAGGCGCCCTTCTCATGCCCGAAGAGTTCGCTTTCCAGCAGGTTTTCCGGAATCGCCGCGCAGTTCACGGACACGAAGCTTTTGGCCGCACGCTTGGACTTGGAATGGATATAGCGGGCCATGACTTCCTTGCCGGTCCCGGATTCACCGGTGATCAGCACACTGGCATCGGAGCCGGCCACCTGGTCGGCCAGCTTGAGCGACTTTGCCATGACCGGATCGCGATAGATGAAACTGGTGGTCTCCTCCGTCACGGCGGCCAGCACCGCGGCGATCATCTCGGGATCGGGGGGCAGGGGAACGAATTCCTTGGCCCCGGCCTTGATGGCCGCCGCCGCCTGTTGCGCCGACGTCTGGATGCCGCAGGCCACGACGGTGACCGATATGCGCTCCTGTTCCAGAGCTGCAACCAACCGGCCGATGTCGTGGGCGATGTCGACCATCAGGAGTTCGGCACCCTTGCCGCCCCGCAGGCTTTCCAAGGCGCTTTCCACGGAATCCACCTGTGTCACCTTGGCGCCCCGGTCGAGGGCAATCTTTCCGGCCGTGGCAATGTGCCCGTTCATGGAGCCGATGATTAACAGCCGCATCTTTTTTCTCCGTACTCTCGTGTCAGGTCCGGGTCGCGCTCAATCGAAATAGCGGACGCGCTCGGAGGGGGGTAAAATGGAATTCAGGGCAACCTCGAGACGCCGCGGGTTCTCCTGGCGTCCGATCGAGGCGGTGCCCATGGCATAGATCTGGTTGACCTGTGCCTCGACATCGGCGTTGCGTTCCAGCTTGCTGGCCAGCGGCGTGAAGACCATGTTGGCCAGCACAGCGCCGTAGAAGGTGGTTAGCAGGGCAACGGCCATGGCCGGTCCGATGGTGCTGGGATCCTCCAGGCGACCCAGCATCTGGACCAGGCCGATCAGCGTTCCGATCAGGCCCATGGCGGGGGCGACCTCGCCGGCACGGCGCAGGATGCCGGCCGACTTCATGTGGCGCTGCATGGTCGCATACACTTCACGCTCCAGGATCCGGGCGACGTCGTCGGCCGGAATGCCGTCGACGACCAGGGAGATCGCCTTGTGCAGAAAGGGGGTATTGCGCAAGTTCTGCATGTGCTTCTGGAGTTCCAGGACACTTCCCTGCTTGCGGGCCACGTCGGCCAGCGAGAGGATCTGCATGGCGGCGTCAGACGGCTGTTGCTGGCGGTAGGCAATGGCACGCAGCATGACGCTCTGGGCACGAACGACCTCTTTCAGCGTGTAGGAGATGCTGGTCACCATGAAGGTGCCGCCCAGCACGATCAGCATGGCCGGAATGTCGATGAAGGATCCCAGGGATCCTCCGAGGATCATGGCCGAGGTAATCAGGATAAAGCCGCCCGCCACACCCAGCAGGGTCGCGAAATCCAGTGTCACCCCGGCCTGGATCGGCCTGGGGGCTGGGGACGCCTGTTGTCCTGTGGAATTTGCGGCACTTGCGTTGGCCATTCATTCTACTCCCGGGAGCCTGCCTGGCAGACGCCTTACTAAGACCTGTCCGACTTGATGATCTCGGTCATGGTCACGCCCAGTCGATCCTCCATGACGACGACCTCGCCACGGGCTACAAGCCGGTTGTTCACATAGATCTCGATGGCCTCGCCGACCTTGCGGTCCAGCTCCACGACGGCGCCGCGGCCCAGCTTGAGCAGCTGGCTGACCTGCATGTTGGCCTTGCCGAGTACGGCCGAGACCTGGACCGGAATGTCATAGACGGCCTCCAGGTCCTGTGCGCTGGTCGGGGCGGCGATTTTCGACTCCTCGAGCAGGCCGTTCTCTTCGCCGGTGTTCACCGCGTCCTCGTTGTCCATGTTCTCGAGATCGAAGTTCTCTTTCTGTGACATTGGTCAGTTCCTTTCCTCTGCGGAGACGGGCTCCGCATCCTGAGTGTCGCTTTCTGGAGTGGGAAAAACCTCTGCGTCGCTGTCGGGCTCGGACTCCGGGATCTCCGGGGACGGTTCGACCTCGCTGTCCTCGACAGTCGGAACGAGAGTCTTCTCGATCAGTTCGCCGATATCCTGCCAGGCCCGTTCGCTGTCACGCTCGATGCCGCCGTCCGCCCATTCGATGCGGATATCGCCGGGCCGGATGTCCTGTTCCGCCAGCAACACGGTTTTTCCCTCGAATCCGGCGTTCTCCTTGATCTGTTCCATCTGGCTGCGCAGGTCGTCCAGCTGGCTGTCGTGAACCCGGATCACGATACGCGGCTCTTCCATCAATCGGGTGAGACTGCTTTCCAGGAGTCCGCGGATCTCCTGATCGCCCTGGCGTTCCACCAGCCGCGGGAAGAGCTTCTGGATCACCAGGATGCCCGCCCGCACGGCGTCGCCGTGGGCACGCTCCAGGGACGCCTTGATCTCGGGCTCCAGCCGGGAGAGCTGCTCGCCGATCTGCCTGAGACTCGCGCTCAGGCTTTCCTCGCTTTGCCGGGCATGCTCTTCCTGGGCCTGGCTGCGACCGTCCTGCAGTCCGGCTTCGTAGGCTTCCTGACGGGCTTCGGCCAGCTCGTCCTCGCCGTAGATCGGCTGTGGGGCGACCTCCTCCTCGACCTGCTCCTCATCGCCCGGCAGCTCAGGCTGAGCCGGGGCGTCGAAGTTCGTCTCGAAGAGGAATTTGCGTACCGCTGTCATTGGCGTGATCCCCGGCCGGCCATCAATAAACCAACTCGTCTTCGCCCTTGCTGTCGGCGATGACGATCTCGCCCTTGGAGGCAAGGTCCTTCGCCGCCTGGACGATGTAGAGCTGGGCTTCGTCCACTTCGCGCAGGCGGACAGGGCCCATGGCCTGCATGTCCTCGCGCATGATCTTGGCCGCCCGTTCCGACATGTTCTCGAAGAACAGGTTGCGCACGCTTTCCGAACCGCCCTTGAGCGCGGTGGCCAGACGGTCCTTCTCGATGGTGCGCAGCAGGGTCTGGATGCCGCCGGAGTCCAGCTTGATCAGGTCCTCGAAGGTGAACATGAGGGCCCGGATCTTCTCGGCGGACTCGCGGTTGCGCTCTTCCAGGGAGGAGAGGAAGCGCGTTTCCATGTTGCGGTCCAGGCAGTTGAAGATCTCGGCCATCATCTCGTGGGAATCCCGGCGGCTGGCGCGGGCGAGATTGGTCATGAACTCGTTGCGCAGCGTTTTCTCGACGTCTTCCAGCACTTCCTTCTGCACCGCCTCCATGCGCAGCATGCGCATGACGACTTCCAGGGCGAAGGGCTCGGGCAGGGACGAGAGAACGCGCGCCGCCTGCTCCGGCTTGACCTTCGACATGACCACGGCAACGGTCTGCGGGTACTCGTTCTTCAGGTAGTTCGCCAGGACCTGCTCGTTCACGTTGCCCAGCTTGTCCCACATGGTGCGGCCGGCCGGACCACGGATATCCTCCATGATCGCGTCGACCTTCTCCTTGTCCATGATCTTCATCAGCAGCCGTTCGGTGCTCTCGTAGTTGCCCACCAGCGTGCTTGAGCCCGAAAGCTGTCCTGTGAACTCGCCAAAGACCTTTTCGACCACCGGTGCACTCACCGTGCCCAGGTTGGCCATGGTCTGGGAGATCTCGCGGATTTCCTCGTCTTCCATCAGCGAGAAGACCTTGCTGGCATGATCCTCGCCGAGCGCGATCAGGAGCAGAGCCGCCTTTTCGGAGCCGTTGAGGGTGGAATAATCTTCACGTATGCGCCGTGCCATCTCTTAAGTCCTATACCCTCAGCGTTCCTGGTAGACCCAGTTGCGGATGATGCCGAGCGTCTCCTGGGGGTGCTTGTCCACCAGTTCGCTCACCTTGCGGATGGACGAGGCTTTGATCTGCCCTTCCACCTGGCTCATGTTCAGCATCGTCTCTTCCTCTTCCTCCCCCTGCTGCTCGCTGGGCACGGGCAAGTTGGCCTGTTGCGCGGCCTGGGGACCTGTCAGCAGGCTGGGATCCTGCAGTCCCGGGCCAGCCAGGGCCGGATGCTGGCCATTACCGGCGAGCGCCGGCGTTCCCTGCATGCTGCCACCGCCTTCGGGGGAGAGCAGGCGGGTGACCAGAGGGCGGACGACCAGCAGCAGCACAAGCACGGCAATCACGCCCAGGACCAGGACTTCGGCGATCTTCATCAGCTGGCCGCGCTCCATGCCCAGCAGGCGATTGTCTTCCACGCCGCCGCTCGGCATCACGTCGGCGAATGGCAGGCTGGCGATTTCAAAGCTGTCGCCACGTTCCGGATCGAAGCCCACGGCCGAGCGGGCGAGGGCGGCCAGGCGGTCCAGTTCTTCCTGGCTGCGCGGTTCGCTGACTGTTTCGCCCTCGGCATTGGTGGTCTGCGTGTCATTGACCATGACGGCCACGGACAGGCGCTCGATGTCGCCGCCTTCCTGGACGTGCGTGCGTGTGGTGCGGCTGATCTCGTAGTTGACGGTTTCCTCGGTCCGGTTGGACATGCTGCTGGCGCCAGGCTCTTCGCCACCGCCCAGGTCGGCATCCGGCAGGTTGTTGCCGACGGTCACGGCCTCCTCGCCGCCCTCGTTATCCTGCATCTGCTCCTCGACCAACTGCGTGGAACGGACAACCTGCCCGTCGGGATCGTAGATCTCGGAGTTCTCGGTGATGCGGTCGTAGTTCATCTCGGCCGCCACCTCGACGCGCACGTTGCCGATACCGACCGAGCGCTCAAGCAGTTGCTGAACCGACTGGGACAGGCGGTTTTCCATGGACAGGCGACGCTCCTCGGCGCCGCCGGTGAGACCGCCTGCTCCCTCGCCATCGTTGGTGCTGGCGAGCAGGTTGCCCTGGTTGTCGATCACGGCAACCTGGTTCGGGGTCATGCGCGGTATCGCCGAGGACACCAGTTGCTGGATCGAGCGGACCTGCTCCTTGCTCAGCCAGCCGTTGCCCTCCAGCGACAGAACGATGGAGGCCGAAGCCTCATTGCGGTCGCGGCTGAAGAGTTCGCGCTGGGGCAGGACCAGATGTACGCGGGCGCTCTTGACCTTGCCGATGTTCTGTATGGTGCGCGCCAGCTCGCCTTCCAGCGCGCGGACATGGTTGATGTTCTGGACAAAGTTGCTGGTGCCCAGGCTCTCGCCTTCATCGAAGATCTCATAGCCCATGGAGCCGCCATTGGGCAGGCCCTGTTCGGCCATGGCCAGGCGCATGCGGGCGACCTCGTCGGACGGCACACTGATGCTGCTGCCATCGGCGCTCAGCTGATAGGGAATGCCCTGGGCGTCCAGTTCACTGACGATCTGGCTGCTGTCGGAGGATTGCAGCTCGCTGTAGAGCAGCTCCATGTCCGGCTGCGAGACGCGCCCGACCAGATAGATGAAGAAGGCCAGCAGGGCAGCCGCCACGCCGCCCAGCACTGCCAGGCGGGCCGGACCCAGGCGTTTGAGTGTGTCAAGAAAGGTGTTCACGCGCAGCTGTCCCCTCTGCCGATCCATGAGGCCGCGCTCGTGAGCACAGGCCTTGTTACAAGGCAAGCTAGAGCTGTTTCGGTAAACAGCAGGTTAACGAGGGGAAATTTTTGCCCACCTGCCCGGGTGAGACTTCAGGAAAGCGCTGTGCCGCAAGTCACGGAGCGCGATCGAAAAGGGGCAGCCGCCGTCGGCGACTGCCCCCTGGGTCTTTCGGATCGTACCGATCCGGTACGATCATGCGGAATAGGAGGAATAGCCCTGCATCCCGGTTTCGTCCTCCTGGCGTCGATAGTCCTGCAAACGCGTGATGCGCAGGCCATAGAGGCCGTGCTCATCGATCAGTCTCTGCCACGACATGAACTCCTCCAGGGTGAGCGTATACATCTCACAGGCTTCCTCGAGGGTGATCAGGCCGGCGCGGACACCTGCCACCACTTCCGCCTTGCGCCGGATGACCCAGCGCTTGGTGTTGCGGGGAGGAAGGTCCTCTATGGTCAGGGGTTGCCCCAAGGGCCCGATGACACTGGACGGCCTACCTGGTCGTTCTGAATGCATCCGGTTGTCCTCTTCTTCTTATCCAGACGAGAACCGGAGCCTAGACCCGGGGGTCTTTAAAATTTCCTAATGCCCTGATCGATAAGCTCTGCTCCATCCATGGGCCATCGTTCCGGATGCATCGCACGCCCTCAGCCTTCGCCGGAAGGCGAGGGGATGTCGTGCACCTTCTTGACCTGGGAGAGTCCCACTTCTGCATTGCCGACCTTGAGGATGGCGCGTCCGTCCTCGGTTTCGATGCCGTCCACACGTCCGATCGTGGAGGTGGAGGAGGAGATCGGATTGCCGTCTGCATCCTTGGCCATGACGGCGTAGGAATAGGTGCCCGGCGGTACCTGGTTGCCGGCATCGTTCCGGCCGTCCCAGACGAATTCATGGCGTCCGCCCTGGGTCTCGCCGGAGATGGTGCGCACGATCTGCCCGCTGCTGTTCTGGATTCGGATGTCGGCGCTTTCGGCCTTCTTGCCCAGGTCATAGGCACCCAGAGCCATGCCGTTCTCCAACTGCAGCTTGTCGCCGTCGGCCTCGATGTGCTTGCCGATCATGTTCACGGCCGCGCCCATCTGGTTATAACCCTGCAGCTCGATCAGCTTCTCCAGGTTCTTGTTGGACGAGATCTGCTGCTCCACGCCGGCAAAGCCCACCAACTGCTCGGTGAATTTCTCGGTCTTCATGGGCTCCAGGGGATCCTGATTCTGCATCTGGGTGGTCAGCATCTTCAGGAAGTTGTCGAAGGTCTCGTCCAGACTCTCGCCACCGCCGAAGCGTGAGCCGCTGGTCTGGTTGCCGCTGCCTTGACTGCCTTGGGCGGCCTGGCTGTTCATGAGACTTGCGATATCCATGGTCTTCAGTTCCTTCAGACGCTCAGGTTGATCAGGCCGTGCCCGCCGCCGTGCCAGGGCGCGTCATCGCCCTCGTCGGGCAGGTCCGGCGCGTTGCCGTTGTTGGCCGTTGGGCTAGAGCTTCCGGACTCGCCGGACTGTCCCTGCTGGCCGTCAAAGGCCTGGTGCTGGCCGGCGGTGTCACGGGTGTTGAAGTTCAGGCTGCCGCTGTCGGTCTTGACCCCGGCATCGCCCAGGGCGCGTTCCAGGGCACGGACGTCGCGCTGCAGCAGGTCCAGGGTTTCCGGTCGCTCCGTGGTAATGGACGCGCGCAGCAGCCCGTCCTGCGAGAATTCCAGCTTCACGTCGACGCGCCCCAGCTCAGCCGGGTGCAGTTGCACTGAGATGCGCTCCTTGCCGGCCGCGGCCGCCTTGTGGATCTTCATGGCGATCTGGTCGGCGGCCGGGCCGCCCTGGCTCTTGGCGGCCTGCTGGGCCTGCAGCGAGGCCTGCTGAGCCTGCCCCGCATTGCGCAGCTGGCTCTCGAAGGACAGGGCATTCAGGCTTTCGGGACCGCGGCTGCCGCTCGAACTCGTCAGCGAGTCCTCGCGTCCCTGCAGCGAGGACAGAGCCTCGGCCAGCCGGTTCATGCCGCCAGCCTGTTCCGACAAGCGCGCCAGGCTGCGTTCCAGGGCGCGGGCGGCGACCTCGTTCTGCAGGGTCTTGCCGGCTTGCCGCAGGCTTTCATACAGTTCGGCGGCCTGCTTGTCGGACAAGGCCTGGCCGGTTTTCTGCCGGTTGGCGGCTTCCTCCTGCAGTTCCGCCGTCGGACTGCTGCCCGCCTGTCGGCTCGATTGCTCGCCGTCACGCGCGGCCTCCTGGCCGCGTGCAGCCGTCGGCAGGGCTTCCTCCTGCGGGTTGGTCTTGCCGTCCGACGCTGCGTTCATGCTCTTCGCTGCGGGCATTGTCTGGGGTTCGGCACCGGCTTGGGCGCCTGGGCGCGCTGCCTTCAGGCTGTCCAGCAGGCCGGCCAGTTTCTCGGTCAGCTGGGGAAGGGAAGGGATGGAGCGTGTCGTCTCGCCGTTCACCTGCGGGGCCGCGTTCAGCAGGTCCTTGAGGTTGATGTCCGCGCCCGGCTCGCCAAGGACGTCTCTCAGGGCGCCCAATTGTTCCTGCAGTCTCGTAAGGGACTCCGAATCGCCGCTGTCTCCCGGACCTCCGGCCTGTTGCAGACGGGCAAGACTGTCGCTGAGTTGGGCGAGCTGATCCTGCAGGCTTTCCGCCCCGCCTTCGCCGGTTGGGGCCGTCTGGCCGTCAAGGCGCTGCATGAAGGCGGCCAGCTCTTCGTTCAGATCCTGTAGCTGATCCAAGTCCTCGGACGTGGCCTGGGTGCTCTGATCCGGCGTCGCCTCCGCTGCGCGCTGCTGCAACCGGTCGAGGACGCCGCTTACGGCCTCCAGGGCGTCTTCATTGCCCTTGCCGTTCGTCAAGTTCGAAAGCGCCTGCAGGAGGCCGGAGGGCAGGTTGCCGTTATCCCCGTTTCCGGTCCCGGCCTGATGTGCCTGCAGTTGCTCGGACAGGTTCACCAGGGCGTCGGCCAGAGCCTTGAGCTCCTCCTCCGTGGCGGCAGGGTTTGCCGAACCCTGGTTCTGCGCGTGGGCGGTCGTCGCCAGGCCGGAGAGGGCGGCGCGCAGCCGGGACATGTCCGATCCGCTGCCTTCGCCGTTGGCCTGCCCCTTGCCGCCGAGGTTTGCCAGCAGCCCACGGACTGATGCGTCCGAGTCCTGCGCATTGCCCTGCAGCAGGGCCAGGAAGCCCCGATCACCCTGGCTGGCCTGGCCGGCCTGGTTGCCCTTGCCGGACACTGCCGCCATCAGGCCCTGGACCGATGATGATGTTTCGCTGATCACGTTCTTCTGCCTCTTGTGTCATCCGCACGCATGAAGTCAGTGAGGAGCAAGCAAGAGCCGGGCCAGATTTGACCATATATTCTGAATGCATTGAAATAACTGGGAGTTTCGAGATTGGAAACGGCTATCGGGCAGGTGTGCGAATGGGCAGGGAAGGGATTCACCAGCACCGTGACCCGGCAAGCCTTGCCGAGGAGGAAGCCAAGCCAATTCCGTCTTTATCTTGGGTGCCTAAAAAGGTGTCGGTGGAGGAAGCGTATCTAGCTGCCAACAGGCCAAAGAGCTTGAATAATACTCAATGAAAATCCCGAAACAGGTGAGCCTCAGGCACTTAAGCGACCAGCGACAGCCCTTCGCCAAGCTTGCCATTATGGTCCATGGTAGAGATCGCCTTGTCCACCTCTCCTATGGCTTCTGTCACGTCCGGAAGATTGCTTTCCAGCATCGCCCCTTTGGAATCTGCGATCCCCGGCATGGAAGACTTTTGCTCTTCCACGGCCTTCTGATAGGCCTCGACCTGCTTCTCGCTTGGGTACTGTCGTTCCACTTCCCCCGTTGCAGGGTCAATGATCTGAACCAGAACGACCTGGGCATCACGATCATAGTTTAGAACGGGGTTATACTGGACCTTGCCATCGACGACAGGGGGGGCGCCTGCTTGAGGGGTCTTCGATTCGGGTACTGGATTCTGGGACACTGTGACCATCGGCGGCTTCATCCAAGCCTGTCCCTCGGTTCCTATGGATATATTCGAAGTTGCCAGCATCGCTCTTCAGCGCCTCTGTCACAAACATGCGGATAGATACATCCCCAATGATCTAATAAACGGAAATGAGGTGTGAATCAAGAAAAAACTCCATATTCTGATCGAGCTCCTGAGTTCGATATCCAACTCATTGTAGACAGAGTTAAGAAAAAATATGCGTTAACAATTTTTTTACTATTTAAATTAACCAGTCATTAGAAATTTTCATCCTATTCTGACTGCGTTGGCCAATAGGGCCATAATTTTCCAAAAAGGATGAATGCAATGTCGATCATGAACTCTATCAACACCAACTCCGGCGCGATGATCGCGCTTCAGAACCTCAATAACACCAACAGTCAGCTTGCCCAGGTTCAGAACCGTGTTTCGACGGGTCTCCGGGTGGCCACGGCTCAGGACGATGGTGCCAGTTTTGCCATTGCCCAGGGGCTGCGTTCCGACATCAAGGGCATCGGGGCCGTCAACGAGCAGATCAGCAAGGCCAAGGGTCTGGTCTCGACCACACTGTCGGCCCTAACCTCGGTTTCCGATGGCTTGGGTGACATCCGTGAAACCCTCACCAAGATGGCAGACGAGAACAACTCGGCCGAACAGTTCGCGCAGTATAAGGCGGACTATGACAGCCAGTTGGCCGAACTCCAGAACTATGTCGATAATGCAAGCTATAATGGCACCAATCTGATCGATGCTGGTGGGGCTGCTGTAAACGTGATCGCTGATGCCAACGGCACCCAGTATACGCTTGCGGCCGTGGATGTGGACGCACAGTTGGCTGGTGTCACGGATCCTACGGATGCAGCAACGGCTCAGGGGCTAATTGCAGGCACGGACGCTACCTTTGATACCTTGGTTACGGCTGTGGATAATGCGCTGAACTCCTATGCCGGTGACGATCGCCGCCTGACGGGCCAGATGGAGTTTAACTCCAAGCTGAGCGACGCCATCGAGGAAGGCCTGGGCGCCACCGTGGACGCCGACCTTGCGAAGGAATCGGCCCGCCTCCAGTCGCTGCAGATCAAGCAGCAGCTGGGCACCCAGACCCTGGGGATCGCCAACCAGTCGCCGCAGATCCTGCTGTCACTGTTTGGTTAATATGGATTAGAGCAGATCTTTGAGTGTAAGAGGGCCGGTAGTTTCTGCTTCCGGCCCTTGCTTTTCTGAGGGTGGCAAAACTTAAACCCTAGTTTTGCGATCAGTGGCACCAAAGAACGAGATATTTGAATAGGTAAATTTTTTATCGTGGTCGCTTTTGATATCATAATCTTCAGATTATAGGGAATTGCATTTTCCTGCGCCAAAGCGCCATTTTGCCTCCTGAGAAAAATCTCCTTTTTAATCTTCTGTTAACTTTGTGGCTTCAGGAAATATTAAATCCCTACCTCCAGTCTCGTATGGCGTGGTCAATAGGCTACGTTTCATCCAGAAGGGAGAAAATCTATGTCGGTCATGAATTCGATCAACACCAATTCCGGGGCGATGATCGCCCTGCAGAACCTGAACTCCACCAACTCCGAACTGGCCTCCGTGCAGAACCGTGTCTCCACGGGTCTGCGTGTGGCCTCGGCTCAGGACGATGGTGCCAGCTTTGCCATTGCCCAGGGGCTGCGCTCCGATATCAAGGGCATCGGGGCTGTCAACGAGCAGATCAGCAAGGCCAAGGGCCTGGTCTCGACCACGATTTCGTCTCTGTCCTCTGTCTCCGACGGCCTGGGCGATATTCGCGAAACCCTGACCAAGATGGCGGACGAGAACAACTCGGCCGAGCAGTTCGCTCAGTACAAGGCGGACTATGACAGCCAGTTGGCCGAGCTTCAGAACTACGTCGACAATGCTGATTACAACGGCACGAACCTGATCGATGCTGGCGGTGCCGATGTGAACGTGATCGCCGATTCCGGTGGTACACAATACACGCTCACGGCGGTCGATATTGACGCCCAATTGGCAGGAATAACGGATCCTGCCGATGCTGCAACGGCCCAAGGTCTGGTCTCTGGCACTGATGCACTGTTCAATGATGCGGTGGGCGCTGTGAACGATGCCTTGAACACCTTTGCTGGCGATGATCGTCGCCTGACGGGCCAGATGGAGTTCAACTCCAAGCTGAGCGACGCTATCGAGGAAGGCCTGGGCGCCACGGTGGACGCTGACCTTGCGAAGGAATCAGCTCGCCTGCAGTCCTTGCAGATCAAGCAGCAGCTGGGTACCCAGACCCTGGGGATCGCCAACCAGTCACCGCAGATCCTGCTGTCACTGTTTGGATAAACAGCACTCTGAAGGAAAGAGGCAATAGCCTCTTTCCTCAATCAGCCAACAGGCTGTGAATACTCCAGAAAGGAATAGACCATGTCGGTCATGAATTCGATCAACACCAATTCCGGGGCGATGATCGCCCTGCAGAACCTGAACTCCACCAATTCCGAACTGGCCTCCGTGCAGAACCGTGTCTCCACGGGTCTGCGTGTGGCCTCGGCTCAGGACGATGGTGCCAGCTTTGCCATTGCCCAGGGGCTGCGTTCAGACGTCAAGGGCATCGGTGCGGTCAACGAGCAGATCTCAAAGGCCAAGGGTCTGGTCTCGACCACGATTTCGTCTCTGTCCTCCGTTTCCGATGGTCTGGGCGATATTCGTGAAACCCTGACCAAGATGGCGGACGAGAACAACTCTGCTGAGCAGTTCGATCAGTACAAGGCGGACTACGACAGCCAGTTGGCCGAGCTGCAGAACTACGTCGACAATGCTGAGTACAACGGCACCAACCTGATTGATGCTGGTGGCGCCGATGTGAACGTGATCGCCGATTCCGGGGGCACTCAGTACACGCTCGCAGCCGTCGACATTGATGCCCAGCTGGCCGGAATATCGGATCCTGTTGATGCTGCAACGGCACAGGGTCTGATCGACGGAGGGACTGATACGTCCTTTCATGATGCTGTGGGGGCTGTGAACGATGCCCTGAACACCTTTGCCGGTGACGATCGCCGTTTGACGGGTCAGATGGAGTTCAACTCCAAGCTGAGCGATGCGATCGAGGAGGGCCTTGGTGCCACGGTGGACGCCGACCTGGCCAAGGAGTCAGCCCGCCTGCAGTCGCTGCAGATCAAGCAGCAGCTGGGTACCCAGACCCTGGGGATCGCCAACCAGTCGCCACAGATCCTGCTGTCACTCTTCGGGTAAAGATAGTCAGTTTTTCTAGCCTTTGGGGGCCGGGAGCGCTTGCTTCCGGCCCCTTTTTCATGAGCGGATGATTTTAGCCTGCAAAAAGTGCCCAACTTGGACGGCAGTTTTTGCACGTGATGGTAGGTAGAATTGCCTACCTGTATAAAAATGAAATAATTTCAATGTGTTAATATTGGCATGGACCTTGCGGATCAACTCCTGACCTTCAAAGCAAAGGAGCTAAAGCAATGATCCAGAATTCGATCAACACCAATTCCGGGGCAATGGTTGCCCTGCAGAATATGAACAAGACCAACAGCGAGTTGTCACAGGTACAGAATCGCGTTTCCACTGGTCTTCGTGTGGCCACTGCTCAGGATGATGGTGCCAGTTTCGCCATTGCCCAGGGGCTGCGCTCCGATATTAAAGGCATCGGGGCCGTCAACGAGCAGATCTCCAAGGCCAAGGGCCTGGTTTCCACAACCCTGTCCTCTTTGACCTCTGTGTCTGACGGTTTGGGAGATATCCGTGAAACCCTTACCAAGATGGCGGACGAGAATAACTCCCCCGAACAGTTCGCTCAGTACAAGGCGGACTATGACAGCATGGTCGAAGAGCTTCAGAACTTCGTCGACAATGCTGAGTACAACGGCACGAACCTGATCGATGCTGGTGGTGCCGATGTGAACGTGATCGTAGATGCGGCGGGCACCCAGTACACACTTGCAGCGACCGACATCGATGCTGAACTGGCTGGTGTAACTGATCCTACAGATGCTGCAACGGCCCAAGGTCTGATTGACGGCACAGACACCACTTTCGACGATCTCGTGACCTCTGTTTCCAACTCTCTCAATGAATATGCCGCAGACGATCGCCGTCTGACGGGCCAGATGGAGTTCAACTCCAAGCTGAGCGATGCCATTGAGGAAGGCCTTGGGGCTACGGTGGATGCCGACCTTGCGAAGGAATCGGCCCGCCTGCAGTCCTTGCAGATCAAGCAGCAGCTGGGCACCCAGACCCTGTCCATCGCCAACCAGTCGCCGCAGAGCCTGCTGTCGCTGTTCGGTGGTTAAGTCCGTTAGCGGCCTTATCAGGCCGAAAGCACAGACAGGAGCAAGGTTTGATTAACCTTTCCGCGCTAGTCTCGAAGCGGGTTATGCCATCGGAATTCCCCAATACGGGGATCCGCTCACAGAACAGGAGATTTTGATGGGGCTTATACTTAAGTTGAAGAAGGGTGAGCATCTGATTGTCAATGGTGCCCTGATCCGCTTCGAGACGGCGTCCAAGATCGTTCTCAAGACCAAGAGTGCCGTGATGCATGATCGCCAGATCATGCGCCCGGAAGAGGTGACCACGCCGGGGGCGCGCATCTACTTCGCCATCCAGAACGCCTACATGGCCGAGGAGGGGGAGAGTGCCACCTATGTGGAGCAGGCGCGCGCGCGAATAGTGGATTTCCGCCAGGCCTCGGGCCTCTCCACGGTGCATGAAACCCTGGATCACATCACGGGTTTCCTCGAGAACACTGACTATTTCCAGGCGCTGCAGCTGACGCGACAGCTCCTGGAGTTCGAAGCCGCCTTGCTCGACATGGCGGATGCAGGAACCCCCACGGATCTGGACATCCAGGATGAGTTCCAGGCCGAGGAATCAGCTGAACTGGAGAAGGTTCAATGATGATGCAGAATCAGAGTGCCGTTGCGGCCTATGCCATGGCCGGCGAGGCGGTTCGCACGGACCGCTCCCGCGAACGTGATGCCGTTGCACGTGTAACCCGTATGCTTAAAGAAGCCCGCGAGAGCGGGGACCGTGTGGAAACGGCCAAGGCCGTGGCCACGCAGTACCGACTGTGGAGCATGTTCTTCACAGACCTGAGTGTGCCGGGCAATTCCTTGCCGGAACAGCTGCGCAAGCAGCTGACCACCATTTCGGCAGTGGTGCTTCAGAATGCCGACTATAAGCCAGGTGAGGAAGTGGATTTCGAGTTCCACATCAACGTCAATGAGGCCATCATGGAGGGCCTGCAAGGAGGCTGACACCATGAACAACTGGAACACGGTTGGCGCGCTGTTCGGCGTGCAGGCAGGTGGCGGTGGGGTTGGCGGCAGCCTGCCGCTCGGCGGCGGAGATGCGATGACGCAGTTCCGCACCGCCGAGCGCATGAAAGACAAGCAGATGGAGATGGTGCGCCAGGATCCCATGGTCAAACGCGACATCGCCGAGTTCAACAAGGCGCTGGAAAAGGCGGAAAGTCCCGAGGAGCTGCTGCAGAATCCGCGGACCCTGGAGTTCGTGCTGCGCGGGCTTGGCATGGCCGACCAGATCGGCAACGATGCCCTGGCCCGCAAGGCAATCTTGAGCGACCCCAATGACAAGGAGGGACTGGCCAATCGCCTACAGGACAAGCGTTATAAGGACGCCGCCAAGATGTTCAACTTTGCCGAATTGGGCCTCGAAGGTATCAAGAACCCGGAGGTGAAGAACAAGTTCATCGCGTCCTATACCCAGCAGCGTTATGAAGAGAAATTGGCGGAAACCAATCCTGCCATACCCGACGCCATGGCATTCCAGCGCGAGGCCAAGGAACGGGACTTCTCCAATCCTTATGATGTGCTGGGCGACCCGCTGATTCGACGAGTGGTTACCACGGCGTTGGGGTTGCCGGAACAGATTGCCATCCAGTCGGTGGAGGCCCAAGCACGAGCTATTACCAGTCGCATGGATCTGAAGGATCTGAACGATCCCAAATTTGTCGAGAAGTTTACCCAGCGCTTCCTGATGAACGACAAGCGCGCTGGTCAACAGGCCGGCGGCATGGGCGGGGCCGGTGGCGCAGGTGGAGCTTGGCAGACCAGCCTTCTGGGTGGTGTTCAGGGTGCGCAAGGCGGCTTGCCGGGCGTCGGCGGCTTGCCCGGCGCCGGCGGTGGTTTCTCCAGCGGTGGTGGTGGCATCCTGGTGTAGGAAGCTACTGTGCTGTCTGGGTCCGGTAAGGTTCGTAGACCTTTCTGCGAGGCTATCTTATTGTAGCGCCCGGATTGTTACATTCCAATAGGTTATAGATCTAAATTGATCTGTGGCAAAAGGAGTGTGCGCGAACTCTCAATTCTTGCGTTCGGACTTCAGCTCGTAGCTCTCCGGAGCGATCTTGACCTCTCAATCCTGAAGGCTGTTGCCCTTACGATCATCGGTGCCTGAAGCAACAATGGCAGGGTGGATACGAGTGACCCGATGTTCCTGAATCTTTCCTATGCATCGCCCAAGTTGCAAGTATGATATGTCCAGTCCCTGAGTGTACAAGTGGTGGTGGACATGGGGAGACAGGCGGATGAAGAAGCCCGCTTCATTGTGCGTACATATGAGGCTAGCGACGCGGAGGCCCTAACAGAGCTCTATCGACACTCGGTGCTGGTACTCGGGCGACGGGAGTATTCCCTGGAACAGGTGGAAGTCTGGGCCGGGCTTTGTCCTGAGCCGGCGGAACTGGACAAGCTGGCAAGCGATGGTCGTCGGCGCCTGGTCGCGACTGCAGCTGATGACCGTCCATTGGCCTTTGCCGATCTTGAGATGGATGGGCACATCGCCTTTTTCTATTGCACCCCGTGTGCGGCGGGCACAGGGGTAGCCGCAGCGCTCTACGACGCTCTTGAGGAAATAGCCCGACATGCCGGCGTGACACGTCTGTATGTCGAGGCCAGTGAGCTTGCGCGCCGCTTTTTCCTGAAACGGGGTTTCCGTGTCCTGACCCGTCATGATCTCGAGGTTGACGGTGTGGAGATCCACAACTACGCCGCAGAGAAGTTGCTCGAGTAGGCCTTCAGTATTGCGCAGGGATGGTTCGAAGTTCCCTGTAGGAGCATCTCGCCATGATGAAGTTTTTTATATCAGTTACATAGTAGATGCAGCTTATCCTGCATCCTTGCGTGGGACGAGTCGCTGGAAGCGCTGGCGGTAACGGGCAGGGGTGGTGCCGGTGCGGCGCTTGAAGAGGTGGCGGAAAAAGACGGGGTCCTCGTAGCCCACGGCGTGTGCGACCGCTTCCGTAGAGAGATCCTCTGTTTCAAGCAGCTGCTTGGCTTCCTCGACGCGCAGGGCCTGGACATATTCGACGGGTGTGTAGCCCGTGGCAGCGCGGAAGCGTCGCTTGAAGGTCCGTTCTGTCAGACCCGAGCGTTCGATCATGTGGCGCACCGGATGGGGTTTGTCATAATGCTCCGCAATCCAGGCTTGGCACTCGGCGATGATGGCGTCGGCATGCTGGCTGGGTCGTGCCATTACGGCGTAGGACAACTGGCCGTCGCTGCGATCGCCGAGCAGGAAGATCTTGGCGATATGCCGGGCCTCGGCCTCTCCGCAGAAGCGCGCAATCAGGTAAAGGGCCTGGTCTTCCCAGGCCGCGGCTCCGCCGCCGGTCACGATGCGATGCTCCGGACCCGCCGGGCAGAGAATACGCTCTGCCGCCAGTTGAACCTGCGGGTAATGCTCTCGGAACACCCCGATCGCGCTCCAGTGGGTTGTTGCGGGCTGATCGTCCAGTAGGCCGGCCTCGGCCAGGAAGAGCGAGCCGGTGCAAACCGAGGAAACCAGCGCGCCGCCTTCGAATTGTTCGCGTATCCAGGCCGCTTCTTCGGGCCAGCGTGCACATGGTGTTTCTCCGGGTGGCAGCGTCAGGTCGGTGACCATGACCAGGTCACTCTGACCGACCTCCCGAAGGCTTGCCTGGGGGGTGACCGGCAGGCCGATGGCTGACGGGAAAGGCGCGCGCGTGCGCGACACGATGCGCGGAACAATACGCCGGGCCGTGCTTTCCTCGCCTGTGAGTTCGCTCCAGGCCACGCCTACGGACAAGAAGACCTCGTAGAGGTTGTACAGTACTGCCGGCGTCGTCTCCGGCAGAGCCAGGAGGCTGACCGACAGGGGCGGAAGCGCTTTGCGAGCATGCATGTCGAACAATGGCACAAGGGCCCTGTTCCTGTCCATTCACGCCCTCGCGTGGGCGTACGGTGGCGGCGTATGCCATGCCCTGTTTCCATTGTCTGAAAGGAGAGAAAGCATGTCGTCCGTAACCGAACAAACCACCGATATGGAGCTGGCACAGGCGGAAGCCTTTGCGGAAAGGGTCATGGAGCTGATCGATTCCGGGGCCGTGGCGGTGATGATCTCCATCGGGCACCGCACGGGCCTGTTCGATACCATGGCCGATCTGCCCCCCGCTGGCAGTACCGAGATAGCTGCGCATGCGGGCCTGGCCGAGCGCTATGTCCGGGAATGGCTGGCGGTCATGGTGACCGGCGGCCTTGTCGCTTTCGATCCCGGTACCCAGAACTACCATCTGCCGGCAGAGCATGCGGCCTGCCTGACGCGCGCGGATCCCCTGGGCAACCTGGCGGTCTATGGCCAGCACGTCGCCATCATGGGGGCCATGCAGGAGTGCATCCTGGAAAATTTCATGAGCGGGTCCGGGACGAGCTATGACGACTATCCCGACTTCCACCAGATCATGGCCGAGGACAGCGGCCAGACGGTGACCGATCAGCTGTTCAAGACCATCCTGCCGCTGGCTGAGGGGGTTCAGGCGCGCCTGGAACAGGGTATCGAGGTACTGGATGCCGGATGCGGCCGCGGTTCAGCCCTGATCGCCATGGCGCAGCGTTATCCGCGCAGCCGTTTTCTCGGCTATGACCTCTGCGCGGATGCCGTCGCACATGCGCAGGCTGTGGTGGCAGAAGAGGGCCTGACGAATATCCGCTTCGAGCAGCGTGACTTGACGGGCTATTATGACCAGGCGCGCTTCGACTTCATCACCTCCTTCGACGCCGTGCACGACCAGAAGGATCCCCAGGCCCTGATCCGCAGCCTGCACGGCGCGCTGAAGCCGAACGGTGTCTATCTGATGCAGGACATCGGCGGATCGGCCCGCCTGGAGAACAACCTGGACTTTCCCATGGCCTCGCTGCTCTATGCCGTGTCCTGCGTGCACTGCATGCCGGTCTCCCTGGGCCAGGGCGGTGCGGGCCTGGGAACCATGTGGGGCTGGGAAACCGCCGAGGCGATGCTGAAGGCGGCCGGATTCCGGGAGGTGAAGCGCCACGTCCTGCCGCACGATCCCATGAACGTCTGGTTCGTCAGCCGGGTGTAGGAGGCGGACGGGAGATTGCCGCGGCATTCTACGGGGCTCAAGAGTCGCGTCCAGTCCTGCGCAGGCGGTGCGGTCGGACTGCGGAACGCAAATGCCTGTGCCGGCATGGTTCGAGGCTCGCCCCTGCGGAGCTCGCACCTCGCCATGAGGATAATTTTTCAGTATTATCAATAATCTAAAAACCACCCTCACCCTGAGGAACGAGCGGAGCGAGCCTCGAAGGGTCTCGTGCTCCGGCCGTGCGGTTGGCCTGCGTCATCCCCTGACACCGGCGGCCATGTCGGGGAAAATGCAGGGCGCCTCTGGTCTTGGGGGAAGCCGGTGGACGCCGCTCAGATACCTTCCTTGCCGCCGCCTCTCCGCTGTGCGGAGCGCACCATCACGAAGGCGAGGACCGTGGCCAGCGCCAGTGCACCGTAAAGCGGCAGGAAGCTGTCGAGCTGTCCGCCGACGGCCGAGAACAGGGCCGGGCCGACCAGCACACCCATGTAGGTCAGGAAGAGCGCGGCGGAGGTCACGTCACCGGCACGGCCCTCCGGTGCGCGCCGGGCGACCTCGGCGAGGAAGATTCCGTTCCAGCTGATCCCCGTTGCGCCCAGCAGCAGGAAGAGGCCCGTTGTCAGGCCGGCCGGCGTGGCTGCGGTGATCTGGGTGACGGCAAGCGCCGTGACGGCCAGAAGGGTCAGCAGGATCAACAGGGTTCCGGCTCCGTTGCCGAGGCGGTCGGCCAGCATGCCCCAGCCGACGCGGCCGACGGCTCCGGCCACCTGCACCGAGGCCAGCATGATGCCGGCATGGATCGGGCTGTAACCCAGGTCCTCGACCAGGATCACGACCAGGAAGGTGACGATGCAGAGCTGGATGCCGGCCAGCAGGAAGGCCGAGAGCGACAGCAGGCGCAGGGCCGGCTGCCCGAAGACCAGGCGAATGGCCTCGACGGGCAGTTTCGGTGCCTTGCCACCGCGCATGCGGTCACTGTCCCAATGGGTTCGCCAGGGCTGCAGGCTCGTGGCCAGGCCGAGAGCGAGCACGGCGCAGAGCAGGAGCGGCGCCTGCCAGCCCAGCCACTCCGCCAAGCCGGGGCCGATGAGGCCGGCCAGCATGCCCCCCAAGGGGACGCCGGTCTGCTTGAGCGAGAAGATCAGATTGCGGTGCGCCGGATCCGTAAAGCGCACCAGCAGGTGGGCGGCCGCCGGGTTGGGCAGGCCATAGGCCATACCCAGCACGATCGAGGCCAGGGCCAGGGCCGGCAGCGCGATGGCCGGTATCATGGCCAGGGACGCCAGCAGGCAGCCGCCGGTCACCAGCAGGAGGCCGAGCTGGCTTGTGCGGCAGGCGCCCAGGTTGCTGACCATCGGTCCGCCGAACAGGCTGGCCACCATGGCCACGCCATAGACCAGGCTGACCTGCAAGCCGATCAGGCCGGCGTCGATGCCCAGGGCACGGGCGGCGATCGGCGCGATGGCCGGCAGGATCAGCGTGGCCAGCGTGCTGATGACCTGAACGCCCGTGGCGGCCGCAATGACGCCGGTGCCTCGGATCATGCGCGCCCTCCCGGGCTGTGTACCTGCCTGGAGCTGCGTTTCATGTCGCGCGCTTCAGCCCTGGAACACCGGCTGCCTGTCCCGGCGGGCGGGGCGCAGGTCGTGGCTTTCCATGGCGTGAATGGTGTTCACGAGGGTGGCGTTGACCGGGGTCGGCACGTCCAGGCGCTTGCCTTCCTCGACCACGGACCCGTTGATGTCGTCGACCTCGCTGAGGCGGCCGGCCAGGCGGTCGAGCAGCATGGAGGGGCGTGCGCCCGGGATCTTGCGTCCGAAGGCGCGGACGTACTCGGCCGGATCGTCGAAGTCGAGCTTCACACCGGCGGCACGGGCAACATCCCAGGCTTCCTGCGCACAGGCGGCGGAGACCTGACGGGCGTAGGGATCCTCGGCGACCTCGCCGATCAGCAGGCCGGTGATGCAGCAGATGGAGCTGTAGGCCGCGTTGCAGACCAGCTTGGTCCAGATCATGTGGTCGGCGTCGGGATCGGCCTCGGCATTGAAGCCGGCATCGGACCAGACCTGCGCCACCTGCTGTGCACGTTCGAATTGCTCGGGATTGCGCGCGGCGATCCGCACGACTTCCCAGCCCGTATGGTCCACGCAGCCGGGGGCGGGAATCGAGGCGCCGAAGCCGCCGGCGATGCCCAGCAGGACCCGGTCAGATCCGACAATCTGCGCGGCCATTCGCGGCGCGTTCAGGCCGTTCTGCACGCAGAGCAGGTTCGTATCGGAGTGCAGCAGCGGCGCCGCGTCCGACAAAGCCGATGCCAGATCGCGCGTCTTCGTGGCCACGATGACAAGCTCGCAGGGGCCGACGTCGGCCGGATCGGTCGTCGCCTGCGGATGGGCGACCCAGTTGCCGGTAGCGCCGCTGATCTTCAGGCCCGCGCTGTGCACGGCCTCCATGTGCTCGGCCCAGCGGTCGATCAGCCAGACATCCTCTCCGTTGCGGGCCAGAAGAGCCCCGTAGATGGACCCCATAGCGCCCGCCCCGAGAATGGCGATCTTCATGCGATATCCTCCCGATCCTTGACCTCTTGCCGTCCGAGGCCGTTAGACGCCCGTTCCGTTAATGATCACTTCCATGCCGCCGACAATCAGGCCCAGTCCCGTGGCCGCCGTCAAACAGAACAATAGGTTCCAGCGATGGCCGATCACCCAGGGCCCCACATTGCCGTAGCGCGCCGCGACCAGAACGCCGGCGGTGAAGGGGGAACTGGCGACGGCCATGCACCAACCGGATGAAAGCGCCAGGGCCGAGGGCAGGGTGCTGGCGCCCGGCAAGGTGGTTTCGGCCAGCGCCGTGCCGATCAGGGTCGTCGTGATGATGGGGTTCAGTCCCAGCTGTCCCATCAGGATCACGGCCCAGATCGCGGCGGCGATCGTAAGGGGACGCGGCAGGATCTCCACCGTGCCGACCAGCCAGTCGCCGGGGATCGCGAAGGCCAGCAGGATGCCGAGGGCGGCCGTATTGCCGCTGACCCCGATTTCCGAGCGCTGGCTGGGCAGGAGGTACGCCAGGTAGCGGCGCAGGGTGCTGATTGTGTAGCTGCGCTCGTGCTCCGGATCGTCCTGGCAATCCAGCGGGATGTGGGTGTTCGCCCTGGCTTGCCGCATCAGCCAGGCGAGGGCGAGGAAGGGAATCGAGGCGATGACGCCCACGATGATTGTGGCATCGAAAAGCTCGGCCAGGCCGAAGGCCATGACGAAGATCGCTGCGACAAGACCCAGCAAGGGCAGGAAATCGCGCCAGCGTCCTTCCTTGGCTTGACCAAGGCTCGATCCGGGTCGGGGACGCGGGCTGGTCAGCCGGTCGAGAGCCCAGCCCCAGAGCAGGGTCATCATCGCCAGGCTGAAGCCGGAGAGGATGAAGACCGTGGTATCGGTTTGCGGCAGGCTGGCCATCACCACGGCAAAGGAGACCGACAGGGGGGACCAGACCGAGATGGTGGCAAAGCCGCGCTGGACGGCGATGATCATGCGGCGCCTGCGGATCAGGCGGCGCCGTTCCACCTCCTCGGGGGTGCCCTGGTCCTGATGAGTGGTCAGCGCGCGATGCACGAGTTCTCCCAGCAAGCTCATGGCCCCGATGCTGAGCAGCAGGGAGATCAGGTGTCCGCCGGCCGAGAGCACGATATAGCGTCGACCCGGCGGCTGGTGGACGATGACGTCGCCGCAACGTGCAATCAGACGGGAATACTCCGCCACCGCGCTCAACAGGGCCATCACGGCAAAGAGGGAGGCGATGAGCGCGCCCCGCGCTCCGGCCTCGATGGCCCAGGCCCAGCCGTCTTCACCTTGCAGCCAGCCGAATGCGAGCAGGCCGGCGCAGCAGAAGATGTAGATGTAGGGTGCTTTCCTGCTGCCGGGCAGTGCGGTCACCACGAAGATCAGGAAGGCCAATGCCGCTGCCGCTTCGACCCGGGGTAGGCTGAACAGGCCATCTGCCACGGTGCTGGCGATACAGGCCAGGCCAGCGATGCTCAGGACGCAGCGCCGGAGAGGCCCGATGGCTGTGGTGGCTGAACTGATGATGGGACTGTCCCGTGTGAAGCGGCTGACTGACTTGCGATTTGGTTCTTTTACCGCCTCTTATTGCTAGACCGGACGCGCGGGGAGCGCAATTCCCCGAGCTGCCACAGAGCTGCATACCGGGTCTTCGCGGAAAGCTTGGGTGGTGTGGGGGCGGGCAGTGTCCTGGGGTTATCGCTCGTTGCGGCGTTCGTCGTGCTCCGGTGTGGGCTCGGAGGTGTGCTCCTGCATCTGTTCGTGATGGCGTGCGTCGTGGCCGCTACGGTTGCTGTAGAAGACCAGCGCCATCAGGCCGCCGCCAACCAGCAGGGTCAGAACCACACCTCCCGAGAGGGCGACCCATCCATGGACCCCCAGGCTGACATCCCCCAGATTCATCCAGGTCGTGATGCCCCCGATGCAGGCGAGCAGCAGCAGGACGGCGAGAGCGGCATAGAGCAGGACTGTTTTCATGGGCCTTCCATAACACCTTGCCGGCATAGCAGCCAGACAGTCCCGCCGACCTGACAAAAATCGGTGTTCTTGCTCTTGTGCTTTGCAGCCAAGATCGTTAAGTAATCGCCTCTGTCGGACGGTGTTGTGTCCGCACCGATATGAAGTGTTTTGCGGCTGTGGCGGAACTGGTAGACGCGCAGCGTTGAGGTCGCTGTGGGGGAGACCCCGTGGAGGTTCAAATCCTCTCAGCCGCACCATATCTCTGGTGCAGAACGTTTTCCCGCGAACCCGTAAAAAGGGTTTGACAGGACGCCGGTCGATGGAGTGAAAGAAGGGCCTACCCTCCGAGTGCGAACTCGGAGCCCGAATGTCGCGGCTGTGGCGGAATTGGTAGACGCGCAGGTTTCAGGTACCTGTGGTGGAAACACCGTGGTGGTTCGAGTCCACTCAGCCGCACCATTCCTTTCCAGGGACTCCGGGACAATGTCGTCCGGCCCGACAATCCCTTCCAATCGTGCAAGCACCTGCCTTCAAAAGGCCCCTTTGTTTCGGCCAACTGCCGGCAAGCAGGGGGAGCACCATGTTTGAAGGGTTCGATACAAGACACGTTTCCACCGGCAGCGCGGAGATTCACTGTCGAATCGGCGGTGGGGGGCCACCTCTGCTGTTGCTGCATGGCTATCCGCAAACCCATGCGCTCTGGCACAAGGTCGCCCCTATGCTCGCAGAACGGTTTACCGTCGTGGCCAGTGACCTGCGCGGCTATGGCGACAGTGAACGAGTGGTCTCGGACGCGCGGCATTTCGCCTACAGCAAGCGTGTCATGGCCCTGGACCAGGTCAATCTGATGACGGCGCTGGGATACAGCCGCTTCGCGGTTGCCGGGCATGATCGGGGTGCACGTGTCGCCCATCGCATGGCGTTGGACCATCGCGAGCGCGTGAGCCGCTTGGCCCTGCTGGACATCGTGCCCACCTACGATGCTTTTGCCGCCACCGACACCTTCATGGCAACGGCCTATTTCCACTGGTTCTTCCTGATCCAGCCGTTCGACTTTCCCGAGCGCATGATCGGCAATGACCCCGAGTTGTTCCTGAGGCAATGCTTGAGTCGTTGGTCGGGCTCGATGGGCGCCTTTGCTCCCGAAGCCATAGCCGAATACCTGCGCTGCTTCCAGGATCCGGCGGTGATTCATGCCAGTTGCGAAGATTATCGTGCCGCGGCCTCGGTGGATTTGGAACATGACGCGGCGGACCGCGACCGTCGGATCGACTGTCCACTCCTGGTTCTCTGGGGTAAACAGGGGGTCGTCCACAAGGCCTTCGATCCCTTGAAGGTATGGCGTGATCGGGCTGTTTCGGTCGAAGGCAGGCCACTTCCCTGCGGGCATTTCCTGCCTGAGGAGGCGCCTGAGAAAACAGCGGGAGACCTGCTGGAGTTCTTCACCCGGTGAAGACACCACGCAGGATTTCCTGTAGTACTGCAAGTGCCTCTGCGCAAAGGTGGGGGTCGAGGACCAGTTGGGACTAGGACGAAGAATGGCGGACAAGCCTGGCTCGAAAAGAGCGCAACGACCGGAAACCGGTCCAGACGACGATCCACTGACCAAGATTGCGCCGCACAGCGGTTTTGTCGGGCGACTGCGCAACTATTTCCTGGTGGGAATCCTGATCACGGCACCTATTGCGATTACCATCTGGATCGCATGGGGCGTCATCGACTTTTTCGATAACCGCATAACACCTCTGATCCCGGAACCCTGGAATCCGGACACGTACCTGCCGTTCTCGGTTCCCGGACTTGGGCTGCTGCTGGCCCTGATATTCCTGACGATGGTGGGAATGTTCACGGCGGGCCTGATCGGGCGCGCCCTGATGGACAGCGGGGAGAGGCTGCTGGCCCGGGTGCCTATCGTGCGCAGCATCTATGGTTCGCTCAAGCAGGTCTTCGAAACTGTCCTGGCGCAGAATTCCCGCGCCTTTCGCGATGTGGTCTTGGTGGAATATCCCTATCAGGGTGTGTGGGCGATCGGTTTCGTGACCTCCGAGACCCGCGGCGAGGTGCAGCGCGTGACAGAGAACGAGGTCGTCTCGGTTTTCGTCCCGGCCACGCCGAACCCGACCACTGGCTTCCTGCTGTTCCTGCCGCGCGAAGAAGTGCATCAGCTGGACATGACCGTCGAGCAGGGCCTGAAACTGGTGATTTCCGGGGGAATCGTCGTGCCACCGCGCGGCGAGCCGCGGTCCCTGCCGGAAATGCTCCGGCAGCAGAAGCCGGCGCCGCAACGGGGACTGGGATTTGCAGCTCGCCTGCGGAACTATTTCCTGACCGGTGTCCTTGTGACTTCGCCGGTCGTGATCACCTTCTGGCTGGTCTGGGAAATCATCACCTTCGTCGATGGTCAGGTGAAGCCGCTGATCCCCATGAACTTGCAACCGACGCACTATCTGCCCGCCGGGTTTCCTGAAATCCCGGGGATCGGTCTGTTGGTGGCGATTGCCGGCCTGACCGTGATCGGCATGTTCGGTGCCGGAATCATCGGCCGGGCGATCCTGCGCACCTCGTCCTGGATCTTCGGTCGCTTGCCGGTGATCCGCAGCATCTACAGCGCCTTGAGACAGATCGTGGAGGCCATCCTGGCAAGCCAGTCGGAAGCGTTTCGGGAATGCGTTCTGTTCCAGTACCCCCGTCGGGGTTCCTGGGTGATCGGTTTCCTGACCGGCAAGACCGAAGGGCAGGTGCAGAATCTGACCGATACAGAGGTGATCAATGTCTTCATGCCGACCACTCCTAATCCGACCTCGGGTTTCCTGATGTTCGTGCCGAAGAACGAGGTCAAGCCCCTGACCATGACAGTCGAAGAAGGGCTGAAGATGGTGGTTTCGGGCGGCCTGGTTGTTCCCCCCGATCGCGGTGCGCTCGAGCCAGAAGAAACGGTGCCCCAGGGCGAGCACCAGCCAGCGACCTGACGCAGGTCAGCCCGAACGCAGGTACCTGACGGCACTGTCGCGTTCAAAGAGATAGAGCAGGATTCGCAGTGCCTTGCCGCGTTCGGTTTCCAGCTGCGCATCACGCTGCAGGATCAGGCCGGCATCATCCCGGGCAGCCAGCAGCAACTCCCCGTGCACGGCCGGGTCCGCCAGCCGGAATTCGGGAAATCCGCTCTGCCGTGTGCCCAGCAGCTCGCCAGCACCACGCAGCTTGAGATCCTCTTCGGCGATGCGGAAGCCGTCGTCACTTTCCCGCAGGATTCGCAGCCGTTCGCTGGCCACCTCTCCCAAAGGGTTTTGGTAGAGTAGCAGGCAGGTCGATTTTCCTGCCCCGCGTCCGACACGGCCACGCAGCTGATGCAGCTGGGCCAATCCGAAGCGCTCGGCATGCTCAATCACCATGACTGTGGCTTCCGGGACGTCGACACCCACTTCTATGACGGTGGTGGCGACAAGGATGGACAGCCGTCCTTCGGCAAAATCCAGCATGACGGCATCCTTGTCCTGGGATTTCATGCGACCGTGGACCAGGCCGACCTGTTCCGGAAAGGCCTGTTGGAGGGCCTCGTAGCGTTGTTCGGCCGCGGCCATGTCGACCTTCTCGGACTCCTCGACCAGAGGACAGAGCCAATAGACGCGCGCACCGCTGCCGAGTGCGCGCCCCACCGCCTGAACCACCTCGGGCAGGCGCTCAAGCGGCAGGGTGCGCGTGACCACCGGATGCCGTCCTGCCGGCTTTTCCGTCAGGCGCGAGGACTCCATATCGCCGTAACTGGTCAACAGCAGGGTGCGCGGGATCGGGGTGGCGGTCATCACCAGCGTGTCGATCCCCTTACCCTTGGCAGCCAGGGATAGACGCTGATGCACGCCGAAGCGGTGCTGTTCGTCGATGACGGCCATGCCCAGCTCCTTGAAGCTGATCGATTCCTGGAACAGGGCGTGGGTACCGATTACGAGCCGGGCGTCGCCGTTCTCGATTCCCTGCAGCAGAGCCTGGCGCGCCTTGCCCTTGTCGCGGCCGGTCAGGATGACTGTCTCCACTCCCGCAGCCTCGGCCAGAGGCTGGATGGTCTTGAAGTGCTGGCGCGCCAGGATCTCGGTGGGGGCCATGAGCGCGGCCTGGTGACCCGTTTCCACGACATCCAGCATGGCGAGCAGGGCAACCAGGGTCTTGCCGCTGCCGACATCGCCCTGGAGCAGGCGCAGCATGCGCCCATCGTCCGCCAGATCGGCGCGAATCTCCGAAAGGGCGGCCTGTTGGGCCCCGGTCAGCAAAAAGGGTAGGGCCGCCGTTGCCCTGGCGGCCAGGTCGCCGGGGGCCTTTTTCGAGGTTCCTGCCAGTTTCTTCTGGTTCAGGCGAATGATGCCTAGAGCGAGCTGGTTGGCCAGCAGTTCGTCGTAGGCCAGCCGCAGGCGGGCCGGTGCCTGGGCGGAAAGATCGTCCCGGCTCTCCGGGTGATGGGCTTTCTCGAGCGAGGCTTTCCAGGACTGCCAGCCCTGGCGTTTCAGGTAGGCAAGGTCGAGCCATTCGGGCAGAGCCGGTGCTCGGCGAACGGCTTCCCGGGCGGCGTTGGCAACCACGCGGGGCTTGAGGCCGGCCGTCAGGGGATAGATCGCCTCGACCTGGGGCAGTCGATCCTCGTCCTCGGGGGGAAGGACGTAGTCCGGGTGCGCCATCTGCAGGCGCCCATGGAAGCTGTCCAGGTTGCCGCTGACCAGGCGGGTTTCTCCGGACGGCAGAATGCGCTTGAGATAATCGGCCTTGGCGTGGAAGAAAACCAGTTCAAGCTCGCCTGTCGCATCGTGGCAGTCGACGCGATAGGGGTGCCGTGCGCTCGGTCCCGGCCTGTGTGCTCCGACGGTGATCTTCAGGGTGGCGACATGACCGGGTTCCGCCTGGTCCAGCGTTGGACGGTAGCGGCGATCGATCAGGTTGGAGGGCAGGTGCCAGCAGAGATCCACCACCTTTTCCCCGGCCAGGCTTGCGAACAACCGGGCGAGACGGGTACCGACACCCGGCAGCGTTTCCGTTTCCGCGAAGAGGGGATTGAGGATATCCGGGCGCACGATGCTGATGTTGAGGTCTGATTGAGCACTGACATTGCGGTCCTGACGGCCTATATCCTAGCCGGAGCTAAGGGAAGTACAAAATGAAAGACACTGAGGACCTCGAGGCGAAACGCAAGCGCCTGCGTTATCGCAGCTGGCACCGCGGCACCCGCGAGATGGACCTTCTGGTGGGGAGTTTTGCGGACAGGCGGCTCGAGGAACTGGATGCCGAACAGCTGACGCGATACGAAGAGCTGCTGCTGGAAAGCGATCCGGATCTCTACGCCTGGATGATCGGGCACGCCGAGCCCCCGACAGAGCTCGATCACGATGTCATGCAGATGATGCGTCAGTTCGAATACAAACCGCAGCTGGATTGAAGTTGAGAGATATACTGAAAAGTTCCGGGCGCAGCATTCTGAGCAACGTGCCCGAAGGGGTGGATGCCTGTGTCCTGATGCGCCTGCTGGAGCAGGATGCAGGGAAGTCTGGCGGCTTGCTGCATGTCTGCCGGGATGACGCCCGCATGGCACGCCTGGCCGAGACCCTGTCCTTCTTTGCACCGGACCTTGAGATCCTACGCATGCCGGCCTGGGATTGCCTGCCTTACGATCGGGTCGGGCCGCACCGGGATATCGTCTCCCAGCGCATTTTCGGGCTCAGTCGCCTGATCTCCGAGGATCCACCCCAACTGGTCCTGACCACGGTCAACGCCTTCCTGCAACGCGTGCCACCCAGGGAGCTGTTTTCCGGGCGCACCCTGACGGCTCGTCCCGGGGATACCCTGCCTCCGGAGCAGCTGACAGGCTTCCTGAACGACAACGGTTTCCAGCGCGTGGAGACCGTGGCGGAGCCTGGTGAATACGCCATGCGGGGTGGCATCATCGATCTCTTCCCCGCCGGCGAGGAGAATCCATTGCGCTTGGATTTCTTCGGCGACGAACTTGAAAGTCTCCGTGTCTTCGATCCTCTCTCCCAGCGGACTACGGGCAAGGCCGAGTCCCTCTCGCTGCTGCCCGTGAACGAAGTCGTTCTTGATGACGACACGGTGGAACGCTTTCGCAGCGGCTATCGCGCCGCATTCGGCGCGAAGGTCAGCGAGGACCCGCTCTATCAGGCCGTCAGTGAGAAACGCCGCCATCCGGGGCTGGAGCACTGGCTGCCCCTGTTCTATGAAACGCTCGCGCGGCTGAGCGACTACATGCCGAAGGCCGCTCTTTCCTTCGACCATCAGGCCGAGGAGGCGCGCGATGCGCGTCTGGAATCCATCCAGGATTTCCATGATGCGCGTCGGCAGATGGAAGGCCAGGAACAGATGGATGGAGCCCCCTATCATCCGTTGCCGACGGACCGGCTCTACCTGACGGCCCAGGAGTGGGACGAGGTTGTCGATGCACGTCACAGCCTGTTCTTTACGCCCTTTGACCAGCCGGCCGATGACAGCCGGCGCGTCGTCGATGCCGGCGGGCGACGGGCCGCCGACTTCACGACCCAGCGCAAGGAGTCCGAAGGACAGCTCTACAAGGCTGTGGCCGACTTCATCAGTCGAGAGCAGGGGCAGGGGCATCGCGTCGTGGTCGCCGGCTATAGTGAGGGGTCGCGTGATCGTCTGCATACCGTCCTGAAGGACCATGGACTGACCCGGGTGGCTCCGGTGTCCAGTTGGCAGGAGGCTTGGAACCTGCCGGCGAACCAGGTGGGTCTTGTCGCTCTGGGGGTCGAAAAGGGCTTTGGTTACGGAGACCTCACGGTCATCTCGGAAGCGGATATCCTCGGCGAGCGGATCGTGCGCTCCGCCTTTCGGAAACGGCGGTCCGACAATTTCCTGACCGAAGTCTCGACACTGCACGATGGGGACTACGTGGTGCATATGGATCATGGGATCGGCCGCTACGAAGGACTTGAGACGCTCGATGTGGGTGGCGCGCCGCATGACTGCGTGAAGGTAGTCTATCACGGCGGCGACAAGCTCTATGTTCCCGTGGAATCCATCGAGGTGCTATCGCGCTATGGCTCGCAGGAGAGCGAGACGGAACTGGACCGTCTGGGCCACGGCAACTGGCAGGCCCGCAAGGCCCGGGTGAAGGAGCGCCTGAAGGAAACTGCCGACCACCTGATTGCCGTTGCAGCGGAACGGGAGCTGAAGCAGGCCGAAACGCTGGTTCCTCCCGAGGGGGCGTACGAGGATTTCTGTGCCCGCTTTCCCTATCCCGAGACCGACGACCAGCTGCGTGCCATCGAGGACCTGTTGAACGACCTGTCCAGCGGCAAGCCCATGGATCGACTTATCTGTGGCGACGTGGGCTTCGGCAAGACGGAGGTGGCGCTAAGGGCCGCCTTCATCGTTGCCTTGTCCGGCAAGCAGGTGGCGGTGGTCGTACCGACCACGCTGTTGGCGCGCCAGCACTATGCAACGCTCAAGGAGCGCTTTGCCGGCCTGCCTGTGCGAATCGGCATGCTCTCGCGCCTGACCAGTGCGAAGGAGGCCGCCCAGGTCCGCCAGAGCCTGAAGGACGGAACCCTGGACATTGTCGTGGGCACCCATGCCCTGCTGGGCAAGACGGTGGAGTTCAAGGACCTGGGACTGCTGATCATCGACGAGGAGCAGCACTTCGGGGTGAAGCAGAAGGAGCGCCTGAAGGAGCTGCGCGCCGAAGTGCATGTCCTCACGCTGACGGCAACCCCAATTCCGCGAACCCTGCAACTGGCAATGTCGGGCGTTAAAGAGATGAGCCTGATTGCCACCCCGCCGGTGGATCGTTTGGCCGTGCGGACCTTCGTCCTGCCCTTTGACCCGGTGGTGGTGCGCGAGGCTATCCTGCGCGAGCATTTCCGCGGCGGGCAGTGCTTCTATGTTTGTCCGCGGCTGGAGGATATTGCGGGCGTCGAAGAGCGCCTGAAGAAGCTGGTGCCGGAGGTCAAGATCGGTGTGGCCCACGGACAGCTGCCCGGCGCGCAGCTGGAAGAGGTCATGTCGGCCTTCGTCGATCACCGTTTCGACGTCCTGCTGTCCACCAACATCGTTGAATCCGGCCTGGATATCCCTTCAGCCAACACGCTGATCATTCATCGCGCCGATATGTTCGGGCTGGCCCAGCTGTACCAGCTGCGCGGTCGCGTGGGGCGCTCCAAGCAGCGCGGTTATGCCTATCTCACCCTGCCGCAGGGCCGGATGCTGACGAAATCGGCCGAGAAGCGCCTGGAGGTGATGCAGACGCTGGATACGCTTGGGGCCGGCTTCACCCTGGCCAGTCATGACATGGATATTCGCGGCGCCGGGAACCTGCTGGGCGAGGAGCAGTCAGGCCATGTCCGCGAGGTGGGTGTGGAACTCTACCAGCAGATGCTCGAGGAGGCCGTGGCCACGGCCCGCGCGCGCCAGGAAGACGGGCCGGCCGAGACCGGCGAGGCGGACAGCTGGACACCACAGATCAACCTGGGTACGTCGGTCCTGATCCCGGAAAGCTATGTCAGCGACCTGCATGTCCGCATGGGCCTCTATCGCAGACTGTCCACGCTTGTCGACCGCAGCGAGATCGAAGCCTTCGCGGCCGAATTGATAGACCGCTTCGGCCCACTGCCCGAGGAAGTGGAGAACCTGCTGGAAATCATTGCCATCAAGCGACTCTGCCGGGATGCCGGAGTCGAGAAGCTGGATGCCGGACCGAAAGGCGCGGTGCTGTCCTTCCGTGGCGACAGTTTCGCGAATCCCGGCGCCCTAGTTTCGTTCATCGAACGCAATCCGGGCAAGATTCAGTTGCGTCCCGATCACAAGCTGGTTTATCGGCGTGCCTGGGAGCAGCCCAAGGAGCGCATGAAAGGGGTGCGGCAGCTTCTCGACAAACTCGTCCAGGCGGCCACCCGGCAGGCGGCCTGAATTTTGTTATCCTGCTGGTTTTGCGAAGCCATGGACAAGGTCCTGGGCTTTGCCTACTCTCCGCCACGTTTTATTGTTCTCTGACAGTCCGGTCCACATCATTTCCGAGGCACTCCATGCGCCGTTCAGCTTTTTTCCTGCCAACAATGAAAGATACGCCGAAGGAAGCGGAGATCGTTTCGCACAGGCTGATGCTGCGCGCCGGCATGATCCGTCAATCCTCGGCGGGTGTCTATTCATGGTTGCCGCTCGGGTATCGCGTCCTGCGCAAGATCGAAGACATCGTGCGGGAAGAGCAGGACCGTGCCGGGTGTCAGGAAATGCTGATGCCCACCATCCAGTCCGCCGATCTCTGGGTGAAGTCGGGTCGCTATGACGACTATGGACCGGAAATGCTGCGCATTCGCGATCGCCATGATCGGGACATGCTGTACGGTCCCACCAATGAAGAGCTGATTACCGACATCTTTGCCCACTCGGTACGCAGTTATCGCGAACTGCCCAAGCTGCTCTATCATATCCAGTGGAAATTCCGGGACGAGGTTCGTCCCCGCTTCGGAGTCATGCGCGGGCGCGAATTCCTGATGAAGGACGCCTATTCCTTCGATACGGATTCCGAAGCCGCCAAAGAGTCTTATAACCGTTTCTTCGTAGCCTATCTCAGGACCTTTGCGCGCATGGGCCTGAAAGCCATTCCCATGGAGGCCGACACGGGGCCGATCGGCGGCAATCTCAGCCACGAGTTCATCATCCTGGCGGATACCGGCGAGAGCCAGGTCTTCTGTGACCGGAACTTCGTCGACTACGATGTACTGGGAACCGATGTGGATACCGGGGACCCGAAACAGGTGGGGGAGGTGGTGGATTACTTCACCCGCCTCTATGCCCGCACTGACGAGAAGCACGATCCGGGAGCCTTCGAACAGGATGTCCCGGCGGAACGCCGCTACGAGGGGCGTGGAATCGAGGTTGGGCACATCTTCTACTTCGGCACCAAGTATTCAGAGCCGCTGGGGGCCTTCTATACCACGCGTGATGGCGAGGAGGCTCCGGTACACATGGGGTCCTATGGTATTGGGGTCTCGCGCCTGGTGGGTGGTATCATAGAGGCCAGCCATGACGACAACGGCATCATCTGGCCGGCCTCCGTCGCCCCCTTCGATCTCGGATTGATCAACCTGCAGGTGGACAACGAGGAGTGCACCCGAACTTGCGAGGATGCCTACAGCCGCCTGCAGCAGGCCGGCATGGACGTGCTCTACGATGACCGGGACGAGCGTGCGGGCGCGAAGTTTGCCGACATGGATCTGATCGGCCTGCCTTGGCAGCTGACCATAGGCCCGCGCGGATTGAAGTCGGGCCTCGTGGAACTCAAGAACCGCGCGACCGGCGAGCGGCAGGAGCTGTCGCTGGACTCCGCACTGGCCCAGCTGACGGCCTGAGCGATGGTTTTCGGCTCATTCGAACGTCTTCTGGCGCTGCGCTACCTGCGCTCACGGCGCCAGGAGGGCTTCATTTCCGTGATTGCGGGCTTCTCACTTCTGGGTATTGCCCTGGGCGTTGCGACCCTGATCATCGTCATGGCAGTCATGAACGGTTTCCGTCAGGAGCTGCTGAGCCGGATCCTGGGGGTCAACGGTCACATGACAGTCTACAGCAATCAGGGGGAAATGAGCGACTTCCAGTCGATTGCCGATCAGATCCGCAGCGTGGAGGGTGTGCAGCTGGTTACGCCGCAGATCCAGGGACAGGTGATCGTGACGGCCGGCGATCGGGCCGTCGGGGCGGCCGTGCGTGGGGTTGCTCCTGAGGATCTGGAGGATCGCGAGACCATTTCCGGCAACGTCATGGAGGGCTCGCTGGAGGATTACCTGGACGGAGAGGGTCTCCTGGTCGGTAGCCGTATGGCCCAGACTCTCCACAAGCAACCCGATGACACGCTGACATTGCTTTCGCCTCGCGGGTCGGAGACGGCTGTGGGAACCGTTCCCCGGATGAAGGGCTATCCGATTGCCGGGACCTTCGAGGTTGGCATGTACGAATACGACAACAGTTTCATCTACATGCCGCTGGAATTGGCACAGGTTTTCTTCCGTCTCCCGGACGCCGTCAACGCCATAGAGGTCTTCGTCGACAATCCCGATTCGGTCTGGGAGGTGCGTCAGGAAATCGCTGCGGTTCTTGGCAACGATTACCGGTACGTCGACTGGCAGCAGGCGAACTCCAGCTTCTTCAACGCCATCCAGGTCGAGCGGAACGTGATGTTCATCATTCTCTCGCTGATCATCCTGGTGGCCGCCTTCAACATTCTTTCCGGTCAGTACATGCTGGTGAAGGGCAAGGGGCGCGACATTGCCATTCTGCGGACGATGGGGGCGACGCAGGGCATGATCCTGCGCATCTTCTTCATGTCCGGCGCTTCGATCGGGCTCTTGGGTACCATAGCGGGCGTGATCCTGGGCATCGTCTTCACCGACAACATCCAGACCATCCAGGGCTGGGTCGAGCAGCTTTTCGGTACGGCCGTGTTCAATCCTGAGGTCTACTTCCTCAGCACGCTTCCGGCGGAACGTGATCCCACCGAAGTGCTCCAGGTGGTGCTGATGGCCCTTGGCATATCCTTCCTGGCACCCCTTCTGCCGGCCTGGCAAGCCGGCCGTCTGGATCCGGTGGAGGCGCTGCGCTATGAGTGACCAGACTCTCGAGCGCCTCAAGCTGGACCAGATCGTCAAGCACTACCGGCAGGGCGACCAGGTCCTCGAAGTCCTGAGCGGCGCGTCCATGACCCTCTACAGCGGAGAGATCGTGGCTCTGGTCGGTCCCTCCGGATCCGGCAAGTCGACCCTGTTGCATATCGCCGGCTTGCTGGAGAAGCCGGATGAAGGCCGGATCGAGATCGGTGGACAGGAAACCCAGGCGCTGTCTGATCGCGACAGGACCGCCATTCGCCGTCGGCGTATCGGCTTCGTCTACCAGTATCATCATCTGCTTCCCGAATTCACGGCCCTGGAAAATCTGGTCGTCCCGCAGATGATCGCCGGCCTGAAGCGGCGCAAGGCGGCCGAGCATGCCCGCGAGTTGCTCAAGCTGGTCGGTCTCGGCGAACGCATGGAGCACCGGCCGGCCCGCCTGTCGGGGGGCGAGCAGCAGCGTGTGGCCCTGGCCCGTGCCATCATCAATCGTCCCTCGCTGGTGCTCGCCGATGAACCGACCGGGAACCTGGACCCGGAAACGGCGGACAGCGTCTTCGGGCTGCTGGAGAAGCTGGTTCAGGGAACGGGTGTTGCGGCCATGATCGCAACGCACAATCTGGAGCTCGCTCGCCGCATGGACCGGGTGCTCCTGGTCGAGGACGGACAGCTGGTTCAAGGGTGAGTCTTTTCCGCAGCTGCAGATGCGATAGACTGCATCCAGTTCTTTCCGGCCGATGGAGTGCAGGGCCATGTCCCATTCCGATTTCGTGCATCTGCGTGTCCACAGCGCCTACTCCCTGTCGGAAGGAGCCATTCGTCTGAAGCAGCTGATCGGGCTTTGTCGCGATCAGGCCATGCCGGCCGTAGCCATGACCGACACGGGGAATCTCTTCGGCGCCCTTGAATTCTCCATGGCAGCCTGCGAGGCCGGAGTTCAGCCGATTATCGGGACCGTAATGGGGCTTCGTCTTGAGGCGGCGGGGCCATTCGGCGAGTCGAAGGGCGGACCGGAGAATATCGTCCTGCTGGTGCAGGATGAAGAGGGATACCGCAATCTTCTGAAACTGGTCAGCAAGTCCTTCCTGGAAACGCCAGACGGCGATCATCCGCATGTGTTGCTGGAGACTCTCAAGGCGCACGCTGGTGGGTTGATCCTGTTGACGGGCGGCGTGGATGGCCCGCTCGCGCGCCGCCTTCTGGCAGGTCAGGCCGATGCGGCCGAGTCGCTGCTGGCGCAGTTGAAGGACGCCTTTGCCGATCGTCTCTACATCGAACTGCAGCGCCACGGCCTGTCCGCTGAGGACGAAGCGGAGGAGCGGCTGATAAACTTGGCCTACAGCCATGACGTCCCGCTTGTAGCCACCAATGACGCCTTCTTCCCGGACCGGGAGCAGCATGAAGCCCATGATGCGCTGATCTGCATTGCTGAAGGGACCTATGTTGCGGAAAACAACCGGCGACAGTTGACACCGGAGCACTATTTCAAGTCCGCGGCCGAGATGCGCGAGCTGTTCAGCGACTTGCCCGAGGCGATCGACAATACGCTGGTGATCGCCAAGCGCTGCTCCTATTTCCCTGAGAAAGTGGATCCCATCCTTCCCGCCTATCCCAGCGAAGAGGGCCGCAGCGAGATCGACGAGTTGAAGGCACAGGCGCGCGAGGGACTGGAGCTGCGCCTGAAAGACCATGTCTTCTTGGCGGAGGACGACGAAGAGGCCAGGAAAGATAAGGAGGAGCCTTACAAGACGCGCCTGGAGTACGAGCTGGGTATCATCGAACAGATGGGTTTCCCCGGCTATTTCCTGATCGTCGCCGATTTCATCAAGTGGGCGAAAGGTCAGGGTATTCCGGTGGGGCCGGGCCGTGGTTCCGGTGCCGGCTCGGTCGTTGCCTGGGCATTGACCATTACCGATCTGGATCCCTTGCGGTGGGGCTTGCTGTTCGAGCGGTTTCTCAATCCCGAGCGCATTTCCATGCCGGACTTTGACGTGGACTTCTGCCAGGAGCGCCGGGACGAGGTCATAAGCTACGTTCAGCAGCAGTACGGCAGTGACAAGGTGGCGCAGATCATCACCTTCGGGAAGCTGCAGGCGCGTGCCGTGTTGCGTGATGTGGGCCGCGTCCTGCAGTTGCCTTACGGACTCGTGGACCGCCTGTGCAAGATGGTTCCGAACAATCCGGCCAACCCCGTAACCCTGCAGGAGGCCATAGATGGAGAACCGCGCCTGCAGGAGGCGATGGAGAGCGAAGAACAGATTCGGCGCATGATCGGCATCGCGCTGAAACTGGAAGGTCTCTACCGGCATGCGTCGACACACGCGGCCGGCGTGGTGATCGGCGACCGGCCACTCGACGAACTGATCCCGCTCTATCGCGATCCACGTTCGGAGATGCCGGTCACGCAGTTCAACATGAAGTATGTCGAGCTCGCCGGCTTGGTGAAGTTCGACTTCCTGGGCCTGAAAACCCTTTCGGTGCTGGCCCTGGCCCGAGACCTCGTCCGTACGCATCAGCCTGACTTCGACCTTGAGGGAATGCCGCTGGATGACGGGGCTGCCTATGAGCTGATGAGTCGAGGGGAAACGGTCGGCGTCTTCCAGCTGGAATCCTCCGGCATGCGCGATGCGCTGCGTCGCCTCAAACCCGACCGCTTCGAGGACGTGATCGCGATGGTCGCGCTTTATCGTCCGGGCCCGATGGAGAACATCCCCTCCTATATCCGCCGGAAGAAAGGGGAGGAGGAGCCGGATTACCTCTATCCGACTCTGGAGCCGATCCTGCGCGAGACCTTCGGGATCATGATCTACCAGGAGCAGGTCATGCAGATCGCGCAGGAGCTGGCCGGCTATTCCCTGGGGGCGGCCGACATGCTGCGCCGTGCCATGGGAAAGAAGATCAAGTCGGAGATGGATGCCCAGCGTGAGATCTTCGTCGAAGGCGCGGTGGCAAAGGGGGTCGAGGAAAAACGGGCGCGCTCGATCTTCGAACTGGTGAACAAGTTCGCCGGCTATGGGTTCAACAAGAGCCACGCGGCCGCCTATGCCCTGGTGGCCTATCAGACGGCCTACTTGAAAGCCAATTACCCGGTGGAGTTCATGGCGGCTTCCATGACCTTCGAACTGGGGAATACGGACAAGCTGAACGTGTTCCGGCAGGAGCTTGCCCGCATGGGAATTCCCCTGTTGACGCCGGATATCAACCGCTCGCACTCGGAGTTTTCCGTGGAGGTTCTGCCTGATGGCCAAGGCAAAGCAATCCGCTATGCCCTGGGCGCCATCAAGAATGTGGGCAGCTCGGCGATGGAGGCCCTGGTGCAGGAGCGTGAGGAAAACGGTGCTTTCTGCTCACTGTCCGATCTGGCCCAGCGGCTCGATTCGCGCATGATCAACAAGCGCGCCATAGAGAACCTGGCCTGCGCCGGTGCCTTCGACAGCCTCAACAGCAACCGACAGCAGGTCTATCTGGCGGCGGAAACCCTGGTGCGTCAGGCAGCCAGTGCGGCCACGGAACGCGATGCCGGCCAGTTCAGCCTGCTGGGTGGCAACTCTTCCGGGGAGCACGAGGATATCCGTCTTTCCCCGGTCAGCGACTGGCCTGCCATCGAACGTCTCCAGCATGAGTTCGAGGCCATTGGGTTCTATCTTTCGGCACATCCACTGGATTCCTACCAGAATCTGCTGGAACGCCGACGTGTTGTTTCCTATGCCGAATTGCCGAGAGCAGTACTGGGGGGGCAAACGCGGCAGGCACTGGCCGGGATTGTGGTTGCCAAGCAGGAGAGGACTTCGAAAAAGGGAAGTCGTTTTGCCTTTGTTCAAATGTCGGATGCCAGCGGTGTATTCGAGGTAACGGTTTTCTCCGAGACATTGGCACGCAGCCGGGACCTGCTGGAAGGCGGCCGCCCCCTGCTGGTCACGGTCTCCGTGGAGCGCCAGGCAGAGGGAGACGACCTGCGGTTGACCGCACAGGAGTTCGAGGACCTGGAGGAATCGCTCGCGAAAACGGCAGCGGGACTGAAGGTCTATCTTGAGGGCGATGCACCTCTACAGGACCTTCGCAACCTGCTGGACAGGGAGGCCAAGGGTCGCAGTCAGGTTACACTTGTGCTGACACTTGCGGATGGTCGCGAAGTCGAGATCGACGTACCGGGAGGCTTTGCCCTGTCGGTGGGGGGACGCCAGGCGATCAAGTCAATTCCGGGCGTTGTTGTCGAGGATCTCTGATCCCTCCCTGTTTCGCCGAACACGACGCGTCCCACTCTTGCTTTTTCCGTGGTTCAGCGCTATCACCCGCACCATCTGAAAACTCACGCAGGCTATTGCGATACGGTCCGCATATGGACCTTCGTTCCGGTGTTCGGGTTTGAGTAGACCCTCGGACGACTGGCCTGCGGCGGCATAACCGGAGAAAAGACCATGGCAGTACCCAGTTTTTCCATGCGCCAGCTTCTGGAAGCGGGCGTGCATTTCGGCCACACGACCCGTCGCTGGAACCCGAATATGGCACCGTTCCTGTTCGGGGAACGCAACGGTATTCACATCATCGACCTTGAGCAGTCTGTTCCCTTGCTGCACCAGGCGCTTGTCTTCATGCGCGAAGTGGCGGCCGGCGGCGGCCGCATTCTCTTCGTCGGCACCAAGCGCCAGGCAAGTGAAATCGTGGCTGATGCCGCGAAACGCTGCGGCCAGTACTACGTCAACGAGCGCTGGCTCGGAGGTATGCTGACCAACTGGAAGACGGTTTCCCATTCGATCCGTCGCCTGAAGGAACTGGAAGAGCTTCTGTCCCAGGAGCAGACGGGACTCACGAAGAAGGAAAACCTGAACCTGACCCGTGAGCGCGACAAGCTGGAGCGGGCGCTTGGCGGCATCAAGGAGATGGGTGGCCTTCCCGATGCACTGTTCGTCATTGATACAAACAAGGAGCATCTCGCGCTTCAGGAAGCCCGCAAGCTCGAGATACCCGTGATCGCGGTTCTCGACTCCAACAGCAACCCGAAGGGGGTGGCCTATCCGGTTCCAGGCAACGACGATGCCGTGCGCGCCATCAATCTTTATTGCGACCTGGCGGCGGACAGTGTCCTCGACGGCTTGCAGCAGAGCATGGCCCGTCGCGGAGAGGATGTCGGTGCCGCCGAAGAGGTAACAGAAACGCTGCCCGAGGAAAGCGCGGAAACCGATTTGCCTGCACCCGAAACTTCGGCAGCGGAGAGCAATATGCCCGCCGAGGGAGAGGAGCAGGAAACCGAAGAAGTCGAAAAGCAGCAGAGCGGTGCCTGAGGCAAGTGCGGCTTGTTTTTCACTGCAGAGATCTATTGAGGGATTGAGACATGGCTGAGATCACTGCGTCGCTCGTCAAGGAGCTGCGCGAGAAAACCGGTGCCGGCATGATGGATTGCAAGAAGGCACTGACGGAAACCGATGGCAACCTTGAAGAGGCCTTGGACTGGCTTCGCAAGAAGGGACTGTCGGCCGCCGCAAAGAAAGCCGGCCGCACGGCGGCCGAGGGACTGGTCGCCGTTGTCACGGAAAGTACCCGTGGGGCCATTCTGGAAGTCAACGCGGAAACCGATTTCGTTTCCCGCAATGATCAGTTCCAGGAGTACGTGAACAAAGTTGCCGGGATCGTGCTGGAGAAGGGCGCCGACATGGAAGCACTGGCGGCTACGGATTACCCCGGGACCGGAAGGAACGTGGCGGACGAGCTTACTCAGCTGATTGCCACGATCGGCGAGAACATGAGCCTGCGTCGAGCCGAGGTGCTCTCCGTGGACAAGGGTGTGGTCTCCGGCTACATACACAGCCCGGTGTCGGAAAGCCTGGGGCGCATCGGCGTAATTGTTGCTCTGGAATCCGAAGGCGATCAGGCCAAGCTGGCGGATCTTGGAAAGCAGCTTGCCATGCACGTCGCCGCAGCCAGTCCGATGGCCCTGGACCAGGACAGCGTGGACACGGCTATCCTGGATCGCGAGCGCGAAGTTCTGGCCGATCAGGCGCGTGCCAGCGGCAAGCCGGAAGACATCATCAACAAGATGGTCGAGGGGCGCCTACGGAAGTTCTACGAGGAATCTGTCCTTCTGGAGCAGACCTTCGTGATTGATGGTGAATCCAAGGTTTCGCAGGTACTGGAACAGGCTGAGAAAGATGTCGGGGCGCCTGTGAAGCTGACCGGATTTGTGCGCTATCAACTTGGCGAGGGCATAGAAAAGCAGGAAAGCGATTTTGCGTCCGAGGTTGCTGCCGCGGCAGGGAACTGAAGACGGTAACAATCGGGCGGCCAAGGGGTCGCCCGATTTTGCATGAGCGGCAGGGAGAAAGCCTCTAATGACGTCCGGCAAGCCTGAATACCGCAGGGTTTTGCTCAAGATCTCCGGTGAAGCTCTGATGGGAGAACGGGAATACGGGCTGGATTCCGCTACAGTTCAGCGCATTGCCGAGGAAGTCAGGACAGTCCACGAAATGGGCGTGGAGCTCTGTCTCGTGATCGGCGGAGGGAATATCTTCCGCGGACTCAGCGGTGCAGCCCAGGGGATGGATCGCTCGACCGCCGACTACATGGGCATGCTGGCCACGGTGATCAATTCACTGGCCTTGCAGAATGCGATCGAAGCGCTGGGGGTCCCAACGCGGGTGCAGTCGGCAATTCCCATGTCGGCTGTGTCCGAGCCCTACATTCGCCGGCGGGCGATCCGGCACATGGAGAAGGGACGCGTTGTGATCTTTGCCGCAGGGACCGGGAACCCCTTCTTCACAACGGATACGGCAGCCGCACTGCGGGCTTCGGAAATGAATTGCAGTGCCCTTTTCAAGGGTACCAAGGTAGACGGCGTGTATGATGCTGACCCGGTCAAGGTTCCTGAAGCCAAGCGTTATGATCGACTGGGATATCTGGAAGTGCTTTCGCGGGACTTGGGTGTTATGGACCATTCCGCCATATCCTTGGCACGAGAAAACCGTATTCCCGTGCTGGTATTCAGCATTGCAAAACCCGGCGCCTTCGCCGAAGTACTCTGTGGCGAGGGGCGTTACACGATCGTAAGCGATGGGGAAAGCTAGAGAATGGCCGACGATACCGATATCAAAGATCTACGTCGCCGTATGGACGGGGCCCTGGAGGCCCTGAAACGCGAATTCGGTGGCCTGCGCACTGGGCGTGCTTCGATCAGCCTGCTGGATCCGGTGATGGTGGAAGCCTACGGTACGCAGATGCCGCTTAACCAGGTCGGTACGGTGAATGTTCCTGAACCCAGGATGCTGACAGTTCAGGTCTGGGACCGGAAGATGATCTCCTCGGTGGAGAAAGCGATCCGCGACGCCGGTCTCGGTCTCAATCCGGCCTCGGATGGGAGTGTGGTCCGGGTCCCGATCCCGCCGCTTTCGGAGGAGCGTCGTGCCGAGCTGGCCAAAGTGGCGGCAAAGTATGCCGAAAATGCCCGAATTGCTGTGCGGAATATCCGGCGTGACGGGATGGAGGCCCTCAAGAAACTCGAGAAAGAGGGTGAGATCTCGGAGGACGAGCAACATAGCCGGGCAGAGGAAATCCAGAAGCTGACCGATGAGCACGTCAAGAGTATAGACGATGCCCTGGCAGCCAAAGAATCTGAAATCATGCAGGTTTGACCCGATGACGGCCCGGCCGTATCCGTTGGAAACGGACTACCCGCAGCATGTTGCGATTATCATGGATGGAAACGGCCGCTGGGCCACGCAGCGCGGCCGACCACGCAAGCTTGGGCATCTGCAAGGAGCGGAAGCTGCCCGGCGGATAGTCCGGGTCGCCAGTGAGATCGGGCTGTCCTATCTGACGCTCTTTGCCTTTTCCTCCGAGAACTGGCGGCGCCCCGGCGCCGAGGTATCCGATCTCATGGGATTGCTTCAGCGCTATCTTGGCGGCGAGCATCGGGACGAGCTCGAGGAACTGGATGTGCGCCTGCGCATTATCGGCCAGCGCGACCGACTGCCGGAGACCACGCGGCATGAACTTGAACGTATGGAAGCCGATACGGCCGACCACAAGGGGCTGACACTCGTTATCGCGATCAGCTATGGGGGGCGCACGGAAATTGCGACTGCGGCGCGCAACCTTGCTGAAAAGGTACAGTCCGGTGAGCTCGATGCGGGGGAAATCAACGAGACCCTGCTGCAACGGCACCTGGAAACCGATGATATTCCGGATCCGGACCTTCTGATACGCACGGGTGGAGAGAAGCGTATCAGCAATTTCTTGCTGTGGCAGTTGGCTTACAGCGAAATGGTCTTTTCGGATTGTCTCTGGCCAGACTTCGACCGTGAAGAGTTTCTTTCCGCCCTGTCCGAATACCAGATGCGTGAGCGGCGGTACGGTGCGCTTGTTTCCACAGGGTAAGGTCCCCGGAAACCTGAGCCGTAGGATTCTGGCGGCACTGGTTCTGATTCCGCTGGTTCTGGGTGCCCTTTTCCTCGGTCGTCCCTATAGCGACCTTTTCCTGCTGCTCGTGGTTATGCTCATGGCCTGGGAATGGGTGCATCTCTGCCATCCAGCCACGCATTCCCGGCTTGTCCCTGCCGCTTTCACCGTCTTTGCGGGACTGTCCTTCATGACCTGGTCCAGCACCACACCGTTGCTCGCGGCTGCCTTCATGGCTTCGGGCATGGCGGGACTCCTTGCTTTCGGATGGCTTTCAAGACACGGCAAGGCACGGCATGAAGGCTATTGGCTTGCACTTGGCGTACTCTACTGTGTGCTGCCTATTGTGGCGTTTCAGGGCCTGTACATGAAACCGGCCTATGGCGGTACGCTGGCAATCTGGCTGTTGCTTGTCGTCTGGTCGACCGATACGGCGGCCATGGCTGCTGGCAGAACAATCGGCGGCCCGCGACTGTGTCCCCGTATAAGCCCGAACAAGACGTGGGCCGGCTTGCTGGGCGGTGCCATCTTTGCCGGGCTTGTCGGGCTTACGGCGGGCATGATCTTCTCCTATGCTGTGCCCATGGCTTTGGCTGTCACGGCGGCGGTTCTTGCCTTTGTCGCACAAGCAGGCGATCTGGTGGAATCGCTGGTCAAGAGGCACTTCGACGTAAAGGACAGCGGTCGCCTCCTCCCCGGTCATGGTGGCATTCTCGACCGTGTGGATGGATTGGTGACAGCTTCACCCTGTTTGCTGGTTCTTCTGGAATGGCCATTGTTTGAAAGCTGGGTGACGGGATGACGATCATGAAGGAACCGCGGCGGATTGCCATACTGGGTTCAACCGGTTCCGTAGGGCAAAGTACCCTTGAGCTGATTTCACAGGCACCAGAGCACTATCGTGTCGAGGCGTTGAGCGCCTATCGCTCCGTAGAGCAACTCGCGGCACAAGCCAGAGCCTGCTCTGCGGCCTTTGCCGCGGTCGGTGATCCGTCCCTTTACAAGGAGCTCAAGGAGGCGCTTTCCGGAACCGAGACGGAGGTGGCAGCCGGTCCCGAGGCTCTGGTCGAAGCAGCCGCGCGCGACAGCGACTGGGTCATGGCAGCTATTGTCGGGGCTGCCGGCTTGCCTGCGACACTCGAGGCTGTGCGCCGCGGAGCCATGGTGGCCCTTGCCAACAAGGAATCACTTGTCTGTGCCGGCGCATACCTGGTCGAGGCGGCGCGGGCGTCCGGAGCGACGTTGTTGCCCGTTGATTCCGAGCACAATGCAATCTTCCAGGTTTTCGCGGCCGAGCAGAAGAATGAGATCGAGGAAATCATATTAACGGCGTCCGGGGGGCCGTTCCGGACCTGGAGTAGTGCCGAGATGGAAACGGCAACGCCCGAACAAGCCCTCGCGCATCCGAACTGGTCCATGGGGGCCAAGATTTCCATCGATTCAGCGACCATGATGAACAAGGGACTGGAACTGATAGAGGCTGTGCATCTGTTCGATCTACCGGACTCCCGGGTTTCGGTCGTTGTTCATCCTCAGTCGATCGTGCATGGGCTTGTGCGGTATAGCGATGGATCCCTGCTGGCCCAGATGGGTCATCCCGACATGCGAACCCCCATTGCCCACAGCCTGGCCTGGCCGGCGCGCATGAATGCCCCTGTGAAGCAGCTCAGTCTGACGCAGATGGCCCAGTTGACCTTCCAGGAGCCGGAGGATGAGCGTTTCCCGGCCTTGCGATTGGCGCGGGACAGTTTGCGGAACGGAACTGGTGCGACCATCGTCTTCAATGCAGCCAATGAAGTGGCTGTGGAGGGCTTCCTGGCGCATCGCCTGGGATTCATGGATATCCCCCGGGTTGTGGCGGACACGCTCGAGGCCTATATGCCAAACCCGCCCGAGAGCTTCGAGGCCGTTCTGGAAATAGACCGCGAGGCACGTGAGCATGCCCGGGCAGGCCTCGGCCAGAGCAAGGTCGCCACAGGTTGAAGCGAGGGCATGACGCACGGGCGCTTTCCCAATGGTCTGCCATTGGTGTACAAGGGACGAGCGTGCTGCAGGCGTGGAGTTCTCCGCGCTGGCAAGGAACTGTTGCGCGCTTTGAGGAGTTGAAGTCGGTTCATGCAATTTATTAGCGGTATCGGTGACTTTGTCATCCCGTTCCTGATCATCCTGACGGTTCTTGTCTTCGTGCACGAGTTAGGTCACTACCTTGTCGCGCGCTGGTGCGGGGTCCGTATTGATGCTTTTTCCATCGGGTTCGGCCCGGAGCTCTTCGGATGGCATGATCGCCGCGGCACACGCTGGAAATTCAGCGCAATCCCCCTCGGGGGCTACGTGAAGATGTTTGGCGATGCCGATGTCACCAGCCGTCCGGCAAGGGAATCCTCCGGGCAGCCGGATGGGAGCAGTGGGGCGGCAAGCGAGGAAACCGGCAGCTGGGCCGGGGGCAGGGAGCGCCCTCTGACAGCTGAAGAGCGGGCTGTTTCCTTCCATTACAAATCACTGGCTCAGCGCACCTGGATCGTGGCGGCTGGGCCTCTAGCGAATTTCCTCTTCGCCCTTGTGGTGCTGGCCGGCTTTTTCTTTACCCTCGGCCAGCCGACAACGCCACCGGTGATTGGAAACGTTCTGCCTGACAGTGCCGCTCAGGAAGCGGGCCTGGAAAGCGGTGACCGAATCCTGACGATCAACGGATCGGAGATAGAGCGCTTCGAACAGATTCAGCGGGTCGTCCAGCTCAACCTGAGCGAACCCCTGGACATGCAGGTCGAACGCAACGGTCAGACAGTCGCCCTGACGGTTACCCCCCACATCGTTCAGGCCGAGGACAATTTCGGCAATGTTCACGAAGTTGCGCGCGTGGGGATCACCGCCAGTGGCACGGAGTATGTTCGCTATGGCCTGTTGCAGTCCACTTGGATGGCAGCGGAGGAGACGGTCAGCCTCGTGGGGGCGACAGGAAAGGCACTGGGACAGATCATAACCGGCTCTCGCAGTACGGATGAACTGGGTGGGCCGGTCAGGATCGCGGAGATGTCGGGCTACGTGGCGGAAACGGGGCTTGTCTCGGTTCTCTGGTTCATGGCCGTGCTTTCAATAAATCTTGGCCTTATCAATCTCTTTCCTGTACCGATGCTGGATGGCGGGCATCTTTTGTTTTACGCTTACGAAGCCGTGCGCGGACGCCCGCTCGGCGAAAGGGCACAGGAAATCGGTTTCAGAATCGGCTTGGGCCTAGTACTGACACTCTTTGTATTCGTGACTTGGAACGATCTCGCAAGATTACAGGTATTTGATTTTCTTGTAGGCTCGTAACGTAGCAGGGGACGTGCGACAGCATGCGGATCTGTTTGCCGGATTCGGCTAGGGAGGTTTTCGTGGGGCTCAGAACTCTTTTTCTCGGGGGGATGCTGGTCGTAGCTTTGGCCCTGACCGGTATTTCGGATGACGTACGGGCACAATCCATCAATGAAGGTGGAATAATCGAGGAGATCCGTATCGAGGGCACACAGCGCGTCGATCCGGCCTCGGTGCAAAGCTACATGCAAGTGGAACCCGGTGACGAATTCGACCCGCTGACGCTCGATCAGTCTCTCAAGAATCTATATGATTCCGGCCTCTTCGAGGACGTCACGTTGCGGCGCGAAGGCAGTGCGCTGATCGTGACTGTCGAAGAGAACCCGATGATTAATCGCCTGGCCTTCGAAGGAAACCAGCGCATAGATGATGAGGAGCTGCAACGCGAAGTGCAGCTGCGTCCCCGGGTGGTCTACACGCGCACCAAGGTCCAGAACGACGTCGAGCGCATTCAGGACATCTACCGCAGCCAGGGACGCTTCGCGGCAACGGTCGAACCCAAGATCATCGAGCTGGATCAGAATCGCGTGGATCTGGTCTATGAGATCGACGAAGGCCCGCTCACCGGAGTGGAGTCGATCAATTTCGTCGGAAATGAAGCTTTTTCCGGCAGTACACTGCGCGGGGAAATCTCGACGCGGGAATCGGCCTGGTACCGCTTCATGTCCAGTTCCGACGTTTACGATCCCGACCGGCTTGCATTCGACAGAGAGTTGCTGAGGCGATTCTACCTGGAAGAAGGCTATGCCGACTTCCAGGTATTATCGACGAATGCCGAGCTCAATCCCGATCGCACGGGCTTTATCATAACCTTCACGGTAGAGGAGGGACCGCGCTTCGAGTTCGGGGAAGTGACGATCGAAAGCAATCTGCGTGATTTGGAGCCGGAGTCCGTGGAGGACCTGATCGATGCGCAGCAAGGGGATTGGTACGACGCGACCACCGTCGAGGAGGACGTTCAGGAACTTACCGACCGGATCGGCGAGCAGGGGTACGCCTTTGTCGATGTCCAGCCCCGGGCGGATACCGATCGCGAGAACCAGGTGGTGAACATCGTCTATGAAATCGGTGAGGGCCCAAGGGTCTTTGTCGAGAGAATCGATATCGAAGGCAATGTGCGCACCGTGGATGAAGTGATTCGCCGGGAATTCCGCCTGGCCGAAGGCGATGCCTTCAACCAGGCACGTGTGCGCCGCTCGCGACAGCGTATCGAGGATCTGGGCTTTTTCCGGACTGTGGAGATGGACACGGAAGAGGGGTCTTCCGAGGATCGCGTCATCATAAAGACGGAGGTCGAGGAACAGTCGACCGGTGAGTTGACGTTCGGTGCCGGCTTCTCCACGGCCGTGGGGCCCTTGGGCAGCGTGCAGTTGCGCGAGCGTAACCTGCTTGGGCATGGCCAGGACTTGCGGGCGTCCGTGAGTGTGGGCGGTACGGGCTCCGAGTTCAATCTGGGGTTCACCGAACCTTATTTCATGGATCGCCCCATTTCCGCCGGATTTGATATCTTCCGCATTACACGGGATCGCAACGAGTTCTCGTTCAAGGAAGAGCGGCGTGGCGGCAGTTTGCGGGCTGGCTACGACCTGACCGAGCACACACGGCAGGTTTGGCGCTATACCCTGGAACGCCGTGAAATCGACAGTGTCGACGATGATGCTCCAATTCAGGCCAAGCGCGAAGAAGGCGCTTCCTGGCGCTCCAGCATCAGTCAGTCCCTTATCTGGGACAGGCGTAACAATAAGCGGAATCCCACGGAGGGCTTCATCACCGACTTGACCACCCAGTTTACTGGGCTGGGCGGGAACGTCCGCTTTGTTCGCGCCAGTGCCGGCGGCAAGTACTATTTTCCTTTGGGAGACGAGTGGACCGTCTCACTTGGGGCACGTGGGGGTACGATGCATGGTCTGGGACAGGACACACGGATCAGTGACCGTTTCCAGTTGGGGGCTGATGAATTCCGTGGCTTTGACTACGGTGGCATAGGTCCCAGGGACGATGGCAGTGGGGACCCGCTTGGGGGCAATCACTTTGCCAAGGGAACTGTGGAGTTTATCTTCCCGCTTGGGCTTCCCGATGAATTCGATGTGCGCGGACGACTGTTCAGCGATTTCGGAACGGTCTGGGGCGTGGATGACGATACCGATGTCATCGGTGACAACCGCTCCATCCGTGTGTCCGTGGGGCCCGGCGTGTCGTGGGACTCTCCCTTGGGCTTGATCAACATCGATCTTGGCTTTCCAATCCAGAAGGAAAGCTATGACGAGACCCAGATATTCAATTTCAGTTTTGGGACACAGTTCTGATATGACACTCGGAAAATCCTTTCTTACCGGACTTGCAGCCAGTGCTTTCTCCTTATTGGTGATCATCGGTTCCGCTACGCAGGTTACCGCACAGGATGCCCCGCCAACGCCCAGCATTCTTGTCGTCGACCTGCAGCAGGTGATGAGAGAATCGGTTGCCATGAAAGGGCTGCGCGAGGAAGCCGAAGCGAAACGGAGCGAAATGGAGCAGAAGCTTCAGGAGCAGGAGCAAAGCCTGCGTGAGGAGGACGAAGCCCTTTCCCGGCAGCGAACGGTACTTTCTTCGGATGCTTTCGAGGAAAAGCGCAGTCAGCTTGAACAGAAGTTCGGCCAGTTTCAGTCGGAAGCCAACACGGAAATGGGGCGTCTGGACGAAGCCTATTCGGAAGCCGTGGGTGAAGTGGAATACACTGTGGTGAAGATTTCCGATGCGATCGCCAGCGAACGCGGTGCGAACATGGTGATCCCCAAGTCAACTCTGTTGCTGGTTCATGACGATTTCGAAATTACGGACGAAGTGATTTCGCGCCTGAACGAGCAAATGCCCAGTGTCTCAATGTCATTGGAATAGAACGCGAGGAAGGGCAGGCCACTGCTGTATCCTGACAGGAACCAGCAGCCAGCGCCTTTGTACAACGGAAAGCTAGGGGATCTCTGGCATGACGGCCTCTAAGGAAGCTGATTCCGTAAGCGTGGTGCAGAAGAAGCCTGAACTGCGTTTTGACGTTATGGAAGTGATGCGGATGATTCCGCACCGCTATCCGATGCTGCTTGTGGACCGTATTCTGGAGCTTGAGCGGAACGAGCATGCCCTTGGCCTGAAGAACGCAACCATCAACGAAGCTTTCTTCCAGGGGCACTTTCCCCGGCAGCCTGTGATGCCCGGCGTCCTGATCATTGAGGCCATGGCCCAGACTGCAGCTGTCCTGGTTGTCGAGACCCTGGAAGGCGCTGCAGCTGGAAAGCTCGTCTATTTCATGTCTATTGAACAGGCCCGCTTCCGCCGTCCCGTCGTTCCGGGGGACCAATTGCATATCCACGTCAGCAAGTTGCGCAACCGGGGACCGGTCTGGAAGTTCCAGGGCGAGGTCCGCGTGGATGACCAGATTGCGGCTGAAGCGGGCTTCAGTGCGATGATTCGCGAGGACGATTAGTTTGAGGAGGTACTGCGCTTTCGGGCAGAACTAAAAAGGGCGCCGATTGGCGCCCTTTTTTGGATCTGCGAGACTCTCAATTCGTTTTGTAAGATTCCGGAAGTTCGCGCCCCGTATTGCCCTGGTAGAGCTGGCGCGGGCGGCTGATACGGTGATTGGGGTCTTCGACCATTTCGTTCCACTGGGCGATCCATCCAACCGTGCGAGCCACGGCAAAAAGGGCAGTGAACATCGAAGTCGGAAAGCCCATGGCCTTCAGGATGATTCCGGAATAGAAATCGACGTTCGGGAAAAGCTTCTTGTCGACAAAGAAGTCATCCTCGAGAGCGATCCTCTCCAGCTCCATGGCAAGGTCGAGCAGGGGCTCGTCCTTGCGGATGCCCAACTCGTCCAGAACCTCGTGACAGCTTTTCTGCATCACCTTGGCGCGCGGATCATAGTTCTTGTAGACCCTGTGCCCGAAGCCCATCAGGCGGAAGGGGTCATTCTTGTCCTTGGCGCGTTCGATGAATTCGGGAATGCGGTCCTTGGAGCCGATCTCCTGGAGCATGCGCAGCACAGCCTCGTTTGCCCCGCCATGGGCCGGTCCCCACAGCGAAGCGATGCCCGAGGCAACGCAGGCAAAGGGATTGGCGCCTGATGAACCAGCAATCCTGACAGTGGACGTCGAGGCATTTTGCTCGTGGTCGGCATGCAGAATGAAGATGCGGTCCATTGCCCGGGCCAGGGTCGGGCTGATCTTGTATTCCTCCGCGGGGACGGAGAAGGTCATGTTGAGGAAGTTCTCAGCATAGTTCAGATCATTGCGCGGATAGACAAAGGGCTGCCCGACGGAATACTTGTAGGCCATGGCTGCAATGGTCGGCATCTTCGCGAGCATGCGGTGAGAGGCGACCATGCGCTGATGCGGATCCGTGATGTCTGTGGAATCGTGGTAGAAGGCCGAAAGGGCACCAACCACGCCGACCATCACCGCCATGGGATGCGAATCCCTGCGGAAGCCGCGGAAGAAGTAGATCATCTGTTCGTGGAGCATGGTGTGATAGGTGATGTCATGCTCGAACTGTTTCTTCTGCGGGACATCCGGCAGGTCGCCGTTCAGCAGGAGATGGCAGACATCCATGAAATCACAGTGTTCCGCCAGATCCTCGATCCGGTAGCCGCGGTGCATCAGGATGCCATTGTCACCGTCGATATAGGTGATGGCCGAATCACAGGAGGCGGTGGACGTGAAACCTGGGTCGTAGGTGAACATTCCCGTTTCGCCATAGAGCTTGCGGATGTCGATGACACGCGGGCCGACGGTGCCGTCGATGACCGGAAATTCCCATTGCTCGCCTGTGCCGTTGTCGGTCAGGGTGACCGTATTCTCGCCGTTTTCGCTGTTCGCTTTGGTCATCTTGCATTCCTTGTGTACAGGCTGTGGTCCATTTCTCTCTGGCCGGGCTATTGCGCTGCAGCATAAGCCCGGTTCGAAGGCCGATCAATCCGCAGCGACAGTGAAATTCTCCATGCGCTCGCGTGCATCCCTGAGACGTCCGAGGGCTTCCTCGCGTCCCAGAACGGCGGCGACCTCAAATATTCCTGGTGACACGCTGGACCCCGTCAATGCCGCCCTCAATGGTTGAGCGACTGTGCCCAGCTTCAGCTCTCGCTCTTCTGCCAGTTGCCGCACCCGATTTTCGATCACCTCTTCAGTCCACTCCTCGAGGTTTTGCAGGGCATCTATCAGAGCATCCAGCAATTCGGCTCCGCCCTTGGCAAGCAAACGCTGCGCCTTCTCATCGAATTCGAGGGGGCGCGCGAGGATATAGAAGCGCCCCAAATCAGCCAGTTCCTGCATGGTCTTCGCGCGCGGCTTCAACCCCTCCATTCCGGCCAGGAGACGGTCACGACCGACCTGGGAAACCTCTGAATAGAACTCCGAGCAGAGGATATCCACGAGACGGGCTGCATCGGCTTCCTTCAGGTAATGCCCGTTCAGGTTGGTCAGCTTGGCGAAATCGAAGCGCGCGGCGGAACGTCCAACCGCATCGAGGTCAAACCATTCGATCGCCTGTTCCGTCGGAATGACCTCTTCGTCGCCGTGCGCCCAGCCGAGACGCAGGAGATAGTTGCGCAAGGCTTCGGGCAGGAAGCCCATTTCCCTGTAGGTCTCCACTCCCAGGGCACCATGCCTCTTTGACATCTTGGCCCCGTCGGGTCCGTGGATCAGGGGAATGTGGGCAAAGATTGGCGGCTCCCAGCCAATTGCACGGTATAGCTGGGTTTGACGGAAGGCGTTCGTCAGATGGTCATCTCCCCGGATAACATGAGTTATCCCCATGTCATGATCGTCGACCACGACGGAAAGCATGTAGGTTGGTGAGCCATCGGCACGCAAGAGCACCATGTCATCGAGCTGCTCGTTCGCGACGCGGACCTTGCCCTGCACCTCGTCCTTGATAATGGTTTCGCCCTCCTGCGGGGCCTTGAGTCGAACCACGGGAGGAACGCCGGATGGGGCTTCCGAAGGATCGCGATCACGCCAACGGCCGTCGTAGCGCATAGGACGGCCTTCCTGCTTGGCCTTCTGACGCATTTCCTCCAGTTCCTCCTGCGAGGCATAGCAATAATAGGCCTGATCGACCTCCAGGAGGGCACGGGCTACCTCGGCATGACGTTCGGCACGCACCGACTGATAGACAGGGGGCTCATCCCAATCGAGGCCGAGCCATTGCAGTCCATCCAGAATTGCCTGGATTGCCGGCTCGGTTGATCTCTTGCGATCCGTGTCTTCGATGCGCAGGAGAAAGGAGCCGTTGTGATGTCGCGCATAAAGCCAGTTGAAAAGTGCTGTACGCGCCCCACCAATATGCAGAAAGCCAGTTGGGGAGGGGGCAAAGCGTGTCACGACAGTCATATACGAACCGAAATCCCTTGAATTCAGTACAAAACAAAGCCGGAGGAAATCACGTGCGCGCTGTCTAGCACATCTCTTCTCCCGACGCACGCGACAGGATCAGTCTGTTATCTATAGGGGTTTTAAGTTGAACAAAGCAACACTCACATATTAAGGTTGCAAAAGAGCTAAGTTTCGTCAATTCCCGGCTTTCCCAAGCTTAGAGGCCAGTCTTGAAAGCAGTTCTCCTGTTCCAGCACTTCCTGGCCGAAGAGCGTGAGCGTTGGGGGCTATGGCTGGTTGTCGGACTGGGATCCGGGATCGCTTTGTATTTTTCGCTTCCCTTCGAACCCTGGCCGTATCTGTTTGCCGTCACACTGCCGGCTACGGGGATTGCCCTGATGCTCGGACGCCGGCAACGCTGGCAGCCAGCCTATCCTGTCTTCATGCTGATGATGATTGTGCTGGGCTTCCATCTTGCCCAGGTGCGAACGCACATGGTCGCTGCTCCGGTTCTGGAAAAGGAAATGGCGGCCGTGTCCCTGGTGGCGGAGGTCATTGCCCTGGAGCCTGTCGCCGGGGGCGTTCGCCTGTTGCTGAAACCTCAAAGCATTGAGGGGCTCGAAGAAAAGATGTACCCGCACTATCTACGGCTGGTTAGTCGCGGTGACATTCCGCAACTGGACACCGGCAGCCGGGTAAATGCCCTGGCGTCTCTCGCACCGCCCCCGCCGGCCGCTGTTCCCGGTGATTACGATTTCGCCCGCAACGCCTACTTCAAGCAGATCGGGGCGGTTGGTTTCACTTACGGGCCACCTGACGTTGTGACCTCGCAAGTTTCGACTGAGCAGGTCTTTTCCAGAGGGCGCCGGCTGCAGGATACATGGCAAGGCTGGTGGAACGAACAGCGGCAGTTGCTGGCGGACACGGCCCTTTCCGAATTGCCGGGGCAGACGGGGGCTGTCACGGCCGCTTTGCTGACCGGCCAACGGGGCGCAATCTCCGAGGCGACGAACGAAGCCATGCGCCACTCGGGCCTGGCTCATCTGCTGGCCATTTCCGGCTTGCATCTGGGATTGATTGCCGGGACGAGCTTTTTCGTGGTGCGGGCGTTCCTGTGTCTCTGGCCTGCTGTTGCACTGCGCTGGCCGGTCAAGAAGATTGCCGCATGCTGTGCCCTGGCCATGGCTTTCTGCTATCTCTTTCTGGCCGGAGCCACGATCCCAACCCAGCGCGCGTTCATCATGACAGGACTGGTACTGCTTGCGGTGCTTCTGGACAGAACCGCCTTGACGCTGCGCCTGGTCGGCCTGGCGGCCCTGCTTGTCCTGGTTTTGTCCCCGGAAAGCCTGCTTGGGGCAAGTTTCCAGATGTCGTTCGCTGCCGTGACAGGTCTCGTGGCGGGTTACGAGATACTGCGCGAGAGAAAAGCCTCTTCCGGGAGTGACCAGGATGCTCGAGGAAGGTTGCAGAAAGTCTCCGGCTACTTCCTGGGCGTTGGAATCACCACGGTCATAGCCACACTCGCAACAGCGCCCTTCGCACTCTATCACTTCAATGGCCTTGCCAGTTACGGACTACTCGCCAATCTGGTCGCAGTTCCCCTGACCGCGTTTTGGGTTATGCCGGCCGCCCTGTTGGTACTGCTGGCCACTCCCCTAAACCTTGCCGAGCAGCTTCTCCCCTTGATGGGGGCGGGAGTGGACCTGGTACTCGATGTGGCACACTACATCTCCTCATTGCCTCAGGCGCGCCTGCTGGTTCCGCAAATGCCCCTGTGGGGCTTGTTATTGTGTGTCGGCGGAGGACTCTGGCTTTGCCTATGGGGGCAGTCCTGGCGCTTTGTGGGACTACCAGTCTTTGCGATCGGGCTTGGCACGCCTGTGATGGCCGACCCGCCGGACATCCTTGTGTCGGAAGGCTTCGAAGTGATTGCAGTGGCTGATCCCCAAGGGCAGCTGGCACTGTCGGACCTTAGAAAGGCGCGCTTTTCTTCAGGGCAATGGCTGGAACGCCGGGCCCAGGACGTGCCGCTTCGCTGGCCGGACACGGGCACTCAGAAGGGAGACTGGCTCTCCTGCGACGATCTCGGCTGCCTGTATCGCAAAGCCGGGACAGAGGTCGCGCTTGCACACACGGTTCAGGCTATGGTTGAAGATTGCCTGTCCGCGGATATCCTGATCACGCTGAAGGATATGCCAGCGACCTGCAGATCCCGGAAGCTCGATGGCGTCACCCTGACGCGCCTCGATCTCTGGCGAAATGGCGGATACGCCTTTTGGTTGAACGAGAAGGGAATTCGGTCCCTGAGTGTCAGGAAATGGCAGGGAGACAGACCCTGGAATCCCTACCGAAATCGACCGCAATGAGTCAGTACTTGCGGATCAGGCCAGCCAGCCGGCCCTGTATCTGCACGCGGTCCGGGGGAAAGAGGCGGGTTTCGAAATTCACGTTGGCGGGCTCGAGGGCAATGGCGCCTTGTCGTTGTCGCAGGCGTTTCAGCGTAACCTCTTCGTTATCGACCAGGGCGACGACTATTTCGCCGTTCGCCGCACGGTCCGTAACCTCGATGATCACGGTGTCGCCGTCGAGTATCCCGGCATCGATCATGGAATCGCCTTCGACGAGAAGAGCATAGTATTCACCATGACCCAGAAGGGTCTGTGGCACTTCCGTATAGCTGTCGGGGTCGCGAAGGGCTTCTATGGGAGTGCCCGCTGCAATCTTGCCGTAGAGCGGCAGGGATGAGGCTTCCCCCTTTCCTTCCGTTGTCTTTGCCGCAAGCATTGCTTCATCGAGCTGGGGCCGTGTGGCCGCAGTTTCCTGGCGTCCCCCTTCGATGACACTGGGTGAGAAGCCGCCGGCTGCCAGGTTCATCTCTCCGGGCAGGCGCAGGATCTCGATGGCGCGGGCACGATGCGGCAGCCGCCGGATGAAGTTGCGTTCCTCTAGGCCACTGATAAGGCGATGAATGCCGGATTTCGACTTGAGGCCCAGCGCCTCCTTCATCTCATCGAAAGAAGGAGAAACCCCATGCTCATTCAAATGGCGATGCAGGAAAAGCAAAAGTTCATGCTGCTTTTTGGTGAGCATCGCGGCCTCCGGTGCAAAAGATAGTAGAAAGGAACGAAACGTAAACTTCTAAAACGTTCTAGTATTGTTCCAGTGATTCGTCAAGCAACCGGAAGGAGGTCAGCGGATTTGCGTCTGGCTCTTCTCGTCGGCCTTGTCGAAAGTTGCCCAGCCGGCCTGGCTGTCTGCAGGTTTGGGAAGCTGGGACAGAGCCTGTTTTTGTCTGGCTCTACTTCTGTGCAGATGAGCTTTGGCGATAAGATAGGCTGTAACCGGGGCGACCAGAAAGAGAAAAATCGTGATAAGCAGTTCGTGAACGCTAAGAGTCTGTTTTACTGCGGAAAAATAGAGTATCGAGGCGATCAGCATGCCACCTATACCCAGTGTCGTGGCCTTTGTCGGAGCATGAAGGCGGGTCATGAGGTCCGGCAGCTTGCTGAGGCCGAAAGAGCCGACCAGCGCAAAGATGCCTCCGACAACGATCATCGCAGAAATCAGGATCTCAAGCAGGAGGTCAATCATTTCGCAACCTGTTACTCGATTATGTCGCCACGCATCAGGTACTTGCAGAAGGCGACGGTGGTAATGAAGCCGACCATCGCGAAGAGCAGGGCCGCTTCGAAGTTGGTCGTCGTTCCCTGCCAAATACCATAGAGGATGAACAGCGCGATGGTGTTGATGGTCATGGTGTCGAGCGCAAGAATCCTGTTTACGGAATCCGGTCCCGCGATCAGACGATGGAGATTCATCAGCATCGCAAGAGAGATGCTCGCAAAACCGAAGAGGATTGCATACTCGATCATTCGAAAATCTCCTTCAGTCGTCTCTCGTAACGTGACTTGATGCCGGACACAGTCTCTTCCTCACTGACAACGTCGAGGCCGTGCACCAGAAGGCTCTTGCCGTCCGTCGAGATGTCGCTGCTTACGGTGCCGGGAGTCATGGTGATCGTCCCAGCCAGTATGGCAATGGCCTCAGGTGTCCGGAGCTCCAGCGGGACAGTGAAAAACCGTGGTCTCAGGTCCCGGTTGCGACGGAAAAGGATCAGGTAGGCAACCTGGATGTTCGCGACCACAATGTCATAAATGGCCACCACCATGTACTCTGCGACCTTGAGAGGTCTGCGGATGACAGGCCTGTTTTCCCAGAAGGGGCTGGTCACGATAGGAAGAATGATGCCGAGGATCAGCCCGAGCACGAAAGTGGCCGGCGTGAACGCATTCATCAGCATCATCCAGACGAGGGTCAGGACAACCGTCATGAGGGGGTGAGGGAAGAGCTTGCTGATCATTGCACGTCCTCCTTGGAACCCTCTTCCATCATGGTGGTCTCACCGGAAGCTGAAGTTCCGGTAAGGGCTTCGGCCCCCAGGACAGCCTCGATATAGGCACCCCCGTCAAGGAGCTGTGAGGCCGTGACATCAAAATAGCGGCTGACGGGTCCAGAGAATGCTGTCAGCAGTGCGATCAGTGCAAGAAGATAGGTCGTTGCGGCTATCCCCAGGCCGTTTGAAGAGGCGTGTGCCAGCTTCGAGCCTGTTTCGGTGGTGGGAGGCGGTGAGTCCTTTGCGCCCTGGGCCGCACCGGCCGCCTGGCTCTTCCAGAAAAGCATGCTGCCGGCACGCGCAAAGCCCACGATGGTAAATAGGCTGGTGGTCAGTATGACCGCCCAGATCCAGGCGACATAAGGTGTGCCTGTTGCACCCTCGAGAATCAGCAGTTTGCCGACGAAGCCACTGAGCGGCGGCAAACCGGCCATGCCGATTGCGGCAAGGAAGAAGAGACCCGATAGCATCGCTTCATTGCGAAGCGGCAAGCCGAAGGCAAGCGTATCCCGCCCGTCGCTGCGACTGCTGATGACCAGTTCGGCGATCAGGAAAAGCGCACCGGTCACGAAGGTGCTGTGCACCATGTAATAGAGACCGGCAGATATCGATGGTTCGTTGAACAGTGCGAATGCCACCATCAGCGTGCCCATGGACCACACCACGGAAAAGCAGATGAGATCGCGCAGCGTACGCCCGGCCATGATTCCCAGCATTCCGACAACCAGGCTCACAAGAGCGGCGGGCATGATCCAGTCCTGGGCGATCCAGGCGCTGTCGCCAGCATTCCCACCGAAGATCAACGTATAGACCCTCAGGATGGAATAGCCGCCTACCTTGGTCATGATGGCAAACAGAGCGGCCACGGGTGCCGCTGCGGCGGCATAAGTACCGGGCAGCCAGAAGTGGAGGGGAACCAGGGCAGCCTTGATCGCGAACACGATCAACAGGAGGACGGCGCCGACTTGGAGGAGGGCCAGATCGCCGCTTTCAACCTCTCCGACCTTGAGCGCCAGATCGGCCATGTTGAGCGTTCCGGTGATCCCGTAGATCAGCCCTACAGCCACCAGGAAGAGCGATGACCCCGTCAGGTTGACGACGATGTACTGCATGCCGGCCTTGAGGCGGGATGCACCGGCGCCGTGGAGCATGAGCCCGTAGGAGGCGATCAGCAGAACCTCGAAGAAAACGAAGAGGTTGAAGAGATCCCCCGTAAGAAAGGCGCCGTTGATCCCCATGAGCTGGAACTGAAAAAGGGCATGGAAATGCCATCCGCGCCTGTCCCAGCCGTCGAGGCTATAGAGCAGCACGGCAAAAGCGAGCAGCATGGTGATCAGCACCATGACCGCCGAGAGCCGGTCGAGTACGAGCACGATACCGAACGGCGCCGGCCAGTTGCCCAGTTCGTAACTATAGGGACCATGCCCGGCGGCATAGACCAGCAGGCCAATGGATACGGCCGTCACCGCGAGAACTGAAAGCAGGGACAGGAAGCGTTGCAGCACCAGGTCCTGCCGGGCCAGGAGGACGATCAGAGCCGCCGTCAGGGCAGGCAGTACAACGGGAAGGATGGTCCAGTGCGTCATGAGGGGTCCTGCTGATCCGCCGTTGCGTTGTTCACACCGTCCTCACCCGTTTCCAGGTAGCCGCGCAGGGCCAGTACCACGGCCAACGCCGTCATGCCGAAGGCGATGACGATGGCGGTCAGGACCAGGGCCTGTGGAAGGGGGTCTGTATAGCCGACCGCGTCCTTCGAAATGATGGGTGGCAACCCGACGTTAAGGCGCCCCATGGAGAAAAGCACCAGGTTCACTGCGTGAGACAGCAGGGTCAGGCCAAGAATTACCGGAAACGTGCGCCCGCGCAGGAGCAGATAGATGCCGCAGGCGACGATCAATCCAATGCCGGAGGAAACAAGCAGTTCCATGTATCAGGCCTCCCCGCTTTTCGCTGCCTTTTCCTGGGCTTCATAGGCCGCATCGACTCGCTCTCCTATGCGCGAGAGATTGGCCAGGGCGAGCATGACCGCTCCCACCACCGTCAGGAAGACACCAATATCGAATAAGAGAGCAGTGGCCAGTTCGAATTCACCGATCACGGGCAGATGGACATAGGTGTAATCGCTGGTCAGGAAGGGGCGACCGGCAAACCAGGCTCCGACACCGGTAAGTCCGGCGGCCAGGACGCCTGCGCCGATGAGCCCGTGGTAGTCAATTCTCAACCGATGATGGGCCCACGAGAAACCACTGGCCATGTACTGCATCAGCAGGGCAATGGACACCACCAGGCCGGCAATGAAGCCGCCGCCGGGTTCGTTGTGGCCTCGCAGGAAGATATAGACGCCAACCATGAGGGCCAGAGGCAGCAGCACGCGTGTCGCGATCACCAGTATGAAGGGATGCGCATCCATGGCCCGTATGCCTTCGGGAACCCAGTTCGCGAGCCGGGTCTGAGCCGGTCCCCGCAGCGCGCTGTCTAGCAGGGCATAAATTCCCAGGGCCGCAATTCCCAGAACGATGATCTCGCCGAAGGTGTCAAAGCCGCGGAAGTCGACCAGGATGACGTTCACGACATTGGTGCCACCCCCGCCAGGCTTGGATTGCGCCAGGTGGTAGTCAGAGATCGTCTCGAAGCCGCGGGTCAAGACGGCATAGACCAGGCCGGTAACGCCGATGCCGGCAAAGCCGGCGAGTGTCAGGTCGCGGACTTTGCGAAATCCGGAGCTTTCCCTTGGAGTTTCCTTGGGCAGGAAATTCAGGGCAAGCAGCATCAGTACAACGGTGACCACCTCGACGGAGATCTGGGTCAGGGCAAGGTCGGGAGCCGAGAAATAGAAGAAGGTGAGGGCCACCACCAGTCCCACCACACCGATGAGGATCAGGGCAAAGAGCCTCTGGTGATGAAAAACCATCATTGCGCCGAGGACGGCGGCAAGAAGAACCCAAGCCACCAGTCCAGGCCAGTTGAACGGCACAAGTTCACGTTCGCCGGGCGCAGGGGGGGCAGCATTGAAGAAAGCCAGGAAACCGGCGGCGATGATCGCTGCGAGCATGATGGAGAGATAACGCTGCAGCGAGCCGTTGTGGGCCACATTGGTTAGCTTTCGCGCAAGCCGGGCAAGGGTGTCGATGGTCGTTTCGTAGATAACCTTGGCCTCGGGACGCGGGAATGCCTCTCGCACAGATTTCACCGGGTAGTAGAGTGCGAGCAGGATCAGGCCTCCGCCCAGTGCGATCATGCTCATGAAAAGCGCCGGCGTGAAGCCGTGCCAGATCGCGAGATGGTAATCCGGTGTGTTGCCGCCTGTGACCGCATCCGTGGTGACATGTACAAGCGGGCCGGCGATGAGGGCGGGCATCAGCCCGATCAGAACCACCAGGGAAACCAGGACAAAGACTGGAAGCCACATTCCGATAGGGGGGTCGTGGGGCTTGTGCGGATAGTCGTCTCGTACGGGTCCCAGGAAGACATGGAACACGAAACGCGCTGCATAGGCGACAGAGAGAACCGCTCCCAGTGTGGCGAAGACCGGGACGATCCAGCCCTGTCCCAGGTAGCTGGTGTGAACGGCTTCCTCCAGCATCATTTCCTTGGAGATGAAGCCGTTCAACAAGGGGATACCTGCCATGGAGGCGGCAGCCACCATGGCCAGGGTTGCGGTGATCGGCATCAGGGTCAGCAATCCACCGAGACGGCGTATATCCCGGGTGTGTGCTTCATGATCGACGATACCGGCGCTCATGAAGAGAGCCGCCTTGAATGTGGCATGGTTGATGATGTGAAAGACGCCGGCCATGGCCGCCAACGGCGTACCGAAGCCGAACAGCATCGTGATCAGGCCCAGGTGACTGACGGTCGAAAAGGCCAGCAGGGCTTTCAGATCATCCTTGAAGACCGCAATCCAGGCGGCAATGATCATCGTGGCCAGGCCGAAGCTGGCCACGATATAGAACCACTCCGGCGTACCGGAAAGGGCGGGCCACACGCGGGCTAAAAGGAAGACCCCCGCCTTCACCATGGTGGCGGAGTGCAGGTAAGCGCTGACCGGGGTCGGGGCCGACATGGCGTGGGGCAGCCAGAAGTGCAACGGAAACTGCGCAGACTTCGCAAAGGCCCCGGTGAGGATCAGCAGCAGGGCTGGCAGGTAGAGATCCGAGCTGCGGATCTGGTCACCCGCTTGCAGGATGTCCGAAAGGTTGTACGAGCCGGCAATCTGTCCCAGAAGGATCATGCCACCGATCAGGGCCAGGCCGCCGCCGCCCGTAACCGCGAGGGCCATGCGCGCGCCCTGACGGGCTTCCGGCATCTGTCGCCAGTAGCCGATCAGCAGGAACGAACTGAGACTGGTCAATTCCCAGAAAATCAGGAGCAGCAGGATGTTGTCCGACAGGACGATGCCCACCATCGCGCCCTGAAAGAGCATCAGGTAAACGTAGAAGCGCCCCATTGGATCCTGGGGACTGAGATAGAACCGTGCATAGAGGATAATCAGCAGCCCGATTCCGAGAATCAGCAGGGCAAAGAGGAAGCCCAGTCCATCGAGAAAGAAATTGACGTTGAGGCCAAGCTGGGGGAGCCACTCGAATCGTGCCTGCAGGACCTCTCCCCCGAAGACAGCCGGAGCTTGCACCAGCAACAGGATAAGGGCCACAAGCGTAAAGGAGCCCGTTCCGTAGGCACAGGCATTCCGCCCTCCACGAATCAGGAAAGCCGGAAACAAGGCGCCGATGAACGGCAGTAGAACAATTAAGGCGAGACTCATGCTTCCCCTGCAAAGCATCCAGCATCTTGTGGTGACGGCGGAGCCGTCGGCAATTGCCGCGCCAGATTAGTGACACGAACGGCGGAATCAAGAAAACCCGTACAGCAATGCGCGTTTTTCTGCTGAAGCTGTCGGCCAGGAAGCGGTCGCACCACACGTAAAGTTCATGGCTGGATGGCTTCGGCCGACCAGGGCAAGGCCCACCGGCAAACGCGATCGATCAGGAAATAGAGGCCAAGTGCCAGTGCGGCCAGGACCGCCAGTGCCGCGAACATGACATCAACCTGCATGCGGGCATTGGCATTCAGCATCTGGTGTCCCAGGCCGGCACTGGCCCCGACCCATTCGCCGATGATGGCCCCGATCGGGGCCACAGCCGCCGCCACACGAAGTCCCGAGGCGAGGGCGGGGAGCGCCGCAGGAATACGGATGTGTCGAAAGGTTGCCCAGTTGGATGCGCCGCAAGTTCGGGCAAGATCCAGCCATCCCGGTTCGGTGCGGCGCAGACCATCGTAGAAGGCCGTCGTCACGGGAAAGAAGATGATCAGGCTGGCCATCGCAATCTTGCTGGCCATGCCGTAGCCCAGCCAGAGCACGAGAATCGGGGCCAATGCGAATACCGGAATGGCCTGGCTGACCACGAGCAGCGGCAGAAGCCATAGCCGCAGTGGTCTGAATGCCGCAATCAGCAGGGCCGAACAGAGACCGATGATGGTGCCTAGCAGGAAGCCCAGCAGGATTTCGCTGAGCGTTATCCCCGCATTCCAGGCCAGACTCTGCCATCGCTCGACCAGCACCAAGCCAACCTGTTGCGGAGACGGCAGGATATATGCGGGTGCTCCTGTCAGCCAGACAGCAGCCTGCCAGATGACGATCAGTCCCAGCAGTATGACCAGAGGCCTGAGTTTCTGTCTGAGATGAATGGGGATCATTCCACGCTCTGGCCTTCTCGTTGTCTATCCATCGCCTGAGCGTGAGCTCTACGCAGGCTGTCGATCAGCAGCTTGTGCAGTTCCGGCATTTCCTCGGCTCCCGTGTCCCTCGGCGGATTTCCCGTTGGGGCGATGCGCTGAGTGATTTCCACAGGCTGGCCGGCCAGGACCAGAAGCTGATGTCCGAGACGCAAGGCCTCGAGAGGGTCGTGGGTTACCAGCAAGACAGTGCGGTCGTGAAAAACCTCGGCGGCCAAGTCCTGCAATTCCAGTCGGGTAATGGAATCGACGGCGGAGAATGGCTCGTCCATCAGGATTATGTCGCGCTCCTGATAAAGCGTGCGGGCCAGGGCCGCGCGCTGGCGCATTCCACCTGAGAGAGCGGCGGGCCGCTTGTCCTCGTGGCCGGCCAGGCCGACCCGTCGGATGAGCCCTTCGGCTCGTCCCGGATCGGGTGCCCGCCCCTGGAGCCGGTCACTCAGAGAGACATTTTCCCGCAGTCTCAGCCAGGGCAACAGAAGATCCTGCTGGGCCATATAGGAGAAATTGCCCCGCAAGGGCAGTGCGCCTTCACAGGTCACGGTTCCACTGTCCCGAGCCTCGAGTCCAGCGATGAGTCGCAGCAGACTGCTCTTGCCCACCCCGGACGGCCCCAACAGACAGGTTGTCTGGCCGCCGGGGATCTCGAGACTGAACTCATGGAACAGAAAGGCCCTCTTGAACGAAAGGCTGATCCTGTCGAGGGATATGGCGGGTGAAGACATGTGTGGACACACTTCCTACGCCGGCATGAACCGGTTCAGGTTCTGGGGTCGCGCCCGCAGGCGCCTCTCAGCCAGGACTGGCTCCCCCGGTGAATTTCGGTGCAAACTATGCCCGCTTCGGCCCAACTTTGCCAAGCGGTTCGTTTGCTTTGCACGTCAACCGAGTTAAATAGGCGCACATGGAGGGACAACAGGCATCACCACGCTTCATCGGCAGTGAGATCTACCGGCATTCCAGTTACGGGCGCTTGCATCCCCTGGCAATTCCGCGCGTGTCGACCTGCATGGATCTTTGCCGGGCTCTGGGCTGGCTTCCGGAGGAGGTCTACATCGACAGTCCGCGAGCCACTCCGGATCAACTGGCTCGTTTCCACAGCCCCGATTACATTGCCGCTGTTCAACGGGCCGAAGAGACACAGCATTGCAGCGAGGAGGTCAAGAAGCGCTTTGCCCTGGGGGTGAACGGCAATCCTGTCTTCCCAGAAATCTTCAGGCGGCCGGCGACTGCCTGCGGTGCTTCGATCGCGGCGGCCGACTGGCTTCTCGAAGGTATTCCCGTTTACAGCCCGGCGGGTGGAACGCATCATGGACGACCGGCCCGCGCCAGTGGCTTTTGCTATTTCAACGATCCGGTTCTGGCCATCCTCTCTCTGCTGGACAGGGGGATCGGCTCCGTTTTCTACCTGGATATCGATGCGCATCACGGAGATGGTGTCCAGGATGCCTTTCATGCCGATCCGCGTGTCTTTACTCTTTCCATACATGAAGCCAATCGCTGGCCCATGGACAGAAAAGCGGGGACCAGGCCTGGCCCTGGCGGCCTTCAGGACAGGGCGGGCGGCCACGCACGGAACATTCCGGTGCCCGAAGGATTCAATGACAGTGAATTCGCTTTCCTCTTGGAGGCGGCGGTTCTGCCGTTGATCGATCGTGTGGGGCCGGAAGTCATCGTGCTTCAGTGCGGCGCGGATGCCTTGGAAGATGATCCACTGAGCCGTCTTTCTTTGTCCAATCAGTCGCTCTGGAGCACGGTTGCCGCGCTGACTTTCCAGACGCGGCGTCTCCTGGTTCTGGGAGGAGGCGGCTACAATCCCTGGTCCGTAGCTCGTGCCTGGGTCGGGGTCTGGGCGACACTGAACGGTTTGGAAATTCCAGAGAGCCTTCCGTCGGCAGCCCGTGATATCCTGTCAGGCTTGCAGTGGCGACACAGCCGTGGGCGGAATCCACCTGAGGTCTGGTTCACCACACTTGCGGATCGCCCTCGCTATGGTTCGGTTCGCGAGGAAGTCAGAAATGCCGCGCGTCAGGTTCTCTCCTGAGGAAAGATGAATGTTTAAAAAAGCTTGTAAGGTTTTCTTTACACTCTCTGTCATTATCATCCTCGGGCTGCCGGTCGTGGCGCAGGAGGCAGAGCGCTCGCAACTGACCATCGAAACTGCGACCGGTGAGACCCATGAGTTCGAGGTGGAGCTCGCGGACACGAATGCGGAGCGTGCCCAGGGTCTGATGTTCAGACGTTCCCTGGAAGAGGGCACTGGGATGTTTTTCCTTTATCCCAGATCGCAGCGCATCTCCATGTGGATGAAAAACACTCTCATCCCGTTGGATATCATATTCATCGACGAGGGCGGTCAGATCGTTCGAATAGCCCAACGGACTATACCGGAATCGACTACGTCGATTCCCTCAGGAGGGCCGGCAAAGGCCGTTCTGGAGGTCAATGCAGGGGTGACTCAGCGTCTCGGGATTGACGAAGGCGATCAGGTTCACCACCCGGCTCTCCAGTGAAGTGAAATCAGGCTTGAGGTAATCCGAGATTATTTCTTCACCACGAGCGTCAGGCCGTCGGCAAAGGGCAACAGGGAGAGCTCGATTCGCCTATCGCCAGCCAGCTGGTTGTTGAAAAGCTTCAGGGCTTGTGTCGCCTTGCTCTGGTCGCTGCTTTCTGCTGCTACGCGTCCACTCCAGAGGACATTGTCGGCCATCAGCAGGCCACCGGGGCGCAGAAGTTCCAACGCCTTCTCGTAATAGCTCGTGTAGTTTTCCTTGTCGGCGTCCAGGAAGCAGAAGTCGTACGTTTCCTGTTCGCCGTTCGCGATCAGTTGATCGAGGGTCTCCAAGGCAGGTGCCAGCCGCAGGTCCATCTTGTGGCGGAGCCCCGACCTTTCCCAATAGCGTTGCGCAATGCCCGTATATTCCGCGCTGACGTCACAGCAGACGAGATGTCCGTTTTCGGGCAGGACTTCCGCGAAACACAGGGCGCTATAGCCGGTGAAAGTGCCGACCTCCAGGCCTTTTCGCGCTCCCATGAGGCGAAGCAGGAGGGCCATGAACTGGCCTTGTTCGGGCAGAATCTGCATTTGAGCTTCGGGCAGCCCTGCCGTTTCCTCGCGCAGCTCGCGCCGCAGATCGGTTTCCCGCAGGGAAACCTGGCGTATGTAGTTGAACAGCTCAGGAGTTACGGAGACGTGCTCGGTCGACATGACTTCTCTCTATTCTGTGTGCGCTCTTCCGTGGGCCTGCCTTCAGACAGCACCATCCCGTGTGGCGAGGAACCTCACGGCAGGGTAGGTGTCCTGTGCGTCCTGCAGATGCCAGGCATTCCGGGCCATGAAGACCAGCTCGCCTTCATGGTCCTCGGCCACATTGGAGCGGTTGGACTCGACGAATCCCTTGATGACTGCTGGGTCGTCAGCCTCCAGCCATCGGGCCGTGAAATAGATAGTCGGTTCGAAAATCACCGGGATATCGTACTCGGTGCGGATACGATCCGCCATGACATCGAACTGCAGGGACCCCACGACGCCGACAATCCAGTCGGCCCCCATCATCGGCTTGAACACGCGGGCCGCTCCTTCCTCTGCCAACTGCTGCAGGGCGCGCCCGAGATGCTTGGCTTTCATGGGGTCCTTGGGACGAACCTTCTGCAACAGTTCCGGAGCAAAGGCCGGCAGCCCCTTGAAGTGCAATTCCTCACCTTCGGTCAGACTGTCGCCCAGGTGCAGGTTGCCGTGATTGGGAATGCCGATGACGTCGCCGGCCCAGGCTTCCTCGGCCAGTTCCCGGTCCTGGGCCAGGAACAGCAGCGGATTGTGGATGTTGAGCGTCTTTCCGGTGCGGATCTGCTTCATCTTCAGGCCGCGCTTGAAGTGGCCGGAGGCCAGCCGGACGAAGGCAATGCGATCGCGATGCCTGGGATCCATGTTCGCCTGGATCTTGAAGACAAACCCGGAAACCTTTGGGTCGGAGGGCTGGACCATGCGTTCGGAGGCGAGCTGTGGGCGCGGTGGAGGGGCCAACTGCCCCACGCCTTCCAGCAGCTCGCGCACCCCGAAGTTGTTGATGGCGCTTCCGAAATACACGGGCGTCTGATGCCCGCCCAGGTATTCCTTAAGGTCGAACTCGGGGCAAAGCCCGCGCGCCATCTCGACGCCTTCGCGGAACTCGGCCAGCGTATCCGCGGGCAGCAGTTCGTCCAGTTTCGGGTCATCCACACCCTTGCAGGTCTCGCCTTCGTCGGGGCGTTCGCCCTTGCTGCGCTCGAGCAGGATCAACTGATCCTTGAACAGGTCGTAGCAGCCCTTGAAATGTCGCCCTGTGCCGATCGGCCAGCTGGCCGGTGTGACGGAGAGCGCGAGCTTCTCCTCGATCTCCTCGAGCAATTCGAAGGGATCACGGCTTTCCCGGTCCAGCTTGTTGATGAAGGTGATAATCGGAACGTTGCGCAGCCGGCAGACCTCGAAGAGCTTCAGGGTCTGGGCCTCGATACCCTTGGCGGCATCGAGAACCATGACCGCGGAATCCACGGCCGTCAGCGTGCGATAGGTGTCCTCGGAGAAATCCTCGTGACCCGGTGTGTCGAGCAGGTTGAAGGTGTTGTCCCCGTAGTCGTAGGTCATGACCGAGGTCCCGACGGAGATCCCGCGTTCGCGTTCCACCTTCATCCAATCGGAATGCGCGCCACGCCGCTGAGCGCCGCGCGCCTTGACCGCGCCGGCCAGCTGGATGGCGCCGCCGAACAGCAGAAGTTTCTCGGTCAGCGTGGTCTTGCCTGCGTCCGGGTGGGAAATGATGGCAAAGGTTCGCCTGCGATCGACTTCCGGGGGCAGGGGCCTGGCTGGATCCGCTTGGAGTAGATTCTCGCTCATGACTATCCCGATTGTCCTGTTGCAAAGGGGTGTATCCCAAAACGGACCAACGGAAAAGACCGGCACGCCGTAAATACATGAGTCTCATGCTTGCCAGTCCCCGGTCGAACGCATAATTTGCACGGCGACCGGTTCGGGGCGTAGCGCAGTCTGGTAGCGCATCTGCTTTGGGAGCAGAGGGTCGCAGGTTCAAATCCTGCCGCCCCGACCATGTTTTGCAATCTGGTGACCGGCGGAGCGGATGAATGCCGCGTCGGTTTCGGAAACGAGAGACGGGGTATGTCATGCAGGTTCGTATCTATCAGATGCCCAAGACCGCAATGCAGTCGGGTCGTGCGCTGACCAAGCGCTGGGTACTGGAATTCGAGCCACAGGAATCCTCGTCGATCGAGCCGCTCATGGGGTGGAGCTCGTCACGCGATACGCGCCAGCAGTTGCGCATCTGGTTCGATACGCGCGAGGAAGCCGAGGACTATGCCCAGAAAAAGGGCTATATGTACACGGTGGACAAGCAGCGCGAACGCGCGGTTCACCCAAAGGCCTATGCTGACAATTTCAAGTATACTCGGCTGTTGCGCTGGACACATTGACCGAGAGCCGGACGGTATCACGACCCCGTAGCTCAGCTGGATAGAGCAAGTGCCTTCTAAGCACTAGGTCGCAGGTTCAAATCCTGCCGGGGTCACCATTTTCCGGCGTCCATTGCGCCCCCGGGCCTCCCCAGCATGGGAAATCGAGATGAAGACGGTGGTTTTTCAGTCTCACCGAGAGGCGGACAGGCCCGAATGGATTGATCTCTGCATGCAGAGCGTACGCGACTGGGCCGAAACCCGGGGGCATGTGTACCGGTTCTACGGTGATGACCTGCTGGATCGCGTGCCGAACTGGTTCGTCGAAAACTCCGGAGGGCGCCGCCAGATCATGGCCGACCTTGGGCGTCTGCTAGTGGCACGCGAGCTTCTTGCAGATGGCGCGGACCAGGCAATCTGGTTCGATGCCGACACCCTGGTGTTTGCACCCGAAACCATGGATCTCAGTCTTTCAGAAGATCCCGGCTACGCTTTTGGACGTGAAGTGTGGGTCCAGCCCGCTCAGGACGGTCGTGGACTGAAGGCGCATCGCAACATCCATAATGCCGTCTGCCTGTTTCGGCGCGACAACGTCTTCCTGGATTTCTATATCCATGCCTGTCTCGTGATCATGGGGCGCGTTAGTGGCGGAGTGCCCCCGCAGATCATCGGGCCGAAGTTTTTGACAGCCCAATACAATATTCTTGGTTTCCCTGTTTTTGATACTGTGGGCGCTTTCAGTCCTGCCGTGCTGCGCGATATCCATCGCGGCGCAGGCCCGGCGCTTGACCTGCTGTGCCGCAAGAGTCTGACTCGTCCACTCGCCGCTAATCTCTGTGCCTCCTTGAGTGCAGAGGCTCCGGACATGAATGCTGTTTGCCAACAGCTGCTCTCTCAGGGGCCCGCTCTGTTTCGGCAGCAAAGCTGAGGCCTGGCTTGGCGGCGTGTTTAGAGGGCGTCACGCAGGATATCGACGATGATACCAGTGGCTGCCGTCACCAGCAGAACATCGTTCCCGACGACAATCCGCTCATAGCCCTGACGTCCCGGTAGCCGGCTGCGGAGATCGCCAGGAATCGCTTGCTTGGCGATGCCTGGGGGCAAGGGTTTGCCGCGTGCCAGGTTCTTGGCAATCCCGGGAGGCAGTGACTGGGTCCTATAGCCGTTCTCGCCGAAGTAATCCCGGATCAAGGCCACCTCTAGAGCCGTGAATGCGGCATCCAGAAGCCGTTCCTCGGTGTCGCGACCGTCATGGGAGGGTCTTTCCTGCTTCGCGCCAGGGCCCTTGTTGGTCGGCGGGCCTTTCCCCTGGCTGTTGCCTTGGGCAGCTGCGGGCAGGGTCGCCAGTGACAGAACAAGCACCGTTATCAGCGTGCGCAGGAAGCCTGTTTGTTGCATCCGGGCTACTCCAGAGGAGTGGATATGAAGCGCTAGACGAGACGATCAGGTCTTATCTGGGCGAGTTGGAGAGATCGGGTCACTGGCCGGAAAGCTCTCATCCAGGGCTTCGTCCAGGTCTTCCTCTTCTTCCTTCTCTGCCTCTTTCGGTTTGTCGTTCTGGTTTGCGGGGTCCTGCGGCTTCTTGTCCTTTTCCCGACTCATCGCACACTCTCCTTCTGACCGGGATCATATGATCGATCATAAAGATATGGGACTGATCGTCCGGTTCACCAACTTTCCGGAACCGATACGCTCTGGCATGAGGCCCACTAGATTCCGCCATCCACGGAGCGGGTAGAAAGAGCGCGGCTCTGGAATCCAGCGTTTGCAAGTGCGGAGATGATTTCCTGAACGTGTTCAATGTTGCGGGTTTCCACCACAACATCGACGTCGGCCCGTTTGGCGGGCACGTCTGCAAAAAGACGCTGGTGGTAGACCTCGATAATGTTGCCGCCGGCCGCACCGATGACCTCCGAAAGCTTGGCAAGCTGGCGTGGCTGGTCGATGATCTCGATGCGCAGCCGCACGACGCGACCGTCCCGGATCAGTCCACGGGCCAAGACCCCGGACAGCAGGCGTACGTCGATGTTCCCGCCGCAGATGATGGAGGCCACCTTGCGTCCCTGAAAGCGCTCGGGATGAGCGAAGAGCGCCGCCACCCCGGCCGCACCAGCGCCTTCAGCCACAATCTTCTGGCGTTCGACCAGATAGTGAACGGCCGTTTCCAGGGAGCCTTCGTCCACGAGGAGTATTTCGGAGACGAGATTTTCGATGATGGCTCGTGTCAGCTTGCCGGGTGATTTGACCGCGATTCCATCCGCCAGGGTGGTTCCCCCCGAGGTTGCAGGCTGGTCGTTCACTGCCTGGTACATGGACGGGAAAAGCTCTGTCTCCACGCCAATGATCTCGGTCGCCGGGTTAAAGGCTTTGATTGCCGTAGCGATGCCGGAGATCAGTCCTCCGCCCCCGATGGGAACCACCACACAGTCTGCGTCAGCAATGTCCCTCGTCAGTTCCAGTCCGATGGTGCCCTGGCCAGCAATGATCAGTGGATCGTCATAGGGGTGGACGAAGGTCAGATCCTCCGCTTCGCCGATTTCGCGCGCCGCCTGGGCCGACGCATCGATCGTTTCGCCCGTCTGCACCACTCTGGCGCCATAGGAGCGCGTTCGCTCCACCTTCGAAAAGGGGGCGAACTCAGGCATCACGATCGTGGCGGGTATGCCCAGCCGGTTCGCATGATAGGCCACGCCCTGGGCATGGTTGCCGGCGGACATGGCGATTACGCCCTTATGGCTCTGTTCCGCACCGAGATTGAGGAGCTTCCAGCAGGCCCCTCGATCCTTGAACGAGCCGGTGTACTGCAGGTTCTCCAGCTTGAGATGCAGATCGCAACCGAGTGTCTCGCTCAAGCGGGCTGCAGGAACCACGGGGGTGCGGACGATTTCCCCGGCAATGCCCTCAGCGGCCTTGCTGATGTCCTCTAGGGTGACGGTCATGAAAAGTCTTTCCTGTTTGTCTGTCTCAGTCTCCGGTTTCGGGAGTGAGCCGCATTCTATCGGCATCCTCTAGCGCGGGTGCGACAAGTTTGACGTAGCGTCCGTCGCGCCAGGGTTCGGCGAAGTTTCCGAACAAGGGAGAAAGGGGATTGCCGCTCTGGCCAGCAGCGGTCATGAAAAGAGATTCGTCCGGGTTCGACAGGTCGAAGACGGCCCGCAGTCCCGGGCCATGAACATGACGGAACAGGCTGGATTGGCGTGCACTGGGGGTTCCCCTGTTGATGGTGAAATCTCCGCCATCCGTGCCCACGTCAATTGTTGCCAGCTCCCCGAGCAAGGGCAGGCGACCGAAGAGGGGATGGGCCATATGGGTTCTGTGCCGGTCCTGCCATTGCAAGGCCTTGAGTTCCGAGGCGGTTTCGACAGACACGAGTGCGAGAGCTTCGTCCAGGCTTTCCTGCAGTAACTCTGAACAGTCGGCCGCAATCTCTTCGCACCATTGCCTGTCCCGAGTGAGGACCGTCTTGACGGCACGTGGATTCCAGTATCCCAGTTCACCGTAATAGCGTCCGAGCGGGCCTGCAAAGAGGGCATCCTGCAGGGTTTTCAACCAGGCCTGAAAGAGCAGTGGGGCCGCCTGGTCCCTTGCCATTTGTCCGTTCCAGTTGGACAGGAGTGCCTTAGCTTCCTCCTGCAGACTGTTCGCAGACTGAAACTCGAGCATCAGTGGCAGCAGGTCCCGGGCCATTAGTGAAAGGTGGTCGTTCTGCAATTCGGTCATATCCTGCAGGGTGTGGCTTTCCTTCTGCTCCAGCAGGGAAGCGATTCGTTCCGCGCGATAGGGCTCCGGCCAATGGGTGCCCAGATTGTGGGGATAATCAGGACCGGCGATACGGTTGTTCGCGTTCAGCAGCTGGCCTCCCTCGGGAGAACGGGCGTGGGGGAGTTCCTCAAAGGGTATGAAACCACTCCAGATATCGTTCCGATCCTTGGCATCGACCGGCCGGCTGCCGTCGTAGCCCTCTCGAATAGGAACAAGTCCGGGAGTGTAGAACCCAATCGTTCCCGTCCGGTCGGCATAGAAAATGTTCTGCTGCGGCCCGACAAAGCGGCGCATAGCCGCCTCGAAATCCGTCCAGGTTGCGGCCTGGTTGAGACGCACGAGGGAATCTGCCGTCGTATCTCCCTCCTGCAGGATGGGCCAGGCCAGGGCGATGACGCTCTGATTGCCGGCCGGCAGGACATCACCATCCCGCACATCGGAGACAACGGGACCGAAGCGGCCGTTACGTATTCTCAAACGCTCGTTGTCGCCAAACCGCACGGGAATGCTTTCCTCGCGACTTTCGAAGGGTTGCGGTCCCTCGGGTGTCAGGTAGGCGTCGGGGTTTTCGGGATCGAGTGTTTCCACCACGAGATCCTGGGTGTCGCTGTGGGTTGTGGTAATTCCCCAGGCGGCCTGCTCGTTGTGCCCGATGATCACCAGCGGCACGCCGGGAGCGGTCGCGCCGGCCAACGTCAGCTCGGGCGTTTCGATGCGGGCGAGAAACCAGGTGCCTGGCGCCTGCAGGCCCAGGTGCGGATCGTTCGCCAGAAGGGGATATCCACTTTCGCTTCGCGAACCGGACAAGGCCCAGACATTGCTGGCTCCGTGGTAGGCCTGAACTTCTTCCGGCAGGGCCTCCAATAGCAGGGCATGGGTTTCGCTCAGATCCATGGGGGCGGCGTCCAGTGTGGCCGGGCTGTCGGCCGGCAGCTCCGGTAAGAGCGTTTGCATCTGGGAATCCTCCAGCACCGTGTCCAGGCGCGCATTGCGGAGCTCCTGCCGCCAGTTCCCGGAAAGCTGGATGGCCATCATCTTGCCCCAGAGCACGGAATCCGCGGGGCGCCAAGGGTCCGGCTCGATGCCCAGCAGTGCCAGCTCCAAAGGCAACGGTGTTTGCCGGTGCTCGAGGAAGGCATTCACCCCGTCGGCATAGGATTGCAGAAGCGAGCGGGTCTCGCTCTCCAGATTGGCCACGGCCGCGTCCGAGAGACGACCGAACCCCAGAGTGCGCATCAGGCGGTCACTTTCCAATCCGGCAGAACCGATGACCTCAGCCAGACGCCCGCGTCCGATACGTCGCATGAGTTCCATCTGGGTCAGGCGCTCCTGGGCATGCACATAGCCGAGCGCAAACACCCCTTCTGCCAGGCTGTCACTTCGAATGGTAACCAGGCCCTCGGAATCACGCAGGATCTCTACCGGTTGCGACAGGCCGGGCAAGGCGTGTTCACCGTCCGTCTCGGGCAGGGAGGCATACATCCAGAGGCCGCCAATAGTGAGGGCGATGACCAGGGTCGCAGCCACTCCACAGGAAAGGTAGAGCAACCAGCGCAGCAGGTGTTTCATCAGGCGGGATCCGACAACAAGGAATCAGAGAGCACGATACCAGGTATCCGTCAGTGTGTAGCCTTCCGGAAAAGGATCTTCGGGGTCCAGGCCATAGTGGTGAAGTCCGGTGATCCAAGCACGTCCCTTCAGGCTGGGCACAATGGCCACAGTCCCATCATCGAGCGTGCTGACGGCCTCGATGCGGCAGATGAAGCGCGTGTCCAGGATGGAACGGCTGACATAGGTTTCGCCGGGCTTGATCTCGTCGCGTGCCGAAAGTACGGCAAGACGCGCCGAGGTGCCGGTTCCGCAAGGCGAGCGATCCAGCTTTCCGGGCGAGATCACTACAGTATTTCGGCCCTCCTTGTATCCATCCGCACCCTCGCGCACCGGTTCCGTGAACTGCACGAAGGTAATATCGCGAATACCCGGATTCTCTGGATGAACCACTGGATGCTGCTGTCGAGCGGCTTCCTTGATGGCCTCTCCCGTTTCCACCAGGCGACGGGCGTTCTCCCGAGTCAGATCCAGGCCCACGGCTCTTGCATCGACTATGGCGAAGAAGGCCCCGCCATAGGCGATGTCGAGGGTGATCTCGCCAACACCGGGAACCTTGCAGGAGGCGTCCAGCTTTACGACGAAACTGGGGACATTGGTGGTTCGAACGCTTCGGCATTTCCCGTCCGCACATTCGGCTTCCACCGCGATCACGCCGCCGGGTGTATCCAGCTTGAGGTGCGTGACAGGCTCCTGCATTGCGATCATGCCGGTTTCCAGGAGGACCGTTGCCACACAGATCGAATTTGAGCCCGACATGGGGGGATAGTCCGTGGGTTCCATGATGATGAAGCCGGCCTGGGTCTCGGGACTGCGGGGTGGGACGACCAGATTGCAGTGGACGAAGGCGCCGCCGCGCGGCTCCTTTATCAGGAAGCGTCTCAGGTCATCGCCTTGGTTCTGCAAATGGGTTTTCTGCTCGAAGAGGGTTTCGCCTGGTGGCGGCAGGACGCCCCCTGTGATCACCCGTCCGACCTCGCCTTCGGCGTGGCAACCCACCACAGATATGTCCCGTGACCATTTCATGGAAGCCTCCCTTGCTGGACCCGTAATCCTGTCACAGGACGCTACGCTTGTTCTTGGAGCAGTTCAGGTCTTTTGGCACGTAGCCGAACCGATTACATATCAGTCTCGTAAGGCGATGTCAGGCATGCAAGACGGAGTTTGAGCCCATGGCAAGGAATGGCAACAGCACCTCCTTTTTCGAACGCGCATGGGAGCGTTTGTCTCGAAACTGGAAAGAAGTTGCCTTCTCTGGTGCTAAGGGCATGAACCTGGATCTCCAGAAACCGACCAAGTCCGACATCACAGCTCTGAAAAAGCATCTTACCGCCTGCCTGGAGGCACCGGGCGGAGAAGTTTCGGCTCGGGCTCGGGCCGCCGACCTGGGGCGTCTCTATCTGCATCAGACAGCGAAGGGGCGGGAAGAGTTCCTTAAGGTGCTGGCCCGCGATTTCGGGGTTCGACGCGAAGCCGTGCAGTCGGCCCTCGGTAAGCTGGAGGACAATCCCGAGGACAGTCAGGCGCATTACCTGGCCGAACGGGAGCTCAAGGCGGCACTGACTCCGGATAGCATAAGAATACTAAGGCTCTTCAATAGCTTGCCGAATGGCGTCAAGTTTCTGGTAGACATGCGGGCCGATATATTGGCGCTTGAGGAACGGGATCCTGCCACGGAAGCGCTCAATGCCCATCTGAAGGACCTTCTATCCTCCTGGTTCGATCCTGGTTTCCTCGATCTCGAGCGGATCACCTGGAAGTCCAGCGCGGCGCTACTCGAAAAGCTGATTGCCTATGAAGCTGTCCATGAAATTCGTTCCTGGGACGACTTGCGCAATCGCCTGGATTCCGATCGGCGCTGCTACGCGCTGTTCCATCCCCGCATGCCTGAGGAACCGCTGGCCTTCGTCGAGGTTGCCCTGGGCGATGGCCTGGCCGGCAGTATCCAGCACCTGCTGGATGAAGCGGCGCCAGCCTTTGATACCTCCCGGGCCGATACCGCCATCTTCTACTCGATCTCGAACACCCAAAAGGGGTTGCAGGGAATCGCTTTTGGCGAATACCTGATCAAGCTGGTCGTACAGCGGCTGCAAACGGAAATGCCGCAGGTGCGCAGGTATGCGACACTCTCGCCGGTACCAGGCTTGTCGGGATGGCTGAAGAGTCTTTCGGATGAACGGATCGGAGCTCTCCTGCCGACCGACCAGCGCAAGGCGCTTTGCGAAGCAACCGGTAAAGGCAAATCCGCTGAAGCCCTTCAGGTGTTCCTGGCTCATCCCGAAACTCTGTTGCAGGATGATGTTGCGGAGGCGGTTAAGGAGCCATTGCTTGGGCTGACGGCACGCTATTTCCACGAAAAACGGCAGGACGGTCAGCCATTGGACCCGGTGGCGCGCTTTCATCTTCGCAATGGCGCGCGGCTGGAGCGGATCAATTGGCTGGGCGACAGTTCCACCCGAGGGCTGAGGCAATCCTTGGGGATTATGGTGAACTACGGCTACCGGCCGGATGAACTTGAGAAGAACCACGAGGTTTATGTGAACGAGGGTCGGATTGTTTTGGCCTCGGAAGTAAAGTCACTTCTAAAGAAAACAAAATAATACGCTGATGTATAGGGAAAATCCTGAATTCAAAATCTCCTGGTCCCGAGGATTGTCCTCTGCGGGGTTTCATCGGCTCGCCGCTTATGAGCGTCGACGGGAAGACAGTCGTCGCATGGCGGTTTGCGTGCACGGCCTGACGCGCACCGGCCGGGATTTCGATGCCCTCGCCAGTCACCTTCTGGAGGAAGGCTGGGCGTCTGCCTGCCCGGACATTGTTGGACGCGGGCTCAGTGACTGGCTCTCCGAGGCCTCGGACTACGGCTTGCCGCAGTATGTTTCGGACATGGTAGCGCTTCTGGCGCGGCTGGATGTCGAAGAAGTCGACTGGATTGGAACCTCGATGGGCGGACTATTGGGACTGCTGCTGGCCGCACAACCCGGCACGCCAATCCGACGCCTTGTTCTCAACGATGTCGGCCCTTTCGTTCCTTCTGAAGCATTGGACGCCATTGCAGGGTATCTGGGCCATGTTGGACCCTGGGCGGATATCGCGGAGGCGGAACAGGTCTTGCGCCGCGTCCATTCGGGTTTCGGGCCTCTCGACGATGACCAGTGGCGACACATCGCCGAGACCTCGACTAGGCGCAGTGAAGACGGACAACTGCGCTTCCATTATGACCCGTCCATCGCCCAGGCTTTCACGGACCCGCTGCAGGACATTGATCTCTGGCCGCAGTGGAAGCGGATTTCCCGCCCCACACTGGTCTTGCGCGGTGAGGAGTCCAGCCTGTTGACGGCTGAGACGCTCCGGCAGATGGAAAAAAGCGGCCCTCAGGCGGAGTCTGTGACCATATCTGGTTGCGGGCATGCACCATCACTGATGGACCGGAGTCAGATGGAAATCATCTCCGAATGGCTCGGTCGGTGAGTCCGAGCCGCTTTACCGGCAGAACCTCCAGCGCCCCATGTCGAAATGAAAATGGTCGTGGTGGTGGCGATCCCCGTCTGGGCCGATGACACCCTGGAACAGCTTGCAGGCGCCGCGATGGACATCCCGCAGGAAGGCTTCCTTGCGGCCACCGGCATTCCAGTGGTGCCTGACCGTGACCGTTTCTCCGTCCGCCATCTGAAAGCCGGCAATATCGATTGCATTGGCGAGTGCGTGCTCGCTGCGTGAACCGGCCTGGCGGTTGTTCCGGTTGCGGCAGGCGTAGGTGCCCCAGTGGTCGATGCGCGTAACGCTCTGGCCGAAATGTCGCTTCGCGGCGGGCTGCAGAACAGTATCTTCAAAGACCGAGAAGGTCGCTGCCAGCTTGCAGCTGGACTGGAAGCTCTGGTTTAGGCGGACCGAAGTGCGTGTGACCTCTACGCCGTTGGCGATGCCACAGCCGCCTTGCGGACGCTCGTGATCCAGCAGCCTGCCTTCGACATGACTGAGGGAAAAGGCCGCTCGGCAGACATCACTGTCCCGAGACAGTTCGGATATGGGAACGCCGTTGAAGAGGGCGTTGCTGGTGGGTGGTGCCTGCCTGGCAGGCTCGGGCTGCGGGCCTGCACAGGAGGTCACGAGCAACATTCCCAACACAACGAATGCGACACGGAACTGTGGCAATGACGTCAGATGAGGCCTCCTGTCGGGCACAAGTCTTCGAAAGCGACCCTTAAAAATCTGCTTTGCTTGCAGGAGTCGTGGCAAGCAGGAATGCTTGCGGGAAGCTCGACTGTCGCGGAGGGGAAGATGGCACAGGGGCGGATCACGCTCGATGAAGTCAATGAGATATCGGCCGGACTGACCTGGGTTCAGCAGCTGGGCCTGAAGGTGGAGGAGGTTGGTGACGGCACCGCACGCCTGCGGCTTCCGGGCACGGAAGACTTGCTGCGTCCTGGTGGCACCATCAGTGGTCCATCCATGATGACGCTCGCGGATTACGCCATGTATATCGCAGTGCTTGGCGCGATAGGACGGGTCGAGCTGGCGGTTACCACGAATCTTTCGATCAATTTCCTGCGCAAACCGGAAGTCGGGGATGTCCTCGCGGATTGCCGGTTGCTCAAGTGCGGCAAGCGCCTGGCTTATGGCGAGGTCTTGTTGACCAGCGAGGCGCTGGGACCCGAAGAGGTCGTCGCACATTGCACGGCCACCTATTCCATTCCCCCGGACCGGGAGTGAGGGTGTCGTATTTCCTGGTGCGTCGGGATTACCTGTGAGGCTTTTCGGTTCGCTTGTCCTCGGTGGTTGGCTGGCGCGACTTTATGCACCATCTCTGTTGCGAGTAAACGGACCGCTGCACTTCAAGGGCACCTTCAATGCCGTTGGGGAGGTGCGAGCGGACAGGAAAGGAAGAAGACGATGGCGAGCAAGACAAAGGTGCTTTTTGTCGTTACCTCGAATGACAGTCTTGGTGAGACGGGCAAGCCGACGGGCTTTCATTTCGAGGAGCTTTCCACACCCTATTACCTGCTGCGCGATGCTGGCTACGAGGTAGAGATCGCCTCGATCCGCGGTGGCAAGGCACCGATAGATCCCGGCAGCCAGAAGGCAAGAGGTGAGAATGCGCCCTCTGTCGAACGCTTTCTGGACAATGACGACGCGCAGACGAGGCTCGCTAGTACGAAACCTGTTTCGGAGGTGGCGGCCTCCGAATATGCGGCGGTTTATCTGCCCGGCGGGCATGGGACGATGTGGGATTTTCCCGAGAATGAAGCCCTGGGCAGGCTTTTGGCGGAGAGCTTCGAGTCAGACCGCATTCTGGCCTCAATTTGCCATGGAGCGGCCGGACTTCTGGCGGCCAGGCTCTCGGACGGTTCCCCCCTTGTGAAAGGGCGTGAGGTCAATTCCTTCACCGATGCGGAGGAGCGTGCGGTGGAACTTGACAAAGTCGTTCCCTTTCTCCTGGAAACGCGTCTGCGCGAACAGGGGGCAAACTTCCGTGGCGCCGATAACTTCAGGCCGATCGTGGTGAAGGACGGCAATCTTCTGACCGGCCAGAATCCGCCATCCGCGGAGCCGCTTGGCCGGCAGATGGTTGAGATGTTGAACAGTTCCGCCAGCCAGGCTGCCGAGTAGACTCACCACTTTGCCAGAAACAAGGAGCCAAACCCGTGACTCTCTAGGCATGTTTGGCCTCTAAAAAATAGGGTATTATTTTACCACTATGCTAACATGCGCGTTTTCAGGGCTTTTTGGGAATTGACAACAGGTCTATGTGCGCTTAGAAGCCGCACAAACGCACAGGGATACTCCTGTTGTACGATATTCCTCCAGTCGAATGAATGAAGGCTGCCATGAAGACCTACTCCGCCAAACCGGCCGAGGTCGAAAAGAAGTGGTATGTGATCGACGCTGAAGACATTGTCCTGGGCCGGCTTGCGAGCCGTGTCGCCAACATTCTTCGGGGCAAGCACAAGGCGATCTACACACCACATGTCGACACCGGCGACCATGTCATCGTCATCAACGCCGAAAAGGTGAAGCTTACCGGCAAGAAGCACAGTGATCGCCGGTTCTACTGGCACACGGGCTATCCCGGGGGCATCAAGCATCGCACTATGGGAGAGACCCTGGAGGGGCGCTTTCCCGAACGTGTGATCTACAAGGCCGTCGAGCGCATGGTGCCGAGCGGGCCGCTTGGCCGCGAGCAGTTGCGCAAGCTGCGTGTGTATGCCGGTACCGAGCATCCCCATGAGGCCCAGCAGCCGGAAGTGCTCGATATCGCCGCGATGAATTCCAAGAACAAGAGGGTCTGATCCCATGGCTGAAGAAACACAGACCTTGACCTCCCTGGATCAACTGAGCGAAGGCGGTCCCGCAGCCGTGGAAGAGGTTCAGGCCGAGCCGAAGATCGACGCGCAGGGACGTTCGTATGCCACTGGTCGCCGCAAGAACGCCATTGCCCGCGTATGGATCAAGCCCGGCAGTGGCAAGATCACGGTGAACAGGCGCCCTGTTGAGACCTACTTCGCGCGTCCAGTGCTGCGCATGCTGCTGAACCAGCCCTTCCAGGTCACCGATCGCTTGGGACAGTTCGATGTGATCTGCACCGTTGTCGGCGGTGGCCTGTCCGGACAGGCCGGGGCCGTGCGCCATGGTATCTCGCGCGCTCTGACCTACTACGAGCCGGGCTTGCGTCCTATTCTCAAGCAGGGCGGTTTCCTGACCCGCGACAGCCGCGAGGTCGAGCGCAAGAAATACGGGCGAGCGAAGGCGCGCCGCAGCTTCCAGTTCTCCAAGCGCTGAGGCCGTCCCATTCCGGTGTTTGCCGGATGCAAAGCAGGTATAGAGAAGGGCGGCCCCAAGTGGCCGCCCTTTTTGCATTCACACCAAAAAGCAGGGTCATCGTATCATGAGGGATATCGTTCGCGCCGGCATTCTCGGCGCCAGTGGCTATACCGGGGCGGATCTGGTCCGGCTTCTGGCCACGCATACAGGAGTTTCCATCAACCTGATGACGGCGAATTCCCACGCCGGCAAGCCCATGGCGGAAGTCTATCCGCACTTGGGCGGACTGAATCTGCCGGATCTCATCAAGTGGGAGGACGCGGACTGGAGTGACCTGGACGTGGTATTCTGTGGCCTGCCGCACGGCACGACCCAGGAGATCATCGCGACCCTGCCAGACAAGGTGAAGGTCGTTGATCTGTCCGCCGATTTCCGCCTGCGCAATCCCGACACCTATGCCGAGTGGTACGGTCACGAACACAGGGCGCCTCATTTGCAGAAGGAGGCAGTCTATGGGCTAAGCGAACTGAATCGCGAGCCCATTCACAAAGCACGACTGGTTGCCTGTCCTGGCTGCTATCCAACGGCAACGCTGCTGGCGCTTGTGCCGTTGGCGCAGAAACAGGTGATTCTGCCCGATGACCTGATCGTGGACGCCAAGTCCGGCGTGACCGGGGCCGGACGAGCGGTCAAGGAAGCGACGCTCTTCTCTGAGGTTGCCGAGGGCATGCATCCCTACAGCGTTTCTCGGCATCGTCATTCACCGGAAATCGAACAGGAGGTCGGCAACGCCTTCCGACAGGAGGTCAACGTCAACTTCACGCCGCATCTTGTCCCCATGAACCGAGGGGAACTGGTCACCTGCTATGTAAAGATGGCGCAAGGCACTGATGTCGCCACACTGCGCTCCACCTTGGCGGAACGCTACAAGGACGAACCTTTCGTGCGCGTCCTGCCCGAAGGGGCGACGCCGGCAACGCGTCATGTCCGCGGGTCCAATTTCTGCCTGATTGGTGTCTTTGCCGATCGCATCCCCGGCCGCGCCATCGTTATTGCCACGATCGACAATCTGGTGAAGGGTTCCAGTGGGCAAGCCATCCAGAACATGAACCTCATGTTCGGCCTGCCGGAAACCATGGGCCTGGAGCAGCAGCCGCTGTTCCCCTGACGACTGAAGATGCAAATGATGGAGTGACAAATGGCAACGATTCTTCCCTACAGGGGCATGGAGCCGCGCATCGACCCCGACGCCTTCATTGCGGAGACCGCTGTGATCATCGGCGATGTCGAGATCGGGCCCGCCTCGTCCATCTGGTACGGCTGTGTATTGCGCGGTGACGTCAATGCCATCCGGGTGGGGCGCAATACCAATGTCCAGGATGGAACCATCGTGCACTGCAACCATGATCCGAACGGGGATTACCGCGAAACGGGGGGTGGCATGCCGACCCATATCGGGGACAATATCACCATCGGGCACATGGCCCTGATTCATGCTTGCAAGCTGGAGGATGACTGCTTCATCGGCATGCGTTCTGTGGTCATGGATGATGCCGTGGTGGAGAGCCGGGCCATGGTTGCGGCCGGTGCCGTGGTCACACCGGGCAAGCGTGTGCCGAAGCACGAACTCTGGGCCGGCACGCCGGCTAAGCTGCAGCGTCAGTTGCGCGAAGAGGAACTGGAGTACTTTGCATACTCAGCAGATCAGTACGCGAAACTAGCCGCGAGCTATCGAAGCTGAGGATCGTCGCATCCGTTAACCGATTGCAAAGACCTGCCCCTTTATATTGCCTGTCGTCAGGAATATCCACACCGGGTGTCAGGCATGACAGAGGTCAAGGAACGTACGGCCAAGTCCATCGCAGCGGATGGAATGGCCGCTCACAAGAGTGAATTTCTGGCCGATGGGCTGGATGAAATTACCGCGATCGTTCGCGAAATCGGCAAGGTTCATGGGGAACAACGTTCCATGCGGCCTGTGCTGGAGCGTGTCCACCGACTTTCCCTGGACCTGAAGGGCGGTGCCGGCAGCCTGAACCTGTCTCTTCTCGGAATCGCAGCGCACCGGCTCGAGGACTATCTTGAAGCCGTGGACGAACCCTACGAGCGGCATCTCAACGATATCGAGATCTATCTGGATGTCCTCACGGAGCTGCTGGATAACGGGGGCGTTGGGGGAGAAAGCGCGGCTCATCTCGTGCGTCGCCTGCCGCCGCGGCGCGGGTTCGATGCTGAGGATATGGCGGTCTGCGAGATTGAGGTGCTTCTGGTCATGGACCGGGGGGTCGTCCGACGCATGATCGAGCGTGAAATTTCGGAATGCGGTTACCGTGTCACGTCGGTTTCGACACCCTTCCACGCACTGGAAATGATCGTCCGGACCCAGCCGGACCTGGTTATCATCTCCGCAGTTCTTGCCGATCTCTCCGGTGTGGACCTTGCTGCAGGCTTGAAAGCCATGCCGCAGACACGGAACACCGGGATGGCCCTCATTACCTCCTATGCCCGCGAGCACGACAGCTTGAAATACCTGCCCTCCGCCGTGCCGATCATCCGGAAAGGCGCGTCCTTCGCCGACGATCTCACCAGCGCACTGAACGATCAGTTCATTATCTGACAGCGACGATCAGGGAGCGCCCAGGCTACCCAACAGGGACCCGAAGGGACCCAGCCTGTTGCCTATAGCCTCCCAGTCCGTAGCCTCCTTGTCGGCCAGGATGTCGGGCAGGGGGCGCTCGTCGAGTTCGATATCGGCCAGCAATTCAGCCCGTGTGATTGCGCCACTCCCATCTTCATCGTAGCTGTCGATCAGGTCATCCAGTTTGAGTGAATTGGCAATGGCCCGACCGATAGAAAGCCGCGTCCGATCCTTTCCGGAAAGGCGCTCTTTCTTCCATTCCGCCCAACTGTTGAGTTCCTGGCGCAGGGTCTGCAGCTCGCCTTTATCGAGGCGACCGTCACCGTTCCTGTCCGCGTAGTTCCAGCCGTGGTCGATGCATTCCCGGGCCGGTGCTTCCTCGCAGAGCCATCCCCCGGTCTCGACCATCTCGTCGAAGCGTTCCACATCCGTGGCATGGCCCGTTGCGGGAAGCATAATGCCGGCCAGGAAGGCAATGACGGCTGTCCATCGGCCTCGGGGATGGCTGTTATTCAGCCTTGACGCGAACATAGGATCCTGGTGCCTCCTCGATTGGCTTCAGTTTGCCGCCGCCCGGTGTGCGGGCCGGCGTTTTCTTCGGACCGCTTTTGCGCGCAATCCACCTGTACCATTCCGGCCACCACGAGCCGGGGTGTTCTTCTGCATTCTTCAGCCAGGTCTCCGGGTTCTTGGGATTGCGGCTGTTGGTCCAATAGCAGTATTTGCCGGAAGCGGGCGGATTTATGACGCCGGCTATATGTCCAGAGGCAGCCAGAATGAACTTGACCGGCCCCTTGGCGAATTGGGTAAGGGCATAGGTGCCTTTCCAGGGGGCTATGTGGTCTTCGCGCGCGGACAGCATGAATGACGGTGTCTTGATCGCGCTCAGGTCGATGGGCACGCCCTTGAGTGTGATGCCGCCCGGTTCGATCAGCTTGTTTTCCTGGTACATGCGACGGAGGTAGAAGGAATGCATGGTCGCGGGCATGCGCGTGGAATCGCTGTTCCAGTACAGCAGGTCGAAGGGAAAGGGGTCCTTGCCGAGCAGGTAGTTGTTGATAACGAAGGACCAGATCAGGTCGTTGGCGCGCAGCATGTTGAAGGTGTTCGCCATGGCCGAGCCTTCCAGGTAGCCCTTCTCCTGCATCTTCTCTTCCAGCGCATTCAACTGTGCTTCGTCGATGAAGACGCCCAGTTCCCCGGCCTCCGAAAAATCGGTCATGGCCGTGAAGAAGGTGGTGCTCTTGATCTGCTCCGGGTCCGGGCCGGGATCCTCGGGCTTCTTGGCGTGCAGGTAGGCCATGGAGGCGGCCAGCAGCGTTCCTCCAAGGCAATAGCCGATGACATTGGCCTCCTTCTCGCCTGTTGCCTCTGTCATGGCGTCAAAGGCTTCGAAGAAACCTTGGGTCATGTAATCCTCGAAAGTCTTTGCCGCGAGTTTCTCGTCTGGATTGACCCAGGAAATGACAAAGACGGTGAGGCCCTGTTCGACGGCCCACTTCACGAAGGAATTCTTCTCGCGAAGATCGAGTATGTAGTACTTGTTGATCCACGGCGGGATAATGAGCAGTGGCGCCTTGTGAACATTCTCCGTCGCCGGCTCGTACTGGATCAGCTGCATCAGTTCATTCTGATAGATGACCTTGCCCGGCGTGATGGCAATGTTGCCTCCGACCTCGAAGGCCTCGCGGTCGGTCATGCTGATGGCGAGCTGGCCTTTTCCGCGTTCCAGGTCGTCCAACAGGTTCTGTAACCCGTTGACCAGGTTCTCACCGCCGCTTTCCAGGGTGGTTCGCAGAACCTCCGGATTGGTCATTACGAAGTTGCTGGGCGCGAGGGCGTCGACAAACTGGCGCGTATAGAAATCGACCTTCTGGGCCGTCTTGTCGTCCATGCCCTCGACTTCGTGCACCTGTTCCTGGATCCAGCGTGCCGTCAGAAGATAGGACTGCTTGATGAAGTCAAACAGCTGGTTCTCCTCCCAGGACGGATCCTTGAAGCGCCGGTCACCGCGCTCGGGCGTGACCACGGGATCGCTTTCATCGCCCATCATCCGCTGAGCCGTGGACTGCCACAGCTGAAGATACTGCTGCCAAAGTTCCATCTGGGCTTCAGCAATCTTGGCCGGGTTCGACATCATCCGCGACGTCATGTCGAAAAAGGCCTGGCCGATATTGAAGGGGTCGACCTGGGTATTGGGGGCTTGCTGGGCCTGACGCTGCAGGAAGTCATTGACGATCTTGCTACTGCGTTCCGCAATATCGGCCATGTTCCTGGACATTTGTACCGGATCGGGAACCTTGACCTCGCCTTCATTCTGGTCGGTCATGCTGTGGCCTCCTTGATCGATTGGCAGATTACTGATGCCTTAAGTGTGTATGAGGAAAGGCAATGGCCAGTGCGGATTTCCGACTTACCTTGCTCTTGCTTACGCGTCAGGGTAACAAATTCTCATATTGTTGCAGGCGCCCAGATGAAAACAGGAGTTGATATGCGTCGAGACAGCGCAGATTCCGTAACGCAGGGCATTCCGACAAGCAAACGAGCGCGGTGGCCTGCCTCCTGTTTGACGATGACGGCCGTGGCCGTGGTTCTTCCTCTGCTTGCGGCCTGTAGCAGCGTTGAGCAGACCTACAGCGAGTTTTTCGAGGAAGAGCCCATGCCGGAGCGGGTCCAGGTGGATGAGGAGGAACTGGAAGGCGGTACTATTCCGAATCTTTCAACCGTCCCCATGGAACGTCCCAGTCCCACGCCCGAACAAGAGCGCGAGAGACTTCGCCGCAGCTTGCAGGAGGATCACGAGCGCTCGAGAATTGAGCAGCCGCAAGAAACTCCGTCGTCAGATCAGCCTGGCGAGCATGACGTCGACTCTGACAACACCTCCTATCTCGATCGCAAGACAGGGAACGACCTGGCAGGACGGCTCGCTTCCAGTGAGCCGGAGTTCACAGGCGTCCAACTGGCCCAGATCACGGTGAACGAGGATGTGGTGACTGGCAGCGCGCGGACTCAGGAGGTGATGCAGGGGGCGGAGACAACCGAATTGGCCGGAGTGATCTATTTCCGGCATGGATCCCAGGCTCTGGACAGTCGGGACCACACTATCATCTCGCAGATCGCGCAGGCGGCGGATCAGGAGGGTGCACGGGTCCGGGTTGTGGGACATGCTTCAGCCCATACGCCGACCATGGATGTAGAAGATTTCCAGCGGGTCAACCAGGCAATGTCGCGCAAGCGGGCCGAGTCGGTGGCTCAAGCCCTGCGGCAGGCGGGACTCCGGTCTTCTGCCATCGAGGTGGAAGCGCGTGGAATTGATGAGCGTGTTTATGCCGAATTCATGCCAACCGGTGAGGCGGGCAACAGAAGGGTGGAGATTTTCCTTCTGTACTGACACAAGGACAGCAACGCGAGGCGGTCAGATATGGGCTGCCGGAGCTGAAGGTTTCGCGAGGTCGGAAACCTCTCCGGTGGCGTTGCGCGCATCAGAACAGTTAATGACGAACAGAACTTTTGGAAGTTGGTATTGTGACAGCATCACTCAAGCTTGGAATTGCAGGTCTGGGCACCGTCGGGAGCGGGGTGGTAAGACTTATCGAAGAAAACGGAACGGTTCTGGCGGAGCGGACGGGCAGGCCTTTGGTTGTGTCCGCCGTTTCTGCACGAGATCGCCGCAAGGATCGCGGTCTGAGCCTGGAAGGCGTGCGCTGGTATGACGATCCCCTCGCGATGGCTGCGGAGGAGGATCTGGATATCATCGTTGAACTGGTCGGTGGCTCGGACGGGATTGCGCTTGATATCGTGCGTACAGCCCTGGAGCAGGGCAAGTCGGTGGTAACGGCCAACAAGGCGATGATGGCACACCATGGAACCGAATTGGCACGGCTGGCGGAATCAAATCAGGCTGCATTGGCCTACGAAGCTGCCGTGGCTGGCGGTATTCCGGCTATCAAGGTCTTGCGGGAAGGCTTGGCCGCGAACCAGTTCGTGCGAATTCACGGCATCCTGAACGGCACCTGCAACTATATCCTCAGCACGATGCGGGATACGGGGCGCGAATTCGGCGAGGTTCTGGCGGAAGCCCAGAAACTCGGCTACGCGGAAGCGGATCCGAGCTTCGATGTGGACGGGATCGATGCCGCGCACAAGCTGGCCTTGCTGACGGCATTGGCCTTCGGAACAGAGGTCGATTTCGACTCCATACAGATGGAGGGCATCCGCAGCATTTCCTCAATGGATATCGCCTATGCCGAGGAACTGGGGTACCGCATCAAGCTGCTCGGCATGGCGCGCCGCAAGAACGGCCAGATCGAGCAGCGCGTTCATCCGTGCATGGTGCCACTGGATAACCCTCTGTCGCAGGTTGATGGGGTTTTCAATGCGGTGCTGGCGGAGGGTGATTTTTCCGGTCCCATCATGATCGAAGGGGCCGGGGCGGGAGAAGGTCCAACGGCGTCTGCGGTCGTAGCCGATCTCATCGACATCGCGCGCGGCTTGAAATTGCCCCCCTTTGCCGTGCCGGCGGACAAGCTGGAGCGGGCGGTGCCATTGGAGAGCGATGCGCACTTTGGTGCCTATTTCCTGCGCTTGCTGGTGGTCGACCGGCCTGGTGTCATTGCGGATATTGCCACGGCGCTGCGCGACGAGGAGATTTCCGTCGAGGCCCTTCTTCAGCGGGGCCGGGCGCCGGGAGAAGCGGTCCCTCTCGTGATCGTCACGCACGAGACCGGAGAAGCACAGGTGTTGCGCGCCCTCAACAGGATCGAGGAACTGGACAGTTGCCTTCAGGAGCCACGTTTCATCCGCATAGAGAGTAGCTGAGGACAACCACTCGAGGACAAGATTATAGGGAACCGGGAAATGGCCGCGACGGACAGTAAGAGTGTAATGGATCGCAACCTGGCTCTGGAGGTTGTGCGCGTAACGGAGCTGGCGGCGCTGGCTGCCTCGAAGCTCATGGGGCGGGGCGACGAGAAGGCTGCAGACACCCAGGCGGTCAATGCCATGCGGGCGGGCCTGAATTCGATGACCATCGATGGAACGGTGGTGATCGGGGAGGGCGAACGCGATGAGGCCCCGATGCTGTATATCGGAGAGAAGGTGGGGTCGGGAGGACCCCGGGTGGACATCGCGCTCGATCCCCTGGAGGGCACTACGATTACGGCCAAGGGCGGGCCAAATGCCCTGACTGTGGTGGCGATGGCGGAGGAAGGCGGCTTCCTCAATGCACCGGACGTCTACATGGACAAGATCGCCATCGGCGGCGACCTGCCCGAAGACCTGATCGACCTCGACGCGACGCCGGCGGAGAACCTGAAGGCGCTGGCCCAGGCAAAGAAGATGGATGTGGATGATCTCGTGGTGTGCATTCTCGATCGTCCGCGTCACGCAGAGCTGATCGCCAAGGTTCGCGAAGCAGGAGCACGCATCATGCTGATCGGGGACGGCGACGTCTCCGGTGTGATCGCGACCAGCCAGGCGGAAAGCGGTGTGGACATGTACATGGGCAGCGGTGGTGCTCCGGAGGGCGTGCTGGCTGCCGCGGCGCTGCGTTGCATTGGTGGCCAGTTCCAGGGCCGGCTGACCTTTCGCAATGATGACGAGCGGGCCCGCGCCAAGCGCTGGGGGATCACCGACATGGATCGCAAGTACAACCTGGATGACCTGGCGGGCGGAGAAGTCATGTTCGCGGCCACGGGCGTTACCGACGGCTCGATGCTGCGTGGAGTGCGACGCCAGCCAGGGGGAGCGATCACCCATTCCCTGGTCATGCGCTCCAAGAGCGGAACAATACGCTTTGTCGAAACCCGTCACAATTTTACCCGCAAGACCTGGTACGAAACCATGGCCGGACTTTGAGGCAGCGAGGTGGAATTGCAGGCGCCGCAAACACAGTGCTTTCTGGGGGTCCAACAGTCCTGTACCGGAAAACGCTGGCTGTTGCGCGAATGCGATGAACGGCTGTCCCTGGCATTAAGCCAGAGATTGGGTGTCCCCGATGCTGTTGGACGAATCCTGGCCTCGCGCGGCATTGATTTCGAACAGGCTGAACAATTCCTGGCACCCACTCTCCGCGAGATGATTCCCGATCCGCTTTGCTTGCGGGACATGGATAGGGCGGTTGAACGTTTGAAACGGGCGATCCAGCGCGAGGAGAAAATCGCTGTCTTCGGGGACTACGATGTCGACGGTGCAACTTCAAGCTCTCTTCTGAAGCTGTTCCTCGAGGCCATAGGACGTCCGCTCGAGGTTTATATTCCAGACAGGATCCGCGAAGGATATGGTCCGAACAGCGAGGCCTTTCTGACACTGGCGCAGAAGGGTGCGAGTCTGGTCGTGACCGTCGATTGCGGCATTACCGCCTATGAACCGTTGGAATTCGCGGCACAGCAGGGATTGGACGTGATCGTGGTGGACCATCACGTTGCGGAAACGAAATTGCCATCGGCAGTGGCGGTGGTGAATCCGAACCGTCTGGATGATTCCAGCGGACTTGGGCACCTGGCTGCTGTGGGGGTGACCTTCCTGTTGCTTGTGGCGTTGAACCGGGCCCTGCGCGCCGACGGATGGTATCGGGAGCAGGGGGTGCAGGAGCCGGACCTGATCCGCCTCCTGGATCTGGTGGCACTTGGGACCGTCTGTGATGTGGTTCCCCTGACCGGTCTCAACCGCGCCTTCGTGACGCAGGGACTCAAGGTGCTTGCCCAGCGACGCAATATCGGCCTGCAGGCCCTCTCCGATGTCGCCCGAGTGGATGACATGCCCAACGCGCATCATCTGGGGTTCATCCTGGGTCCGCGAGTCAATGCCGGCGGACGAGTCGGCGAATCCTCCTTGGGGGCGGAGCTTTTGACCTCCAAGGATGCCTCGCGGGCCTGGTCTTTGGCACAGCGCCTGGATGGCTACAATAGCGAACGCCGGGACATCGAAGCGCAAGTGCTTGAAGAGGCCATTCTGCAGATCGAGGCGCAGGGCAGTCCCGGCGATCTAGTCTTGGCTGTAGGGCAGGATTGGCACCCCGGCGTGATCGGCATTGTGGCGAGTCGTCTCAAGGAGCGCTTTGATCGGCCTGCCCTTGTCATTTCATTTGACGAGGAGGGGGTTGGAAAAGGCTCCGGGCGCTCCGTGCGTGGAGTGGACCTGGGGGCGCTCGTGCTTGCGGCCAGGCAGCAGGGGCTGCTGATCAATGGTGGAGGGCATGCCATGGCGGCCGGACTGACCGTTGATCGGGATCGCCTGGATGAGTTGCACGCGTTCATGTCCGATCGAATCGGGCACGTTCTCTTCGACATCTCGTACCAGCCGACACTCAAATTGGATGGGACACTCCAGTATCGGGCATCCCATTACGAATTCTATCAATCACTCGAGCAACTCGCCCCTTATGGAACCGGCAATCCCGAACCCCGATTCGCCATTCCCAATGTCCAGATCCTGCGGGCTGATGTAGTCGGCAGTGATCACCTCCGGGTTTTTGCCAGGACGGAAGCAGGGGACAGGTTGAAGGGGATCGCGTTTCGGTCTGTGGGGCGCCCTCTGGGTGATATGCTGCAGGCGAGCAAGGATCTTCCCATCCACTTGGCAGGCAAGCTGAGGCCTGACAGCTGGGCTGGCGCGGAAGCCTTGCAGTTCCATATCGAGGATGCTGCCAAGGCTTCGACGTGAACGTCGCATATCACAACCTGCACTGGACCTTCATGTCCCGGGTTAGGTTTTTACGACAACTCGTCTGCTTGCCGCTGTTCATCTGCTTCCTGATGATAGCCAGGCCGACAATGACGCTGGCGGCAGAGAATGTCGACCTGCAGCTTCTGTTGGCAGTGGACTCCTCCTCCAGCGTCAGTGATGCGGAGTTCGATCTGCAGATGCGCGGATTTGCCCAAGCGTTCCGCGATCCCGATGTCCAGGCCGCCATTCGCGGAGCCGGGGATCGTGGCGTCGCTGTTGCCATGATTCACTGGTCGGGGGCCGATAGCCAGGTCATTGCCCAGGACTGGAGCTTGCTCTTCGGTGCAGACGGCGCGAACTCCTTTGCCGATTCGTTGGACCAGACTCCGCGATATGTGGAGCGCGGCAGCACCGCGCTCGGCAGTATGCTTGACTATGCCGGAGCCATGCTTCGGGCAAGCCCGTATACGGGGCAAAGGCAGGTGATCGACATATCCGGCGACGGCCGCGCGAACCAGGGGAAGCCCTTGGCGCCGGAACGTGAAGCGCTGCTCACCCAGGATGTAACGATCAATGGCCTGGCCATCCTGAATGAAGACGACACCCTCGATCGCTATTATCGTGAGCAGGTAATCAATGGCACGGGGGCGTTTCTGATCACGGCCACGGACTACGAGGATTTCGCACGCGCCATTCGCCGCAAGCTGTTGCGCGAATTGGAAGGTGCTCCACTCTCGCATCGGCAGCAGCGGGGGCAAGGTATACAGCTTTCGCAAGGCAATTGAAGCTTTGAAGACGGCCTGGAGCGAAAGGAGTTCCTCTAGAAAAATGCCGAACTGTTGTTTCTGGGGTTGCTTTTGTCGGCATGGATCGTTATCTCACCACGCGTCTACAGCGTCCCCATCGTCTAGCGGTCTAGGACATCAGCCTTTCACGCTGAAGACACGGGTTCGAGTCCCGTTGGGGACGCCAATTTCCTCCAGTACGCTGTTCTCGCGAGCAAGATACGCACCCTGCTTGCCGGCCAACCTCGGTTAACGTTTCTTAACTATAGTTACGTCATGTCACTGTCTTTAGGTGGACATTTGTCGGCTGCGTTAAGAAAATTCCTTTCGAAACCTAGACAATACACGAGAGCCCACCTAAATATTTGGAAACAAATCAAATATGAAGGTCATACTGCACGTTGCATGGCAGGAGTGAAGTGTTACCTGAAGATAACAGGGGCGCCATCAGCGGTTTGAGAAACGCTCTGGCGTGGCTTCGGAGGGAGAGCCCATGTGTTGCTAACTCCTCTCAAGGCAAGAGGAATTGGGTGATCCGGATCCTGGAATGTGCTAAAGCGTGCAAAGAAGTTACAGGCCCCTGTGGTTTTAAAGTCGCACATGGCTATACTCTACAGGTGGTTTGAATAATGGAACTTCCATTAGTGGACATGAGAAGTTATGTTGCTCCATGATTTTCGGTATGATCCGTCCGCATGGGGTTCCTCGCAACCCTGAGCAAACGAGTTTATCAACCCAACCAGGGGGACCTCCAAAGATGACTTTACTTCGAAACACCTGCTTCGCTACAGCAGCTGCCGTCGCCCTTACAGTGGGCTTTGCGGCGAACCCGGCCCTCTCCGCTCAGGTCGATGACCGCGAGCATGGCTGGTGCAACGTCGTCACAAATATCCAACCGGAGAACGTGATTCGCTCTTCCAGCGGCAAGGCCGTGATTCAGGATTCTTCCTATCCCTGCGAACCACAGATGGCGGAAGAGCCTGAGCCGGAGCCTGAAGCACCTGAATCCTTCGTGGTCTACTTCGACTTCGACCGGTCCAACATTCGTCCGGATGCGGCCGAGACTCTGGTCGACGTGCTTGAGACAGCCGAAATGGAGGATGTCGACGGTTATGCTCTGACGGGTCACACCGACACCGTCGGTACAGCCGAGTACAACATGGCGCTGTCCCTGCGTCGCGCCGAGTCGGTCCGTGATTGGCTTGTCGATCGCGGCGTTCCGTCCGACGAGATCTCCGTCGCCGGCCGCGGCTTCTCCGAACCGGCCGTCCCGACCGGACCTGATGTTCGCGAGCAGCTCAACCGTCGTGTTGAGATTGTCTTCCAGTAAGGCGTAAGCCTTCCTGGTCAAGAAGAAACCGGCGCCTTTTCAGGCGCCGGTTTTTTCATGGGTGACTTCCGTGGTTTTCTCAGAGTTCGCCGTCGCGAAGGGCTTTCAGGTCCTGCGGGGCGTCGATGTCCGTGAGGACGGCTGCATCCTTCATGGGTACTTCTGCGACGAGATCAGGGTAATCTCCCAGCAAACGGCGGGCACCGATGTCGCCTGAAATCTCCATGATTTCCGCGAAGAACTCCTTGCCGATCAAGACGGGGTTTCCGCGCTTGCCCTCCCAGGTTGGCACGCAGATCTCGCGGCCCTCGACGGGATTGTAAGTGGCGATCAGGCGGTCGAGGACATCACTTCCGACTTCGGGCATGTCGCCCAGAAGGACAATCACGGCGTCAGTGCCCTCTTCCAGCGCCGAAAGTCCTGCACGCAGAGACGTGCTCAACCCTTCGGCGTACCTCTCGTTGTGAACGAAACGAACCGCCTTCCCCTCGAGGCTGCCGCGGACATTCTTGGCTTCATGGCCGGTTACAACAAGACACTCCGAGGCTTGCGAATTCAGCGCCGTCTCGACACATCTCTGAAGTAGGGTCTGCCCCTCGATTTCCTCAAGAAGTTTATTGCTGCTGCCCATGCGGCGTGACTGTCCCGCGGCAAGAACAAGCGCGATGACCTTTGGCAGGTGGGCAGTCTCATCTCGATTGACGGCCTGATTGCGGGGCAGGGGACGCGACGGAATTTCCTTGAGAAGCCCGCCAATGCCCATGGCCGTGACATCCTCGCGTCGAACGGGCAGATCGGCACAGAGGCGCCGCAGCACCCAGTCAAATCCGTTCAGTTTCGGCGACCTCGCGCAGCCCGGCAAGCCAACGACCGACTTGTCATCCAGGCTGGCGAGTAGCAGGAGATTCCCGGGATCGACCGGCATGCCGAAATGATCGATCCGGCCACCGCCCCTTACGACCGCGGAAGGGACCACGTCCTTGCGATCGATGATGGCGGAGGCCCCTGAGATCAGGATCATGTCCAGATCTTCGGCTGCCAGGCGGGAAACAGCGTCAGCCACCTCGTTCTCATCGTGAGCACAGCGGATTTCCCGCACGTTGGGGCTGCCCAATTGCTTGAGACGCTGGTTGATGGCGGACTGTGTCTTGTCCAGCAGGCTTTCCTTCATCCCTGCTACGCTGGTCTGGATCAGGCCTACCTTCTTTCTCTGGAAGGGGACCACGCGCACCGGCGCCTGGTCGGCAGCCGAGCAGATGGATTGGCAGGACTGGAGTGCCGTCGCGGGCGCCGCATAGGGTATGACCTTGATGGTCGCCAGCATCTGTTGAGGTTCGACAAGTTCCCAGGCTGGAAGGGTCGCGACCGTGAGTGCTTCATCCACGTTGTTGATCGCGTTGATGCTATCGGAATCGATAACCAGCAAACCGTGGATCGTAGCGGTGATGTTACAACGACCAGTCACTGCCGTGGTCAAGTCGGTGCCAGCCCCGGCAATGGCCTGCGCGAGCTTCTCTGCGGCCTCATCCTCATGGATATCGTCGTTCTCGAGCCGCGCAACCGTTATCTCTTCGATTCGTGCGGTGCGCAGAAGCTCTATATCATCGGCAGAAAGATGCCGCCCCTTCTTGAAGTTTACGGATCCCCGCTTCAGGGAATGCGCCAGCAGGGCCCCTTCTGCCTGGTCCACGGAAACGCGCGAGAATTGCATTTCATGCGTCCTTCGGAACTTTCCTCTGTATTTCCGCACCATGCAAGGCGGCTGTCAGTTCCGCCAGTATGGAAACGGAAATCTCGGAGGGTGCACGTGCCCCGATCGACAATCCGACCGGACCGTGGATGCGTTTCAGGGTTTCCTCATCAAGCCCAAGTTCTCGCAGGCGCTGCAGCCGCTTGTCGTGGGTGCGCGTGGATCCCAAGGCGCCAATATAGAATGCCGGGCTCTTCAAGGCGACCTCCAGGGCAGGATCGTCCAGTTTGGGGTCATGGGTCAGGGTGACTATGGCACTTCGGCTGTCCGGTGCAAGCTGCTCCAACGCTTCGTCGGGCCAGGACTGGAGTATCGTCAGGCCGGGGAAGCGCGCTGAGGTGCTCCAGGCCCGTCTGGGGTCGATCAGCGTTACTTCGTAACCCATCAGATCCGCCATAGGGCAGAGTTTCTGCGCGATGTGAACAGCCCCAACCACCATCAACCGGGCCGGCGGCAATAGGCATTCGGCGAAATAGTTCTCATCACTCAACAGGCCGCTACGGCCGCGGGCCAAAGCCTGTTGAGCCTCTTGCTGGAGACCTTCGGTAAGAACAAGATCGCCCTCGATCTGCCCCTGGTGAGTCAGCAGGTTCTGTTCACCAGTTTCGAGGTGAGTGACGACGCAGGCGGGTGTCTTTGTGCTGATCGCACCGCGCAGGCTTTTCAGCAGCGAAGCCTTCATTGATCCGCCACCAGCTTTTCCACATAGACGCGGACTGTTCCGCCACAGGCCAGGCCGACCTCCCAAGCGTCTTCGTTGCTGACACCGAATTCAAGCAGGCGCGGCTTGCCGTCCTGCATCGCCTGCCTGGCTTCCTCGACGACGGCTCCTTCGATGCAGCCTCCTGAAACGGAGCCCATCATGTCGCCCGTCTCGTCCACCAGCAAATGGCTGCCAACCGGTCGAGGGGAGGATCCCCAGGTTCCGACAACAGTGGCCAACGCGGCATTTCTGCCCTGCTCGAGCCAGTTCTCGGCAAGGCCAAGAATTTCCTCGCTGGCCGCAAAGAGTGGGTCCGTCATCTTTCCAGGCTCTCCTTCCAAGTATCCGCCGGTGCAGCACGCCTGATGCTGCCATTCTGCAAGGCATCAGCCAGTTGCCCCAAGCTTTCGAGATTGTGCACAGGCAGGAAATCGTCAACATGCGGCAACAGGGCCTTGGCCCCACCGGTACGGGGTTGATAGTCCTCGTACCGCAAAAGCGGATTGAGCCACATCAGGCGTCGACAGGATTTGTGAAGCCTTTCCGCTTCCTTCTGCAGGATACGATTGTCTTCCCGGTCCAGCCCGTCAGTGATCAGCAGCACTGTGGCACCTTGGGCCAGGACGCGACGCGACCAGTGGTAGTTGAAATGTGCAAGACAGCTGCCGATGCGCGTGCCGCCGTCCCAGTCCTGCGCTGTGCTGCCGATTGATTCCAGCGCCAGGTCGACGTCTTTCTCCTTCAAGGCTCGAGTCACATTTGTCAGGCGCGTGCCGAAGAGAAAGGAGTGGACCCTTTCCCGCTCTCCGGTCGTGGTGTGCATGAAGTGGAGAAGGATACGCGAATACCGGCTCATGGAACCGGAGATATCGCAGAGAATGACCAGCGGTGGTATCCGGTGACGTTGTTTCCGCCAGCTGAAGCGGATGGTCTCACTGCCGCTGCGCAAGGATTGGCGCAGGCTGTGGCGCAGGTCGATCCGTCCCGGGACGGGAGAGGTCTTGAAACGGCGAGTACGGACCTTTTCGAAGGGCAGACGCATGCGTGCAATGCGCGCCTTTGCTTCCTCCATTTCCTGCTGAGACATCTGCTCGAAGTCCCGGTGCTTCAGGCTGTCGTTCTCCGACCAGGTCAGGGCCGCGTCGAGTTCGTATTCCTCCTTCTGCGATTGCTGCTCTTCCTGGCTGTCCTGGTCGAACTGCAAGGCTTCCGCTACACGGCGGTTCAGGGCCTGTTGGGCGGAGTTGTCGGAGGCTTCCTCCAGCATGCTCGGCAGGAAGAGGGCACGCATCCGGTCCAGCAGACGAGGGTTGCGCCAGAAGACCTCAAATGCCTGATCGAAGATTTCCTGCTGATCGCGCCGGGTTATGCAGACGCCATGCAGCGCCCAGTAGAAGTCCTCGCGCCGTTGCAGACCGACCGCCTCGACAGCTTCGAATGCCTGCAGCACAGTAGAGGTGCCGACTGGGAGGCCGGCCGAGCGCAGAACACGCATAAACCGCAGGATGTTCTCCCCCAATCGCCCTTCATCCGGGCCTTGGCCTTCCTGTGAGCGCTCCAAACGAAGTCTCTCTACAGCGCCGGCAAAAGGATCACTTTGTTGCATGGTTGCGGTTTATGACCCTGCAAGGGCATCCTGCTTTATCTGCTGCAACAGGCGGGCAGCCTCACTGCCCTCAATCTTGGCGATATCATCCTGATACTTCAGCAGGACCCCCAGGGTGTCATCCACAGCCACACTGTCGAGACTGATCTTGTCCAGTTGGATGAGAGCTTCCGCCCAATCTATGGTCTCCGCGATGCCGGGGGACTTGAAAAGATCGGTATCGCGTAGGGCGTGAACGAAGGAAACAACTTCACGGCTGAGATTGGCGGGCACATCGGGGGCTCTCGAAGACAGGATTTTCTGCTCCCGCTCCATGTCCGGATAGTCAACCCAGTGATAGAGGCAGCGACGCTTCAGGGCGTCGTGGATTTCCCGGGTGCGATTGGAGGTCAGGATCACGATGGGCGGCTCGGAGGCACTGATATTGCCGATCTCCGGAATCGAGATCTGGAAATCAGAAAGCAACTCCAGCAGGAAGGCCTCGAAAGGTTCATCCGTACGATCCAGCTCGTCGATCAGCAGAACCGGCGGGCCTTCCGCAGCCGGTTTCAGAGCCTGGAGGAGTGGCCGTTCGATCAGGAAGTCCTCGGAGAAAATGTCCGCCACCAGTGAGGCACGGTCCTCGGTTCTTCCCGTGGCCTCTGCCAGGCGAATCTCAATCATCTGCCGCGGATAGTTCCATTCGTAGGCCGAACTTGCCAGGTCGAGTCCTTCATAGCACTGCAGGCGAATCAGTCTGCGTCCGAGTGTCGTGGCCAGAACCTTGGCCAGTTCCGTTTTGCCGACGCCTGCTTCACCTTCCAGGAACAAAGGACGCTTCAGCCTGAGGGCTAGATAGACCATGGTGGCCAGATTGCGCCCGGCAACATAGTTGCCGCTCTCGAGCAACGCCAGAGTGGCGTCGACGCTGTCTGGCAGAGCGAGGGGAGTCGGTGCACTATCGTTCACTGCTTCTGTATCCATTCTCCGTTCGGTTTCTTGATCCAGGTTCCGCTGGGAACCTTGTCCAAAATCTTTTCGAAATAGATCTTTCCAACTGATTGAACAGGGGCATCCTGCTGTTCGGCACGATCACGATAGACCTCGAGCCGTTCCTGGTTGATCTTGTCCACGGCGCTTTCCGCAGATGGCGTACGCGCCTCCATCAGGCCATCCCAGCGCTCTCCGGCATCTCCGCTCCTGCGGAGCTCTTCGGCTGACTGGGCCCAAGCCGTCGCACCCAGAACGGCGCTGCCCAGCAGGGCAAAAAGTAATGCGACCAAGAATGTTTTGCGAATTGTCATGTCCTCGTCCCTGTAGATGCCGTCATGAAACCTTCCTAGAAGATTTCGGATCTGGATTCGATATCCTCTTCCGCCTGTTCTTCAAGGCGCACTCGAACATCTGCGTCAAGCTTTACATTCAGGTTTATAGTGATGGGGTCCTTGGGTGCCTGAACGGCGACTGTCGGCTGACAAGCGGCGAGCAGTCCGAGTGCAAGGGCAGCCGCAATGACTTTCGAAAACTCTTTCTGTGGTCTGGTCACTTTGAAGCCTTCTTGCGATAAAGATTATACAATCCGAGCAGATTGTCCCTCGATTGTGGTGCCATCATGGTCATCGTACAAGTTCAAGCATTTCATCGAGGACATCCTGGGACAGTCGCTGACCCTCGGCGATGGCCTGGAGAATCGGCCCAAGATTGCCGCTCATATTGATGTTCAGATCGAAAGGGTGACCGTCAAGGACGTCCGGATTCCGTCCTTCCAGATCAATGTTGAGCCGGCTTTCCCCTTCTTGTGGCTTTTGGACCTCGACACGCAGGTTGTCGTAGTGGAAGTTCTCTAAAGCATCCAGCATCAGCATGACAGCCTCGCCACCCGAGGCCAGGGCCGAACGCACCTCTTCCGATTTGAAGGCGATACGTCCTTTACGTGAGGCTTCAAGATAGCCTTCGGGTATCTCGAACCCACTTCCACTCACAGTGACAGGGATTTCTCCTGTAAAGCGGCCCTCCGCCTCGAGGTTCTCAATTTCCAGCAGATTGACAAGTTGCTCGATACTGAGATCCCTTGCTTTGAGGAGAAGGCTGTGCCGCTTGTCCGTCAGGTCAAATCGCCCATTCTCGATCTGCAGATGACCATCGGCAAAATCCGCCTGTGCAGAAACGAGGTCAAATACAGGCAGGGCGGACGTGCTCTCAGAAAGAGCAAGCAGTCCCGAGACATTGTCAAATTCGAGTCCACCCAGCGCGATGGAGTGTATGGAGAAGGATTGAGCCTGCTCGGTACGCAAGGGGATCAGGTTGTCCAGGGCGAGGGAAGTGCTCAGACCCTCGATACTGATATCGTCGAGGCCAAAGTCGATCTCGGTGAGATAGAGTTGGCCGCGGGTCCCCAGTCCGTAGTCGTTCCAGGTGATATCCACGTTGATGGCGGCATCGCCTTCAACGTTCTTTAACATATTGAGAAGCGGAAACAGGCCTTCGGGTTGCAAGCCTCCACTGACGAACCGTTGCGAGGGCAGGGCGATTGTAGCCGTTCCGTTTCCGCTTTCCAGGCTGTGCCTACCTTTGGCGGACACTTTAGTGCCGTTGGCTGGGCTTTGCCCGGTCAGGGTAAAGGTCAGTGTCTCATCAATCCTGTCGAGGCGCCCTGTCAGATCGAGCTCTGTAAACAGGGCTGGGTCTGCGGTGCTGCTGAGCAAGCCGTGATCCAGTTGGATGAGAGGCGGGTCGTCATCGCTCTGCGGATAGTTCGCCCTTAGGGACAGGTTCTCCAGGCGCAAGCCGGGCTCGTCCAGTTTCACGCTCTCGAGCGTGCCTGACGCGGTTAAAAGAGGGATCGCCTCGGTTTCGGGCGCTGGATTGGCCTGGAAGTCCAGGGATAGGGCGCCGACCTCGCCGGTAAAGGGTGTGTCTCCTGTGCGGAGTTGTCGAAAATCAAATGGTTGAGCCCTGACCTTTCCGTTGACTGTAAAGCTGGGGGCACTTTCCGAAGTGTTCCGATAACTGAGCACGGAGTCCTGCAGTTCGAGCTCGGCTCGGGGTATGCCAAGATCGGCGGGCAGGGAAAGGTCCTGTGTCGAGAAGCGCCCTGTCTCTTTCAGGTTGATCTCAAGAGAACGGATCCCCTTACCCTTGAAATCGAGGGCTATCTGGCCTTCCGTGCGGCCGGCGGAGACCAGTGCGCTGTCGAGCTCTTCGAGATCGATCCGAATTGCAGAATGGCCCTCGTAGGATTCCGGGGATCCGGAGAGTTCGAAGGATCCCGAGATTTCATGAGGACCCAGGGATGCAAACGGCAGGTTCCTGACCCGGACCTCACTTCCTTGTGCCGTGAAGCGAGCCCCCTCCTGTTCGTAGCGGACCTTCAGGCCGGCGGAAACCTCGATGCTGCGTGTCCCCGTCAGCCGGATATCCGAGGACAGGTTCACGATAGGGGCTGTCGTGATGTCCCGAATGCGGAGAAAGGGCGTCTCCGCTTCCGCCTGCAAGAACTTAACGGTGTAGGTGTCCGAGAGCAGGCGCGCGGTCTCGTCTCCGTTCTCGATGTTCTCACTCGATCCACTTGCTTCGGTGGGGTCGTATTCGATCTGTGCTGTGTCTTCCAGTACGAAAGCAAGAGTGTTCGCCTCGAATGTGAAATGTCCCTGTGCCCGCGCGGCGACCTTGTCTGCCTGCCGTGGAAGAGCCAGACGCGACACCTCCAGTGCAAGATGTCCGCTAGCCCGGCTTTGCGAGAGAAGGGTGGCAAACTGCAGGGGTGTTTGTGAGTATTCCTCAGGAGCGGGCAGAGCGAGCTTGCCGTCAAAGGACAGCCTCGTTTCCAGGTCTTCATCCTGGGCCGGCAGTCCGGCGATGTGAGTGGCCCATTTGGCTCCCTGAAACAGTAAGGTTCCTTGCGTCTCCAATTGGGGAGATTGTTCTGTCCGTTCACCGGAAATCTCAAGCCGTCCCTGTGCCCCGAGTTCCGGCGCCCGCGCTTCCAGCCAACCTTTCCCTGACACAGGCAGGAGCCTGGACAAGGAAACCGTCATTCTCCCGGAAATCTTGGCCGCACTGCCTTCCGCGGAGTGTACTGAGAGCTCGAGGTTATGTCGTTCCGCTTCCATGCGCTGCAACTGTCCCTCGAACTCCACAGCATATGTACGGCCTTGAGCCTTCAGACTGTATCGTGCGTCTAGGAGGTGGATATCCGATGGCTCCCAGTCGCCCAGCAAGCTCTGCGGGTCGGGCGTGGACTGGACTGCCTCTGGCTGTGCCAGTGCACCTTCAGGTTCCGACACGGTGTTGTCGTTCGTATTCGTAGTAGGGAGGTCTTGCTCTAGCCTCAGGCCACGAATCTCAAGAGTGGGCAGTACTCCGGAAAGCAGTTCTGAGGGCGTATAGAGGATACGAGCCTGCTGGGCCTCGGCCCTTGAGAAAGTCTCGCTACTTAACCGAAGGTCTTCCAGGACGATTTCCCGGAAGCCAACCTCCGAAATCGTCAGCTCAGCTTCGATGCCGGCCTGTTCCAGGTAATAGGTGCTTGCCGCCTGCAGGATCGGCTTGCGCAGTGCCAAGGTCGCTGCTCCAGCAATCACCAGAACGAGCAGGACAGCGAGGACCGAGACGAGAGCTGTCTTTCTTCGAGACACCTGGCGAGCCCCATGCTGCTGCAAAGAGGGCCGAGTCCTGGGACCCGGCCCTTACTTAAGCATACCTGAAAGCTTTTCCGATCGGGCAGCCGTTGTGTCAGGCCAACTGCTGTACGGCCCGCCGCGCCATGACAGTGACGAGATGGGCCCGGTAGTCGGCCGAGCCATGCAAGTCGCTATTGAGGCCGTCAGCAGGCACTTTCACGTTATTGACGGCTTCGGCGGAAAAGTTATTCCGTAGTGCTTCCTCCATGTCGGGGACACGGAAGGCGCTGGGTGCAGCGCCAGTGACGGCCACGCGAATCTCGCCGTTCACCTCGGCCACGAAAACGCCGACCATGGCATAACGAGAGGCCGGGTTCGGGAACTTGGCGTAGGCTGCCTTCGTCGGAATAGGAAACCCTACCGAGAGAATCAGTTCCCCTTCCTCCAGGGCCGTTTCGAACATGTCGATGAAGAAATCATCGCCTTTGATTTCACGCTTGTCCGTCTTGACGGTAGCCCCAAGCCCCAGCACGGCCGCCGGATAATCCGCGGATGGATCGGCATTGGCAATGGATCCGCCCAGAGTGCCACGGTTGCGGACCTGAGGGTCGCCGATGCCGCGGGCCAGATTGGCCAGCGCCGGAATCTTCTGTTTGACCAGATCGTTGCCAGCGACGCTGGCATGCGTACTCATGGCCCCGATAACGATACGACCGTTCTCTTCGCTTATGCCGCTGAGATCGCGAATGGCTCCAATATCCACGAGATCTGTGGGATTGGCCAGCCGCTGCTTCATGGTCGGCAGCAGCGTCATCCCCCCAGCCAGGAAGGTGGCATCCTCACTGCCGCCACGGGCACGTACCGCGTCATCTACGGAGTTCGGTCGATGGTATTCGAAGTCGTACATTCTTTTGGCCTCCCTTATTCAGCAGCCTGCTGTATGCGGGTCTGGGCTATTCGCCAGACTTTTTCCGGGCTGGCCGGCATGTCGATTTCCTGCCCCAGGGCATCGGTGACGGCGTTCATGAGAGCGGCCGGGGCGGCAATGGCGCCGGCCTCTCCACAGCCCTTGACCCCGAGAGGATTGTGCGTGCACTCGCTGACCGTCATATCCACCCTGAAGTTGGGGAAATTGTCCGCACGTGGCATGCAGTAATCCATGTAGGACCCGGTGACCAACTGCCCGCTTTCCTTGTCGTAGACACAGTTCTCGTAGAGAGCCTGGCCGACGCCTTGGGCAATGCCGCCATGCACCTGGCCTTCGACGATCATGGGATTCATCACGCGCCCGAAATCGTCGACCGCGACCCAGTCCTTGATTTCCGTGATGCCGGTGTCGGGGTCGATTTCGACCTCGGCGATATGAACCCCCGCGGGATAGGTGAAATTCAGGGGGTCATAGAAGGCAGTCTCGTCGAGGCCGGGTTCCAGTCCCTCCGGGTAGTTGTGCGGGACATAGGCCGTGAAGGCGATCTCCGCCATGGTCTTGGACTTGTCCGTCCCCGACACGGTGAACTTGCCGTCCTTGAATTCGACATCGTCGGGACTGGCCTCCAGGAGGTGCGCCGCGATCTTGCGGCCTTTCTCGATAACCTTGTCGCAGGCCTTGGAGATGGCAGACCCACCGACGGCAAGCGAGCGGGAGCCGTAAGTGCCCATGCCCATGGGGATTTGTCCCGTATCGCCGTGGACGATCTCCACATTCTCGTAAGGGATGCCAAGCCTGTCGGCGGCCAGCTGCGAAAAGGTGGTTTCATGCCCCTGCCCGTGACTGTGCGACCCGGTGAACACGGAAACCGTACCGGTCGCATTGAAGCGGACCTGGGCGGACTCCCAGAGCCCGACCCCGGCGCCGAGCGAACCGACCACGGCAGAGGGGGCAAGTCCGCAGGCTTCTATATAGGCGGAGAACCCGATTCCCCGCAGCTTGCCGTTCCGCTCGGACTCGGTGCGGCGCTGAGAGAAGTTCTTGTAGTCGATCATCTGCAGCGCCTTGTCGAGGGCTGGTTCATAGTCCCCCGTATCGTAGTTGAGGGCTACGGGTGTCTGGTAGGGGAACTGCTCGGGCTGGATGAAGTTCTTGCGGCGCAATTCGGCCGGATCCATGCCCAGTTCCCGGGCGGCCACTTCGACGATGCGTTCCACCACATAGGTTGCTTCCGGACGGCCGGCGCCGCGATAGGCATCCACAGGCGCTGTATTGGTGAACATGCCCTTCACATTGCAGTGGATCGCCGGCGTGGTGTACTGGCCAGCCAGCAAGGTGCCATAGAGATAGGTGGGCACACAGGTCGAGAAGCTGGAGAGATACGCCCCGAGGTTGGCCTTGGTATCGACTTTCAAGCCCAGGAACTTCCCGCTGTTGTCCAGAGCCAGTTCCACGTGGGTGATGTGATCGCGGCCATGCGCATCCGTCAGGAAACTCTCGCCGCGCTCGGCGGTCCACTTCACCGGACGGCCGACTTTGCGGGAGGCCCAGGTGCAGGCTGTCTCCTCGGCATAGGCAAAGATCTTGGAGCCGAATCCACCGCCCACGTCGGGAGCCACGACACGTACCTTGGTCTCCGGCAGGTTCAGCACGAAGGCGCACAGGATCAGACGGAGGAGGTGCGGGTTCTGACTGGTGGAATAGACCGTATAGCTATCCGAGCCCGCATCATACTCGCCGATGGCTGCACGCGGTTCCATGGCGTTGGGCACCAGGCGGTTGTTCACCAGGTCAAGCTTGGCCACCGTGTCGGCCTTCGCGAAGGCCTCGTCGGTGGCAGACTTGTCGCCCAGTTCCCAGTCGAAGCAGAGGTTGCCGGGTGCCTCTTCATGGATCTGCGTGGCCCTTTCGGCTTCGGACATATCGATAACCGGGTCGAGTTCTTCGTAGTCGACCTCGATCAGATCTGCTGCCTCGCGGGCTCGTGCCTGGCTCTCCGCAATCACCATGGCCACCTGGTCGCCGACATAGCGTGCCTTGTCGCGAACCAGGGGATAGTGGGGCGGCGCCTTGTGAGGTTCGCCGTGACGGTCTGTGACCACCCAGCCGCAGGGCAGAGAGCCGACACCGTCGTCGGCCATGTCCTGTCCCGTGAATATTGCGACAACTCCGTCGAGCTTGCGTGCCTCGTCGGCGTTGACAGACTTCACCTGGGCATGGGCAAGTGGCGAGCGCAGGAAACAGGCATAGAGTTGTCCGGGCCTGTTCAGATCATCCGTATAATGCCCCTTTCCCGTCAGGAAACGATAGTCTTCCTTGCGTTTGACGGAGGCGCCAATTCCTGTATCCGGCATGGCTTCAACTCCTCATTTCCTGTGCGGCCGACTGAATGGCCTTCACGATGTTCTGGTATCCCGTGCAGCGACAGATATTGCCTTCCAGCCAGTGCCTGACTTCCTCGTCGCTTGGTTCCGGATTGTGTTGCAGCAGGTCAAGGGCACTCATCACCATACCGGGTGTGCAGTAGCCGCACTGAAGGCCGTGGTGTTCCTTGAAAGCTGCCTGCATGGGATGGAGGTCACCATTCTTGGCCAGGCCTTCGATGGTCGTGACTTCGGTGCCTTCGGCCTGGGCTGCCAACATGGTGCAGGCCTTTGCGGATTGCCCGTTCACATGCACGACGCAGGCCCCGCACTGGCTGGTGTCGCATCCCACATGCGTTCCGGTCAGGTTGAGGTGTTCTCGCAGGAAAGTGACAAGCAGAGTACGCGGGTCAACGGATTTGGAGACTTCCTTGCCGTTGACGGTCATGGAAACGGTGAGCATCGGCGTCTCTCCAGCTGTTTTTTGCAGTAAAGGCTTATTCCGCCTATCTTAATTGTACCGCATGTCTTGCGGTTTGGCCCTCCATCCAGAGCATCTGGTGTTGAGTTTGTGCTTCCTCTGTCAGGCGGTCAAGTGGGGTACCGTCAACTATCGCGTTCAGACAAAGAGGATCAGCAGCAGCACGACGATTATGGCCGCTCCGCCGATCCATACCGCCGGAGGCAATCCGCCGGCACTTTGCTTCGTCGAACTGGTCTCTCCCCGGCCGGGGGCTGCCTGTTGCGAGGAGGTGGATTGCGATGCTGCAGCGGCTGGTGATGCCTCCGCACTCTCGCCGACCGGCGGTTCTGTCGCCTGGTCCGAGGTTTGCGATGTGCTCGCCGCTGTTGCCTCCTCAGCCGGTGGAGTGGTTGCATCCGCCGTGTCAGCGGCAGCTGCAGACGAGGAGAGGGCATATTTCTCTGAAACTTGGCGCTCGAATTCCGAGAAGAATTCACTGGCCATCTTCTGGGCTGTTCCGTCGATCAGGCGCGAGCCCAGCTGGGCAAGCTTGCCACCGACCTTCGCATTCGCCTTGTAGGTCAGGACGGTCACCTGATCGTTTTCGGCCTGGAGATGTACGTCCGCACTGCCCTTCGCAAAGCCGGCCGCACCGCCTTTTCCTTCGCCGCTGATAGTATAACTCTCGGGCGGGTTCATGTTCGAAAGCGAAACGGACCCGGTGAAGCGGGAATTTACGGGCCCGACCTTGGCCTTGACCTTGGCTTCGAAGGAATGCTCGTCGGTCTTGTCGAGTTCCTCGCAGCCGGGAATACAGTTCCTGAGGATTTCTGGATCGTTCAAAGCCTCCCAAACGATATCGCGGGGTGCTTCGATACGATATTCACCGGTCATTTCCATGAAGGCCTCCCGTGGGTATTGGTTCGGTTGTGATTATCACATCGGATAAACTTGGTTATCCAAGCGCAGAATGGAAACCGCATCTCCTGCCTGGCGGGCAGGGTCATGCGGCGGACGGACGATAAGCGCCGTGCTGTGGGAAAGGGTGGAGAGCATCGAACTGTCCTGCCGCGGCGCGGCGCGGACCGTAAGTCCTCCCTCTGCATCATGCTCCAGAAGTGCGCGCATGTAGTCCTGGCGGCGGTCGTTCTCGGACAGACCTTCCACCAGTCTTGCCGTTTCCATTTTCTGCTTTCCCTCGGAAAGGCCCTGCATCCTGTCCAGGCAGGGCCTGAGGAAAACCAATGCGCAGACCAGGGTCGATACGGGGTTTCCGGGTAAACCCAGCATGGGGACTTCACCGAGTTGACCGAACAGCAAGGGTTTGCCCGGACGCATTGCAATCTTCCAAAAATCCATTCTGAGATCATGGAGGCCGCTGCGGATCAGGTCATGTTCCCCAACGGAAGCCCCACCGGTCGTCACCAGAAGATCAGCCCCCCTGGCTCCGGAGATCATGCTGTTGAGAGCCTCGGCATTGTCAGGTGCAATTCCGAGATTGAGGGCCGTGCCGCCACAAGCTTCGATGAAACTGCAAAGAGCAAGGCCGTTGGAACTGACGATTTGGGCTGGACCGGGTGCGTCGCCGGGCATGACGACCTCGTCTCCGGTGGCCAGGACTGCCACGCGCGGTTTGCGGTAAACATGAAGCCAGGGAACGTTCATGGCTGCGGCCAATGCCACATCCCTCACACTGAGGCGCTTGCCGGGGGAAACGCCGATGTCGCCCGCCTGGAAATCAAGTCCCTCGGGACGGACGTAATAGCCTTTGGGCACGGGGTTCCGGACCAGGACGCGCGCCTCTCCGGCTTCCTCCGTATCCTCCTGAATGACAATGGCATCCGCGCCTCTGGGAAGCTGTGCTCCCGTAAAGATGCGCACGGCGTGGCCCGGTCCCAGTTCTGCGGAGAAGGTCTCGCCCGCGGCAATATGTCCGGCCACCTCCAGCTCGACAGGAGCACCTGCCACATCAGCGGCACGCACGGCATAGCCGTCCATGGCGGAAACGGCTTTCGGAGGATGACTGACTCTGGCTGTGACGGGACGTGCCAGGACCCTGCCTCGAGCCTGGTCAAGGGAAACGAGCTCCTCGGGCAGCGCGGAGATCTTTTCGAGAATCCTCTGCAGAGCCTCCTCGACGGGAATCATTCCCTGACCTCATAGGTGCCAGACTTGCCTCCTGACTTGTGCACAAGGCGTATATTGCCGATCACCATTCCGCGATCCACGGCCTTGCACATGTCATAGACCGTCAGGGCTGCGACGTTTACTGCGGTCAGGGCCTCCATCTCGACGCCGGTACGCCCCTTGAGCTTACAGGTGGCTTCAATACGGACCATGCATGCCTGCTCGTCGAGCGTGAGATCTACCGAGACTGAACTGAGCGAGAGAGGGTGACATAGAGGAATCAGGTCTGCCGTACGCTTGGCCCCCATGATCCCGGCCAGACGGGCGACTGCGAGGACGTCCCCCTTGCCAATCTCACCCTCGGCAATCAATCGAGCGGTTTTTGCGGAGGTCTGGATTTCGCCCTGCGCAATAGCTACCCGTTCGGTTTCCTGCTTCTCGGAAACGTCGACCATACGAGCCTGGCCTTGTTCGTCGAAGTGCGTCAGCCGGCCCATCAGCTGGCACCCCCTCCCGACTGCAAGGCACGGGCTGCGTCTTCCACATTCTCCTGGCGCATCAGGGATTCACCGATCAGGAAAGCACGTGCGCCGGCCTTTGACAGGCGCTGGAGGTCTTCCCTCTCGTAGAGACCGCTCTCCGCAATCAGGAAGCGGTCTTCGGTGATCTTGGGGGCAAGTTTCTCCGTGGTGGCAATATCCACCTCCAGGGTCTTGAGATCCCGGTTGTTGATCCCGATTAACGGTGAGCCCAGGTTCAATGCCCGGTCCAACTCCAGTTCATCATGAACTTCAAGCAGAACGTCCATGCCAAGGTCCATGGCCAACTTCTCCATTTCCTCGGCCTGTTTCTGTGTCAACGCGGCCAGGATAAGCAGAATGCAGTCCGCGCCCAGGGCCCGGGATTCCAGGATCTGATAGGGCTCGAGCATGAAATCCTTGCGCAATACGGGCAGTGAACTGGCCGTGCGAGCCATGCGCAGGAAATCATCATTCCCCTGGAAATAGGGGATGTCTGTCAGGACGGAGAGGCAGGTCGCACCACCTCTGGTGTAGGCTTCTGCCAGCTCAGACGGATCGAAATCCTTGCGAATCAGTCCTTTGGAAGGAGAGGCTTTCTTGATCTCGCAGATCAGGGCATAGCCGCTTTCCGCGGATTTCTCCTTCAGGGCGCGCTCGAAGCCGCGCGTCTTGCCGTTTGCGGCGATGATCTTCTCGAGCTCGTCGAGGGAAAGAAGCTGTTTGCGCTCCTCGATGTGTCGCCGCTTATCGCTGCAGATCTGTTCCAGTACGTCACTCACGTGTGCAGCTCCGTGTTGGTGATGGCGACAAGCTGATCGAGGACGTTCCCGGCTCGACCGCTGTCAATGGCTTCCGCTGCAACCTGCAGCCCTTCCGCAAAGGTTTTCGATCGGTCGGCAACCACCAGGGCCCCCGCGGACGTCATGAGAATCGTGTCGCGCAAGGCTCCGGTTTCCCCTGCCAGGAAGGCGCGCAAGGCACGGGCGTTCTCCTCCGCATCGCCGCCGCGCAGTTCTTCCGGAGCGGCCGAGCGCAGGCCGTAGTCTTCCGGATGGATCTCGAAGGAGGAGATGTCACCCTTGTCCAGTGCGGTTACATAGGTCGTGCCTACGGAGGTCAACTCATCGAAGCCATGCTCTCCATGAACGACCCAGGCCTTCTCATGCCCCAGACCTTCGAGCACTTCTGCCAGAGGCTGCAACCAGTCGCGATTGAAAACCCCCAGAAGCTGTCGTCTGACCCGGGCCGGATTGCACAGAGGGCCCAGGATATTGAAGATGGTTCGGGTTCCCAGCTCTACGCGAGCCGGACCCACATGCCGCATCGCACTGTGATGGCGTGGTGCCATGAGAAAGCAGGTGCCCGCTTCCTTGAGGGCTCTCTGAACCAGTTCCGTTTCGGCCTCGATATTCACGCCAAGAGCAGTCAGCACATCTGCCGCTCCGCTCTTGGAGGAAAGCGCGCGGTTGCCATGCTTGGCAACAGGGACCCCACAGGCAGCCACCACGAAAGAGGCGGCAGTGGAGATATTGAAAGTGCCCTTGGCATCGCCGCCGGTGCCACAGGTGTCGACCGCGTTTGCAGGGGCATCGATGGAGAGCATCTTGCCGCGCATGGCACGGGCAGCACCTATGATCTCCGGGACACTTTCGCCGCGAACCCGCAAGGACATCAGGAAACCGCCGATCTGTGCCGGTGTCGCGTCGCCCGACATTATGATGTCGAATGCTCGTTCCGACTGTGTCTCGTCCAGCCTCTTGCCTTCAGCCACGACCCCGAGGAGCTGCTTGATGTCCGTCATGTCCTTTGTCACTGAAAATCGTCCTTCAGGCGTTTGTTCTTCGGGCCAGCCTTACAAAATTCGCAAGCAGTTCGTGTCCATATTCGGACGCTATGGATTCCGGATGGAACTGCACGCCATACAAGGGCTGCTCACGATGGCGCAAGCCCATGACCAGGCCATCATCGGTTTCTGCGGTTATCTCCAGACTGTCCGGCAGGCTGTTCCGGTCCAGCAGGAGTGAGTGATAGCGGGTCACCTTGAAAGGGACGGGCAGCTTCTCGAAGATATCGCTGCCCTTGTGCGATACGCTGCTGAGCTTGCCGTGCAGGGGTAACGGTGCGCGTATGACATGTCCACCCAGGGCCTGGCCGATCGCCTGATGGCCAAGACACACCCCGAGAATGGGAATGTGGCCCGCTGCTCTCTCGATCAGATCCAGGCAAATCCCGGCCTCCGTCGGCGTGCAGGGGCCGGGAGACAGGACGATTCCTTCCGGCGCAAGTGACATGACCTCTTCCGGAGTGATTGCATCATTGCGATGCACGACGGACTCTGCCCCAATCTCCCCGAGATAGTGATAGAGATTGTAGGTAAAGCTGTCGTAGTTATCGATCAGGACGAACATTGCCTATCTTCAATTCATCAAAGTGCGCAAAGGTCTTCATGTGTCGGTATCGGACCATCAGATGGCATTTGACCTTATTAGGTCCGTGAACTCAATGTATTACCATCGGATCTGCGGTATCTTCCGAAAAAGGAAAAGGCGATGAACATAGGTCAGGCAGCACAGAAATCCGGCGTGCCGGCCAAGACCATTCGCTATTATGAATCCGTGGGCCTGATTGATGCGCCCCAGAGGACGGCGGCCAGCTATAGGGTGTATCATGATCAGGAAGTTCAAATCCTGCGTTTCATTCAGCGAGCGAGAAGTCTTGGCTTCTCGGTGCATCAGGTTTCCGAACTCATGGCGCTGTGGAAGGACAGGGACCGCAGCAGCTCGCAGGTCAAGGCGCTGGCCCGGCATCATGTCGAAGAGATAGAGATGAAGATCGCCGAGCTCTCCGACATGCGGGATACGCTCATGGACCTGATGGACCGCTGTCATGGAGACAGCCGGCCCGATTGTCCCATTCTGAAGGAACTGGCGCGCGAGGCGGGTGACAGTAAGTCCTGAAAGAGGTCGTTCCTGTCGGGGCAGGAGAGACTTTACCCGACACCGAAGGCAGGAGTAACGTTGAACGCATTCCTGTCAAAACACGCCTGACAACGGAGATATCGCCAGTATGCAGGGTAAGCGTCTTGCCGTCTTTTCTTTGGGTATCCTGCTGACCCTGGGGCTGGCTGTCGCCATAGGTTTCTCAGGCATGGAGGATGCCAACCAGGAGGATGCCGAGGGAGTGGTACAGCAGACCTCGCTTGCTCCTGTGGAGGGGAAGGCCGAGTTGGCAGGCACCTGGCCGCTTCCGCAGCCTCGAGAATCTTCAAGGCCCGAAGTTCTGCAGCCACCCGAGATCCTGACCGAGAGAAACAAGGAAGAGGCGCCCTGGCGTCTCTATGGCGCTGCTGCGGATTTCCCCGACGGAACACCGCGGATTGCCGTCATCATAGACGACATGGGGCTGAACAGGTCCGCCGCCCGGAGAGCGGCTGAGCTGCCTCCGCCGTTCACCCTTGCGTATCTCAGCTATGCAGAGAATGTTGAGAAACTCATCTCGGATTCCCGGGCGCGCGGCCATGAGATCATGCTGCACCTGCCCATGGAGCCGATGAACGGGGAAATCGATTCGGGTCCCCGCACTCTTCTCTCGGAACAGGCTTATGAAGAGCGACAGCAGGATCTTGTCTGGGCCCTTGAGCGCTTCGGTGAATACGTCGGCGTCAACAATCATATGGGCAGCCGCCTTACGGCCAATCGGGATGCCATGAAGCAGGTTCTTGCGGAGGTGAAAGAGCGTGGGTTGCTGTTCGTGGATTCCCGGACATCAGCAGAGACGGTGGCCTTGGACGTGGCGCGCGAGCTGGGGGTTCCCTCGATTGGACGCGACGTTTTCCTGGACCACGAGCAGAGTCGCGAATTCATCGAAGCCCAGCTTGCCCATCTCGAGGACATCGCGCGCAAGCGCGGAAGCGCGGTGGGCATTGCCCATCCTCATGATGTGACCCTGGAGGTGTTGTCGGAATGGCAGTCGGACCTGAAGGAGCGTGGTTTCACGCTGGTCCCTGTGAGCGACATTGTGCGTGAGTATCAGGAACGGATTGCCCGGCTAGCGGAGACGCCCGCGGAACTGCCGGAAAAGCGCAGCCCCCAAAGCCAGTAGGGAGAGCGTCGTCAAAGCGGCAACGATCTTGGGTTCCAGCAGGGCTGCCGGCGTTATGCTCTCTCCCTGCTCGAGCGTCTTGCCAATGCCGTCGCCCAGGACGACCCAGACAAGGGTGCAGGGGAAGCCGCCGATGGCGGTTCCGAACACATAGACTTTCCACCTGACATCAAGAAGACCGGCTATGATATTGACGAGCCAGACTGGCATGACCGGCAACAGCCGAAGCACCATCATGTAGAGCAGCGCGTTGTCGCGAAAGGCTCCTTCCAGAGCCTGCGCCCTCGTGCCGGCAATTCTGGAGAAACTGTCCCGAAAGGTGTAGCGCGCGGCCCAATAGGGCAACAAGCCGCCGAGGGTTGGTCCGATGGACGAGAAAAGGGCGGCCTGCCATATCGGGAATACGGCACCGCTGATTACGGTAATAACGGCCACGGCCGGAACATTGAAGGCGGTGATCAACGTGAGGAAGACAAGATAGAAAACGCCGGACTTCAGGGGATGCTCGGCCGTGAAGCCTTGCAGCCGTTCCAGATGCTCCACGAAGAAGTCCAGGCTGAGTTTTTCCTGGAGGCCGGACATGAAATACACGGCGAGGCCGCTGATCAGCAGAAGTGCCGTGGCTCCCTTCTTGATCCAACCTCGGTGGCGGTAGAACCAGACCAGCACTGGTTCACGGTATGTCCTCGACTTCTCGGTCACTTGGAAAGGCGGTCCTGCTGATACTCACGAGCTGCGGCGACGAAGCTGCGAAAGAGATTCTGTTGCGATCCGTCAAAGACAAGCAGTTCCGGATGCCATTGGACGGCAACCAGGAAAGGTGCGTCCTTCTTCTCGACAGCCTGGATGATACGCGCTTCGTCCTTGGCAACAGTGGTCAGGCCTCGGCCCAGCTGGTCTATTGCCTGATGATGCAACGAGTTAACGCGACAACGATCCTGTTCAAGGATTGCCGCCAATCTGCTGTCCTTATGGATGTCGATCCACTTCTTAGGCAATGTCGTGCTCTGTCGGCGCAGGCCTTCATACTTCTGGTAGATGTCCTGGATGAGGTTGCCGCCCAGGAAAACGTTCAATATCTGCGCGCCCCGACAAATCCCGAAGACGGGCAGGTTACGCTTCAGCGCATATTCGAGGAGCTCGATCTCCATGCGATCGCGCTCCGGATCGATGCGTGTTTCCAGGATCAGGTCATGATCGTACAGACGCACGTCGATGTCATCCCCGCCGCCGATCAGAAGGCCGTCGAGCTGCTCCGGATCACAGCTCTTGCCGGGATAAAGACGCACAGAAGAGGCCCCCGCGCGCCAAAGCGCCAGGCGATTCAGATTGGCTGTGAACAGTGCTCGTCGGCGCGAACTGGTAACGGCTATGCGCGGTTTTCTCACGTCAGCTCACGGCTCCACCCACTGAGCCGACATCCGGGCCCAGTTTCCGTGGAAGACCTTGCTTTGATTCTGCAGGAAGGCTGCAGCCATTTCCGAAAGTCGGTCCTTTGCATGGGCAAGTTTTTCTACCTTCAGCCAGCGGTTCCATTCACCTGCCAGGCTCCATCCGGGTTTGTTGAAGGAGGCGTTCGGCAGGCGATAATGGAAAGTGGGGCGTGCCTTGATCAGGGAACTGGTGATCTGGCTAATGACCCTTGTCTCGTCGAGATGACGGAAGAGGGGGAGCATATCCAGTTCCCGGTTTCGTGTCGGGTTATACTGCAGGTAATCGTCTATGAGCTGTTCGCGAGTGGGACGATAGGACTTCTGCAGAATCAGTTTGGTATAGGAGAGCGGAAAGCGATCAATGAAGGGCAGGATGCGACGGGTCACGTCAATATTGATGGACTCGCGCAACCAGTCAGACAGAAGGCAATAGGCCTGAAGATGCCGTAGAAGATAGTCAGCATCCTTGGCTGCAACTTCGGGATTCAATTGAACGCCAAAGGCGTAAGCCCATGAGCTTTCCGTACCTTCCGCACCTTCTGCAATCAGATCGCCGACCAACTCATCGATAAGTGGGATCTGCGGATAAGGTATAGGCGGACCGACGATTTCAGTGGGCACCCAGCCCTGACTGAGATCTCCGATGAAGGATTCGGTACGGCGCAGCAGGTTGTTCAGCTTTTCTTCCTCGACCCATCCGCTCAACAGGCGTTTTGCCGTTTCCTCCTTGTCTTCCGAGGGATGAGCGTATCGAACGTCAAGCTTGCAGTCGAAACTGCCCAGTTGCGTATCTCGTACCTCGTAGTGATGCGGATCATGACTGATGATCTCTCCGCCGAAGCGCTTTCGAATCAACTCGGCGGATTGCTGCGAGGAGAGACTGCTGAACTCCAGTTCGATACCCACTTGGCGGGTCTGACCGTCTTCGTTCTCTGTCAGAGGCGGAGATTGTAGCGTCACAGTCATTGCATAGTCATATAGCGCACACCCCGCAGGGGGCAATACAGGATAGTACGGAGTCAGTTTCTCCGTGCAAAGCGCAGGGCTTCCTCGGCCGCACGGATCAGGGCGCGTGCCTTGTTCCGGCATTCTTGATACTCGGATTCCGGGTCGCTGTCGATCACGACACCGGCTCCGGCCTGAACGTACATGCGTCCGTCCTTGACGAGGGCGGTCCGCAAGGCAATGCAGGTATCCATTGAACCCTTGGCCCCGAAATACCCGATGGCTCCGGCATAGAAACCACGCCGATCGGATTCCAGTTCCTCGATGATCTCCATAGCCCGTACCTTGGGAGCACCGGAGACGGTCCCCGCTGGGAACCCCGCCATGAGGGCGTCGATCGCATCGTACTGGGGCGCAATTTCGCCCTCGACGTTCGATGAGATATGCATGACGTGACTGTAGTGCTCTATCGTGAACTGTTCTGTCACCTTGACCGTTCCGATCCTAGATACACGCCCCACATCATTCCGTCCCAGGTCCAGCAGCATGAGATGTTCAGCGCGTTCCTTGGGATCGTTCAGCAATTCCTCGGCCAGTGCTCGGTCCTCCGAGGGCGTGCTGCCACGCTTGCGGGTGCCGGCGAGGGGGCGAATCGTGACCGTGCCATTGCGTAAGCGCACCAGGATTTCCGGCGATGAGCCGACAAGTGAGAAATCCCCGAAATTGAGGTAGAAAAGGAAGGGTGAAGGATTGAGCCTTCGCAGTGCCCTATAGAGCGAGAAAGAAGGGAGGTCGAAGGGAACGGAGAAGCGTTGTCCCAGGACCACCTGATAGATGTCCCCGGCCGCGATGTACTCGCGCGCCTGTTCCACCATCTGCAGATAGCGTTCCTTAGGGATATTGGAATCGACTTCCAGCGTGACCTCCGGCAGGTCCGTCTGTTCCGGCTTCCGAGGGAGTTGTTGGTCGAAGTCCTCCAGGATGGCCTGCAATCGCTGGATCGCCTTGTCGTAGGCCTGTTCCGCATCGAGTTCCTCGTTTGGCCACACCGGAGTCAGTATGGTTACGACATCCTCCACGCGATCGAATACGGCCGTGACCGTCGGCCGCACGAAGATGGATTCCGGCAAGCCTAGGCTGTCCGGGTTTTCGTCCGGCAACTTCTCCATATAGCGCACCATGTCGTAGCCGACATAGCCGATCAGGCTGGTGGCCATGGGAGGAAGGTGCTCGGGCAGGTCCACTTCGCATTCCCGCACGAGCCGCTTCAGGTTTTCCAGCGGATTGCCTGTTTCCCTCTCGAAGGCTTCCGGGTCGACACGGGCCGTACGGTTGATCTCTGACGAACCCCTGCGCGCTCGCCAGATTAGATCGGGCTTCAGAGTAATGAAGGAATAGCGGCCGATTGTGGAGCCGCCTTCCACGGATTCGAACAGGAAGGAATAGGGCAGGGTTTCTGCCAGCTTCAGAAAGGCTGAAACAGGAGTTTCAAGATCCGTGACCAGGGTCGTCCAGACGAGTTGCGGCGTTTCGGCTTCCAAGTGGTCCCTGAATGTCTCGAACGCAGGATGAATCTGCATGGAGCGATCTTCCTTTACGGATCAAAAGGCAGGAGTAGCGCGTTCAAGCCGGTCTTCGTGAATGGTGACTTGATATTCACTTTCCAGACCGTGCCGGAACATGGTCTCCAAATCGTTGCGCAGGGACTGTTCGAGCTCGTTCTGCAGTTCGCTCTGGGCGCTTTCATTACCTGTCGGGGCGTCCGCGGGAACAATTTCCGTAAGGCGTGCTATGATCGGTCCCCGGGGACCCTGGCTGATGGCGGCCTCGTCTGTTTCCATGCCGAACATCTGGGAAACCAGCTCTCGGGAGGGTTCTTCGGCGGAGCGCAGGAGCGGTTCCGTCTGCCGAAGCGTCAAGTCTTCCTCCTCGGCAATGGCTGCGAGACTCTTACCGTTTTTTGCGCGAGAGAGAATGTCTTCAGCGGTTTCATTGGCTTGCGCCTCGCGTTGTTCACGCTCCCAGAGTTCTCGCACCTCGGAACGAACCTCCTCGAAAGGGCGGGGGGCCGGTTCTTCGACGGCGTCCACCTGCAGTACGAAGTAGCTATCTCCTTCCGAGGTTTCGATCAGCAGGCTTTCCTGGCCTTCGGAAAGACTGAAGGTCTCGGATAGGAAGTGCTCCCGATCGGGGAGCCCCTCGATCTGCTGCCCTTCGCGATTGCGGCCTTCGGAATCGATAGCTTCGATGGTCTGCAGCTCGAGATTCATTTCCTGTGCGGCCTCTTCTAGGGGAGCTCCACTCGCAAGCAGATCGTCCAGTTCGTTGGCCAGGCTGACGGTGGCTTCGACAGCCTCGTATTCGACAAGCTCATTCCGGATCTGCTCGCGCGCGGCTTCGAAAGAGGGTTCCTCTCCTTCCTGGATTTCATTCACGCGGATCACATGCCAGCCGAAAGAGCTCTCGAGCGGCTCCGTGACCCCGCCTTCCTCCAGAGAGAAGACATTCTCGGCAAGGCTCTCAGGCAGATCCCCCTGCCGCACGAAACCAAGTTCTATAGGCGCTTCGCCGCTGGTGTCCTCTATGACTTCAGTGAAGTCGCCGCCGTTGCGGATATCCTCGTACGCGGCCTGCGCTTCTTCCCTGCTATCAAACAGTCCCTGTTCCACCTGCCGTTCCTCGGGGACACTCAGTTCCTTACGGCGCGCCTCATACTCCTCGCGCAGCCGTTCCTCACTGATGCCGACCGAATCCCGGACATCGTCAGGAGAAAGGTGGATGTAGGAAACCCTGCGGTATTCAGGAGCCATGAAGGTGTCCTGGTGTTCTTCGTAGAAACTGCGCAGCGTTGCCTCATCGGGTGTCTCGACCCCCTCAACTGAGGAGCGTGGAATCACGAGATACTCGGCTATCCGACGTTCTTCGCGATACTGGCGGATCTGTTCGCTGAGGGCATCAGGAACCTGAAGCGGTGCTGCGAGGGCTGCGGTGATCTGGTTGACCGGGATGTCCTGGCGCAGGGAATTGATCAGTTGCTGTTCGCTCATCTGATTGCTGCGCAGCAGTTGCTGGAAGCGTGCACGATCAAACTGTCCTTCGCTGTCCTGGAAGGCTGGGGTGGAGACGAGAACTTGCCGTATCTGTTCCTCGGTCACGACCATGCCCATGCGATTGGCGTGCTGGAGCAGCAGCTGGTCTGCGATCAGTTGTTCGAGCACTTGGCGGTCAAGGCCGATTTGCCGGGCCATTTCGATCGAGAAATCCTCCCCAAGCATCTGGCGTTGACGGTTGTACGCTTCCATGAAGGCCTGGCGGTATGCATTGCTGGAGATTTCACGTTCTCCGACTTCGGCGACATTGTCCGGTTCCTGCTGTCCGCGGAAGATGTCCCCGACGCCCCAGAGTGCGAAGCTGAGAATCAGCAGCCCAAGAAGCGCGAAAAAAAAGACCTTGGCAACGATGCCTCGCAGTTTACCCATGAATAAGGATTCCAGTTCGGCCAGATAGGAGAGTTCAGCTGCCGGGAACGAGACCCCGACAATGGCGCGGCATCTTAGAAAGGGTGTGGCTATGGAGCAATATCATATCCGTGTTCTAGAGATTGAAGGAACGTCATGCTAGATAACCCACAACGGATAAAAGGGGAATCGTGATGAGGCGTAAGCTGATTGCAGGAAACTGGAAGATGAATGGCTTGAGCGAGGAGGGACTTCGCCTGACCGAAGCCATCGTGGAACGCAGGCTGCGTGCCATGGAACACGGCAGCGAGGACGCGGAGAGCTGCGAGCTTCTGATCTGCCCGCCCTTCACCCTGCTGGCGCAGATACGCCCCATGCTCGGAGGCACGGGTGTTTCTCTGGGGGCCCAGGACTGCCATCCGGCGGCTTCCGGTGCGCACACCGGGGATATCAGCGCACCGATGCTGGCGGATCTGGGTTGCGCGTATGTAATCGTGGGGCATTCCGAGCGCCGGCAGAACCACCGCGAAGACGATTCCCTGGTCCAGGCCAAGGCCCAGGCGGCCCTGGATGCGGGATTGACCCCGATCCTTTGCATCGGCGAGACCGAAGACGAGCGCGAGGCCGGAAAGACTCAGGAGGTTCTGCGGCGGCAGCTTTCGGGCAGTCTTCCGGAGCTGAAAAGTGGCGAGGCGACATCCCTGGTGATTGCCTATGAGCCGGTCTGGGCCATTGGCACCGGAAAATCGGCGAAGAACGAGGATGTTCGGGAGGCACATGCAAGTGTGCGCAGTTTCCTCGAGGAGCGTTTCGGCGCTGAGCTTGCACGGGAAGCGCGCCTGCTTTACGGAGGGTCGGTAAAGCCCGAGACGTCGGCAAGCCTGCTTGCCGAGGACGAGGTGGACGGAGCCCTGATTGGCGGGGCAAGCCTGAAGGCAGAGGATTTTTGGGCGATCGCCATATCTTGTCCCTAGAAACATCCGGCCTGACAGGTTACATAGCTGCGCAAGCAGCCTTAATGACTCACACCCGCTTCACAAGTTGATGGACCCATTTCCGTCATGATGCAGATTCTGTTGATCGTACACCTCCTGATCGTGCTGTCCCTGATTGGCGTCGTCCTGCTCCAGAAGAGCGAGGGCGGCGGACTGGGTATCGGAGGCGGCAGCGGCGGAGGCAGTGGCGGCATGGGCGGCTTCATGACCGGCCGTGGCACCGCCAATTTCCTCAGCCGAACGACAGCCATCCTGGCTGTCTGCTTCATGGCGACCAGCATTTCGCTGAGCATTCTGGCGGGAACACAGACACAGCCCACCTCGATTCTCGATGACATGGGCGAACAATCCGACACACCGGTACTTCAGGATGGCGGTGAGGCGGCACCGGAAGATGAGAGCGGCAGTCAGCCAGCTGCTGACGAAAGTGGCGAGTCTTCGGACCCGAGTGTCCCGATACAGTAGCCCGGGCCCTGGCCGCATGGGTGCGGGGCATGCCATCTGACGCGGCGATTTCGGCGTGTCATCTGTACAATGACAGAGATCGTATCCCGTGGCGGAGGTGCACAATATGCCCTTGCCGTAGGGGACGATTGCGAAGATAGTAAAGGCCCATGACGCGGTTTATATTCATCACCGGCGGCGTGGTTTCATCCCTCGGCAAAGGTCTGGCCTCGGCTTCGCTTGGTGCATTGCTCCAGGCACGCGGCTACAAGGTTCGGCTGCGTAAACTTGATCCCTATCTCAATGTCGATCCGGGGACGATGAGTCCCTATCAGCACGGCGAGGTCTATGTAACCGATGACGGGGCCGAGACCGATCTGGACCTCGGTCACTACGAGCGCTTTACCGGCGTGGCTTCGCGACGCAGTGACAACGTGACCACCGGGCAGATCTATTCCCGTATCCTGGCCAAGGAACGGCGTGGCGATTATCTCGGTGCCACGGTTCAGGTCATTCCCCACGTTACCGACGAGATCAAGGAGTTCATCCGCGGTGATATCGAGGATGAGGATTTCATCATCTGCGAGATCGGCGGGACCGTAGGCGATATCGAAAGCCTGCCCTTTCTGGAGGCCATACGCCAGCTGGGAAATGAACTGGGGCCGGCAAGCACGCTCTACATGCATCTGACGCTGGTGCCTTACATCGCCTCGGCTGGCGAGTTGAAAACCAAGCCCAGCCAGCATTCCGTAAAGGAACTGCAGGCTGTCGGGATCCAGCCCGATATCCTCGTGTGCCGTTCGGAACACGAGATCGACCAGGATGCGCGCCGTAAGCTGGCGCTCTTCTGCAATCTGCGAAAAGAGGCGGTGATCCAGGCGCTGGACGTGGACACGATCTATGCCGTGCCGCGTGCCTATCACGAAGAAGGCATGGATACGGTCGTCTGCCGCCATTTTGGATTGGATGACGCGGAACCCGAGCTTTCCATCTGGGACCGGATCACGGACACGGTACGTCATCCCGACGGTGAGGTGGCGATTGGCGTTGTGGGTAAGTACACAAGCCTGATTGATGCCTACAAGTCTCTGAACGAAGCTCTGATTCACGGTGGGATCGCGAACCGGGTCCGGGTTCGTATCAAATGGCTGGATGCAGAGATTTTCGAGAACCCCGATCGCCTCCATGAACTGGAGGACGTCAACGGAATCCTGGTTCCCGGCGGTTTCGGGGAACGCGGTACGCAGGGCAAGATCGAGGCTGCGCGCTTTGCCAGGGAACACAAGGTGCCGTATTTCGGGATTTGCCTGGGCATGCAGATGGCCGTCATTGAATCGGCTCGCAACATGGCCGACATGCCGCAGGCCGGTTCAAGCGAGTTCGGTGTGGCCGATCCCGCGATTGTCGGGCTGCTAACGGAATGGCTGCGTGGCAACGAGGTGGAAACGCGGACAGCTTCCGGGGATCTCGGCGGGACGATGCGACTGGGGGCTTATCCGGCGGTTCTGCTGGAAGGCAGCAAGGTCGAGAGAATCTATGGCCTGCAGCAGATCAGCGAGCGCCACAGGCATCGCTACGAGGTGAATGTGTACCACCGCGAGGCCCTGGAGCAGACCGGGTTGCTCTTTTCCGGACTGTCGCCTGATGGCAGTCTGCCCGAAATCGTTGAACTGCCGAGCCATCCTTGGTTTATCGGGGTTCAGTTTCATCCGGAACTGAAATCGAAGCCCTTCGAGCCGCATCCGCTCTTCATGTCCTTTATTCGGGCGGCCGTCGAGCAATCTCGCCTCATGTAGGCGGAAAGGACCTAGCGATATGAGTGAGCCCGTTACCGTTTCCATCGCCGACCTGAATATCGCCAACGATCGTCCTCTCAACATCATTGCCGGCCCCTGTGCCATGGAAAGCCGAGAGCACGCTCTTGAAATGAGCCAGGCTCTCAAGGAGATCACGGATGCCGTTGGGGTGGGACTTATCTACAAATCCTCCTTCGACAAGGCCAATCGGACCAGTCTCAAGTCCAATCGCGGTATCGGCATGGCCGAAGGCCTGCCGATCCTTGCGGAAGTCCGTGAAACGCATGGCTGTCCGGTTCTGACCGACGTTCACGATGCCACGCAATGTGCACCGGTCGGCGAAGTGGTTGATGTGCTGCAGATTCCTGCTTTCCTCTGCCGCCAGACGGATTTGCTGGTAGCTGCAGCCGAGACGGGATGCGCGATCAACGTGAAGAAAGGGCAATTCCTTGCTCCGTGGGACATGCGCAATGTGGCCGAAAAAATCCGTGCCAGTGGTAACAGCCGCGTGCTGCTGACCGAACGAGGGGTTTCCTTCGGCTACAATACCCTGGTTTCGGATATGCGGAGCCTGCCCATCATGGCGGCGCAAACCGGTTGCCCGATCGTCTTTGATGCGACGCACTCGGTTCAGCAACCAGGCGGGCAGGGCGGAACATCTGGGGGGCAGCGCGAATTCGTCCCCGTTCTCGCCCGCGCGGCCGTTGCCGTCGGGGTTTCCACAGTCTTCATGGAAGTACACCAGGATCCGGACAATGCGCCCAGCGATGGACCCAACATGGTCCATCTGAAAGATTTCCGCAATTTGCTGGAAACGCTTGTCGCCTTTGACAGATTGGCCAAGCAGGCACCTGCCAAGATAGCTTGACGGGAAATCACACTGGCCCATCGTTCCACCACAGACCTGCAACCCATCCAGAGGAAGACCATGAGCGCCATCACCGATATTCGAGCCCGGGAAATCCTGGATTCACGCGGAACCCCCACTGTCGAGGTCGATGTGTTGCTGGACAGCGGTGCATTCGGCCGCGCTGCCGTTCCCTCCGGGGCTTCGACTGGTGCGCATGAAGCGGTCGAGCTGCGTGACGGCGACAAGGCTCGCTATCTGGGCAAGGGGGTTCTGACAGCTGTCAATTCGGTCAATCACGAGATCTTCGATGCGCTGTCCGGGCGGGACGCCATGAACCAGGGCGAAATCGACCGGACAATGATTGCGCTGGATGGAACCGAGAATAAGGGACGCTTGGGCGCCAATGCCATTCTCGGGGTGTCCCTGGCAACCGCCAAGGCCGCTGCGGAAGAGAGCGGGCTGCCGCTCTACCGTTACCTGGGAGGCGTCTATGCCTCGAACCTGCCGGTCCCGCTGATGAACATCGTGAACGGTGGCGCGCATGCCGACAATCCTATCGATTTCCAGGAGTTCATGATTGCCCCGGTCGGGGCGTCGGGGATTGCCGAGGCTGTGCGCATCGGCGCCGAGGTGTTCCAGGCTCTCAAAGCGGCACTGAAGCGGGCCGGTCATAATACCAACGTGGGCGATGAAGGTGGCTTTGCGCCCGGACTGCGTTCCAGCCGCGAGGCACTGGATTTCATCACGTCGTCCATCGAGCAGGCCGGCTACAAGCCGGGCGAGGATGTGGTTCTGGCCCTGGATTGCGCCGCGAGCGAGTTCTTCGAGAAGGGCGGCTACAATCTCGCCGGCGAGGGACGGCGGCTCGGTGCGCCGGAGATGGTGGAATACCTCAAGGAATTGGTGGAGGCCTATCCCATCCTTTCCATAGAAGACGGCATGGCAGAAGATGACTGGGCAGGCTGGACCCAGTTGACGGAGCAGATCGGGCAGAAGGTCCAACTGGTCGGCGATGATCTCTTCGTGACGAATACCAAGCGCCTTCGCGAGGGTATCGACACACACGCAGGCAATGCCATTCTGGTGAAAGTGAACCAGATCGGCACCCTCACAGAAACGCTGGATTGCGTGGAGACGGCGTTGCGCAACAGCTTCGGAGCCGTGATGTCGCATCGCTCGGGGGAAACGGAGGATGCGATCATTGCCGATCTGGCTGTGGCAACGAATTGCGGACAGATCAAGACGGGGTCTCTGTCCCGTTCGGATCGACTGGCAAAATACAACCAGTTGATCCGCATCGAGGAGGAACTCGGCCGCCAGGCCCGCTATCCCGGCAGGAGCGTCTTCCGCTGACTGCCTTCAGGACGACTGCCTCTTCCAGCGGATTATTTCCGCTCGTGTGGCCCGATCCTGAGGGAGCATTGAGTCTTTTCCGCCACAGGCCTCTGTAGGAAATAGAATGCTGCGCATTTTCCTTTTGACGGCCGATTCGATGCGTGATTCGATCAGCACATGGCCGTTCTGAATGAAATACGCGATCGCATACGCCAGGTGGCGCCTCAGGTGCTTGCCGCCTGCGTCGTTGCCTATTTCGTTTTCCATGCCATTCAGGGAGATCGCGGACTGCTGGCCTATCTTCAGCTGACACAACAGCTGGAGGAAACAGAGGCCGTTGCGGAGGAGCTTTCTGAAAAGAGGAGCGCCTGGGAGCACAAGGTTTCGCTGCTGAAGCCGGGCAGTCTTGATCGCGACATGCTGGAAGAACGGGCGCGGAAGGTGCTGAACTACCTTCGCGAGGATGAAGTTGTTATATACCTGCCACGAGAGAATGCAGGTAATGGTGTAAATTAACCATTTTTTGGTTAATACGCATTATTTCTTTGTTTTTCAATACATTGATGAATAACTTGCCTCAGGGTCGCTTTATCCCTACCTTGATTGTAAGAGGCTACAATCACTGACCCTGACTAGGGCGATCATAGGGGAAACGCACATGGCCACCCGCGCATCTCAGGGGCGCAAGTCAACGGCGTCCGCTTCTTCCTCCGGTTCAGCCAGCAAGACGACCACCAATAAGACTGCCAAGAGTACCCAAAGCAAGTCTCCCAGGAAAAAATCAACGGCTTCCCGCAGCTCTCAGAAGGGCGGCGTGACACGTCAGGCGGACCTTGCCAAGAAAGAAAGCAAGGAGACCCTGCTTAAGCTGTATGAGGAAATGCTTCTGGTGCGCCGTTTCGAGGAAAAGGCGGGGCAGATGTACGGCATGGGGCTGATCGGCGGCTTTTGCCACCTCTACATCGGTCAGGAAGCCGTCGTGGTCGGTATGCAGGCAGCACAGACTCCCAGTGACGCCGTGGTCACGTCCTATCGAGATCACGGCCACATGCTTGCCACAGGAATGGATCCCAAGGGCGTGATGGCCGAGCTTACCGGCCGCCGTACCGGCTATTCCAAGGGCAAGGGCGGTTCCATGCACATGTTCAGCCGCAACAGGAAATTCTACGGCGGACACGGGATTGTCGGTGCCCAGGTTCCGATCGGGACGGGCATCGGGTTTGCCATGAACCACATGGGCGAAGACGGCGTTTGCGTGACCTATCTTGGCGACGGCGCGCTCAATCAGGGACAGGTCTACGAGTCCTTCAACATGGCGGCTCTCTGGAAGATTCCCGTCGTCTATGTGGTCGAAAACAACAAGTACGGAATGGGCACGTCCATCGAACGCTCCTCGGCAAAATCCACGGAGCTTTACAACCGCGGCCAGTCCTACGGCATCCCCGGTGTACAGGTGGACGGCATGGATGTGCTTGCGGTCAAAGCCGCCAGCGACAAGGTGCTCGAACACGTCCGTTCCGGAAAAGGGCCCTATATCATGGAGATGCTGACCTATCGCTATCGCGGTCACTCCATGTCCGATCCGGCGAAATACCGCTCAAAGGAAGAAGTGCAGCGGATGCGCACGGAGCAGGATCCGATCGAGCGTCTGCGCGCTGTCATGCTTGAGCAAGAGGTCGTTTCGGAAGGCGATCTCAAGGAGATCGACAAGAAGGTCAAGGAGGTCATCGGGGAGGCGGCCGAGTTTGCCCAGAACAGTGAAGAACCCGATCCCTCCGAACTCTGGACGGACGTCTATACAGAAGTTGCAGCGGCTGAATGAACAAGAATGCGGCCGCTGTCTGCGGCCGGACAGCACTCCCGGAGCGATAACATGCCCATCGAGATTCTGATGCCAGCCCTTTCCCCCACAATGACGGAAGGCAAGCTGGCAAAGTGGTTGAAGAAAGAAGGTGACGAGGTCTCCGCCGGTGATGTCCTGGCCGAGATCGAAACCGACAAGGCCACCATGGAGGTCGAAGCGGTCGAGGAGGGAACGCTTGGAAAGATCCTGGTGCCGGACGATACCGACAATGTGTCGGTCAACGAGGTGATCGCCCTTCTCCTGGAGGAGGGCGAAGATGCATCCGCGCTCGAGAAAGCCGCGTCAGGCAAGCAGGAGACGGCTGCCGAAAAGACGGGGGATGATGAGGACCAAGGCGTCGGCGAAGAAGACGCCTCGCCAAAGGCACCCGCCCAGCCGAAACAGGAAGACAGCACGCCAGCCGAACCCGAATGGGACGGTCCAACCGAGAAGCAGACGGTTCGCGAAGCTCTGCGCGATGCCATGGCTGAGGAAATGCGGCAAGATGAACGTGTCTTCCTCATGGGTGAGGAGATTGCCGAATACGAGGGCGCCTACAAGGTAACCCAGAACCTTCTGGCCGAATTCGGGCCGAAGCGTGTCATCGATACACCGATCACCGAGCACGGTTTCACTGGCCTTGGCGTCGGAGCGGCCATGTATGGCCTGCGTCCCGTCATCGAGTTCATGACCTTCAACTTTGCCATGCAGGCGATGGACCAGATCATCAATTCTGCCGCAAAGACCCTCTACATGTCGGGCGGGCAGATCGAGAATCCCGTGGTGTTCCGCGGCCCCAACGGGGCAGCCTCCCGGGTCGCGGCCCAGCATTCTCAATGCTATGCCAGCTGGTACGCCCACATTCCGGGACTCAAGGTCGTCTCCCCCTGGTCAGCGGGGGATGCCAAGGGGCTGCTCAAGTCAGCCATCCGCGATCCCAACCCAGTGGTCTTTCTGGAGAACGAGATTCTCTATGGCCAGTCCTTCGAGGTGCCGAAGAGTGATAACTGGACGGTCCCCATCGGCAAGGCCAAGGTGGTGCGTGAGGGCAGCGATGTGACCATTGTTGCGTTCTCGATCATGGTGAGCCGAGCACTTGAAGCTGCGGAACGACTCTCCGAAGAGGAGGGCCTGGAAGCTGAGGTGATCGACCTGCGCAGCCTGCGCCCGCTGGATACCCAAACCATCGTCAAGTCGGTTCAAAAGACCAACCGGATCGTCTCCGCCGAGGAGGGCTGGCCTGTGGCCGGAATAGGATCGGAGATGGCCGCAATCATGATGGAAGAGGCCTTCGACTGGCTGGATGCGCCGGTGGTGCGCGTGACCGGTGTGGATGTACCGCTGCCCTATGCAGCCAATCTCGAGAAATTGGCCCTGCCGCAGTCCGGATCGATCTTCGATGCGGCCAAGGGCGTATGCTATCGCTGAAAACGGGCCGGAAGGGAAGACCAGGAAATGCCGACAAACATACTAATGCCGGCGCTTTCGCCGACGATGACGGAAGGCACGCTAGCCAAGTGGCACAAGCAGGAAGGCGATGAGGTTTCGGCGGGGGACGTGCTTGCCGAGATCGAGACGGACAAGGCGACCATGGAGGTCGAGGCGGTCGACGAGGGCACACTGGGCAAGATCCTGGTGTCGGACGGGACCGAAAACGTGGCCGTGAACGAGGTGATCGCCATCCTGCTCGAGGAGGGGGAAAACCAATCGGCTCTCGAGGAGGCCGTCAATAAGGCACAACAGGGAGGTGGCGAGGCACCGGCCGCGGACAAGCAGCAGGTAGAGGCCAAGCCTCAGGAGCCCTCGGGCAAAAAGGCCGAAGGTGACAAGGCTGAGCAGAAGGCCTCCGAAGCCTCGGCCGAGAAGAAGGCTCCCGCCGGGAAATCCGACGACAAGGGCGGGCGGATCTTTGCCAGTCCGCTGGCACGCCGTATGGCCGAACAGGCCGGACTCGACCTCGCGCAGCTGAGCGGCTCCGGTCCCAACGGACGGATCGTCAAGGCGGATATCGAGAAGGCGATCGAGAGCGGCGTCGGCAAGCCCGAGGCGGCTCCGGCTGCAGCGGCTGCCCCGGCCCCAGCGCCTGCCGCCGCAGCGGCAACGGGGCCAAGCCCCAAGGAGCAGGCCGACATGTTCGGACTGTCCTATCACCAGGAGCCCTTGTCGGGCATGCGCAAGACGATTGCGCGCCGCCTGACGGAATCGAAGCAGACCGTCCCGCACTTCTACCTGACGATCGACTGCGAATTGGACGCCCTGCTGAAGACCCGCAAGGAGCTCAACGAGAAGGCCGAGGAGGGCAAGATCTCGGTCAACGACTTCATTATCCGCGCCGTGGCCCTGGCGCTGCAGAAGGTGCCGGCGGCCAATGCCTCTTATGACGAGTCCGGCATGCTGTATTTTGACCATGCCGACATCTCCATGGCGGTGGCAACGCCGGCCGGCCTGATCACGCCGATCATCAAGAATGCCCAGGCAAAGGGTCTGTCCACGATTGCCCGCGAGGCAAAGGAACTGGCCCAGAAGGCACGAGACAACAAGCTGAAGCCCGAGGATTATCAGGGCGGAACCTTCTCGGTCTCCAACCTGGGCATGTACGGGGTCAAGCACTTCGATGCTGTCATCAATCCACCGCAGGGGTGCATCCTGGCCGTAGGGGCTGGTGAGCAGCGCCCGGTGGTCAAGGATGGCGCCCTTGCGATCGCCACTGTCATGAGCTGCACGCTCTCCGTGGACCATCGTGCGGTCGACGGGGCCGTGGGGGCGGAATTCCTGGCCGCCTTCAAGAAGCTCATCGAAGATCCCATGACCATGCTGCTGTAAGGGCGGAAAGGAAGAAGCCGTGGCGGAAAACTCATTCGATCTGATTGTCATTGGCACAGGCCCCGGAGGCTACGTCGCGGCCATCCGTGCCGCCCAACTGGGCATGAAGGCCGCCGTGGTCGAGCGGGAGAACCTGGGCGGAATCTGCCTGAACTGGGGATGTATCCCCACCAAGGCTCTGCTGCGAACTTCCGAGCTCTACGGACACATGAACCACGCGGCGGATTTCGGACTTTCGGCCGACAAGGTCGGTTTCGATATCTCCAAGATCGTCAAGCGCTCCCGCGATGTCTCCAAGCAGCTGAACAGCGGTGTCGGTCATCTGCTGAAGAAGAACAAGGTGACAGTGATCAACGGAGAGGGACACCTGGAAGGCGGTGGAAAGATTTCCGTCAGCAAGGACGGCAAGAAGGTCGGAGACTACCAAGCCAAGCATATCATCCTGGCGACCGGAGCGCGCCCTCGGGTCTTGCCGGGCATTGAACCCGACAAGAAGCTGATATGGACCTATTTCGAGGCCATGGTTCCCGAAACAATGCCGAAATCCCTTCTGGTCATCGGCTCTGGTGCCATTGGCATAGAGTTCGCCAGCTTCTATCGCTCGATGGGAGCGGAGGTGACTGTGGTCGAGATTCTTCCGCAAATCCTGCCTGTCGAGGACCAGGAGATCGCAGCCTTTGCCCGCAAGCAATTCGAACAACAGGGTATCAAGATCATGACCGACGCGAAAGTGAGCGAGGTCAAGAAGGGCAAGAACGATGTAACCTGCAGCGTCGAGGACTCGAACGGCAAAACGCAACAGATCAAGGTCGAGCGCGTCATCTCTGCCGCCGGCGTCCAGGGCAACATTGAAAATCTCGGTCTCGACAAGACCAAGGTGAAGACCGATCGCGGGCTGATCCAGGCGGATGCCTATGGCGCCACCGGGGAACCGGGGGTCTACGCCATTGGCGACGTGGCCGGACCACCCATGCTGGCGCACAAGGCCAGCCACGAGGGCGTGGTCTGTGTCGAGCGGCTCGCCGGTCACGATCCGCATCCGATTGACAAGAACCTGATTCCCGGTTGCACCTATTGCCAGCCGCAAATCGCCAGTGTCGGCCTGACAGAAGCCCAGGCGAAAGAGGCCGGGCACGAGGTGCAGGTTGGTCATTTCCCTTTCATCGGCAACGGGAAAGCCATTGCCATGGGAGAGACAGAAGGTATGGTGAAGACCGTCTTCGATGCGAAGACGGGGCAGTTGCTCGGGGCGCATATGGTTGGCGCAGAGGTAACCGAGCTGATACAGGGCTATGTGGTCGCCATGAACCTGGAAACCACCGAACAGGAACTGATGCACAGCATCTTCCCGCATCCGACCCTGTCCGAAATGATGCACGAGAGTGTGCTTGACGCTTACGGACGTGTGATCCACTTCTAGAATTATGTCTGAACTCGAAACCAAACCTCGCGAGCGCCATCCCGAAAAGGCGCACAAGCCAGACAATCCGGTCCAGCGCCGCAAGCCGGAGTGGTTGCGCGTCAAGGCGCCGACTTCACGTACCTACCACGAGACGCGCCAGATCGTGCGTGATCACAACCTTTCCACGGTCTGTGAGGAGGCGGCTTGCCCCAACATCGGTGAATGCTGGGCCAAGAAGCATGCCACCATGATGATCATGGGCGACATCTGCACCCGCGCCTGCAGTTTCTGCAACATTGCGACCGGAAAGCCGGGCAACCTGAATCCCTTTGAACCCACCAACGTTGCGGCTGCCGTCAAGAAGCTGGGGCTGGAACACGTTGTGATCACGTCCGTCGACCGGGATGACCTTGAGGACGGCGGTGCCCAGCACTTTGCCGAAACGATCCAGGCCATTCGCGAAGCTTCTCCGGGCACGACGATCGAGATTCTGACACCCGATTTCCGCCGCAAGGATGATGCCCTGGAAGTTGTCGTCGCCGCCAAGCCGGATGTCTTCAATCACAACCTGGAAACTGTTCCCCGGCTTTATACCGAGGTTCGGCCAGGTGCACGCTATTTCCACTCGATCCGTCTGCTGGACAAGGTGAAGCAGATCGATCCCACCATCTTCACCAAGTCCGGGATCATGGTGGGCCTGGGCGAAGGGCGCGAGGAAGTGTTCCAGGTCATGGATGACCTCCGTTCTGCCGACGTGGATTTCCTGACCATCGGCCAGTACCTGCAGCCTACGGCGAAGCACCATCCCATCGACCGGTTCGTGACACCCGACGAGTTCAGCGAGTACGAACGGCGTGCCTATAACAAGGACTTCCTCGTCGTTTCTGCGTCCCCGCTGACCCGCAGTTCCTATCATGCCGATGAGGATTTCCAACGCCTGCGAAAGGCGCGGGAAGAGCGACTGGCGCTTTCGGCCTGAGTCTTTTCCGAAGGGGATAAGCTTTTGTGCTTTGTTGCGCAGGTGGAGTTTGCTAGGCAACCTGCGGCACTGGCACCCCTAATCTGATTTTCTCGACAAACCTTCGGATCATCCCTTCATGCCCGTTCATGCCGAGAAGAGGAAACTGCCTTATACACCGCGCCAACTCTACGACCTCGTGGCGGATGTGAAGCGCTACCCGGAGTTCCTGCCCTGGTGTTTGGCGGCTCGCATCAAGTCACATGAAGGCAACATCATTCTTGCCGACCTTGTTATCGGCTTCAAGATGCTGCGCGAGCGATTCACCAGTCGCGTGGAACTGCATGATGAAGATCCCGAAAACCTTAGAATCGACGTCAGTTACGTTGAAGGGCCTTTCCGCTATCTGAACAATCACTGGAGCTTCCTGGCGGACGAGGAGGGCTGCCTGATCGACTTCTATGTCGATTTCGAGTTTCGTTCCAAGCTGCTCCAGCGGGTCATGCAGCCATTGTTCAATGAAGCCGTCCGCCGAATGGTTGCCTCTTTCGAAGCACGGGCAAAGGAACTCTACGGCTGAACCGGCTGCTCAGGCGCTTGCCCCGAAAAGGGCAGTGTAAAGCAATCCCAGCATAATTGTGTTGAAGGCACTGTGCATGACGATGGCAGGCCAGAGAGATCCGCTTTTCTCGTAGACCCAGGACAGCATGAGCCCAACGACGAAAAGGGCTGGAATCAGGATGGCGATCCCGTGGAGCAACGAGAAGAGGCCAGCGCTGACGGCCATGGACAAGGGGAGGCCGAATCGAGTCTTCAGCCAGCCATAGAAAAATCCGCGAAAGACGACTTCCTCGACGACAGGGGCGACCAGTCCTGCCGCGAAGAGGGTCAGTAGAACGGGTCCGGCGGAGAGACTGCCCGGGTTGAGAAGATCGATCTGAGGGTTTTCGAGCGGCGCTCCCCTAAGGCTGCTCACCACAATGTTGACCACGGCAACTGCCGGGATTGCGGCAATTGCGAGCAGGATGCCCCGCAGTACCCATTTCTGCTCTGTTCGAACCAGTCCCAGGCTTTGCAGGGACAATCCACGTCTCATCACGACAACAAGCAGGAGCGCTGTCAGAATGATCACGGATTGCAGCAGGAAGGCGACGAGCACGAGTTGAAGCTGCGGTCCGTTCGATTCCGGCAGAGCCCTGAATCCCTGAAAGAAGACACTCATCAGCCAGGGCATGAGAAAGCGCACGCTGGCGAGGATGACGATCAACAGCAGCAGGACGTCTGTCAGCTTGACCCTGTAAAGCTCAAGGGAAACTTTCTGGCTCATCTGAGAACAGCCGCCTGCATCATGCTCAGGGCCTTCTTCAAGCTGGACTGGCGAACCGAATGGCGATCTCCGGAAAAGATCTCATGCTCTGCTTCGGACCTCGTCCCATTTTGGGCGAGTGCGAAGTGCACGAGGCCCACAGGCTTGTCGGGACTGCCGCCCCCTGGTCCCGCCACACCGGTAATGGACAGTGCGATCTGGGCATCCGGACAGCGCGCAAGCGCACCCTCAGCCATTGCTATAGCCGTTTCGCTGCTGACAGCGCCATGTCTCTCCAGCAGTTCGGAAGAGACGTCCAGCAGCTCTGTCTTGGCCTGATCGGAATAGACAATGAAACCGCAATCAATGACGTCCGAAGCTCCGGCCGCTTCTGTGAGAAGACCGCCGAGCAGACCGCCCGTACAGGATTCGGCGGTGGCAAGTCGAATCGATCGACCACGACAGTGCTCGAGAAGCTCGGCCGCAGCCTTCATCAGATCGTTGTTGAACATGGATGATTATCCCAAAAGCAGTGTGATGCCCAGACAGATGATAAGGCTGTAGCCCCCTGCGAAGAGGTCATCCATCATGACGCCCAGGGGACCCGCCAACCGGCGGTCGGCCCAACTTGCCGGCCAGGGCTTGACGATGTCGAAGAAGCGGAACAACAGAAAAGCTGCCGGATAGAGTTCCCATAGAGTGGCGACGGGCAAGAGAGCAAGCCATTGTCCGGCCACCTCGTCGATAACCACTTCCTTCGGATCGTGCTCACCGGCAGCCTGCATGTAGCTCCCGATTGCCCAGAGGCCGACGGGAAACAGTACAGCGATTCCCACCAGAAGGCCTGGCCATCCAAACAGCCACGCGAGGGCAGCAGCAGGAGGCAGGGCCGCCAGAGACCCCCAGGTTCCGGGGGCTGGGCGAATCAGCCCGCTGCCGAACCAAAGGGCCAGCCAGTGCGCCAGTCGGGCCTTTGAGCTGTTTTGCGATGGCGTCACATCTTTCATGAATTCACGGGCAGGGTCATGGTGGCAATGGCCTGGGCGGCGATGCCTTCGTCGCGGCCGGTGAAACCCAGTTTGTCGGTTGTCGTTGCCTTGATGCTGATACGTGCTTCCGGGATATCGAGTATCCGTGCCAGACGGGCGATCATCTGGCCCCTGTAAGGGCCGATTTTGGGAGCTTCACAGATGAGGGTCAGGTCCAGGTTGATCAAGCGTCCGCCGCGCTCTTTCACACGCCGATGGGCTTCCTCCAGGAATTGATGCGATGCCGCATCCCGCCACTGCGGGTCGCCGGGTGGAAAGTGGGTTCCGATGTCCCCGTCGCCCAAGGCACCGAGGAGAGCATCCGTCAAAGCATGCAGGCCGACATCTGCGTCGGAATACCCCGAGAGTTGGGCGTTGTGCGGAATGGAACAGCCGCAAAGCGTGACACTGTGGCCAGGTGCGAACCGATGGACATCGAAGCCGAAACCTGTCCGGGTTTCCATGGGGGGCAGGATCATCGCTTCCGCTCGTGTCATGTCGTCCCTGCTCGTAATCTTGAAATTGTACGGATCTCCCGCCACAGCTGCCACCGGCAGGCCCGCGGTTTCGGCTACAGCCGCATCATCGGTCAAACTGTCGTTTCCGCACGTGCGGTGCGCATTCAGGATACTCGCGAAACGAAACCCTTGAGGAGTTTGTGCCGCGGAAAGGCCGTTGCGATCGGGCCCCGAGGTCACCTCTTGTCTCGCCGAGAGCCGCTTGAGCGTATCGGTGATCGGCACGACAGGGATGCATCCCGCCGTATGTGCCAGTCCGTCCAGGACCCGATCGATCAGGTTACTGGAAACGAAGGGGCGTGCCGCATCATGTATGAGCACGATATCCGGATGGAAGTGGGTGAGGGCTTCAAGGCCTGCGCGTACGGAGCCCTGGCGAGTTTCGCCTCCGGCAACAAATGGAAGCAGGTCAAACCCCTGCACTGCCTTTTCATACAGTGCACTATCCGAGGGATCGATAACCACCTGGACGTGATCGATGCCAGGATGTTCCGTAAAGCGGCGCAGGCTGTGCGCCAGCAGCATGCGTTCGCCCAGGGGCAGGTATTGTTTCGGTCTTTCGGAGGAAAGCCGCTCGCCGCGGCCTGCTGCGACAACGAGGGCGACAACAGAGGGCATGTCCGGTTATCCAGTTCTTGTCTGCGGGGCAGTTTGCAGGCTGTCATAATGCCGGTCAGATGATGTATGTATTCTGGTCATGTCGAGCCTCTCCCTGATTTCCTCAGTTGCATTCCTGTCTCTCTTGCCGGCAGCCGTCCAGTCATGCCGGCGACGAGAGGGGGGGAGCGACCTGTTGTTCCACCTCCTGTTGCTGGTCGCCTTCGGTGGCGTGGCATCCTACCTAGTCTTTCGTGTCGCGGATGGCTGGGACAGCGGATTTTCTTTTACTCTCTGGGTTTCGGTTGCGTCGAGTCTTCTGGTCTTCTTTCTGCTGAGCCTGGCGCGAGAAGAGTCCAGGCGCCTTTCTGTCCTTCTGTTGCCTTATCTGCTCGGCCTCGCCGCCATTGCCCTTCTCATCACGCACACCGAGGGAAGCGCTGTTGCTCCAACAACGATCGAGAGCTGGCTGCTGGTTCACATCTCCGGCGCGCTGGTTGCCTATGCCTTTGCCACCCTGGCTGCTGTTGCCGCCGTGAGCGTCCTCTTGCAGGAAACAGCACTCAAGAAAAAACAGATAGGGTATCTCTCTGAACGGCTGCCGGCGCTGGCGGACGGCGAGAGACTGGAGAGAAGCCTGCTGTTGGCCGGTGAGGTCGTGCTTGGCATCAGTATCCTGAGTGGTATGGCCCTGCAGTACTTCCGGAATGGGTACCTTCTGGATTCCAATCACAAGACGCTGTTCTCGCTAGCGGCCTTTGCCCTGATCGCTGTGGTCATCCATTTACAGAGACACAGCAGCCTCAGGGGGCAGCGAGCCGGCCGCTGGGTCCTCTTGGGCTACCTTTTATTGACGTTGGCTTATCCCGGAGTGAAGTTCGTCAGTGGTGTCCTGCTTTCCTGAGCTGTCCCCATGTTGACAGTTTCACCTGTACAAGAAGCCGAGCAATGCTTATCAATCCGCTTACAAATTAGGCATCGGGGAATATTGCCTAAGCAATGAGCATTTCCATCGCCAATATCACCATCGAGGACCCTGTCTTCCTGGCTCCGATGTCCGGTATTTCGGATCAGCCGTTTCGGCGCTTGGTGCGCCAGTGGGGCTGCGGACTGGTCTTCTCGGAGATGATCGCCAGCGAAGCAATGATTCGCCAGACCCGGCAATCGATGAAGATGGCCACGGGGTGCGATGAGGAATCCCCCATGGCCGTTCAGCTGGCTGGGTGCGATCCGGAAGTCATGGCCGAAGCGGCACGCCTGAACCAGGATCGCGGGGCGGCTCTGATCGATATCAATTTCGGTTGTCCGGTGAAGAAGGTCGTCAACAAACTGGCCGGTTCTGCCCTGATGCGGGACGAAAAGCTGGCAGGAGATATCCTCTCGGCCGTAGTGCGGGCCGTGGACGTTCCAGTAACCCTGAAGATGCGTTTGGGATGGGACGATGAAAACCGCAATGCCCCGCGCTTGGCTCGCATTGCCGAGGACAGCGGGATCAAGCTGATTACGGTACATGGCCGCACACGCTGTCAGCTCTACAATGGTTCTGCCAACTGGCAGGCGGTTGCTGAGGTGGTGGCCTCGACCAGCTTGCCTGTCGTGGTGAACGGAGACATAGCCACGCCGGAAGATGCACGCATGGCCCTGCAGAAATCCGGGGCCCAAGGGGTCATGGTGGGGCGCGCGACCTGCGGGCGTCCCTGGTTGATCCGCCGGATTCAGGATTACCTGCGAACGGGGGCGCTTTCTCCGGAGCCTTGCCTGGAGGAGCGATGCGCCTGCCTGCTTCAGCATTACGATTCGCTGCTTTCCCACTATGGCCGTGAGCAGGGTGTGCGTATCGCCCGCAAGCATATCGCCTGGTCGCTCCACGGACTGAGGGGCGCAAATGCCTTTCGAGAGCGGATCAACAAGATTGCCAAACCTGAAGATGTGCAGACGGAAATCCGTCGTGTCTTTGCCGAGAATGCGGAGGTAGCGGCCGCCTGATGACGCAGACTCCTGAAGACAGCGACAGGACAGAAGACAAGGCGCGCAAGATCGATCCCGGATCCGTTCTGGGCGCTCTGGCGTTGCCGGTTTTCGTGCTTGACGAGAACAATCGCTTTGCCAGTCTCAACCTGGCTGCGGAGCAATTGTTCGCGGCGTCTGCAGCCACGTTGACGGGCCGCGAGATCACGTCGGTCCTGCCTTCTGACAATCCGTTGCTGACTCTTGTGGAGCAGGTGCGTCGCAAGGGTTACAGCATTTCCGAGTCGGACATCACGCTGGAATCCCCCAAGATTGGGTCACATCTCGTGGCGGCCGAGGTTTCGCCGATTCCCGAAGAGGCCGACACCATAGCGATCTGCCTGTCCGTGCGTTCCATGGCCCGTCGCATGGAAGACCAGTTGGTTCATCGCAATGCGGCACGGTCGGTGACAGCCATGGCGGCCATGCTGGCTCATGAAGTCAAGAATCCGCTCTCGGGTATACGCGGGGCCGCGCAATTGCTGGAAAGTTCGGTTGCCGAACAGGACCGGGAGCTCACCCGGCTGATCTGCGAGGAATCTGATCGCATCGTAGGGTTGGTTGATCGCATGGAGATGTTTTCCAGCCAGCAACCCATTGAGCGCAAACCGGTCAATATTCACGAGGTGCTCGGACACGTCCGTCGTCTGGCGGAGAATGGATTCGCGAAGAATGTCCGCTTCGTGGAAAACTACGATCCCTCCTTGCCCGAGGTTCTCGGCAATCGCGACCTCTTGATCCAGGCGCTTTTGAACCTTGTCAAGAATGCGGCCGAGGCCGCGGACGGTCGCGCCCCCGAGGTGCAGTTGCGCACCGGTTACCAACAGGGCGTCCGCTTGGCGGTTCCCGGAGGCGGAGCTCGTGTCGACCTGCCGCTCATGGTGGGAATTCAGGATAATGGCCCCGGTATTTCCGAAGAGATGAAATCCAGTCTGTTCGATCCATTCGTCACCAGCAAGCCGGATGGCAAGGGGTTGGGACTGGCCCTGGTTGCCAAGATTGTCGATGACCACGGTGGTATGATCGAGGTGGACAGTGAACCACGCAGGACCCTGTTCCGCTTGATGCTGCCCATGGCTGATGAACGCGGGTGAGGCAGCGATGACCAAGGCAACCATATTGGTCGCGGACGATGATCGTGCCATCCGCACCGTGATTACCCAGGCGCTGGGGCGCGAAGGCTATGAAGTACGTACGACCGGAACGGCGGCGACCCTGTGGCAGTGGATCGAGGCGGGTGACGGAGATTTGGTGATCACCGATGTCATCATGCCCGATGAGAACGGCCTCGACCTTATCCCTCGCATCAAGAAACACAGGCCCGACTTGCGGGTGATCGTCATGAGTGCGCACAAGACGCTGCTGACAGCCGTCAAGGCTACGGAGCGTGGGGCCTTTGAGTACCTGCCCAAGCCATTCGACCTGCACGAACTCATTCAGGTTGTCGATCGTGCTCTCACGGAACCGCAGGCTTCGAAGGTAATGCCTGAAGAGGGCGGCCAAGCGGAGGAGGATCTGCCACTGATCGGGCGCTCGCCTGCCATGCAGGAAATCTATCGCGTGCTGGCGCGCCTCATGGGAACCGACCTGACGGCCATGATCTACGGAGAGTCCGGGACGGGCAAGGAACTGGTGGCGCGTGCGCTGCACGACTATGGCAAGCGCAGCCATGGCCCATTCGTACCGGTCAATATGGCGGCGATTCCGCGTGAACTGATCGAAAGCGAACTTTTTGGCCACGAAAAAGGGGCTTTTACCGGGGCGACCGCCCGGTCCGCCGGCCGTTTCGAGCAGGCCTCGCGCGGTACGCTCTTCCTGGACGAAATCGGGGACATGCCTCTTGAGGCGCAAACCCGCCTGCTGCGGGTCCTCCAGGAGGGCGAGTACACGACTGTGGGTGGGCGCACGCCGATTCGGGCCGATGTACGGATCATAGCGGCAACGCACCGGGACCTGCGCCAAATGGTTCGCGGCGGGCTTTTCCGCGATGACCTCTTCTATCGTCTCAATGTGGTCCCGATTCGCCTGCCTCCCCTGCGTGAGCGCAGGGACGATATCCCGGAACTGATACGTCATTTCATGCAGGAAGCCCAGAAACAGGGGCTGCCGGCCAAGGTGATCGAAGCCAGCGGCATGGATCTGCTCAAGTCGTACAAGTGGCCGGGGAATGTCCGGGAATTGGAGAATTTCATCAGCCGTCTGATGGCGCTTTATAGCCAGGAAGCCATAACGGCGGAAATCATTCGCTCGGAATTGAGCGAACTGGTCGTGTCCGAAAATACACAGACTGCGTCATCAAAGTCACTGGGTGGGGTCGTCGAGCAGGTTCTCAAGGAATACTTCGATGCTCATGCCGAGGAACTACCGGCCTCTGGTCTCTATGACCGCGTCCTTCGCGAGGTGGAAAAGCCTCTGATAGAATTGACGCTGGGCGCCACGCGCGGCAACCAGATCAAGGCTGCCCAGGTACTGGGCCTGAACCGGAACACTCTGCGCAAGAAGATCAACGAACTGGAGATCGAAATCGTCAAGGGCCTTAAATAGACTGTTGCTTCATGGCAACAATCGCTTGATGGCGGCTATCATGATGGCTTAGAGATGGTCTATGGACGATTCAGATTCCCCGGCTTCTGAAAACGGCAAACTGCCCTTGCGCATGTACAGGCGGCTCAAGGCCTGGTCCCAGCGCTACGGTCTCGAACGCAAGTTTTCCGCCCTGCTGTTGCTGGCGGCCGTACTCAGCGGCATAGCGACCTTTGCCGCCATGACCGGACGCCTGCCGGGAGCGGGGGATCCGCGCAGCATCCTGCTGCTCCTCGTCCTGGACCTAGTGTTCCTGGTTTTTCTCAGTGTCCTGATTATACGCCGTCTGGTCCAGCTTTGGGTTCAGCGCAGACGAGCCGCCGCCGGAGCGCGTCTGCATTCACGGCTCGTGGGCCTCTTTGCCCTGGTGGCCGTACTGCCGAGCATGATCATCGTGATCTTTGCCGTGATGCTCTTCGAGTTCGGACTGCAATCGTGGTTCAGCGACCGGGTCAGCACTGCGATCCGGGAGTCGCTCCAGGTGGCCCAAGCCTATGAGGAAGAGCACAAGCGAAACATCATGTCGGATGTCCAGGCTATGGCCAGCGACCTGAATCGCTCAGGGCGCATGCTGTCCATGGACTCCAATCAGTTCGCCCAGTTTGTTGCCAACCAGGCGGCAGTACGCTCCCTGACAGAAGCCACGGTTTTTCAGCCCTCGGGCCGGATCATGGCCCAGGTCGGCATAGGTTCGCTGTTCCAGGTCAAGCCGGATGTCCCTGAATCTGCATTCCAGCGGGCCGGGGAGGACAGGGCGGTCATCCTGACCGACGAGAACGACAACAGGGTGCGCGCCCTGGTCAAGCTCGACATCTTTGTCGATACCTACCTGCTGATCGGACGACTGATCGACCCGGATGTCCTGGCGCACCTGGAGAAGACCTCGACGGCCGTTCAGCTCTATGAGCAGCTCGAAGGTGAACGCGCCGGCCTGCTGGTCACCTTTGCCCTGATATTCTTCATTGTGGCCATTCTTCTGCTGCTCGCGGCGGCATGGGTCGGGCTGGCCTTCGCGGACCGGCTCAGCAAGCCGATCGGGCATCTGATCTCGGCTGCCGACAAGGTGGGGGCAGGGGACCTGAGCGCCCGTGTCGAGCGCTTCAATCCGGATGACGAGGTCGGGTCGCTGGCCATGGCCTTCAACCGCATGACCTCGGAACTGCAGCATCAGCAGGAACAACTCCTGAAGGCCAACTGGCAAATAGAGGCCCGCCGGCGGTTTATCGAGACGGTCCTGTCCGGCGTGTCGGCGGGCGTGATCGGTCTCGACCGTTCCCACCGCGTCACTGTTGCAAACCGCTCGGCCTGCGAACTGCTCTCCCTCAGCGAAGACCAGTTGCATGGTCGTCGATTGAGCAATCTGTCTCGGGATGTGCGCACCCTTATAGATCTGGCGGCCCGCAAACCTGGAAAGGTTCATGAGCGCCAGGTAACGCTGACCCGCCGGGATGGCTACAGCCGCACCTTCCTGGTCCGCATTGCCGCGGAGCATGACGAGGACAATATCATCGGTTTCGTGGTGACCTTCGACGATATCTCGGAGCTTCTGTCAGCCCAGCGGAAAGCCGCCTGGGCCGATGTGGCGCGCCGAATTGCCCATGAGATCAAGAACCCGCTGACCCCGATTCAGCTATCGGCCGAACGGCTCAAGCGGAAGTATCTCAAGCAGATCGACGAGGATCCGGAGACCTTCAACGCCTGTATCGAGACCATCGTGCGGCAGGTTGGGGACATCGGGCACATGGTGGACGAGTTCTCTTCCTTCGCGAGAATGCCCACGCCCGCCATGGCGCAGCACGACCTCAGACAGCTGATCAACGAAGCGGTCGATCTCTACAAGGCTTCCGGCAGCGACATCGAAATCTCGGCGAACCTGCCAGACGAAGCTGCGGATTGTCAGGTGGATCCCGCCCAACTTCGCCAGGTTCTGACCAACCTGATCAAGAATGGCTCGGAGTCCATTTCGGAACGCCAGCAGGAAGAGCAAGCGCGTGGACTGTCCGACATCGAATCCGGCGAAATCGGCATCACCCTGGAAGAAGAGAACGAACACTGGGTGATCCGGATCACGGACAATGGGAGAGGCCTGCCCGCAAGCCAGCGCGAGCGCTTGACGGAACCCTATGTCACGAGCCGCGAAGGGGGAACCGGACTTGGCCTGGCGATCGTGAAGAAGATCATGGAAGACCATGGCGGACAGATTGCTCTTAGTGACCGAGAGGGGGGCGGTGCGCTTATAAGACTCCGGCTCCCGAAACCCGAACAGGGCAGGAATACCGGTCCTCACCTGGAAGGACCGGCATCAGATAACTTGGCAAGGGTATGAGATGGCGAACGATATTCTGATCGTTGATGACGAGGCTGATATTCGTCTTCTGATCGAAGGGGTTCTTCAGGATGAAGGCTATGAAGCCCGCAGTGTGGCAGATAGCGATGCGGCGCTGGAGGCATTGCGGACCCGGCGCCCTCACCTCGTCATCCTTGATATATGGCTGCAGAATTCCCGCCTTGACGGGCTGGGCCTGCTGGAGGTCATAGAGAACGAGCATAGTGGCGTACCGGTGGTCATGATCAGCGGCCACGGAACGATCGAGACCGCCGTGAACGCCATCAAGCTGGGGGCCTACGACTTTATCGAGAAGCCCTTCAAGGCTGACCGTATGCTCCTGATTGTCGAGCGGGCCATCGAGGCTTCGCGCCTGCGACGCGAGAATGAGGAACTGCGCCTGCGCGGCGCCCCTGAAACCGAGTTGATCGGCAAGAGTACTGCGGTCAACCAGCTACGGCAATCGGTCCAGAAGGTTGCTCCGACGGGCAGTCGCGTACTGATCACGGGAGCAGCGGGAACCGGCAAGGAAGTCGTAGCGCGCCAGTTGCACGGACATTCGCGTCGAGCCAACGGACCGTTCATCGTGCTGAATTGTGCGACAATGCATCCGGACCGTATGGAAAGCGAACTGTTCGGTCAGGAAGGGGACGGCAATTCGGAAGGTGGCACCGGCAACAAGATTGGAACCTTCGAGAGGGCCCATGGGGGAACCCTGTTCCTGGACGAGGTGGCCGATATGCCGCTGGAGACCCAGGGCAAGATCGTCCGCGTCCTGCAGGAACAGACCTTCGAGCGGGTCGGGGGCAGTCGTCGTGTCGAGGTGGATGTGCGCGTCATCGCCTCGACGAATCGGGACCTTTCCGAGTTGATCGGCGAAGGACGCTTTCGTGAGGATCTCTATTACAGGCTCAACGTAGTGCCGCTGAAAGTGCCGTCCCTGCGCGAGAGACGCGAGGACATTCCTCATCTAAGCCACTATTTCATGTCGCGAACTTCGGATAATTCCGGTTTGCCCATGCGTGAAATCAGTGAGGATGCCATGGCCATGCTGCAGACCTATGATTGGCCCGGCAATGTCCGACAGTTGCGCAACATGATCGACTGGCTGCTGATCATGGCTCCGGGCGGTGTCGCCGAGCCGATTACCGCCGACATGCTGCCGCCGGAAATCACCTCGAAGTCCTCGGCCGTGTTGTCGGGGGCGAACAGCAGCGATATTCTGGCGCTTCCCCTGCGGCAGGCGCGGGAGAAATTCGAAAAGCAGTATCTGGAAGCCCAGATCAATCGATTCAGCGGGAATATATCTCGAACAGCATCCTTCGTGGGCATGGAGCGCTCGGCATTACATCGCAAGCTCCGGCTTCTGGGCATCAATCCCGAGCGCTAGGACCTCGGAAAAGCGCATGAAAGTGATCTGCCAATGAAAGTGATCGTCTGCGGGGCCGGTCAGGTCGGGTTCAACATCGCCCGTTACCTGGCAAGCGAGAATGCTGACGTAACCATCATCGACCAGTCCCCGCAGTTGATCCAGAAGATCAGTGATCTTCTGGATGTCAGCGGTGTCGTGGGCTTCGCCTCACATCCCGATATTCTCGAGAAAGCCGGAGCCAGGGATGCTGATATGCTGGTTGCCGTGACCTATGCCGATGAGGTGAACATGGTCGCCTGCCAGATCTGTCATTCCCTGTTCGAGATTCCGACCAAGATCGCTCGTATCCGTCATCAGAGTTACCTGAACCCTGTCTGGTCCGACCTCTTTTCCACGGACAACCTGCCGATCGACGTTATCATCTCTCCGGAGCTGGAGGTCGCCAAGGCCATCGAGCGTCGCCTGCGCGTTCCCGGCGCTTTCGACGCGCTCTCCATGCTGAAGGACAAGATCAGCCTGATCGGTGTGCACGTGCGCGAAGAGACCCCGATCATCAACACGCCTCTACGACAGCTGACCGAACTGTTTCCGGAGCTGCACATCCTGATTCTCGCCATCCATCGGAACGGCAGCGTGATTGTCGCCGGCGGTGATGACGAGCTCATGCCGGGTGATGACGTCTATTTCGTCTGCCATAACGCTCATCTTGACCGCGCCATGATGAGTTTCGGGTATGAGGAGAAGGAGGCGAGGCGGGTTGTCCTGATCGGTGGCGGGAATATCGGCCTCAATCTCGCCCAGCGCGTTGAGGACAAGCACCCACAGGTTCAGTTGAAACTGATCGAGATCGACAAGAGCCGGGCCGAGAAAGTGGCGCAAAGCCTGTCCCGATCCGTTGTCATTCATGGCGATGCGGTGGAACTGGATATTCTCAACGAGAGCAATATCAGCACGGCTGAGACAGTGATCGCGGTTTCCAACGAGGACGAGGTGAATATCCTGTCCTCCCTGTTGGCCAAGAAGCAGGGCTGCCGAAGGGCTATTACGCTCATCAATTCCAGTTCGTACAACCAACTGGTCAGCGGTCTCGGTATCGACACTATCGTCAGTCCGCGGGCTATTACGGTTTCCACCATTCTTCAACATGTGCGTCGTGGCCGGATCCGTTCTGCCTATTCCCTGGCCGATGGCGTCGGAGAGGTTCTGGAAGCTGAAGTGCTTGAAACCTCGGCTCTGACGAATCAAGCTCTGCGTGACGCACCGCTTCCGGATGGTGTCGTGATCGGGGCTATCTTCCGCAATAAAGAGGTGATCATTCCGCGCGGCAAGACGGTCATCAAGGCTGGTGACTTGGTTGTCCTGTTTGCCAAGCCCGCGGCCGTCAAGAAGGTCGAGCGCCTCTTCTCCGTAAAACTCGAATTCTTCTAAACAGTTTCCGAGTTCACTATCGCTTTTATCTGGGATAACAACACCATGCCTCGCATAGCCTATGTCAACGGTCAGTACTTGCCGCACTCTGATGCCAGTGTGCATATCGAGGATCGCGGGTATCAATTCGCTGACGGCGTGTACGAAGTCGTGCCCGTCATGTCCGGAAAGCTGGTGGATGAGGCCCGTCACCTGGACCGGTTGGAGCGCTCGCTGTCCGAACTGCAAATGGATATGCCTATGAGTCGCCGGGCACTGCAGCTGGTTTGCGACAGTGTGATAGAGCGCAATTATCTGACTAACGGTTTCGTCTACATGCAGGTAACGCGCGGTGTCGCACCTCGAGATCATAAGTTTCCCAAGGGAATCAAGCCGGCCATCGTCATCACTGCCAAGCAGACGAAGCCGCAGAGTACGGCTGTCCTGGAGGATGGAGTTGCGGTCAAGACCGTCCCAGACATCCGCTGGCGTCGCCGCGATATCAAATCCATATCCTTGCTGCCCAATTGCATGGCCAAACAGGCCGCCGTCGAGGAAGGTGCCTTCGAGGCCTGGATGGTCGAGGAGGATGGAACCGTCACCGAAGGCTCGTCGACGAATGCCTGGATCGTGACGAAGGATGGCATCCTCGTCACACGTACAGCGGATCACGACATTCTCAATGGAATTACGCGCATGGGCTTGCTGGAGGTGGCTGCGGAGGCAGGTGTGCAGTTCGAGGAAAGACCTTTCACGCTGGAAGAGGCCTATGAGGCACGCGAGGCCTTCCTGACATCCAGCACGAACCATGTCACCCCGATCACGCGCATTGACGATCGCTCGGTTGCCAACGGCAAGCCCGGCTCCGTAACCATGAAACTGCGCGAAGCCTACCTGGATCGTATTGCCCGTGAATGACATCACTCAGCACGGCAAGCCGCGTGCTCTGCTCTTTGACTGGGACAATACGCTTGTCGATACTTGGCCTACGATCCATGCGGCCCTTCATGTCACCTTCGAACGGTTTGGCATGCCTCCTTGGTCATTGGACGAAGTGCGGCAAAGGGTGCGCGTTTCAGCACGTGAAGGTTTTCCAAAGCTCTTCGGGGATCGCTCCAACGAGGCCCTGGATGTTTTTTACGAAGCGTTCAAGGCGCAACATATCGAGCAGCTGAGCGTACTCGAGGGGGCCGCGGAAATGCTTTCCGGCCTGCACGAAGCCGGGTTCTACCTCGGGGTCGTCAGTAACAAGTCCGGACCGCTTCTGCGTCGCGAAGTCGACCATCTTGGTTGGGCCCGGTATTTCAGCAGAGTGGTTGGGGCCACGGATGCGGAGCGCGATAAGCCGGCTGCGGAACCTGTGCAGCTGGCTCTGGCGGAGTCCGGTGTGATGCCCGGAAAAGATGTCTGGTTCGTGGGTGATACCGATATCGATCTGATCTGTGCGCAAAACGCCGGCTGCGTCCCGGTCCTGCTGCGCGCGGAACCTCCAGGCCAGCAGGAATTCGAAGAGGTCGTGCCACGCTTTTATGTCTGTGATCGTCGCTCTCTATTGGCTCTGCTGCGATAAATCACTATCTAGAAATTGTGCGGCTTTTTCCGGAGGTCTTTCTGCCATATCGCGATAGATCATTATCTGGTAAACGGTGCGCTTACAGTGCTGTAAGAGATAAGCAGCAAACCCCGTGAATCATAATGAACTGACTTAAAGGAAAGGGGGAACCAATGGCCGGCGAGAAATCCCAGAATGTGCAGGATGTTTTTCTGAACAGCATCCGCAAGAACAAGATTCCGGTCACAGTATTCTTGGTAAATGGCGTGAAACTGCAGGGGATCGTTACCTGGTTCGACAACTTCTGTGTACTGCTGCGTCGCGATGCGCATTCCCAGCTTGTCTATAAGCACGCTATATCAACGATCATGCCAAGTGGTCCTCTTCAGCTTTTCGAGCCTTCCGAGAAGGAGACTGAGGAAGGCGGTGAGGAGGCTTAACGGGTCCCTACTTGACGGAAAATCCTCCAGAAGAAACGAAAACGGCCGGTAGCGGCAGGACTGTGGAGGGCGAGGTTTGCCTCGTCATCCATGCGGTCGAGAAAAAGCCTGGCGTGGCGCACAGCCATGCCGAAGCCCGGCTTGAGGAAGCCGTCGGGCTTGCCGCTGCCATCAATCTTCAGGTTGCCCATTCAGAAGTTGTCCGGCTGGACAAGGTGAGACCGGGAACCCTCATCGGAATGGGCGTGATCGAACGCCTGCGCAGCCTCGTTCAGGAAACCGGGGCGGTCGTTGTCATAGTCGATTCAGCTCTTACCCCTGTCCAGCAACGCAATCTGGAACGCGAGCTGAATTGCAAGGTTATCGACCGGACAGGTCTGATTCTCGAGATCTTCGGTGCACGTGCCCGTACCAAGGAAGGACGCCTCCAGGTTCAACTTGCGGCCTTGAACTATCAGCGTTCACGCCTCGTGCGTTCCTGGACGCACCTGGAACGCCAGCGTGGTGGTGCCGGCTTCATGGGCGGGCCCGGCGAACGCCAGATCGAACTCGACCGACGCATGCTGGACGATCAGATCATTCGCCTCAAGAAAGCCCTGAAGCAAGTTCGGCGTACGCGGTCTTTGCACCGCACCGCCCGGCAGCGTGTGCCTCATCCAGTCATTGCCTTGGCCGGTTATACGAATGCCGGAAAGTCGACGCTGTTCAACCGGTTGTCCTCGGCGAATGTCAAAGTGGAGGACCAGCTTTTTGCCACGCTGGATCCGACCATGCGGAATATCCGGTTGCCATCGGGGATGAATGCCATTCTCTCGGACACCGTGGGTTTCATCACGGATTTGCCGACGGATCTGGTTGCGGCGTTCCGTGCCACCCTGGAAGAGGTGGTGGAAGCTGACATCATCTTGCATGTTCGCGATATCTCGCATCCCGAGACGGAACTCCACAAGCAGTCAGTCCTTCAGGTTCTCCACGACCTCGGAGTTACGGGCGAAGAAGCGCCGGAGTCCAAGCCGATCATCGAGGTCCTGAACAAGATCGATCTGTTGGACGAAGACTCCCTCAAGAGCTGGCGCAACCTGGCCGACCGGGCGCCGGGACAGGCCCTGGTTTCGGCTGAAACCGGAGAAGGTTTGAATTTTCTTCAGGAAATCATTGAGCAGAGGTTGCGTGAGAGAGATGAACTCCTATCTCTCGCCATAGATCTGAAGGATGGCGCAACCTTGGCCTGGTGCTACGAGCACGGGCGGGTTGTTTCCCGTCATGACGATGACAGCAAGGCACATATCCGCGTGTCCATGGATCCGGCGAACGCCGCACGCCTGAAGGCTTACACAGACTGAGAGCCAATGCCCAATGACCTTTGCGATGGTTGACTCATCTAGGGCGAGAGCTAGTATGTCGGCCTTGTTAGCACTCTACGCGGATGAGTGCTTAATCCTTTCATGAAACATACCGTCGTCACCACAGTCCTTAGCGAGGAGAAAACAAATGAAATTTCGGCCACTGCATGACCGCGTCGTTGTTGAGCCGTTGGACACCGAGGAAACGACCGTTGGCGGAATCATTATTCCCGATACGGCAAAGGAAAAGCCCATGCAGGGCAAGGTTGTCGCGGTCGGCCCTGGTGCCCGTGGCGATGACGGCAAGGTCGTCGCGCCTGATGTCAAGACTGGTGACACCGTGCTCTACGGCAAGTGGTCCGGCACGGAGGTCAAGGTCGATGGCAAGGAAGTGCTGATCATGCGCGAGAACGACATCATGGGGGTTCTGGGCTGATCACCGGATCGTCCGAACCTCTTCCGGAAGCAAACCAGTCCCAACAAAGTTTCAAGGAGTAACCGAGTATGGCAGCCAAAGATTTGAAGTTCGGCGGCGATGCACGCCAGCGCATGATGCGTGGTGTCGATACCCTGGCCGATGCGGTCAAGGTGACGTTGGGTCCCAAGGGTCGCAACGTGGTTCTCGACAAGTCCTTCGGTTCGCCGCGCAGCACCAAGGACGGTGTGACGGTGGCCAAGGAAATCGAACTGTCCGACAAGTTCGAGAACATGGGCGCACAGCTTGTGCGTGAGGTGGCCAGCAAGACCAATGACACGGCTGGTGACGGAACCACCACGGCGACCGTGCTGGCGCAGACCATTCTGCGCGAGGGCTCCAAGGCCGTCGCTGCGGGCCTGAACCCCATGGACCTGAAGCGCGGCATCGACGAGGCCGTGAAGGCTGTTGTCGCGAGCCTGCGCAAACAGTCCAACAAGATCTCCGCTTCCAGCGAGATTGCTCAGGTTGGCACGATTTCGGCCAATGGCGACAAGGAAATCGGCGAGATGATCGCCGAAGCCATGCAGAAGGTCGGTAACGAGGGTGTAATCACGGTCGAGGAGGCCAAGTCGCTCGAGACCGAACTCGAGGTCGTCGAGGGCATGCAGTTCGACCGCGGCTATCTCTCCCCGTACTTCGTCACCAACTCCGAAAAGATGCTCTGCGAACTGGAGAACCCCTACATTCTCATTCTAGAGAAGAAGCTCTCCAACCTGCAGGCCCTCCTGCCGATCCTCGAGTCGGTGGTGCAGTCCAGCCGTCCGCTGCTGATCATTGCCGAGGATGTCGAGGGCGAGGCTCTGGCCACCCTGGTGGTCAACAAGCTGCGCGGCGGCCTCAAGGTCGCGGCCGTCAAGGCCCCCGGCTTTGGTGATCGCCGCAAGGCCATGCTTGAGGACATCGCGGTCCTGACCGATGGCCAGGTGGTTTCCGAGGATCTGGGCATCAAGCTGGAGAACGTGACCCTCGACATGCTGGGCAGCACCAAGCGTGTGTCCATCACCAAGGACGAGACCACCATCGTTGAGGGACAGGGCAAGAAGAAGCAGATCGAAGCCCGCGTGAACCAGATCAAGGGCCAGATCGAGGAGACTTCCTCGGACTACGACCGTGAGAAGCTGCAGGAGCGGCTGGCGAAGCTGGCCGGCGGTGTTGCCGTCATCCGCGTCGGCGGTGCCACGGAAACCGAGGTGAAGGAGAAGAAGGACCGCGTCGACGACGCCCTGCACGCCACGCGCGCAGCCGTCGAGGAAGGCATCGTTCCAGGCGGTGGCGTTGCGCTTCTCCACTCCACCAAGGCACTTGAAAAGCTCAAGGTGGCCAATGAAGACCAGAAGGTTGGTGTGGACATTGTCCGCAGGGCGCTCCAGGGACCGGTGCGCCAGATTGCCGAGAACGCCGGCGTCGATGGCGCTGTCGTGGCCGGTAAGCTGCTGGAAAGCAAGGACCAGAACTGGGGCTTCGATGCCTACAAGGGTGAGTACACCGACCTGGTGAAAGCCGGCATCATCGACCCGACCAAGGTCGTGCGTACAGCCCTGCAGGACGCTGCCTCCGTTGCGGGCCTTATGGTAACCACGGAAGCCATGATCGCCGAGAAGCCGGATCAGAAGGAAAGCGGCGGTGGAGCCGCTGCCGGCGGCGGCGGAATGGGTGGCATGGGCGATATGGGTATGGGTTTCTAAGACCCACCCGTACATGCCAGGTATTTTTGCGGAGCCGCGGGAGTTATCCTGCGGCTCTGCTGCTTTCTGAGACATCCAGTGTACCAACCCTGATCATGCCAGCCTTCGATCCGGAAAGAGTTGCGGAACTTGTTCGTCAAGCTGCCGCGGAGTTCGTGCTCCCACGATTCCGGCGCCTGGAGAAGGGCGACGTCCGGGAAAAGCTCAGAGGCGAACTCGTTACCGTTGCAGATTTGGATGTCGAAACCTTCTTGTCAGAGAAACTCAGAACTCTCTGGCCCGGTTCGGTCGTGGTGGGGGAAGAATCCTCCGAGGATGTTCCCGAGGGGCTGGAGGAACTGAGAGGCGAAAAACCGGTCTGGATCATCGATCCCGTGGATGGCACCGCGAACTTTGCGGCCGGCAATGATTGCTTCGCCATCATGATAGCCTTGGCAGAACGGCGAAGCCTGCGGGCGGCATGGATTTATGCGCCTGTACAGGATGTCATGCTGCATGCGGAAGCCGGGCAGGGGAGTTGGAGGAACGGGAAGCGTCTCTGTCAGCTGCAATCTGCGGCCAGCAATCAGGACCTTTGCGGCACACTGCATTTCGGAACCTATGGCAATCCCGAGCTGGTTCGACGCTTCGAGAGAAACCGTCGAAATTTGCGCACGCTGAAGAGTCTGCGCTGTTCCGGGCATGAATATCTCAGATTGGTTAGTGGCGAGAGCAGTTTCTCTCTCTTCACGCGCACGAAGCCGTGGGATCATGCGCCGGGTGTGCTGATCTATCGCGAACTCGGGGGACAGGCGCGCCACCTACCGGAAGGCCAGGACTATGACGTCGGCAGTTGCGAGCCGGGCCCCTTGCTGCTCGCACCGGATGCGGCTAGCTGGAAAGCGGTGAAGAACAGACTGCTCGCTACCTGACAGACACCGTGATCAGTCCTCGGAAGGATAGAGGGCAAAGGAATTGAAAGACTGGGCCGTGGGCATGACTTCGATACGGTTGATGTTCATGTGTGGCGGCAGGGTTGACGCCCAGAAGACTGCTTCCGCGATATCTTCTGAACTCAAGACCTTCAGGCCCTCATAAACGCCACGTGCCTTTTCCTCGTCGCCCTTGTACCGCACCTTCGAGAATTCCGTTTCCACCATTCCCGGCTCGATCGAGGTCACGCGCAGGTCGGTGCCTCCCAGGTCCGCTCGCAGGGTCAGGGAAAAGTGATTGGCGAACGCCTTGGTGGCCGCATAGACATTGCCGCGCGGCGCCGGGTAGTTACCGGCCACCGAACCGATGTTGATAATATGTCCTTCGTTTCGTTCGGTCATGCCGGGCAGCAGTGCATGGGTAATCTGGAGCAGACCGGTGACGTTGGTGTCGATCATGGTGCGCCAGTTTTCCAGCTCGGCATCTTGGGAAAGTTCTCCCCCTTGTGCGAGACCGGCATTGTTGATCAGCAGGTTGATATCCGAGAATGCAGCGGGCAGGGACTCGACAGCTGTTCTGATCGATGTTTCGTCCTGCACGTCGAGGGGCAGGGCACAGGCCTGCTCGCCAAGCTCTTCCTTGAGAGCCTGCAATCGATCCTCTCGCCGGCCGGTGATTACGACTTTCGCGCCTTCCGCCACCAGACGCCTGGCGATGGCTGCACCAATGCCGGCTGTGGCGCCCGTAATGAAAGCAATCAGGTTTCGGGTATCATATCTCGAATACATTCAGGGCCTTCCATTATAAGCTTAATCTTCCGATTCAATCGAATGAGGACGAACAAGGCTTCTTGGCATCCTGCCAGGCCTCTTCCATGATTTCGAGTGAGCTCTCCTGCATATCGGCTCCGCGCGCTTCGAGCAGTTCGGCCATGCGAAAGAAACGCTTCTGGAACTTGTTTGTGGTTCGATTGAGCGCACTCTCCGGATCGACCTTCAGGTGCCGCGCGAGATTGACGACGGCGAACAGCAGGTCACCGGTTTCTTCCTCAATGTACTCTCTTGGAGAATCGTATGAGAGTTCATGCCTAAGCTCTTCTAATTCCTCTGTTATTTTATCCAGAACAGGTGTGAGTTCAGACCAATCAAAGCCTGTCCGCGCTGCACGGGACTGCACCTTGCGGGCACGCACGAGGGCGGGAAGGGCCCTGGGAATATCGTCGAACAACTCCAACTGGCCTTTTTCCTTCCGCTCAGCGGCTTTCAGGTCCTCCCAACTCTCGCGTTGTGCTTCGACTGTCATCCCGGTGTCATCGCCGAAGACATGTGGATGACGAGAGATCATCTTGTCGGCAATGACACCGGCCACGTCCTCGAACGCGAACAGCCCGGCTTCCTCTGCCATCCGGGCATGGAAAATCACCTGGAACAGCAAATCCCCCAATTCCTCTTTGAGTGCCGTCATGTTCCGGTCCTCGATGGCGGCGATTACTTCATAGGTCTCTTCGAGCGTATAGGGTGCAATAGACTCGAAGGTCTGCTGAATATCCCAGGGACATCCATGTAGTGGATCGCGCAACTGCGACATGACCTGAATTAGACGGTTTGTGTTGGGGAGGTTCGATTGGGGAGGTTGTTGCGCAGTCACAAAGCACCTTTTGACTAGATTTCAGGGAATCAGGTTTCGCGTGCTCAGTTGTTCACGAAAATTCACTGAGGGAACGGCGACACCATAATCCTGCGCGCCGTATGTGCGAACCGCAACGCTGACTCCGAGGATCCTGTAATCCCCATCCTGAGTTTTCAGCAACAAGGCGGAACCGGAATCCCCGCGGGTTGCGTCGCAATCATGCAGAAGAATCCGTCCACTTTCAGCTGTGCCTTCAACCGAGCAGCCGCTGTGCGCTGCGAGAAGATGGGCACGATCCTGGCTGTAACCGGCGCGCAGTATGCTGGCTCCCTCCGGGAGCTTCAGCTTTTCGCCCTCACGCGCAAACTCATGGACGGAAAGCGGCTTGAGTGGGATTTCGTTCACCAGCTCCACCAGAGCCCAGTCATTGGACAGGGCTTCGCCATTGGCTGTGCCATACTCAAAATCATCGGCGACATGGATGTTTCTGGCAATAGAATGGGCAACATAGTCGTCTCTCTTGTAGCCGGCAACAAAGTGAATCTCCTGGGCTGCAAGAGGGCGGCCGTTGCGGGAATCGTACATGCAGTGCGCTGCCGTCAGAACAAACTTCGTTGCGATCAGTGTCCCAGTGCAGAATCCTCCAGCGGTGCGATTGATGCGGCCTATGGACGACCAGGGCCAGGCGGAACTGTCGATTGGCTTCCGGTTGTCGGTTCCGAGAATGCCGGGAAGATCCTGACTGTCCTGGGCGAATGAAGGGGGCGTTAGAACCGATATGGCGGCACAGAGAAGGGCAATGCTGGAAAGCCCGATCCTTGCGCCCCCATACCATGTTTTTCGCATAATGTATATTATGGAAAATATATGCAGTATCATTCCGTTCTCTCCAGAGAGCGTGACAGGTCGCGTAGCCATCGACGTACGCGCCGCCTGTTGACCCCAAAATCATAATATCCCGTCAGAGCTCGGCTGTAGATGACGAGGCCGCTGAGCTGCGGTTGTTCATTTTGCTGAAGGCTCCAGACTTGGATCACGTCCTTGAATCCGAAGACAGGTGACCGTTGCTCGTATATGTCGGCTTCCCTTTCCGCTTGGGCCTGGTAAAGACAGCTGATCCGCGGTTGCGCGAGTACGATATTCCTGAAGCTGGTGCGCAAGGCTGCTACGGTAAGTGGATAGAGCGGCGATCGACTCCCGGCGATATCCTCCCGGACACCGTCGGGAGCAGCGACATGCCAATTGGGTGTAGCCGGCGGAGAAAGAGCCAGGACATCCGTTTGAGCTGTGCTCACTCTTCACACTCCAATGTCAGCCCATCATAGCCAGGCTGTACACCGCTCGGACACAGCGCCTTCACCCGTTCATAGTCCATAGTGTGGTTCATGTGAGTCAGGACGGCCCGCCGAGGTTTGACTTCCTCGATCCATCCGAGAGTCTTTTCCAAATGCGCATGGGTTGGATGTGGATCCAAGCGCAGGCTATCGACGATCCATAAATCAAGGTCTTTTAGGTATTCCATGGCATTATCCGGAAAATCTACGACGTCGGTCGAATAAGCCATACGCCCGATACGAAAGCCGGTTGTCTCAATATTGCCATGCGATTGGCGAATCGCTGTCAGTTCCAGACCTTCCGCCTGGAAGGTGCCGTAGTCGACTATCCGGTCGGAAAGCATCGCGGGATACAGCCGGCTATTGGTATGGGTCGACTCAAAGGCATAGGAGAACTTTCGGCTAAGTGTCTCATGCGTGTCGCGGGTCATATAGGCTGGAATGGGCTCCTTTCGGCCATAGGAGAAAGCTCTCAGGTCATCCAGCCCATGGGTATGATCGGCATGGTCGTGTGTGAAGAGAACCATGTCGATCCGCTCAATTCCCTCGCTGAGGATCTGCGAGCGCAGGTCCGGTGAGGTATCGATCAGGATGCCAGTCCCCTGCCCGGTCTCGACATGTATCGAGCAGCGGCGGCGCCGATTCTTCGGATTGTCGGGATTGCACTCGCGCCAATCCCCCCCTGGCTTTCCTGTTGCCAGAGGCACCCCTCCGGAGCCACCACAACCGAGTACACGGACCTTCATGCGGAGAGATCGGCTTGTTCTCTGGCGGCCTTACTGAAGAGGCGGTCGAAGTTTTCGCTCGTGCGCGCAGCGATTTCTTCCGGGGACACCCCCTTTATGTCCGCCAGCTTCTCCGCCGTGTGCACGACATAGGACGGCTCGTTCCGCTTGCCGCGCTTCGGGACTGGCGCCAGGAAGGGGGAATCGGTTTCGACCAAAAGGCGATCCATCGGGACGTTACGGACGGTTTCGCGAATTTCGTCAGCCTTCTTGAAGGTTATGATACCTGCCAGGGAAATATAGAAGCCGATCTCAAGGGCTGCTTCGGCCAGAGCGGGACCCGCAGTGAAACAGTGGATGACCCCCGGATAAGGCCCCGACTGATACTCTTCACGCAGGATGGCGATGGTGTCCTCATCGGCATCGCGCGCATGAACGATCAAAGGCAGGCCGCTTTCACGTGAAGCACTTATGTGAGCACGAAAGGAAACCTGCTGGGCCTGGCGCGGACTGTTTTCGTAGTAGTAATCGAGGCCGGTTTCCCCGATACCGACCACTTTCGGGTCCTGGCTCAATTCCAGAAGGCGCTCCGCATCCTCCAATCCTTCCCGGCCTGCTTCGTGCGGATGAACCCCCACAGAGCAATAGAGCTCGGGAAACCGACGTGCAATCCCCAGGACCTGGTCGAATTCGGACAGTTTCGTGCAAATCGTTACCAGTCGTTCGACGCCATTCGAACGAGCGCGTGCAACGATCTCATCCAGATCCGTGCCTTCACGTTCCAGGTAATCCAAGTGGCAGTGAGAATCTACAAGCATATCAGGAAGTTTCCTGGCTTTCTTCAGGTTCAATATAACGTGGGAATATCCCTTCAGGCTTGGGCAGAACCTCACCCGGCTGAAGACTCGCTTCAATATAGGCAAAGCTGCGCTGTTCGCCTGATACATTCAACTGATCGAGCAGACGTTCCATGGCATGGGGCATAACCGGCTGGATAATCAGGGCCAGTCTCCGCACCGTATCGGCCAGTACATAGAGCACCGTCCCCATGCGTTCGCGATCGCTCTTGCGCAATATCCATGGCGCCTGCTCATCCACATAGCGGTTGGCATCGCCAACGATCTGCCAGATGGCTTCCAGGCCGCGATGAAAGGTTTGCTGCGCGAATTCCCGACGTACGGACTCCAAGACGCCAGCGGCCTTGTCCAGCAGGATACGGTCTGCCGAATGGTACTCGGCCGGTGCCGGTACGGTTGCATCGCAATTCTTGTAGATCATCGAGAGTACGCGCTGCGCGAGGTTCCCAAGGTCGTTCGCCAGATCACCATTGATGCGTGCCACCATGGATTCATGACTGATATAGCCGTCCGATCCAAAGGGCACTTCCCGAAGAAGATAGTAACGCACCTGGTCAAGACCGTAGTTTTCGACCAAATCCTGCGGGCGCAGGACGTTGCCGAGCGACTTTGACATCTTCTCACCGCGATTCATCAGCCAGCCATGGGCATAGACCCGACGCGGAAGAGGCAGATTCGCCGCCATCAGAAAAGCCGGCCAGTAAACAGCATGGAAACGCAGGATATCCTTGCCGACCATGTGCACGTCTGCTGGCCAGAACGTGCTGAAATTTTCGCTGTCCGTGTTCGGATAACCGACGGCGGTGATATAGTTGGTCAGGGCATCCAGCCAGACATAGACCACATGGTCGGGATCATCCGGAACCGGAATCCCCCAATTGAAGGTGGTTCGGCTAACGGACAGGTCCCGCAGCCCTCCCCTCACAAAGGAGATCACTTCGTTTCGTCGGCCTTCCGGCCCGATGAAGTCCGGATTCTCCTCGTAGAACTTCAGCAGGGGCTCCTGCCAGCGTGACAGGCGGAAGAAGTAGGACGGCTCTTCCAGCCATTCCGCTTCCGCACCGGACGGCGCGATCATCCGACCTTCTTCGTCACGGCTCAGTTCGTCCTCGTTGTAGAAGGCTTCGTCCCGCACCGCGTACCAGCCTGCATAACTGCCCAGGTAGATGTCCCCGGACTCTGTCAGTGCCTTCCAGATCGCCTGTACGGCCTTCTTGTGCCGCGCTTCGGTTGTCCGGATGAAATCATCGTTGGAATAGTTCATCTGGCGAGCGAGGGCCCGGAAATTCTCGCTGACCTCGTCGGTGAACTTCTGTGGCTCCATGCCGGCTTTATGCGCGGATTTCTCGACCTTCTGGCCGTGTTCGTCGGTTCCCGTCAGGAAGTGCACACGGCGGCCATCCAGACGCATGAATCGCGCCAGCACGTCACAGGCCAACGTGGTATAGGCATGCCCAATATGGGGCACGTCATTCACATAATAGATCGGTGTTGTGACGTAGTAGCGATTCTGATCACGCGTCATTGCTTTATGTCGACTCCCGACTGGCGATTTACCTGAGAATACGAGGATCCGGAGAGGCAGGCTTCAGCCTGACATTCCCTGCAGGCGCCCGAAAGCCGTGATGAAGGCCTGCTTGCGATCCAGACTCGCACGCTCGGTTTGCTGAAAGAGCTGGGTGAGGTTTTCCCATAGCCTCATCCAGTCCGCAAGTTCACGTCGTGGTGCAAGGCGGCGCATGATCTCGTTCTCTCCCGCCAGAATTTCCTCCGGCGCGCCATTTACGGCACGCATCCGAATAAGCCGCCCCAACCACCAGAGAATCAGATCACTCATCGTGCGAAACAGGCTGCCCTGGCTGTCCCGGGCCAGGATGTCGCCAATCTGGTGCAGCGTCTCGGTGTCGACCTGAGGCAATTGACTCATCATCCCGACCAATTGCCGATAGAGATCCAGCCCTCCTGCCTCGTAGAGGTCAAGAGCCCGGCCGATGCTCCCTTCCGAAAGCCGAGCCAGCGCTGCTCTGTTGTCCTGATCCAGTTCCGGCAGATGAGCTTCCAGAAGCTGCTCCACGATTTCGGTATTCAGAGGCGGAAGAGCCAGGTGCCGACAACGAGAGCGTACTGTGGGCAGAAGACGTCCCGGATTGTGGCTGACCAGAACAAGCAGCGTCTTTTCCGGAGGTTCCTCCAGGATCTTGAGAAGGGCGTTGGCTGCCTGCTGGGTCAGCTCGTCAACCGGGTCTATGATCCCTGCGCGCCAGCTTCCGTTGGAGGCCGTCATGTGCAGGAAGGATGTCAGCTGACGCACGTCCTCCACCGGGATTTCCCGCTTCAGGCGACCTTCCTTGTCGGCCTTGCGTTCCAGAACTCGAAGATCGGGAAAGCTGCCGGATGCGACCTGTTGAAATACCCTGTGTTCAGGAGAAATCTCAAGACTGGCCGCGTCTTCCAGGGGAACAGTCGGCAGTTCTTCGCCGAAGAGACCTGCCGTTTCCGGCACTCCACCCAAGTCATTGGCAAAGATATGCCGAACCACCCGATAGGCCAATGTAGCCTTGCCGATACCCCTCGGTCCCGTCACGAGCCAGGCATGCGGCATACGCTGCGCCTGAATGGCGCGCCGGAAGATGTCTTCCGCGTCCCGCTGCCCGAGAAGGCCGGCGGTTTCGCGCGGGTGGGGGACGGACTCAACCTCGTCGTCCGTTTTATCGTTCTTGCGGGTCATTCCTGAACCGACAGTCCGAACATGTCACTGACAGCGCGAAGCATTGTCCGAGTGACCAACTCGGCGGGCTGGGCCCCGTCCAGTATGGTGATCCGGGCGGGATTCTGTTGTGCCCTCTCCAGAAAGCCTTGTCGCACGCGTTCATGAAAGGCCGTGTCCATGCTCTCGAAGCGTATCTCATGGCCCTTTCGCGCGCGAGCACGCCTCAGCCCATCCTCAACAGGCAGGTCGATCAGCAAGGTCAGATCCGGTTGGAAGTCTCCCAACGTAAAGGCATGCAGCTGATCCAGTTCCTTCAAAGACAGGCCGTGTCCATACCCCTGATAGGCGTAGGTGGAATCACTGAAACGGTCACAGACGACCCAGCTGTCGTTGGAAAGTGCGGGCCAGACAAGGCTTCGCAGATGATCCCTGCGCGCCGCCAGGACCAGAAGAGCTTCAGTTTCGGCATCCCAACGCCCGCTGGCTCCTTCGACGATCAGTCGTCGAATTTCCTCGGCTCCTTCACTGCCGCCGGGTTCGCGCGTTCGCAGGACCGACAGGTGTTGGCTTTCGAGATAGCGGCAGAGCGCTTCGATCTGCGTGGTCTTACCGGCCCCTTCCCCGCCTTCGATTGTTATGAAGCGCCCCTGCTCCATCAAATCTCACGGGGACCCGAAAGCCAGGTATTTTCCGGCTGCGAAGAGACGGCCGAACAGCCCTGCCTGTTCGACGGACTTTCCGGCCACAAGCTGGATTTCCTGCTCCGGCATGTCGGGTGCCGAGAGGATCAGGGTCCCTATGGACTGCCCTTCCTGGATCGGAGCCGGCACAGGCCCGTCATAGACAATACGAGCATTGAGTTCATCTCGGGCTGCATGTGGCAAGGTGACAACGAGATCCTTTTGCGTGACCAGAGGAACCGTGTCCTCGGCCCCCAACCAGACTGTGGCCTCGTCGATGGGCTCGCCCTGCTGAGCCAGGTTGAAATTCTCGAATTCACGGAAGCCCCAGGACAGCAGCCGGTCGGCTTCTTCGGCACGCTGGTTAACGCTGTCGAGGCCGGTAACAACCATGATCAAGCGCTGTCCATTCTGTACTGCGGAGGCTGTCAGACCGTAGCCGGCTTCCTCGGTATGGCCGGTCTTGAGGCCGTCCGCTCCAATATTCCGGTAGAGTAGCGGGTTGCGATTTCCCTGGCGTATATCGTTCCAGGTGAATTCCGTTTCCGAATAAATCTCGTAATATTCGGGAAAGTCCTCGATTACCCGGCGAGCCAAGGTGGCCAGATCGCGCGCGGACATGCGGTGATCAGGATCAGGCCATCCGGTTGCGTTGGTGAACGTGCTGTTCTGCAGGCCGATCTCTCGCCCTTTTTCGGTCATCTCGCGGGCAAAGGCCTGTTCACTCCCGGAAATCCCTTCGGCCAGGACGATACAGGCATCGTTGCCAGATTGAACGATCACTCCGCGCAGAAGATTCGCTACGGAGACTTCCTCGCCAACTTCCACGAACATCTTGGAACCGCCCTTGCGCCAGGCCTTTTCACTGACGGGCAATTTGTCGTCCAACGAGAGTCGTCCCTCGTCCAGACGATCGAAGACCATGTAGCTGGTCATGATCTTGCTCATGGAGGCCGGAGGCATGGGTTTGTTGGCATTCTTCTCGAAGAGAACGCTCCCGGTTTCGAAATCGACCAGTATGGCCTCGCGTGCTGCTGTCTCAAAAGCCTGGGCAAGGGGCACGAGACACAAGATCGAAAGCAATGTTCCAAACAGTATGGCGATAGACCGGGGCAACAAACGCATCAGTTCTCCCTCTTCGGCTGGAAGCAAGGTTTCAGGTTTCCTGTTTCCAGGCAGGCTATAACCAAAACGGGCCGGAAATATGACTTACTGAACGACAACATGAGACTGTTTGTAGCCACTGGAGATCAGATTCTCCAGCAAACCGTCCGCATCATTCACGGATGCCACTGGACCGAGCTGCACACGGTAGAACTCCCGCCCATCGACCGAAGCCGGTGCAATACGGACATCTCCGTGGGTGGAAAGGCGGTCCGCCAAACGCGTGGCGTTTGAATACTGCGTGAAAGAACCGGCCTGGATATAGAGATCGCTGGAGCCAATCGACTGTTGGGAAACAACCCCGTCAGGCTCCGGCAACTCTTCCTTTTGCTGCGAGTCCTCCATTAGGCGTTCCGTGCTGACAGAGGATACCGGTGCAGCCGCTACTTGCTGTTTCACCGGCTCGACATCTTCCGGGCGATACACGGCCTCCTGGACCTTGGGTTCGGAAACGGCCTTGCCCTGGGCTGCGGCAGCCAGTTGTCGGCTTTCGGTCTCCAGAACGGTCACGCGTACCTTTGCGGTCCCCTCTTTCTCGAACCCAAGCAATTGGGCGCCGCGTTTGGAGATATCGATGATCCGGTTGTTCGAGAAGGGACCGCGGTCGTTGATGCGCAGCTTCAACGAGCGGCCGTTCTCCAGGTTTGTCACACGTACCATGCTGGGCAGAGGCAGGGTCGGATGTGCTGCCGTCAGGTCGTGTTGGTCATAGGTTTCCCCGTTCGCGGTCCTTTTGCCATGGAAGCCCGGTCCATACCAGGAAGCGATGCCCGTCTCGTCGTACCGGTAGTCGACGACAGGATGATACCAGACTCCGCTGACCTGATAGGGTTGCCCGATCTTGTAGGTGCCGATCTGGCCGGAACCACCGTTGTCGCGAACCGACTTGGCGGTATGAGCTGCCAACTGGACTTCAGAACAGCCTGCAACCACCAGTCCCATGACTGCGAGGAGCAGCATGGAAAGGATTAAGCGTATAGACGGCATCTTACATATTCCCCCGATATCCGGCCCTCTTGTCGAGAGGGAAAACCAAGCAGTCCTTCCATCCAGATATATCCCATACTCCTGGTTAATTCTGATCGCGAATATGCTGCAACAGCTTCATGCTCGGAAAGGCGTCTGCAGGAATGCCGCGGCTTTCCTGATATTCCCGTATGGCACTGCGGGTCATGGGCCCAACACGTCCGTCTGCAGGTCCTGCGTCAAAGCCCAGGCGCCCGAGCCGTGTCTGCATCTCCTCAACCTGGTCCACACTGAGACGAATATCCTCTTCCGGTGCCGAAACCGTCAACTCGGGGCCGCCAACCAGTCGGTCGGCCAGATGGCCGACTGCAATGGCATAGAAAATAGAGCGGTTCCACTGCAGGATGCGGGTGTAGTTGTGATAGACGAGAAAGGCGGGCCCCTCATGCCCAGCCGGCAGTAGAACGGCCGCCTCGCGATCGTCCGAAGGCAGCGTTGCCCCATCGGCCCCGCGTATGCCGAGGGTCTTCCACTCGTCGATCGTCTTGCGTGTTTCCGGCATCGTTTCGATGGAAACCAGGTTCCAGTCGAAGTCAGCGGGAAGGCGAACTTCCTGCCCCCAGGTCTCGTCTCCGCGCCAGCCAATGGAGCTGAGGAAATTGGCGGCGGAGGCAAAGACATCGGGCATGCTGCCCCAGATGTCGCGGCGGCCGTCCCCGTCGGCATCGGTCGCGTAGGCTGTGAAGGTGGAGGGCATGAACTGAAGATGCCCCATGGCCCCGGCCCAGGAGCCTTCCATGCGCTCCGGACTGATGTCTCTGGAATCCAGGATGTGCAGGGCGTGCATCAGCTCCTCCCGAAAGAAGGCACTGCGCCGCTCGTCATAGGCCAGCGTCGCCAGTGCGGAAATTACGGGAAAACTGCCAAACGTCGCGCCATAGTTGGTTTCCAGCCCCCAGAAGGCGACGAGAAAGCGCGGCTGTACGCCGTAACGTTGCTCCACATCCTGCAGGAGGGGTCGATGGCGCTGGAGCAGCCGGCGCCCTTCCTCAATCCGTTGGTCGCTTACGGCATTGGACATGTAACGCCAGAAACTCAGCGTGAATTCCGGCTGGCTGCGGTCCAGTTCTATGACGCGCTCAAGCGGTGTGACGCGATCAAAGGCGCGATCGAACGTCTGTGCCGAAATTCCCTCTCTCAAGGCGTCTTCCCTCAACTCCGCAACCCAGCGCTCAAAGGACAGATCCCTCTGCATTCCGCCGGACGATCCTGAGGGGGTGGACTGTGAGGCATCAGTATTGGAGGTAGGCCGGGACGACTCACTGTCCACGGCGGACGCACTGCAGCCTCCGCCCGCTAGCGCCAGAAAGGACAGCAGTAGAAGCGGTCGCAACCGCGGAAGGATATAGCTCATGAACCCCTGCCATTTGAGAGTACTGCTATTTATTGCCATGAAAGCCGGATTCCTGGCAACGCTGCATTCACGAGGAAGCGCGGTTTATCCGCAGGGCACTGCGGGTTTGGTAAGAAATGGTAAGTTTTTTGCGATAAATTGCGGGCATGGGAATCACGAATCACAGCAAGCGTAGTCTGTTCTGGCTTGCCGCAACTCTTTTGTTTGTTGTGGGCACCAGCCTGTCGATCCTGATCGCCTGGCGTGTCGAGGAGAGCATGGAGGCGCAATTGCATACCCGTGCCGATCGGGAGGCGTCAAAGCTTGTGGCGCTGGTCGACCTGACCCTGATCCAGGCAGAAGGGTTCCTGCGTGCCTCTTCCTCCCTCTTCACTGCCTCTGACGAAGTTACCATGGCCGAGTTCGCGCGCCTGGAACACAGCCTGCGCGCCGGGGAGTTGGCCTATGGTTTCGATAACCTGGCCTTTGCTGAGATCGTGACGCTGAATGAGCGTGAAGCGCTCGAGGAGAAATTCGGGTTCGAGCTCATGTCGTTTCTCAATCCCTCGCATACAGCACCGAGAAGGCGACAACATGCCGTCATCACGATGACAACCGGCATTCCGAGCATCTTCCTGCGCGGTACGGATATCGCCAGCCAGAGCGATGTCGGAAGTGCCATCTTCCAGGCATTCGATGCACCGGGAGAAATTGTCATGAGCCGCGCGTTCCGTCATGCAGAACGTTGGTGGGGTGTCATGGCAGTGGCCGTTACGAATAGCGATGACGAAGGTGTCCTGGTTGGCCTCCTGGATCTCTCCCGGCTGTTTCAAACGCTCGATAGAACAACTCCCGACGGATTGGAATTGAGACTGGAGCAACGCCTGGATGCCCAGGAGTCCCATGTGCGGAACAGTCTTGTCCTTGGACGTGAGGAGCCTCCACCTAAAGCCTTGCGAACTTTCGATTACGGTCTGGTTCATGGACAGGCAAGTCTGCGATTCCATTGGGACCTCCTCCCCGCCTTCGATGAAGAGCACCGTGAGGAACTTGGCCTGATGATTGCGGGCGCCGGCACACTGTTGAGTTTGCTGCTTTCGCTGCTGATCGGGCTGCTGCTGCAGCAGAACATGGTGATTCGAGAGCGCGTGACGGAACGGACCTCGGAACTGGCACGAGCACGTGATACCGCCGAGCGTGCCAACCGTAGCAAGACGGAGTTCCTGGCGGCCATGAGCCATGAACTGCGTACGCCGCTGAATGCCATTATAGGCTTTTCCGAACTGTTGCGTGACGAGATGTTCGGTTCGCTGGGAAATCAGCGCTATCGGGACTATGCCTCGGACATTAATGAAAGCGGCCAGCACCTCCTGGCCCTGATCAACGATGTGCTGGATGTAGCCAAGGCGGAATCCGGCAAGATTGAACTCGCCACGCAGCAGGTTGACCTGGAGAGACTGCTCCGGTCCGTGGTGCGCCTGATGTCCGACCGCGCCAAGAATGCTGAACTGACTCTCTCCTGTGACATCGAAGAAGCACTGCCGCAGATACAGGGGGACCTCCTGCGGCTCAGGCAGGTCATTCTGAATCTCCTCTCCAATGCCATAAAGTTCACTGGGCCGGGAGGGCATGTCGAAGTGGGAGCGAGACGAGAGCCTGACGGTAGTATATGCCTTTATGTAATGGATAATGGCGTTGGCATGGATCCGGAGGAGGTCGAGGATGCGCTTTCTCCCTTTACCCAGTTGGACAGCTCTCTCAGCCGGAAATTCGAGGGAACCGGACTCGGCCTGCCTCTAACCCGGAAACTGGTGGAGCTTCACGGCGGACGACTGGAGGTGGAGACGGCACTGAACAAGGGAACAACAGTCAGTGTGATTCTGCCGTCAGTGCGCTCTATCCCGGTAGAAGATCGTCAGGTTGCAGGGAAGAAGTAACTGAAATTTGCCCGGCGGCCTGCCTCGATGCCCTTGCTGAGCGCCGGTCAGCTGCTTAGAAAGAAGGGATCGGAGGGGTGGCAGAGTGGTCGATTGCACCGGTCTTGAAAACCGGCAGGGGTTAACGCCCCTCGTGGGTTCGAATCCCACCCCCTCCGCCATTTCTGCGGGGTCCATTCGGAATGATCGATATCGCCCTTAAAGGGCTTGGTACCGCCCTGCCCCAACACAGATTGTTGCAATCTGACGCCTTTACTCTGGCGCGCGACATGTTCCAAAACCGCTTTCCAGACTTCGATCGTCTTGCATCTGTGTTTACGAATGCGGGGATCGAAAGCCGGCCGATCGCGATGCCGCTCGACTGGTATCTCGAGCCGCGTGGGTGGGATGAGCGAAATGCGGCCTATGTCGAAGTTGCAAGTCAGCTCTTCGCTCAGGCGGCGTGCAACGCCTTGGTCGCAGCTGGCATCAAGGCTGCCGATGTTGATGCCATTATCACGGTGAGTTCGACGGGAATTTCCACTCCGACGCTCGAGGCGCGCGTTGCTTCCGAGCTCGGATTCAGGCCAGACGTCCTTCGCGTGCCTGTATTCGGATTGGGTTGCGCGGGTGGCCTTAGCGGTCTGGCGCTCGGCGTTCAATTGGCCCGGGCCAATCCGGGCGCCTACATTCTGGTCGTGGCTGTGGAACTCTGCACGCTGTCGTTCCGCAAGGACACCCTGACCAAGGCCAACATTGTCGCCACGGCCCTTTTTGCCGATGGCGCGGCCGCTGTAGTACTCACTGCGGCGCGGGCGTGCGATCGCTACATCGTGGGGACAGGCTGTCAGCATACATGGCCTGCGACGCTTCCCATCATGGGCTGGGACGTCGCCAGCGATGGGCTCGAGGTTGTCTTCGATCGTGATATCCCGTCGTTTATACGCAGCCAAATTTCTCATGTAGTAGACAGTTTTCTGGAACGCCTGTCTCTGACACGTGAGGACATCGCTCGCTTCAGCTTCCACCCCGGTGGGACGAAAGTGCTGGAGGCGCTTGAGGCTACGCTTAACATCAAGCCTCGTTCGCTCGATTTAGAGCGCGACGTGCTTCGCGACCATGGGAATATGTCGGCGCCAACTGTCTTGTTCGTCCTCGATCGTCTGTTGGCAAACTCTCCGACTGACGGCATCAACCTGATGTCGGCCCTGGGGCCCGGGTTCAGTGCTGTTGCCGTCCCTATCACCGTCCGGTCCTGAGACCCCGACCATGCCCCTTGCCACTCTCGTTCTGGCCGCTGTCACACTCCAGCGCCTTGCTGAACTCGCGCTATCCAATCACAATACAGCTCGCCTGCTCGCACATGGCGGCGTCGAGAAGTCACCCCGCCATTATCCGGTAATCGTTATTCTGCATGCCGCCTGGCTGGCGCTGTTGTGGGTCGTGGCTGCCAGCGCGACCGTCGATCTGTCGTGGCTGGCTGTGTTTGGTGTGCTGCAGGGACTGCGGGTGTGGGTTATCTCGACTCTCGGTAAGCGCTGGACAACCCGGATTATCGTTGTCCCAGGGGAGACACGGGTGCGTCGTGGCCCCTATCGCTATGTCGACCATCCCAACTACTTGATTGTGGTGGTCGAGTTCATCGCTTTACCGATGGCGCTTGGCCAGCCTCTGGTCGCAATCGTCTTTACCGTTCTTAATGCTGCAGTGCTGTGGGTTCGCATTCGCGCCGAGGAGCTTGCACTGGATGAAGCAGAGCCGCACCGATGAGCAGTTCGCCTACGCCAACAGAAAGTGCCGCTCCGCCTGCCAGCTTGGCCGTATGGATCTGTTTTCTTGCCATGTGCCTAGGCATGTTCATGGCAATTCTCGATATACAGATCGTAGTGACGTCGCTGCCAGCGATAGCCCAGGCACTCGATATCCCAGAAAATCAGATGAGCTGGGTGCAGACAGCCTATCTCATTGCCGAGGTCATCGCCATCCCGTTGACCGGGTTGCTTACGCGTGCCTTGTCGCTCAGGGGATTGTTCCTGATCGCACTCTCGACATTCACGGCAGCCTCGACTGCCTGTGCGTTCGCAACGGGTTTCGAGGGTCTGGTGGCTGCACGCATCGTGCAGGGCTTCGCAGGCGGCTGCCTGATTCCGCTGGTATTCTCCTCTGTCTTTCTGATGTTTCCAAAATCCAGTCAGGGAGCAGCGACCACGATCGCCGGCGCCATGGCGGTTCTGGCACCGACTCTTGGACCGACAATTGGTGGCTACATTACCGAGACTTACAGCTGGATGTGGCTGTTCCTCGTGAACGTTGGGCCTGGTGTGCTTGCGGTGGTGATGGTCGCGGTCCTGGCACCACGCGAGCGCGGCGGTTGGGGTGTGTTGCGGCGGATCGACTGGATTGCCGTTGGCTGCCTCGCCATTGGGCTGACGGCTCTTGAAATCGCACTGAAGGAAGGGCCGCAACAGGGTTGGATGACGGCTCCAGCACTACCGCTTGCAGTCATCTTCCTGCTCGCGAGCGTCGGGTTCCTGGCACGATCACTGCGCCATGGCGAGCCCATCGTTGATTTGCGATTGTTTGGTGAGCGAAACTTTGCGGCGGCGAGTGTGATCAGCTTCCTGTTCGGGATCGGGTTGTTTTCGACTGTCTATCTGATGGCGATGTTTCTTGGCCTTGTACGGAATCATGATCCGCTGGCGATCGGGTTGGTGATGCTGGTGACAGGTGTCGCACAGCTCATCGCCGCTCCAGCCGTTGTCCAGCTCGAACTGCGGATCGACGCGCGGCTTTTAACCGCGGCTGGCCTCGCGATCTTTTCGGCAGGGCTCGCCATGAGCGGTTGGCAAACGCCCGCAACGGATTATGAAGAGATGTTCTGGCCGCAGGTCGTACGTGGCATTGGCATCATGTTGTGCCTCATACCGCCAACACGGCTGGCTCTGGGCAAACTTGACACGGCTCGCGTGCCCGATGGCAGCGCCCTGTTCAATCTCATGCGTAATCTCGGTGGTGCCATCGGCATCGCGATGACGGACACAATTTTATGGCAGCGCGCGCCACACCATGCCGATGCATTCGAACGCAAGCTAATGGTGGGTGACGCCGAGGCGGCAAAATTCGTTGGCTTGCCGCTCAATCTCCTTCCGCCCTCGGGCGCGGCGCCATCGGCGCAAGACATTGCATTGGCCCAGCCCCTCGTGAAAGCTGCCGCTCTTACGCTGGCGACCAACGAGGCGTGGCTGATGCTGGCTGGAGTGATAGCGGCGGGCCTGCTGGTGCTGCTTTCGGCGCAACGGGTTGACAGTAATAGACGATGGTGACGAAGGTATGGCGCAGTTAATATAGGGGCATACTTCTCTGCTACCTTGCTGACAGGGTACCCGGAAGTCACCGACCTCAGAGACTGTCCACGACACCGCCATCCACACGCAGCGAGGCGCCAGTGGTGGCAGACGCCTGTTGGGAACAGGTGTAGATGATCATGTTGGCGACCTCTTCCACTGTTGACGGCCGCTGAATGATCGAGGACGGCCGGTCGGCCATGACGAAGTCCCGGCCGACTTCCTCCAGCGTCTTGCCGGTCTGCTCAACCTCGTCCTTCAGCATCGCCACCACCCCTTCCGAAAGTGTCGGTCCCGGCAGTACGGAATTAACGGTGACGCCCGTGCCCGCCATACGCTTTGCCAGACCACGCGCGATCGAGGTGACCGCAGTCTTGGTGAAGCCGTAGTGGATCATCTCCGTCGGGATGTTGAAGGCGGATTCCGACGATACAAACACGACACGGCCCCACCCCGCTTTTTCCATACCGGGCAAATAAGCACGCGAAAGGCGCACCCCGGACATGACGTTCACTTCGAAGAAGCGGGTCCATTCGCTGTCCGGCGTCTCGAAGAAATCCTGCGGCTCGAAGATGCCGAGGTTGTTGACGAGAATGTCGCACGCCGGGTGCGCCGCCACCAACGCCTCGCATGTTTCTGCCGTTCCAAGATCGCCCGCAAAGCCGGTTATGTCGGCGCTTGGCGCCTCTGCTTTCACGGAGGCGATGGCGGCATCGACATCTGCCTGCTGGCGACCGTTGACCACGACCGCTGCCCCCGATGCCGCCAGCCCCTTTGCCGAAGCAAGACCAATCCCCTTCGTCGATCCGGTAACGATAGCTTTCTTGCCTGTTAGATCAATTCTCATGGCACTCTCCTTTTCCGGTGACAGGGCACGCAGCAATAGCGTCAAATGCCCCAAGGATTCGCCGTTTTTCCCTGAATAACAACAGCTTAGAGAAAAATTTCCGTGGCCTGCTTCCACAGTTCGTGGGCAAGCTCCTCTGCAGGCCGGGCTTGGCTCAGGCGCGCCGATTGTCCGGCCCAGGCCTGCAGGCGGGAGAGGTCGTTGTTCTTCGCGGCCTCACTGCGCATGGCCTGGGTCAGGCTGCGCTGGATGGGATAAGGGGCTGGCTCCGGCGCCTCCGGTGCATGGGCAGCCTGCAGGTAATCATTGATCAGACTGCGTCCGGCCCGGCCCGAAAAGGCGCGCGTGAGGCGTGTGCCCTCGGGATCGGCCTGGCCGATCCCTTCGCTCCAGGCTGTCGGCAGTGCGGCTTCGGGGGTGCGCAGAAAGCCCGTGCCGATCTGCACGGCCGAAGCGCCGAGGATGAGTGCGGCGGCAATGCCCCGTGCATCTGCGATGCCGCCCGTCGCGACCACCGGACGCTCCACGGCATCAACCACCGCCGGCAGCAGCGCGAAGAGCCCGACGCTCGCTGATTCCGCAGTTTCGGCCTTGAATGCACCACGATGCCCCCCGGCTTCCATGCCCTGCGCCACAATGACGTCTGCGCCGGCCTCTTCCGCCGCGCGGGCTTCCGCCACGGTGGTCACCGTCGCAAACCAGCGAATTCCTTGATCTTTCATGCGACGAACATAGTCGGGAGGGTAAAGCCCCATAATGGAGGAGATGATGGGCGGCCCAACGTCCAGCATCGCCTCGCATTGCGCGTCAAAATCCGGGGCAGCAGCATCGGCTGCCTCCGCTCCGACTTCCGGCCCCCACTCGGAGAGAAAACGGCCGAGAGCTACCTCCCGATCCCTGTCCCGTGAAGGCGCAGGATCGGGGACCCAGAGATTCATCTGAAACCCGCCATTGCTCTTGGCACGAACATCGCGCGCCCAGCTGCGGATGGCGTCCGGCTGCATCAGCAGTGCCCCGCAGGCTCCAAGTCCACCGGCGTTGGCGACGGCCGCGGAGAGCGCCGGCGGACAGGCCCCGGCCATGGGCGCCAGCAGGATCGGGATGCGCAAGCCATGACCGGAACAGAAAGCTTCTGCGCGCGCGACAGGGTGATGTGCGTTTGCCAAGACTCCACCTCATATAAAAAAAGAAAGAGCAGGTCAGCATCTTATTCCGATTCCATGTTAAATCACTGCATGAATTGGACGTATGGAGCCGTTTCACGGCGTCGCCGGTTCAGAACAAGGCCCTGGCATCCCTAGTCATGCCTGAGGTCAGGGAGAATGGCCTACCTCGCCTTGCGGAAGGTCAGGTTGATGCGCCGGTCTCCGACCAGGGGATGGCGCCCCTCCTCCAGTGGCTGGATGCCATGGTGATTGAGGCGTGACGGACCACCCCAGACAAGTGCGTCACCATGGGTGAGCAGGATCTTCTGTGTCCGGTCACTGCGCTTTGGTCCACCGAAGAGAAATGTCGCGGGCAATCCTAGGGAAAAGGAAACAATGGGGGCAGAGAAATCCTGCTCGTCCCGGTCCTGGTGCAGGGTCAGGCGCGCACCGGGTCTGTACTGATTTATGAGGCAGGAGTCCGGCTCGAAACCGGGATACCCGGCATGCTCCGCAGCTGAGCGGGCAAGTCGTCGAAAGAGAGGGGGCATGGCCGGCCAGGTCTTGCCGCTTTCCGGATCCCGGTCTTCGTAACGATAGCCGTTTCGGTCGGTTAGCCAGCCGTAGCGACCGCAATTGGTCATTTCGACCGACATTTGCCGGCCACCGGGCGTGCTCATCCGGCGGAACGGTGCCTGTTTCGTGACCCGCTCGAGCGCGGCTAGTATGTCCTGCGTTTCCGAGGCCGCAAATCCTCTAAACAGAACCGCGCCAGGCGCGAAGCTGAAGGGCTCATCCTCCGCATTGAAGAGTCCGGGCAGAAGGGGGGAGCTGTCAGAGGGCATCATGAAAGATGATCCCTAGTATACTGCGCTGTCCCGAGCGGACCTTGCTGACTCCATGTCGCAGCTTCACGCGGTAGGGACCACGCTTGCCCTGCACAGGCCTGTGATTCACGGCGAAGACGACTGCATCGCCCTGCCCCAGCGGCACGACGGAGGCCCGACTCTGCATACGGGGGCGCTGCTCCGTTATGACGAACTCGCCTCCGGTGAAGTCCTCTCCCGGAACCGAGAGCAGAACGGCCACCTGCAGGGGAAAGACATGCTCGCCGTAAAGATCCTGATGCAGGCAGTTGTAGTCGCCGGCTTCGTAGTGCAGCAGTAACGGAGTCGGCCGAGTTTGGCCGGCTGTGTGGCAACGGTCCAGGTAGCGGCCGTGCGTGTCCGGGAAGTTTCCAGCGAGTCCCAGCCGATCGTTCCAGCTGCTCGCAAGTCCCGCAAGGGGCGGATAGAGCGACTCTCGCAGGTCCTGCACGAGCGGCGGCAGTGGATAGTCAAAATAGCTGTATTCCCCCTGCCCGAAGCCGTGCCGGGCCATGACGATACGGCTGCGGAAGCGTTCACGCTCCGCGTACAGGCCAGCAAGCGTCCTGCAGTCTTCAGGGGAGACCAGTGTGGGCAGGATCGACCAGCCTTGGGCGTCGATTTCCTCCAGAAGACCTGCCCAGTGATCCCAAGTCTCCGGATCTGTCGTCATCTCCATTGCGCTTGTTCACCCGCGTCTCGCTCCATGCCACGAAACTGCCGACACATGCGAAAGCCGTCACTCCGGATCTTGCGATGGCTGCCTGCAGTCCGGCTGTTAGAGTCCCAGTCCCCATCGGATCAGATAGGCGATGGCGGCGAGGACAAGAACCCCAGCACTCCAGAGAGCGACAAACCAGAGCAGGCGCTTCCAGAGCGGTCCCCCCTGCCCGGTCATCAGTGATACCCTTCCTCCGGATCCACCTTGCCTCGGAAGACCCAATAGGCATAGGCCGTATAGGCTAGGATAATGGGCAACAGGATAACCGCGCCGACCAGCAGGAAGGCCAGGCTGCTGTCCGGTGCAGCAGCCTCCCAGATCGTGATGGACCGGGGAACAATGTAGGGGAAAAGGCTGATGCCCAGACCGATATAGCTCAGAACAAAGAACCCCAGGGAGAAAAGGAAAGGCGCTATGTCCTTCCGCCTGCGAATGCTCCAGAAGATTCCGAGAGTGAAGACTGCGATCAGGAGGGGCACGGGTGAGACGAAGACGATATTCGGCCAGCTGAACCAGCGATCCGCGATATCCTTGTCGAACACAGGTGTCCAGATGCTGACCACGCAGATAAGTGCGACCACGACCACGGTCAGGCCGGGAACGGCACGTCTGAACGTGTTCTGCAGATAACCGCTGGTCTTCATCACCAGCCAGGTTGCGCCCAACAGGGTATAACCGCAGATCAGCGCCACGCCCGTGAGGAGCGTGAAGGGCGTGACCCAGTCGAACCAACCTCCCGCATAGGCACGGTCGACAACGGCAAACTCCTGTATGAAGGAGCCGAGGGCCAGCCCTTGGCAGAACGCCGCCAGCGTCGAGCCCAGGGCAAAGCCGTAGTCCCAGCCCAGTTTGTTCTTGGCCTTGAAACGGAATTCGAAGGCCACCCCCCGAAAGATCAGACCGATCAGCATGGCAATGATCGGCGCGTAAAGCGCCGGCATCAGGACCGAATAGGCCAAGGGAAAGGCTGCAAAGAGCCCGCCGCCGCCAAGCACCAGCCAGGTCTCGTTGCCGTCCCAGACCGGGGCGACGGAGTTCATCATGATGTCCCGGTTCTGCTCGCCCTTGATGAAGGGAAAGAGGATTCCGACACCCAGATCGAAGCCGTCCAGAATAACATAGGCCAACACCGCGATGGCCAGGAGCATGGCCCAGATAAACGGAAGGTCGAATGCGAACTCGAACATGACCCTGCTCCCCTATTCCTTGTACTCGGGCTGAGGTACCGACTGGCTGTGCTTTTGCTGTAACGCAGGCCCGGGCATAAGGCCGGCCGTACGCGTGAAGTCTTCTGGAGCCTGGGTTTCCGGTTCTTCCGGTGTGGGGGATTTCCCCATCTGCTTCAGCATGTAATAGACCCCGGCCCCGAAAATAATCGCATAGGCAACGATGAAGGCCAGCAGGGAGATCGCGACCCCGGGAGCTCCGATGGGTGACACGGATTCACTGGTGCGCAACAAGCCGTAAACGGTATAGGGCTGCCGTCCGATCTCGGTGACAAACCAGCCAGCTAAAACGGCTACGATACCCGAGGGCCCCATGAGCATAACCCAGCGATGAAATCCGGGCGCCTGATACAGCCTGTGCCGCCAGCGCAGATAGAGGCTGGCGAGACCTGTTCCGATCATCAGGAAACCGATTCCCACCATGACCCGGAAACTCCAGAAAACAACCGGCACGTTCGGCCAGTCCTCGCGAGACCAGTTGTCGAGACCGGGAACTTCACCATCCCAGCTGTGAGTCAGGATCAAGCTGCCGAGGCGTGGAATTTCCAGGCTGTAATCCACTTCCCCCGCCTCGCTGTCGGGCAGGCCAAAGAGAATGAGCGGCATTCCCCGGCCGGTCTCGTAGTGCCCCTCCATTGCAGCGACCTTGGCCGGCTGATGCTCCAGGGTGTTGAGGCCATGAAAATCCCCGACCACCGCCTGTATGGGGGCCACGATCGCGGCCATCCACATGGCCATGGAGAACATGATCCGCGCGGCTTCGTTGCCGCGTTCGCGCAGGAGGTGATAGGCGCCCACCGCGCCCACGACGAAGGCCGTGGTCAGATAGGCCGCAAGCACCATGTGCACGAGCCGGTAGGGAAAGGAGGGATTGAAGACAATGGCCCACCAGTCGTCGGGCACGAACTGGCCGGCCGCGTTGAAGGCATAGCCTGCGGGGGTTTGCATCCAGCTGTTCACGGACAGGATCCAGAACGCCGAGATGACCGTACCGACCGCGACCATCAGTGTGGCGAAGTAGTGCAGCCCTTTGCCGACCCGGTTCATGCCGAACAGCATGACCCCCAGAAAACCGGCCTCCAGGAAAAAGGCCGTCAGGACTTCATAGCCCATCAGGGGGCCGAGTATGGGGCCTGTCTTGTCGGAAAAGACGCTCCAGTTGGTGCCGAACTGATAGCTCATGACCACACCGGAAACCACGCCCATTCCGAAGGTTACGGCGAATATCTTGATCCAGTACTTGAACAGCCGAAGGTAGACCTCCCGACCGGTCCAGAGCCACAGTCCTTCAAGAACAGCCAGGTAACTGGCCAAGCCGATCGAAAGAGCCGGGAAGATGATATGGAAAGCGATCGTGAAGCCGAATTGGATCCGCGCAAGCAGCAAAGCGTCCAAGTTTTCCAGCATAAGGCCAGGCTCCTTGCAACCGACTTGTCTGTTCCCGTCAAAGGGGATTGTACACGCTTGCTTGCCTGTTTGAAGTGACAGTGATGGTCCTGCGACAAAGCGCACGGCCTGCGGGCATTCTGAGCAATGAGAGCGGTCAGGATATGAAAGCGGGAGACAGGCTGGCTCGGATCAGATGAGCAATGCGCGGTGCAGCCTGGCCGTCGCCGTATGGATTGGTTGCCTGCGCCATGGTCTGGTAGTGGGATGGCTGTTCGAGCAAACGGGTGACTTCGGAGAGAATGCGCGCTGGCCTGTTGCCCACCAGACGCACCGTACCGGCCTCAACCGCTTCCCGACGTTCCGTACTCTCCCGAAGCACGAGGACCGGCTTGCCGAATGCCGGAGCCTCTTCCTGCACCCCTCCACTGTCGGTCAGTACGATTTGCGCGCGGCTCATGGCATAGACGAAGCTGGTGTAGGACAAGGGAGGGCAAAGGCGAATATTTTTCCTCTTCTTCAGCGTCTCCCCCAGACTTGCCCGAACTGCGGGGTTCAGGTGCAATGGAAACAGGAGCACAAGTTCGGGATAGCGTGTGGCAATGTCATTCAGGGCATGGCCGAGATTGCGAAAGCCTTCTCCGATATTCTCACGCCGATGGCCCGTAACCAGAATGAAAGGTCGGCTGTCAGCCTGTCCCAAGTGACGTTGCAGTTCTTCTTCCAATTCATACTGTTCGACGGGATTTCTTTCCCAGCGATTCTGCAATTGCTTAAGGGAATCGATCACCGGGTTTCCGGTAACGTGGATCCTCTCTGCGCTTATCCCTTCGCGCAATAACGCCTGTCGATTGTCTGACGTGGGGGCAAAATGCAGATGACTGATGCGCGAAATCATCTGGCGATTGGCCTCTTCCGGAAAAGGAGCTGCAAGGTTCCCGGTTCGCAGGCCGGCCTCCACATGAGAGACCGGGATGCGTCGGTGGAAACCGGCCATGGCTCCGGCCAGGGTCGCATTGGTGTCCCCCTGCACGACAATGTGGTCGGGGGCTTCGCCCTGCAGGATGGCTTCCAAGCCTTCCAGCGTCCGGCTGAGTGTCATCGTCGAGTTCTGGTTTTCCCGCATGACGTCCAGGTCGTGATCCGGATGAATTCCGAACAGTTCGAGTACGGGAAGCAGCATTTCTCGGTGCTGGCCCGTGGAACAGACGCGGGTTCTGAGCCCTTTCCAGGCGCTCGCTTTCAGGGCAGTAATCACAGGCGCGAGCTTGATCGCCTCCGGCCTGGTTCCCAGAACGACAAGAACAACTTTCTTCATGAGCCCCCGGCTTTTATGTTCTTGCGCCTGCCGAGGGCCCTGAGGCTCCTGATCAGACGTGGAATCTTTTCGCCTATGCAAATGTTAGTTTAATAAAGTTTTCGGCAAATGATAGTCAAAAAGCATAAGCCGTTTCACTGGCTGGTGGTACGGTGCTTGGAGGGCAAGAAGACATGACCGCGGTTTCCTCACATCCAGGAACCGCTCCCAGGGTCTGGCTGGTGATCGGGGACAAACTTGGGGACAATGCCCAGGTCGAGGTGGTTGCCGAAGCCTTGGGATGGCCCGTGGAACGGCGAAATCTGCGCTTCCGGCAGCGCTACATATATGGCAAGCCACGTTTTCGGCCTTCACTTTACCATATCGACGAACGGAACTCTGATGCTCTCGAGCCGCCCTGGCCCGATTTGGTCCTGACCATCGGGCGTCGGCCTTCCATGGCTGCGCTGTGGATCAAGCGCCAATCCGGTGGGCGGACGAAACTCGTAATTATCGGACGGCCCAAGAAGTATATCGACGAGTTTGACCTGGTGATCGGCACACCCCAATACCGCCTGCCGCAACGAGACAATATCGTGAACATGGATCTGCCCCTGATGCGGGCGGACTCCCAACGTTTGGAGAGCGAGGGCGAGGACTGGCGCGACGTCATGGAGACGCTTCCCCGTCCCATTACTGCAGTTCTGGTGGGTGGGCAGACACGTCCCTTCCGCTTCGATACGGCCGCAGCCGAGGACCTGCTTCACAGGGTCACGCAAACCCCGGGAACCGCGGAGGGCACCCTCTATATCACGACCAGCCGGCGAACCCCCGAAAAGGTGGTCCGGATGCTTGAATCGTCACTGCCCGGTAACGCCAGGTTCTTTCGCTGGGAAAGCGGACGGAGCGACAACCCCTATTACGGTTTGCTGGCCTGGGCTGATCGCTTCGTGGTAACCGGGGACAGCATTTCCATGATGGTCGAAGTGGCCCGCTTGGGGCGCCCCCTTGCAATTTATCCCCTGCCCTACAGACGCAGTCCCGTGGTGACCTTCTACGAGAGGATGACCGGCCTGTTGCACGGCAACACCTCCTGGCGCTGGTTGGGTGAGTTCCTGAGCGATCACGGGCTGATTGGATACCCACGACGGCTGACAGATCTCCACGACCGGCTCGTCACCCAAGGGCGTGCCGTGATTCTTGGAGCACCTTTCATTGCCCCTCCTTCCCTGGTTGACAGGGACCTGGAGCAGGCCGCTCATGCGATACGCGGCCTGTTCACAGAGACCTGAGCCCCTGTCCCGTACGCTGCTCGGCTGCTGGCGGGTTTTCTTTGCTGTGGACAAGTGCATTTGCTATCCAGCCTTCAGGGAAAGAAGGGAAAAGAGCCGTGTCCGCAAAAGCCTGCGTTTTCATTCATACAAATCCCAAGCAGATGATGGGAGCCTTGGTCTCCCAGTATTCTCTCAAGCGCAATTCGAAAAATCCGGACGCCTTTGATGTGCGGATAATCTCCACCGAGGACTTCCCTTTCCTGGCGCGCAAGGAAGGCCAGCCATTCCTGCGCAACGGCGGCTCCAGGGTCTGGCACATGGATGACCTGCAGTCCTTTACGCCATTGCGGTTCACGCCTCCCGAACTGATGGGATATGAAGGACGAGCCGTCGTGATCGATCCGGACATTTTCGCCGTTGGCGACATCAACGAACTGTTTGATCGCGACATGCAAGGCAAGGCAATCTTCTGCCGATCGCGCTCAGGCAAGCGCCCGAGCGAGACCGAGTGCATGGCGACCAGCGTAATGCTTCTGGACTGCGCGAAACTGGAGCATTGGAAAGTCGAGACACAGTTTCAGCAGCTTTTCGACTATGAGATGGATTATGCCGACTGGATCTGCCTGCACAAGGAAGACCGGGAGATGATCGGCATTCTCGAGAATTGCTGGAACGACCTGGACCATCTTGATGAGAACACGAAGCTGCTGCACAACACCAAACGCCAAACGCAGCCGTGGAAAACCGGACTACCGGTAGATTTCATCTCGGCCAATCGCCGTTTCAGGTTCTGGAAGCCAAAAAGCTGGCTGCAGTCCCTGCGCACGAGGGTCCTCGGTTTGTCCCCGTACCACGGCCAGTACCGCCGACACCCCGATCCCAAGCAGGAAGCCTTTTTCTTTACTCTTCTGGCGGAATGCTTCGACAAAGGCATCGTTACCAAGGCGCGTCTGGAAGAGGAAATGGCATCCAATCACATCCGTCACGACGCCCTGGAGATGATCGCGCGCTATCGTCCTGCTGTTTCCACCGCATCGTGACCCTTCCGGTTCCAACCTACAGGATTGTCCCTTGAGCAAGTCAGATCGCACACCCTCCGATCCGGATATGAAGTTTGATACCAAGTTGGCCCATCTTGGACGCCGACCAACGGCCAAGGGGGGACATGCTGTCAATGTTCCGGTCGTGCACGCATCGACCATCCTCTTCGATACTGTCGAGGAAATGGAGGAGGCAACCCGCCACCGCGCCCATCCAAACTGGGTTCACTATGGGCGTGGCGGAACACAGACACATATCGCCCTTCAGGAAACGGTTGCCGAGCTTGAAGGCGCGCATGCAGCCTTGTGCGTTCCCTCGGGGCTTGCTGCCGTGGCCGTGGCAATCCTCTCCCAGGTGCGCCAGGGCGACCACCTTCTGGTAACCGACAGCGTCTATGCCCCTACCCGTGCTTTCTGCGAGGGTTTCCTGAAAAGCTTCGGCGTGGAGACGGACTACTACGATCCGCTTGATATCGAGGACTTGCGGGCGAAGCTGCGTCCGGAAACCCGAGTGATCTATACGGAAGCACCGGGTTCCTTGACCTTCGAGATGCAGGATATTCCGGCCATCTGCCAGGTTGCCCATGCGCGTGACACTGACACCAAGGTGATCCTGGACAATACTTGGGCAACACCCATGTATTTCAAGTCGTTCGCGCATGGTGTTGATATCTCTGTTCATGCAGGAACCAAGTATATCGTAGGCCATTCCGATGCCATGCTCGGGCTGGTCCTGACCAGTGAGGAAACCACGGCCTCCGTCCATCGCCAGGCAAATCTTCTGGGCTACGCCTGTGGTCCCGACGATATCTATTTGGCCCTGCGGGGCCTGCGCACCTTGAGCGTTCGCCTGGAACGCCATCAGCAGAACGCGTTGGCTCTGTGCACTTGGTTGGCAGGCCGCAGCGACGTCAGCCGTCTTTTCTATCCCGCCCTGCCCGATGACCCGGGACATGCTGTCTGGAAACGTGATTTCCTGGGCGCGAGCGGGTTGTTCGGAGTGGAACTGGAACCGGTGGGCAAGGAAGGCATAACCGCGTTCCTGAACAGCCTGGAGCTTTTCGGAATGGGCTATTCCTGGGGCGGTTATGAAAGCCTGGCGATCCCCACGCATCCCGAGGATTATCGAACCGTCACCCGTTGGGAAGGCCACGGGCCTACGCTTCGCCTCCATGCAGGATTGGAGGATCCGGACGACCTGATCCGGGATCTTGAGCAGGCGTTTGGCCAGTTGAATGCGGCCAAATGAACTGAATCGCAGGAACTCGTCTCGACTGTAACGCCTTCTTAACTCTCGCTCTGCAAGAGTTCGACTGCTTTTCAGGCGGTGTTTCTGACGCGCCCTGATCCTTTGCAGTTTTCTGGATAAGGCATTTATGGCGGATTCTGATACTCAGCGTCCGATTCTGATCAAAAAGAAGAAGAACGGGCATGGCCACGGGCACCATGGAGGCGCCTGGAAGGTAGCCTATGCTGACTTCGTGACCGCCATGATGGCCTTTTTCCTCCTGCTGTGGCTGATCAGCAGCACTTCGGAAGAGCAAAAGGAAGGCATCGCCGATTATTTCTCTCCCAGTATGATTTCCACTGACTCTTCCAGTGGCTCGGACGGAGTGCTCGGTGGTGAGACGATCACGGCCGACGGCGCCGCCACCGATACGCGCAGTCCCATAGGCTTCGGCATGGGGCTGCCATCCCGTGAAACCGAAATTGTCGACGGCGCGGCCTCCGATCAGGATCGTCCACAAGAGACGCAGTCTACATCGGACGTTTCCCAGCAGGCAGCACTGAACGAGTCCTCACTCGAGAAAGCGAAAGAGGAATTGCGCCGTCGCCAGGCACAACAGGACGCCGCAGCGTTTCGGGACGCGGAAGACAGATTGGAGCAGGCTATCGAGGGGAACGCCGAACTGGCAGCCCTAAAAGAAAATCTACTTGTGGAACAAACCGAGGAAGGCCTTCGGATCCAGCTGATAGACCAGCAGGGTACGGACATGTTCCCCTCGGGTAGTGCATCGCCCCACGATCATACCCGTCGGCTGCTGGCAATGGTCAGTCAGGCCATCCAGGATATGCCCAACAATATCTCCATTTCCGGCCATACGGATTCCACCCCCTACAGGAACGGTAGCGGTTATACCAACTGGGAGCTTTCCAGTGATCGTGCGAACGCCAGTCGCCGCGCGATGATTGACTCGGGGCTGGACAGAAGCCGGATCGAAACTGTCGTGGGCAAGGCAGATCGGGAACCCCTTGATCGGGAAGATACAACAGCACCGCGCAACAGACGGATTTCGATTGTCCTTCTGCGCCAGGACAACGAAGCTCTCGAAACTCTTCCCGCAGGTGCCGGCACGGCCCAAAGCGACATGGAAGAGGCCTCAGGCCAAGCCGAGAGCACGCCTCCCGAACCGACCCCCCCAGAGACCGAGAGCGAGGCTCCTGCCGATCAATGGCGCGAGCCCTTGCCTGCCCCTTCCCTACTGGCAAACTGACGCTATCATTCCGATATCATGGGCCATGTTTTCGTGAAGGATCGGAAAATGACAAGCAGGTCCCTGAGCCTCTCCGCAAGACGCAATGATCAACAGGCGGACGAAGCGGCGTTCAATGCCCGCGACCGCAGACTCTACGAATCCATCGTAGTCCTCCGCATATTGGGCTACCTGATCGATGTGGTCTTCATCGCTGTCCTGACGGGGATCGTGGCGATCCTGCTATGGATCATAGGCATACTTTCCTTTGGACTGCTCATGCCACTTGCGGCCCTGGTCGTGGCGATCCTTCCTGTCGCTTACCACACGTTGACCATTGGCGCCTACGGTGCCACTCCCGGCATGCGGTTGACAGGGCTGGAGGTCAGAACACTGGAGGACGGGTCACCGCCCAGCTATCTGCAAGCATTCGTAATGACGGCGCTGTTCTATCTCAGCATCGGTGTCACCAGTTGGATCATTCTGATCGTTGCCTTCTTCAACGAAAGGCGCCGTCTCATGCATGATTTCTTCTCGAATCTCGTTGTCATGCGCCGCAACCCGCCTGATCAGGGATAAGGTGGATTTCGCTCAGATAGCGGGGGTTACACAGCATCGAGGAATGCTTCATACTGATTGCCTGCAGTCCATGTTTTTCCGCTGTTTTAAGAGAGGTGAGGTGAAGATATCCACGACAGATCTGTTCTCCGCCTACCAGACCAACGATCTCTACTGCGAGCTTTTCGGAAATGTCGCACGCGCGCTTCGTCCCGATACCGAAGCCGTCATTTCCCGCTTGTCCGCCCTGGACCCGGAAAGACTGAAGGAACGGGCACGGGATGCCGAACGCGAGCTCTATAACCTCGGCATCACTTTCACGGTTTACACACAGAAGGATGTGATCGATCGCATCCTGCCGTTCGATGTACTCCCGCGCGTAATCGATGCGCAGGACTGGCAGACGATCAACGAGGGGGTCGTCCAGCGGGTCAGCGCAATAAATCATTTTCTGCACGATATCTATCATGAAGGGCATATCCTGAAGGACGGAATCATCCCCGCTGAACTGGTTCTTGGGAATTCGAACTACCGGCCGGAAATGGAGGGACTTACGGTTCCCTATGGGACCTATGCTCATATCAGCGGCATCGATATCGTGCGTGGGGAAGACGGACGCTTCCGGGTGCTGGAAGACAATGCACGGACGCCCTCGGGCGTCTCCTACGTTGTGGAGAACAGGCACTTGATGCAGCGAGCCTTTCCCGACCTGATGGAGGGGATGGGCATACAACCGGTTTCGAACTATGGCCAAAAGCTCCATGAAGCGCTTGTGGATGTCGCACCTCCCCATATTCCGGAGCCTCAGGTGGTTCTGCTATCTCCCGGCAGTTATAATTCAGCCTACTTTGAACACATCTTCCTGGCCCGCGAGATGGGTGTGCCTCTGGTCGAGGGACGCGATTTGACTGTCGAGAACGACCGTGTCTACATGAAGACGATCAGCGGTCAGCGACCCGTGGATGTCATCTATCGTCGCCTGAATGACGATTTCCTGGATCCGCAGGTCTTCAATCCCGACTCCCTCCTGGGCTGTCCTGGACTGATGACGGCCTATGCAAAGGGCAACGTCACTCTGGCCAATGCGGTGGGCACCGGTGTGGCGGATGACAAAGCTGTCTATGCCTATATGCCCCGTATCATAAGCTATTACCTTGATCAGGATCCCATTCTCGATAATGTCGAAACCCATATCTGTCGCGAAAGGGAAGGGCTGCAGTATACACTCGACCACCTTGAGGAGCTGGTTATCAAACCCGTCGGAGAAGCCGGAGGGTATGGCATAACGGTAGGCCCCAAGGCGAGCCCCGAGGAACTCGAGGCCTGTCGCGCAAACCTGCAAGACAATCCCGCCAACTACATCAGCCAGCCCATGATCAATCTTTCCGTTTGTCCGACCCTCACGGACGAGGGGATCGCACCGCGACATGTCGACCTGCGTCCCTTTGCCGTGACAGGCCGGGATACCTGGGTATTGCCCGGCGGATTGACTCGTGTGGCTTTGCGCAAGGGCTCGATTATCGTGAACTCAAGTCAGGGCGGTGGCTCCAAGGATACCTGGGTGCTTCAGGCGACGCAGGATAGTCAGCCATGACACCGCTTCTCTCACGTTACGCTGCCTGTATCTACTGGATGGGCCGTTATATCGAGCGTGCCGAGAACCTTGCCCGCATACTCGATATCAATGAGACCTACAGTCATGACAGTCGGGGGGGACAGAACTGGAAATCCATTGTCGAACTCTACAACGAGATGGAGCGGTTCGAGACGTATTACGATACTTACGAGGATGAGAACGTTCTGCGCTTCTATGTGCTCGACAGCCGCAATCCCTCCTCGCTCGTCTCGTCCATCCACACGGCACGGGAGAATGCACGGACACTGCGTCCGCTGATCTCCACGGAAATGTGGGTGCATCTGAATATATTCAGCAACTGGACACGTGGGTTGCGCGAGGAGGATCTCTCGGAAGGCCGGCTATCCCGCATGTGCGCGCATGTCCGGGAGGAATGCCAGGCCCACACCGGCATTACCGAGGGCACCTTCTATCGGGATGAGAGCTGGTACTTCTATCAGCTCGGCCGAATGATCGAACGCGCTGATCAGACCACACGACTGCTGGACATCAAGTATCATCTGCTTCTGCCCAGCGTGCAGGATGTCGGTTCTCCGCTGGATGTCAGCCAGTGGAACGCGTTGCTGCGTTCCGTAGCGGGCTACCACGCTTTCCGGCGTGTGTATCCGAGTGGCTTCGCGGTCCCCAATGTGGTGGCCTTCCTTCTGTTCAACGAGTCCTTCCCGCGTTCTGTGCGCGCCTCGATCGGTCAGTTCGAGAGCCAGTTGACTGAACTCCGGCACAGGTACCATCTGAAAGGCGGGGCGGAGGCTCTGGAGGAATTGGATGAATTGCGCGCGGTGCTGAGCGAGAGCAAAGTGGAGACGGTCCTGTATCATGGACTTCATGAGTTTCTCGACTGGATACAGCAAAGGATCATTTCTGTTGGAAACAGGCTTTCGGCGGATTTTTTTATCTAGGAATCAAGGATATCTGCACAGCCCTTCTGGCTGCCGTGAATTCTGGTGCGGAAGGAAGTTTTAGGAATGCCCCATGAATCACCTCACCTCCTGACGCATCCGCGGGAAGAGGAACTGCAGGAAAAGGGTTCCGAGCGGCCCGAACTGTACTTCATGGTCACTTCGGAATCCCCCTGCCCCTATTTGCCGGATCGCTATGAACGTAAATTGATCACGGACCTGCACGGCAGCAATGCCCCTTCCCACCATGCACGTCTGTCCCGGGCAGGGTTCCGGCGCAGCCACCACTATGCATATCGGCCTGCCTGCAGAGGCTGCAATGCCTGCATTCCCGTTCGTATTCCGGTCGCACGCTTTGCGGCCAGCAAATCGCAGCGGCGCATTCTCAGAAAGAATGCCGACTTGAACCTGATTTTCCGTCCGCCCATGGCGACGGCAGAGCAATACAGCCTCTTTTCACGCTACCTGGACGCCCGCCACGGTGAAGGCGAAATGGCGGAGATGACGTTTTTCGACTATCGGGCGATGGTGGAGGATACCAATATCCGGACCGAAATGGTGGAAGCACGTGATTCGGAAGGTGAACTTCGAGGAGCCTGCCTGACGGATGTCCTGGAAGACGGCCTGTCCGCGGTCTACAGCTTCTTTGCACCGGAGGATGAGCGGCGCAGTCCAGGGCGCTATTTCATCCTTGCCCTGGTCCAGGAGGCCCGGAAGCGTGACCTCCCCTACCTCTATCTTGGGTACTGGATCGCACAATCCCCCAAGATGGCCTACAAGAGCGACTTCCGTCCCATCGAGGCACTCGGGCCCACAGGTTGGGCGGAACTGCCGGCTGGAGATTGATACCTATTCTGATCCTGATTTCTCGGCCGTGGGAAAGCTGTATTTCAGCTGTCGCGCCTTAAGCAGTGCCATGTCGGTATATTTTGACCAGCCCAGAAAGTCCTCACGAAAGCGCAGGATGCTCTGGAACACTTCATTGCTGAAGGAATTAGCCGTGGCAAAATCGTTCATGACCTCACCCGAGAGGTCAGCCAGAGCGATTAAGGTTTCCTCATTGAAAGAGAAGAGCTCGACCCCCTTATCCTCGACCATGTGCCTCAAAGCGCGCTGGTTGTTCGCCTGAGCCGTAACCTGCGCCTGGCGGTGGGCAAGCTCGGCCGCCTTTTGCAGGATCGTGCGTTCCGAGGCATTCAGGTTCACCCAGACATCCAGATTGACGAAGGCGTCGAGTAGAACGGCAGGAGCTTGCCACCCGGGATATCCATAAGACCAGCCACTCTCCGGCAATCCCAGCCTCTCGTCTGCATGGGGGCCCATCCAGGAGGCAGCATCTATAGCACCGGACTCAATGGCCTGGTCGATTTCGCTACCAGGTAACAGGACAACACTTGCACCGGCAGCCTTGCAGACTTCACCTCCCAGGCCGGGCATCCGAATGCGTAAATCGGCCAAGTCCGAGATGGATGAAATCGAACGACTGAACCAACCGGCCATCTGCGGACCCGTGGACCCACAGGGCAGGAACTTGCAGCCGACATCCCGGTAGGCACGGTCTGCCAGTTCCCGTCCGCCTCCGAGTTCCAGCCACGCATCAAGCTCATTTGAGGTGAAGCCGAATGGAATGCCGGAGAGAAAATCCGCGGCCGGCAAGGCCCCCTTCCAGTAGTAGGGCGCACTATGTCCAATGTCTATTTCACCCGACTGAACGGCATCCATCGTTTCAAATGCGGAGATATCCTTGCTGTCCCACTGGATTTCGACGGCGAGCGTCCCTTCCGAGAGAAGCGCGACGTTTTCGGAGAAATAGACAGCCCCCGCACCAGGACCCTGCGTATCCTGTGGCCAGGTTGTCTGCATGCGCAGCAGCTTGCGCTCGCGCGCAAGAGCCGGGCTGGGAAAACCGGAAAGCCCACTTCCCAGCGCCACTGTGCTGCCGCCGAGCAGACTGTTTTTCAGAAAAGCACGGCGCTGCATGAGACCTACCCTGTTCCTGATGCCCCCAAGTCCAATGTGAAAGCGATTCTATAGCCTAGTCAAACCTGTTGGAACTCGAAAATCCCCGGGGCGCCAATCGGCCTGCCTGTCCGCGTTTGCCCTGCCATTCCATGAGATTGGACTCGGTTCGAATGCGCCCCGGTCCAGCGGACCAGGTCAATCCCTCTTCAAAGCGGAACGTCTTGATATCGGAAAGACCGCCATCCTTGTATCGTTGCAGGATAACGCCCCGTCCGCGCGTCATTTCTGGCAGCTCCTCGCGCGAAAAGATTAGCAACTTCCGGTTATCACCGACGACCACGACGGCATCGTCACTATCCGACACAGGGCGGCATATGGCAGCTTCTGCCCCTTTTGCCGGATTGAGGACCTGCTTGCCGTTCTTTGTCTGCGCAACGACATCCTCTTCGGAAACCAGAAAACCGCGGCCATCATCCGAAGCCAGAAGCAGCTTGCCCGACGGCGTATAGACCTTGAGGGCTACAATATCCTGGTCGTTCGGAAGATCCACACTCAAACGCAACGGCTCGCCAAAGCCGCGTCCTCCCGGAAGCTTGTCGACACCAAGGGTGTAGAAGCGCCCGTTCGTAGCGAACAGCAGTATCTTGTCCGTAGTATGAGCCTTGAGTACGTGCTTCTGCCGATCTCCGTCCTTGTAGCGCGTTTCGGAGAGATCGTCGTGATGTCCCTTCAATGCGCGAATCCAGCCCTTCTCGGACAGCAGAACGGTCACGGGCTCCTTGTCGATGACGGCTTCCAGGGGAATGACCACGGCAGCGGGTGCCGTACCGATTTCCGTGTGGCGTCGTCCCAGAGGTGTTTGCGTCGAGAACTCCTGTTGCAACCCAACGATCTGGTCATCGATGACCCGCCAGCGTCGCTCGCCGTCTTCCAGCAAAACGTTCAGGTCGGCCTGCTCCTCGGTCAGCCTCTCGTGTTCGCGACGCAGCTCCATTTCCTCCAGGCGCCGCAAGGAGCGCAGGCGCATGTTCAGGATGGCATCGGCCTGCGTATCACTCAGCTCAAAGGTGCGGATCAACTCGGCCTTGGGGTCATCTTCCTCGCGGATAATGCGGATCACCTCATCCAGGTTGAGAAAGGCGATCAGGTAGCCGGAAAGCACTTCCAGGCGGCGTGCGATCTGATCCAGTCGGTTTCGCGTCCTTCTGAGCAGAACCGTCTCGCGGTGTGTCAGATAGGCTTGCAGAACTTCACGCAGGTCCATCACCCTGGGGGTGTTGTCCGCGTCCAGCACGTTCATGTTCAGCGGAATGCGCACTTCGAGGTCGGTCTGGCGGAAGAGGGATTCCATCAGAACCTCGGGATCCACATTCCGGCTGCGAGGTTCGAGAACCAGTCGCACCTGTTCATCGGACTCGTCCCGCACATCGGCGAGCTGGGTCAATTTCCTTGCACCCAGCAGGTCCGCGATCTTCTCCACCAGCCGCGCCTTGGGCACCTGATAGGGAATCTCCGTAACGACAATCTGATAGGTCCCGCCCTTCAGAGATTCCGTGTTCCAGCGCGCGCGCAACCGGAACGCGCCGCGGCCGGACTTATAGGTCTCCAGCAGGGTTTCACGACCTTCCACCAATATGCCGCCCGTCGGAAAGTCCGGTGCCGGCATGCGCTCCACCAGGGCTTCCACGCCGGCTTCCGGGTGTGCAATCAAATGGCGCAGGGCCTCGCAGATTTCCGATACGTTGTGCGGCGGAATGGCCGTAGCCATGCCGACTGCAATCCCCTGTGCTCCATTGGCCAGAAGATTGGGAAAGGCAGCCGGCAGGACCACCGGCTCCTGCGCTTCGCCGTCGTAGGTCGGGCGGAAATCGACGGCATCCTCGTCTATGCCCTCCAACAGGCGCATGGCAACCGAGGTCAGGCGCGCTTCGGTATAACGCATCGCTGCTGCGTTATCGCCGTCGATGTTACCGAAATTCCCTTGCCCGTCGACCAGTGGATAGCGCAGCGAGAAATTCTGGGCCAAACGTACCATGGCGTCATAGATTGCCTGGTCCCCGTGCGGATGGAATTTACCCATGACATCACCAACCACACGCGCTGCCTTCTTGTAGCCGTGCTCGGGGTCCAGGCGCAGGAGTTGCATGGCATGAAGCAAACGCCTGTGAACCGGTTTCAGGCCATCACGTACGTCAGGTAGGGAGCGCGACATGATCGTGGACAGCGCATAGGAAAGATAGCGCTCTGACAGCGCGTCCACCAGGCGGACATCCTGTACATTCGGACTATCGGCAGTCGGCGTCGAAGTCATCGGCTCCTCGTCATCATAAGGCCATATATGGTAGGCTTGTCGCGTGTCACCGACAAGCAGTGGATATCAAAAACGTGTGCTTCGATAGGGAGCCGGATCCACGCAAGGAGGCTCACCGGCAATCATCTCAGCAATCATGCGCCCGGTTCTCGCCGCGAGGGTGAGTCCAAGGTGGCCGTGCCCGAAGGCCAGAAAGGCATTGGGCGTACTCGCCACAGGCCCTATCACCGGAAGGGAGTCGGGCATGGAGGGGCGAAATCCCATCCAGCGTTCTCCCCGCTCGACATTGAGCTCGGGAAACAGCTCTTTTCCACGCCGGGCCAGGACGTTTGCCCGTTTCCAGTCAGGGGGAGCATTCAATCCACCGAACTCGACGGTTCCGGCGAGGCGCAGTCTGCTCTCCAATGGCGTACAGGCCAAGCCGGTTTCCGGTACGTAGACGGGCCGCGACAATTCGATGCCGGGCTGGCTTACGGTATAATGATAACCGCGTTCCGTATCGAGCGGCACGTTGGCGCCGAGCCTGGCTGACAGGCTCCGCGACCAGGCTCCGGCTGCAATAAGCAGGCAGTCACAGGAGTGTTCCCCCTTGTCGGTTCGCACGGCTCTTACCCGTCCGCCCGCATCCTTCAGAATATCCTCTGCCTGTTCCTTGCAAATGACTCCGCCGTTCCGGACAAAGGTGTCGGCCAAGGTGGTCGTGAGTTTGTAACTGTCCACCACATGAGCCACGCCGGGGTAATAATAGCCTCCGGCTATCTTCGGGGACACCGCCGGCTCGAGTTCCCTGAGCTCGCCAGGACTTAGATTTTGCACGCTCACACCATGGCTTTTCTGCAAGCCTGTGGCATAGGTGGCATCGTTCAGCGAACGCCTTGAAAGATAGACCCCGACCCACCCGCGTTCCACCAACAGGGCTTCGGCACCCGCGTCCTTGAGAAGTGGCCGGAAGTCCTCGATGCATCCCGAAAGCAAACGGGCCAGCTCGGACGTGATGCGTTCGGCTTGCTGCTTTTGTCCCGCCCTGATGAAGCGAATCAGCCACGGAGCGATTTTCGGCAGATAGCCCCAGCGGATGCGCAACGGGCCCATGGGATCCAGCAGCATGCCAGGCACCTTGCGTGCAATGCCGGGCATGGCAATCGGAGTTACGGACTCGCTGGCCAGAACGCTGGCATTGCCGTAGGACGCCCCTGCCCCAGGTGCCTCTCGCTCCAGCAGGGTTACCGCGTATCCCTTGCGTTGGAGGTAGAGGGCGCTGCAGACGCCAACAGCACCAGCGCCGACGACAATGACATGCATCTGGGACATCAGGTCTGTTGATCCCGGAAACGGATGAACGCGGAGACGAAAGCTAGTTCAAGCTGCACAGGAAGAAAAGTGCTGTGCAAGTCTCACTCTCACCGGGGGAAGCGGCCGGTCCCGAGGGCCGAAGACGCTCTTCTCCAGGAAATACCCCGTGAGTTGCAGTCCTTCCAGAATCTCCTGCGTCCCTCCCTGTCCCCGTCCTGACAGGAAGCCAGGAAGCGGCAGAAGCTTGTCGCGATAGGGCGTTCCGGCTGACAGCGACACGGCACGCCCGCTGCGAGGGCTGACATAGGCCAGTTGATCGTTGTCCCCCCCGGCCGCGCATTCTTCCAGATCAAGGCCGAAGCCAAGTTCACTGAGCAGCAAGAGTTCCCATTTGATATAGATCTCACCCCAGTACTCACTGTCCAGCGATTCGATCAGGGCCAGAGAGCCATTGAAAATGGCTGCATGAGGCTCGCGTTCCGGAAGGGCTGCCTCGCAGAGAGTCACGGCGGACTGAAGGCAATTCAGGCTGGCCGGAAGGTCCATGAAGCGCGCCGCGTATCCTCGGTTCAATTCCAGGGTGAAGTGACCGAGGTGATCGGGCAGCCGAGCCTTCCACGTGGCATCCACCAGGTTACCAGGTTGCAGCACTGGGCTCATGCGCCGTCCCTGCCCCCCGGGAACCAGCCCGGCATGGTGTCCGTTCTTCTCGCACAGCAGATGCACGACGGCAGCCGTCTCGCCATGCGGTCGGGCCGCCAGTACAATGCCCTTATCCTGCCATTCGATCATGACGACATGATGGGACAAACCCGTCTCTTTGAAAAGCGAGCAGGCGTCCCCTGCCCTTTCAGAGATCGAAATCGAGCCCCCACTCCCGATAGCGGGACGGGTCGTCCACCCAGCGTTCGCGGACCTTCACGAACAGGAAGAGATGGACTTTCGTCTCAAGGAGAGTTTCCAGTTCCATCTGGGCTTGGGAGCGCACCTTGCGAATGGTGGCTCCCTTTGCCCCGAGAGCGATCTTCTTCTGGGCGTCGCGCTCCACGTAGATTGTCTGCTCCACGCGAATGGATCCGTTGTCGAAACTCTCCCAGCTCTCGGTCTCTACCGTCAGGGAATAGGGAAGTTCCTCGTGCAAATTCAGGAAAAGCTTCTCGCGCGTGATCTCGGCGGCCATGAGGCGCTCCGAAAGGTCGGACAGCTGATCCTCTGGATAGAGCCAGGCCTCTTCCGGTATCCGCTGGCACAGCCAATCCAGGACGTCTTGAACGCCATCCCCGGTTTTCGCCGATATCATGAAGGTCTGCTCGAAAGTGGCACGGTCGTTCAATGACGCAGCCAGTCCGAGCAGCCTGTCCCTGCGCACGGAATCGATCTTGTTCAGCATAAGGGCCAGTGGGGTTCTCCGCTGTCCCAGCCGTTCAAGGAGATGACCTGTCTGTTCGTCTTCACCGGACCGATTGGCATCGTGCATGAAAAGTGCAAGATCGCAATCCTGAACGGCATCCCACGCCGCTTGCACCATGGAGCGTTCCAGGCGACGCTTGGGTGAAGCGAAGATCCCGGGCGTGTCGACAAAGACGATCTGGCAATCATCCTGCAGGGCTATGCCGCGCACCCGCGTGCGCGTGGTCTGTGCCTTGTGCGTGACGATGGAAACCTTTGCCCCGACAGCATGATTTATGAAGGTCGACTTTCCCGAGTTGGGCAACCCGATGAGAGCGACCATTCCACACCGCTGTGTCATTCCGAATGCCCTTGCAGTTGATCGAGGAGTTCTCTGGCGGCCGACTGTTCGGCGACACGTTTCGAACGCCCCTGTCCCTGGCCTCGTCCCAAGCCTTCAACGTCCACTTCGATCGTGAAAACAGGGTCATGAGCCGGCCCACTGCGATCCACCTCACGATAGACCGGCAGAGGATAGCCGCGCCCCTGGGCCCATTCCTGAAGCCGGGTCTTGCTGTCCTGAGGCGGACTGATATCGGCACGAACCAGGTCGCGCCAATCCCGCTCTATGACTCTGCGCGCGGCCGGCAGGCCGCCATCGAGATACAGCGCGCCCAGAAGAGCCTCACAGACATCCGATAGAATGGCCGGATTGTTGCGTCCGCCGCTTTCCTCCTCGCCGCCCGAGAGGATTATGTGCTGTGCAAGCCCCCATTTTGCTGCCACCTGGGATAGTGTTTCCTGCTTGACCAGGGCAGCAAGCCTGCGGGCCAGCATGCCTTCCGGCTCACGCGGAAAGCTTTCCAGCAGCATTTCACAGACAACCAGGGCCAGCACCCGGTCACCGAGGAACTCCAGGCGTTCATAGGAACGGCGTTCCCCACGGCTGGAATGCGTTAGCGCTTCCTCGACAAGTTCCGGGTTGGAAAAATCGTGTTGCAGCAGACCGGAAACAAACTCGGCAGTGGCTGCCTGCATGTGTGGAAATCTCCGAAAGATTCAGTCTATCGGCTGGAAGATGCGATCAAAGCGAATCGCGGAAGGCCAATTCCAGATCTCCCAGAAACGGGCAGACCCATTGTTGGAGAAGAAGATAAACTCCGCTCGCCCCACGAGGTTCTCCTTCGGGATGAAACCGACGTTCCTGGAGCGACTGTCCTGGCTGCTGTCGCGATTGTCGCCCATGGCAAAGAAATGTCCCTCAGGAACCGTGAAGACAGGTGTGTTGTCGAAGACTTCATCACTGCCGCGTTCCCATATCAGGTGCTCAACTCCATTGGGCAAGGTTTCCCGGTATTCCGTGATCCGGACCGGGAAGCCACCGCTGCGAACCATTCCCTCTCCCAACTGTTCGCGCTCTACAGGCTCGCCATTGATGTAGAGCAGACCGTCACGCACTTGTATCTTATCTCCGGGCAAGCCAATGATGCGCTTGATATAGTCGGTCCTGTCGTCCGAGGGCAGCTTGAAGACGGCAACATCACCGCGCTCCGGCTCGCTCGCGAATATCCGTCCTTCGATCGGCACCAGGCTCATGGGAAAGGAATGACGGCTGTAGCCATAGGAAAACTTGGAGACGAAAAGGTAGTCCCCGACCATCAGGGTTGGCAGCATGGATCCGGAGGGAATGGAGAAAGGTTCATAGGCAAAGGTGCGCAGTACGAGTGCTATCAGAACAGCGTAGAGAACAGTACGCAGCGTTTCACCAATGCCGCCGCTTTCGGTTTTCTTTTTCGTCATGGTCGAAGTCATCCTTGGCCCACCCCACCCAGAATCGTGGCAATACGTGAGGGTATACCCTTAGACATCCTGCGTGGGAACTGCAGAGATGATCACCAGCGCCTGAGCCCAAGGATAATCATCGGTGATAGTAATATGAATTTGCGGCACCATGCCCTCTGGCGTCATTTCCTGCAGGCGCCGCGCAGCCCCTCCCCTCAGGTCCAGGGTCGGTCGCCCACCGGGTTCGTTGACAACTCCAATATGCTGCCAATGCACACCCTGTCGCGGCACTCCGGTACCCAAGGCCTTGGCCGCGGCCTCCTTGGCTGCAAACCTCTTTGCATAGCTTGCAGCCCGTTCAGCTCGCCGGTCCGACTTCCGTCGTTCCGTTTCGGTAAAGACCCGTTCTGTGAAGCGGCTTTCAAAACGCACCAAGGTTTTTTCAATTCGCCGTATATCCAACAGATCATTGCCGATACCCAGGATCAAGATGGTTCTCCTTCCCGCTGCGCGATCAGGGTCCTGTCTCGCCCAGACTCCATCGCTGAGCGCATGCGCGCCAATACGGCCGACAAGCCCTCGAAAACCGCTTCGCCGATCAGGAAATGGCCAATATTGAACTCCACGAAGTCGCTGATTGCAGCCATTCTCTCGGCTGTTTCGTAGGTCAGCCCGTGTCCGGCATGGCATTCCAGACCCAGCTTCGATGCCAGGCGCGCCGCGTTCTCCAAGCGCAGGAACTCTTGCTTTGCTTCACGGCTTTCGGCGCCTGTCCTCCAGAAAGCTTCGCAATAGGCACCGGTATGCAATTCCACAATGGGAACGCGAAGTTCCCTTGAAGCCTCGAGCTGTTCCTCCTCTGGATCGATGAAGAGCGATACACGGATTCCGGCCTCGGACAGGGTCTCTGCGTATGGCGCGAGCTGACGCTTCTGGGCGCGGACTTCAAGGCCACCTTCGGTGGTAACCTCTTCTCGCTTTTCCGGCACCAGGCAACAGGCGTGAGGTCGGGTTTCAAGGGCGATGGAAAGCATCTCCTGAGTGGCGGCCATTTCAAGATTGAGCGGTCTGGAGATCTCCTTCTTGAGGCGCATGATATCCTCATCCCGGATATGCCGACGGTCTTCGCGCAAATGAGCGGTTATGCCGTCAGCGCCACAATCGATCGCCTGGAGCGCGGCTGCCACGGGATCCGGATGCACGCCACCGCGCGCATTTCTCAGCGTCGCAACATGGTCAATGTTGACCCCCAGTCTCAGACGGGGCAGAGATCCGCTCATTCCGCAGTCTTCCTCTTCTGTTTTGCGTACTCGCGGGCCTTGCGCAACTGCAAGCGCCTCTTGGCCTTTTCCAACCTCAAATGCCTGGCCTTCTGATACCCTTCGACCAGGCGATAAATGATCCAGAAGAACAGAGACCATACCACCAGCGCCGTGGGAAGACTGCCGACCAGCATGGGAAGCAGAACCTGACTCGGATGATCGAAGATATAATTCATCGAGATATGCTGTGGCAGCGTCTCGATCATATCCGCATGCCCAAGGATCCAGCGCCCCAAAGAGAATGTCCAGGCCCAGATAAAGGGAAAGGTCCAAGGATTGCCCACGACCGTGCCAATTGCCGAAGCCAGAAGGTTTCCACGCAGTAAGAGGGCGATCAAACCACCCCCCAGAAAATGGAAGCCCAAGAGGGGCGTGAAGGAGATTGCAGCCCCCGAAGCAAATCCTGCGGCAATGCTGTAGGGGGTCGAAGGTATGCGCCCCAGCCTATGTCCTACGTATCGTGCGGATCGTTTCCAACTGCGGCGCGGCCATATGGCGTTACGCAAACGCTTGAAGAATGGCCGGGGAGAACGAGGACGAAACAACATCGGACTCAGGAAATCAGGTTGGTTCGCTGCACGGGGTGACGAAAGGGCATGAAACCTTCACTAAAGCTTAGCCGCGAGCTCGCTCAACCGAAGAAATGGCGGGCATGGTCCTAAGTGCTGCAATGATATTGGTGAGATGCTTGACATCGCTAACTTCCAGGTCAATCAGCATTTCAAAGAAGTCCGTTGAGCGACTGATGATCTTGAGATTGGAAATGTTGCCCTTGCTCTTGCCAATCACCGTGGACAGCGACCCCAGTGTACCCGGCTCATTGGCAACCACCAGGTGAAGTCGCCCGGTAAAGCCCTCCTCACTGCTGTCGTACTCCCAGCTTATGTCCACCCAGCGTTCCGGAGTATCATGAAATGACTGCAGTGTTTCGCAGTCGATCGTGTGGATTGTCACCCCCTTTCCTGTCGTGACGATGCCGACGATCCTGTCGCCCGGCAGGGGGTGGCAGCAATGCGCAAAGTGAACGGCCATGCCGGGGATCAGTCCCTTGATCGGAATGGAATGATCGCCCGACTTGCTGCGGCGCGCCCGGTTAATGGGAACGACCTTGTTGGGCTTCTCGTCTTCCTTGGCGCCAGGGAAAACGGATACCAGAACCTCTCGTGCGGTCATGTTGCCCTGTCCGACCGCCGCATAGATATCCGAGACATGCTCGGCCTTGAACTTCTTGAGAACCCCGGCCACACCCTTATCCGTCAGAGTGTAACCTTCCTGGCGAAAGGTGCGGTCCAGCAGCTCCTTGCCCAGGTTGACGAACTGGTGGCGTTGTTCCTGCCGGATGAAACGACGGATGGCCGCCTTGGCCTTGCCGGAAACGACATAGCTCTCCCAGTCCGGTGAAGGTGTCTGGGCCTTGGAGGTGACAATGTCGACCTGATCTCCGTTCTCAAGAATGGTACGCAGTGGCACCATGCGTCCGTTGACATGTGCGCCGACACAGCTATTGCCCACTTCCGAATGCACGGCATAGGCGAAGTCGATGGGCGTGGCCCCCCGTGGCAGGGCAATAAGGTCGCCCTTTGGGGTGAAGCAGAAAACCTGGTCCTGGTACATCTCGAGCTTTGTGTGCTCGAGAAACTCTTCCGGATTGGAGGCGTGCTCCAGGATATCCAGAAGTTCCCTGATCCACCGGAACTGTCGTCCTTCCATGGGCAGTTCAGGTGCATCGGGCGCTTGCTTGTAACGCCAGTGAGCGGCAACACCGAATTCCGCCACATCATGCATGGCCTCTGTACGAATCTGCACCTCGATCCGTTGCTTCAAGGGGCCAATCAACGAGGTATGCAGGGATTGATAGCCATTCGGCTTGGGGGTGGAGATGTAATCCTTGAATCGTCCCGGCACGACCGGATAGCGTCCGTGCAAGGCGCCAAGCGCCTGATAGCATTGCCCTACGGTGGTCACGACGATGCGAAAGGCCACAATGTCGGCGAGCTGCTCGAAACCGACATTACGATGCTGCATCTTGCGCCAGATCGAATAGGGCGCCTTGACCCGGCCGAATACCTGGGCATCGAGGCCATCCTCCTGCAAAACGCGGGTGAGTTCGCTGACCACCTTGTCGGTGACATCGTCGTCCGAGCTTTTCAGGTATTCCAGCCGCGCAATAATGGAATCTCTTGCATCCGGGTTAAGTTCCGCGAACGCCAGGTCATCCAGTTCATCCTTGAAACGCTGAAGGCCGATGCGTTCCGCCAGTGGAGCATAGATATCCATCGTCTCACGTGCGATCCGCCGTCGCTTTTCCTCGGACTTGATGAAATGCAGCGTTCGCATGTTGTGAAGGCGATCTGCCAACTTGACCAGGAGGACCCGAATATCCTCCGACATGGCCAGCACAAGCTTGCGAAAGTTTTCCGCGTGCTTGCTCTTTTCCGACTGAAGTTCGAGCAGGCTGAGCTTGGTCACTCCATCGACCAGACGAGCAATATCCTCGCCGAAGAGCGACTCAATGTTTTCCAGGGTGCCGTCCGTGTCTTCGACCACGTCATGAAGCAAGGCGGTGATGATCGAATCGCCGTCAAGCTTCAGCTCCGTCAGGATGCCGGCCACCTCGATGGGATGAGAGAAGTAAGGATCACCGGATGCCCGCTTCTGTGATCCATGCATTTTCGTCGCATAGACATACGCCCGGTTCAGACGATCCTCGTCCACACCAGGATCATAGGACTTCACCCTCTCAACAAGCTCAAACTGCCGCAGCATTCCCTCAGACAATCCCATAAAAACGCCTGCTTACACTATAGCACGTAAGTACAGGCGTCCCACCTGCAAGCACCATCCCTGCTGGACAGTTTGCGCGGCCAGGAAGAGAAACAGTCTGTTGCGAAAGGGCACCGATCGGAAGAGGGTTACTCGCCCTCTTCCTCGGCTTCCATGTCTGGCGACGAGGTTTTGGTGAGTACCGATTCGGCTTCAGCCGATTGAAGGCTGGCCGTCAGCATATCGGTTTCACTCATATCCTCTTCTTCAGGCTCGTCAGCTTCCACATGATGCTGAAGCCCTGAAACCAAGGAGTTCCTCAGCGCTTCCGGATCGACTGTCGTATCGGCGATCTCGCGCAGGGACACGACAGGGTTCTTGTCATTGTCTCGTTCGACAGTGATCGGAGATCCCGCAGAAATCTCCCGCGCTCTCTGAGCAGACAGCATCACGAGTTCAAAACGATTGGGTACCCTGAGGATGCAATCCTCAACGGTGACGCGTGCCATGATAAATATCTCCGGAGTCAGGTCTTACGCTTTATGTGACTATAAAAGCCAGTCGGAGTTCACGCAAGCGCACGAATCTTCTGCCCCTCGGGCAAGCTCTCGATCAGGCTGTCGATCGTCTCCCCGCTATTTGGATGGCGCCAATCCGGGGCAATGTCGCGGAGCGGGTAGAGAACAAAGGCACGCTCCTTCATACGCCGATGCGGTAATTCCGGAACCCGACCGGGAGGCGTAACCAATCCATTGAAATCAATGATATCCAGATCAAGCAAACGTGCCTCGTTCCTGTGTTGCCGGACCCGCCCGAAGCGCGCCTCTATTCCGTGCAGTTCCGCCAGAAGCGTCTCGGGACTCAGTTCGGCGGGTGGGGCCAACTGGACCATGGCGTTGATGAAATTGGGTTGTTCCGATGCCGGCACAGGTGTTGTTTCGAACCATCGCGAACAGCGCACAGGGAAAAGCCCTGTCGTCTCCAGGGCCTTCAGGGCTGCTTCGCAGGTTTGCAGCGGGTTGCCGTACTCCGGATGGTGCAGATTGGAGCCGAGAGCAACAAGGATCACGGCCGGCGCCTCATTCATTCCAAGGAAGTGTTGCGCTCCAGGAGAACGCATGTCAGTTTGGCTCAATTATCTGAGCTTTCTCACATATTTATTGCTCGTGAAAGCCAATTTCGAACTGTGTTACGACATTACTGTCATTTGTCCCTGGAAAGGCTGACTTGAATGAATTTTTATCCGGAAGAGAAAATTGCGCTGTTTATTGATGGTTCCAATCTTTATTCGACTGCACGGTCTTTGAATTTTGATATAGATTACAAAAAACTTTACCAAGTATTCGCGAATGAAGCTCGTCTAGTCAGGGCTTTTTACTATACAGCATTCATCGAGGATCAGGAATATTCTCCTCTGCGCCCCTTGATTGATTGGCTGGACTATAACGGTTACACGATGGTGACCAAGCCGGCCAAGGAATTTACTGACGGTTCCGGTCGACGCAAGCTCAAGGGTAACATGGATATCGAACTTGCCGTCGACATGATGGAACTTTCGGACAAGATCGACCATGCTGTCCTTTTCTCCGGAGTCGGAGACTTCCGGTCCCTGGTCGAAGCCGTTCAAAGGCGCGGTGTGCGAATCACCGTGATTTCCTCCATTCGTGTGCAACCTTCAATGATAGCGGATGAGTTGAGGCGTCAGGCGGATCAGTTCGTGGACATCAGCACCTTGAGGAACCAGATTGCACGCTCGAGCGGGTCCTCGGACGCCCAAAGGCGTCGCCAGGATACATCTTCCGATGATGAGGATCTGGATGCAGAGTTCCTGGACGAAGAAGAGTCCTACGAAGAGGATTACGCCTCCGAGTGAGGCACGGTTATTCCCAGAGCAAATTGCTGCTGCAAATGACCACCTTCTGTCCCGAAGCAAACTGCAGTCTCTGCCCTCGCCTTGCCGAATTCAGAGCAGAGAACAGGCGGCAGCATCCTTCATTCCACAACGCACCTGTGCCATCCTTCGGTGCGGCGGATGCAAGACTGCTCATCCTGGGGCTGGCCCCGGGTCTAAAGGGTGCCAATTGCACAGGGCGCCCCTTCACTGGGGATTTCGCAGGAGACCTGCTCTATTCGACCCTTAAGGAATTTGAGTTTGCCGTTGGATCTTACGACAAGCATGCGGAAGACGGCCTGCAGCTCAGGGACTGCAGGGTCGCCAATGCCGTCAGATGCGTCCCCCCCGCCAACAAGCCGACCTCGCTTGAAATCCGTACCTGCAACACCTTTCTGCAAGCAGAGCTGGCCGCCTTGCCTCAGTTGCGAGTGGTCATCACTCTGGGGCGCATTGCCCACGATGCCATGCTGATGGCCTGTGGCGTGAAGCGAAGCCACTACGCTTTTGGACATGCTGCTCATCATGAGCTTCCAAATGGGCTGCAGCTTGTCGACAGCTATCACTGCTCCCGCTACAACACCAATACGGGACGTCTTACCGAGACAATGTTTCACGAGGTCTTCCGGAAGACGCAAGAGCTGCTTCGGCAGGAAGGCTGACTGGCAAGTCTCCCCGGCCCTGTTCGAAGTCAGCCCTTCTCGCGCAACAGGCGCGCCTTCTGTCTTTGCCAATCGCGCTTCTTGATGTCTTCGCGCTTGTCCTGCTTGCGTTTTCCCTTGGCCACACCCAGGGAGAGTTTCGCCAGCCCACGCTCATTGAAATAGATAGACAAGGGAACAAGGGTATAGCCATCGCGCCGAACCTTGCCGAAAAGCCGATCCATCTCCCGTTTATGAACCAGCAACTTGCGCGGCCGTTTGGGGTCATGTCCGAAACGGCTGGCCGGACCGTATTCGGAAAAGTGTGAATTGATCAGATAGAGCTCGCCATTCTCTTCACTGGCATAGGACTCATTGATCGAGGCGCGCCCATAACGCAGAGACTTCACTTCGGACCCGGTGAGGACCATCCCTGCCTCGACCTTTTCCTCAATAAAGAAGTCATGAGTCGCTCGCCTGTTACTGGCGACGACGCGCTGCGGTTGCTTGCTCATGAATAGAAGTCAGATATGTCTTTTCACTTCAGGAGGCCGGCGGAAACCATGGCTTCCCGAATCAGGGTTTTCGTATGCTCTGTAACCGGAATCAAGGGCAGGCGAAGTTCGTTCTCAAGCTTGCCCAGCAGGGACAGCGCATATTTGACGGGCTGCGGACTGGGTTCCGAAAAGAGAGCCGCATGCAAAGGCATCAACCGGTCGTTGATCTCCTCGGCACGCTGGTGCTCTCCGGCGTGCCAGGCGCGCTGAAATTCAGCACAGAGCGCCGGCGCAACATTTGCCGTGACCGAAATGCATCCATGCCCGCCCTGTGCCATGAACGGCAGGATGGTTCCGTCCTCGCCGGAAACCTGGGTAAACCCCTTCTTGATGGCAAGGCGTGTAACGGCCGGACGAGTCAGGTCGTTGCTGGCATCCTTCACACCGACGATGCGCGGACAGTCATCGGCCAGACGTGCCATTGTCTCGACATTCATGTCGACGACCGACCGACCGGGAATGTTGTAGATCAGGATCGGCAGACTGGAGGCATCATGAACAGCCTTGAAATGCTGATACATGCCTTCCTGATTCGGCTTGTTGTAATAGGGCGTAACAACAAGAGCCGCATCGGCGCCCGAGGCTTCCGCATGCTGTGTGAAATCTATGGCCTCAGCCGTGGAGTTCGAACCAGCCCCTGCAATCACGGGAACACGGCCTTCAGCTGCTTCGATGCACTTTTCCACCACCCGTTTGTGCTCACTGTGCGTAAGAGTCGGGGACTCCCCGGTGGTGCCGCAGGGCACCAACGCGCTGGATCCCTCCTCGATTTGCCAGTCCACGAACTCCGCAAAACAGTCGTAGTCGACGTCGCCGTTGCGGAACGGAGTTACCAGGGCGGGCATCGAACCCGTATACAGTGGGTGGGTCATGAAAGTCTCACTTTACAGAAGAGCCTGGCCCCTTCATTCCAGGACCCGGAAATCGGCCAGACGATAGCGCTCTGTCCGGGTTGCTGCAAGCTTACGTGCCTTGAAAAGCCCACCATTCTCCGGCTTTCGTTTGAGCAGGTAATGGCTTGTGATAGGTTATCCTCCCAGTACCTGCACCGAAGGAGATTCGGTCAATGAGCCTCATGTCCCTGTTCCTTGCCCGTTCTGTTACCTTTCTCGCGATCATATTGGTTGTTCTGTCCGCCGGCGCACACGCGTCGGGCAATGAACTTTCGACCAGTGATCGAGAACTGCTATCGCAATCGCTTGAGCGCATCGACCAGGGGGCGCCGGAGGAGACGCGCTATGTGGCCGCCAACGTGGACAGTCCGCTTGCCGGCAAGCTGATCCAGTGGTACCGCCTGCTGCGTTACGGGGATCGTCAGGATTTTGCGGAAATCAGTGCCTTTCTGGAAGAAAACCCGGACTGGCCCGGACAGATCACTCTGCGCCGAGCGGCCGAGAAGACAATGCCCGAAGGCATGCCTCCGAGTGAACGCGTTGCCTGGTTCGAGCGGTACCCTCCGCTATCCGGAGAGGCCTCGCTGAAGTATGCGCAGGCCCTTGCCTATACGGCAGATGGAGAGACGATTGCCCGAGAGGTGCGCCGCATATGGCGTGAGACGAACTTTTCGCAAAGCGATGAACAGGAATTCCACGAGGAATTCTCTTCTCACCTGCGGGAGGCTGATCACCTTGCACGGCTCGAGCGGCAAACTCGCGCAGGGCAGGAACAGCCAGCCCTGCGCACCGCGGCCCGCCTGAGTTCGGGCCATGAACAGCTTGTCCGCGCCCAGATCAAACTGGCGCGACAGGAGCCCGGGGTGGACGAGGCGATCCATGCCGTCCCGGATCATCTCCAGGATCATGACGGTCTGCTGTATGAACGTGCGCGCTGGCGTATGCGCAAGGACCGCATCCACGACGCCCTTCCCCTTCTGAAACGACATGACACGAGCCTTGGAGAGGCCTCCAGTGAACGGTGGTGGTCCCTCAAACACTGGGCGGCGCGGGACCTGCTGGAAGATGGACATGCGCGCGAAGCTTACGACCTTGCAAGTTCGCACGGCCTTCAGTCTGGCGTCGGCTTCGCGGAAGGCGAGTTTCTCTCCGGATGGATTGCCTTGCGTTTCCTGAACCGCCCTTCGGATGCCTATCAGCACTTCGAGCGGCTTCACCAAGGGGTGACAACCGAGATCAGCCGCTCTCGGGGAGCCTATTGGGCCGGACGTGCGGCCGAAGCACTCGGGAATGCCGAGCTCGCGCACCGCTGGTTCTCCACCGCAGCTGAACTCGACAACAATTACTATGGCCAATTGGCAGTCGCCGAAACGGGCCTGATGCATGAAAGCCAGGAGGAGATGCCGACGGTTACCTCCGAGCAGCGTCAGTCGTTCCTGGCCGGTGACCTGCCCCGGGCGATTGCGATTCTCGATGGCATCGAGCGCGATGATCTCTCCGACTATTTCTTTGCCTCTCTGCGTCTCAGAGCAGAGACTGGAGCAGACTACAGGCTGATCGCCGAACTGGGCATGAAGCGGGGACACACCGACCAGGCTGTAAGCACGGCCCGGCGTGCCGCATACAACGGCATCAATATGCCGGACTACCTCTATCCTATTCCCGCCTGGATAGAGGAAAGTGATCCTCTGGCCCCTATTCTGCTGGCCCTGATGCGTCAGGAGAGCAACTTCGAGGTAAAGGCCGTCAGTCACGCTGGCGCGCGAGGGGTTATGCAGGTCATGCCGGGCACGGCTCAGCAGGTGGCCGCAAGGATGAACATCGCCTACGAACCTGCCCGCCTGACCAGCGATCCGCGCTACAACATCCGTCTCGGACGCAATTACCTGGAAGAGATGCTGGATCGCTATCAGGGCTATCTGCCTCTTGTCCTGGCTGCCTACAACGCCGGACCTCATCGCGCCAGCGACTGGATCGAGCGTTTCGGCGATCCCCGGGATCCGGACATAAATGCCATCGACTGGGTGGAACAGATATCCTTCAAGGAAACGCGCAATTACGTTCAGCGTGTCTCAGAAGCCGTTATCGTCTACAGGCGCAAGCTTCAAAGGCACAGTCGTCTTTATGACGGGCTGCCTCACCCGCCGCAGACAACGCGCAATCTCGACGCCATGGCAGAGAGTGGCTCGGCCAACTGAACTGTCGAACGTCCGCAACAGAGGAAGTTCACATGAACACGCCTGCCTCCGTGATCCTTCCGTCCTTCACGGACATCGAAGCTGCCAGCCAACGCCTGGAGGGACAAACCGTCAGGACGCCCCTGCTCGAGAACGCCACCCTGAACGAACAGCTCGGGGGGCGTATTCTGCTGAAGCCGGAGACATTACAGAGAACGGGGTCTTTCAAGTTTCGTGGCGCCTTCAATCGCTTGTCCCTTCTTGATGAAGACCAGAGGCGCAAAGGTGTGGTCGCCTACTCCTCGGGCAATCACGCCCAAGGGGTGGCGGCAGCGGCTCGTATCCTGGGGATCGAATGCACGATCATCATGCCCAAGGACGCTCCCTCGCTTAAGATCGCCAACACGCGCGGCTACGGAGCTGAAGTGGTGCTCTACAATCGCAGGACGGAAAGCCGGGAAGAGATCGCCGACGACCTTCTTGAGCGCAGCGGAGCTACACTGATCCGCCCCTTCGACGATCCTCAGATCATTGCCGGTCAAGGAACTTGTGGGCGGGAAATATACCAGCAGGCTAGGGATCTCAACGCTTCCGTCGACGCGGTGCTTGTCTGCTGTGGTGGCGGAGGTCTCACCTCCGGCATTGCGCTGGCGACTCGCAACATGTCTCCGGAAACGGAAGTCTATGCGGTGGAGCCCAAGGGATTCGAAGACACTGCCAGATCCTTGGCCGCAGGCACGCGCCTGGAAAACGACCCGTTAGCAGAATCGATCTGTGATGCGCTGCTGACTCCCTCCCCTGGCGAGATCACCTTCACCCTCAACCAGCAACTTCTTTCAGGCGGGCTGGTGGTAAACGATGAAGAAGTGCGTCAGGCCATGGCCTTTGCATTCCGCAATTTGAAACTCGTGGTCGAGCCCGGAGGCGCCGTGTGTCTGGCAGCGCTGCTGTCCGGGCACTTCGACGCAGTGGGCAAAACCGTTGCCATAACGCTCTCCGGCGGCAATGTAGACCCGACTTTCTTCGCCGAAGTCCTTGCCGCCGGCTAAGCGAAAAGGTGGGGTTTTACTCCACCCGGAAGGTGCGGTCTATGTAGTCCACGACCTGCTCGACACAGGACGCCAGGTCCTTCGCATCGGTGTCCACCACCAGTTCGGGGGTGGCAGGCGCTTCATAGGGAGCGCTGACGCCCGTAAAGTCCAGGATCTCCCCCGCCCGGGCCTTCTTGTAGAGCCCTTTCGGATCCCGTCTCTCGCAGGTGTTCAGGTCCGCACTGACATGGATTTCGTGGAAGGCATCACTGTCGATGCGATTGGCGGCACCGCGGGCACGATCACGATCAGCCTGGTAGGGTGAAATGAAGGCTGTGATGCAGATAAACCCGGCATCGGCGAACAAAGCGGCGACCTCCCCCACCCTGCGGATGTTCTCGGTACGCTCTTCCGGAGAGAAACCCAGGTTGGCGTTCAGGCCCGCACGCACGTTGTCGCCGTCCAGCACATAGACCTGGTGCCCCTTCTGGAAGAGATGCTTCTCCACTTCCATCGCCAGGGTCGACTTGCCAGCACCGGACAGCCCGGTAAACCAGAGTACGCCGCCCTTGTGGCCGTTGCGAACGACGCGGTTTTCCCGTGTGATTGTGTGCTCGACGGAATAGACGTTGGTGGACCTGACGGTCAGGCTCTGTCGCTGATCAGGATAACCTTCCATGGAGATCAGGCCACCACCGACCAGGTCGTAGTCCTCGAGCAGGACAAAACGTCCCGTCTTGTCGAGCGAGACATGCTCGTCGAACGCCAGCACCTCGCGCGCCCGCAGAACCACCTCGCCGATCATGTTGCGCTCGAGCTTGGTTCCCGGGCGATGTGCCAGGCTGTCGGTGTCGATCAGGGTATCGATACCGACCACCGTCACGTTGGCCGTCTTGGTGGCTAGCTTCAGCGTATAGCGTTTGCCAACCTCCAGTGGCTTGTGACCCAGCCAGAACAGACGTGCCCGAAAGACCGTCGAGAGCACCGGTGGATCTTCCACATGGCTGATCATCTCCCCGCGCTCCACGAAGAGTTGCTCTTCCAGGGTCAATCCGATGGACTGGCCGGCGTGGGCCTCCATCAACGGCGGCGCGTCCCAGATATCCAGGGACTTGACGCGGGCGGTCTTGTTCGAGGGCGAGAAGAGAATCTCGTCGCCTGGCCGGAGCACGCCCGCCTCGATGCGCCCGACAAGAATGCGGCGCTGGTCGAAGTGATAGACATCCTGAACGGGCATGCGCAGGGCCTGCTCCGAAGGGACCGTGACCGAGTGGAAGCGATCCAGTGCCTCCAGGATGGTCGGTCCCTTGTACCAGGGTGTGGACGTGGATTTCTTGGCGATGTTGTCACCTTCTCGGGCCGAGATCGGCACGATGAAGCTGGGTTCGACGCCAATGCCGTGCAGGTAGGCCGTCACATCCCGGACAATCTCGCCATAACGATCTTCCGAATGATCGACCAGGTCCATCTTGTTGATGACCACGGCCACCTGTTTCACGCCCAGAAGGTGCAGCAGATAGCCGTGACGGCGGGTCTGCTCGCGCACCCCCTCTTCCGCGTCCACGACGAGCAGGGCCGCGTCCGCGGAGGCCGCGCCACTGACCATGTTCTTCAGGAACTCGCGATGGCCCGGCGCGTCGATAATGACAACATCGCGCTTCGGCGTCTTGAACCATATCTGCGTCGTGTCGATGGTTACGGCCTGGTCCCGCTCGGCCTGGAAGGCGTCCAGGACGAAGGACCACTCCAGGGCCATGCCGCGGCGATCGCAAATCGCCTTGAGTTCCTCAAACTTGCCCGTCGGCAGGCTGTCCGTATCGTACAGCAGGCGACCGATCAGGGTCGACTTGCCGTGGTCCACATGGCCGACCACGACGATCTTGAAGGTTTCCCGCAGCATGTCGAGAGAAGAGCTGGAATCCTGCATTACATGTATCCTGCGGCGCGGAGGCGCTCGAAAGCGTCCTCGCTGTCATGGTCCATCGTTCGGCCGGCGCGTTCCGGCGTCCTCGTCGTCTGCAATTCCTCGATGATCTCCTCGATGGTCGAGGCATTGGACTCGATGGGCCGGGTGATGTCCTTCTCGCCGAGAGAGCGGTAACGCATGCCGTTGCGTGCAAAATACAGCGGCACCACAGGGATGTTCTCGCGCTGGATATAACGCCAGATATCCACCTCGGTCCATGCGAGCAGCGGGTGGATGCGTACGTGCGTGCCCGGCGGGAACTCTGTCTTGTACTGCTCCCAGAACTCCGGCGGCTGGTCCTTGTAATCCCATTCCCCGCTTTCGCCACGCGGACTGAAGACGCGCTCCTTGCTGCGCACAGCCTGCTCATCACGGCGAATGCCCAGGATGATCCCGCGGAAGTCATGGTCCTCGATGACACGTCTGAGTCCCAGGGTCTTGCGCGCAGCGGCCCGGGCGTTGTGAGTCAACTCTGGATCGGTTTCCTCATAGGGCGGACACTCGGCGTTGATATAGTTCAGGCCCCACTCCTTCACGTAGCGATCCCGGAAGGCATAGACCTCGTCCAACTCGTTACCGGTATCCAGCAGGATCACAGGAAAGGGAACACGTCCGTAGAACGCCTTGCGCGCAAGCCAGATCATGACGTTGGAATCCTTGCCCAGCGACCACAGCATCGACAGGGGTTTGATGCGGTTGTAGGCTTCGCGCAGAATATAGATGCTCTGCGCTTCAAGTTGGTCGAGATGATTCATGGCGTGGGTTGGATCCGCTGATGGGTTATGAAGCAGGGCAAGAGGTAGCTTTTCTGCACAGGAGGCTCAAGGGCAAAGCAAGCCCAAAGGCACACATATCTTTGTAGATACATATTTTTAACATACGATGTATGTCTAAATGCCTCCATACCGACCCGGCCGTGGCAATGTTCGGCCATCAGGTCGGATTGCACCACGAAGCCGAGCTTGCTATAGCTGCCAACCAGATACTGACTGACTCTTTTCCTGGAAATACCCATGCGCGTCTTACTGAAGAAGATCAGCCGAGAGCTGACCTTGCTGATTCTCTTTTTCCTGCCCAAGGAAAGAAAGATTGCAATCGAACGACATCAGCGCGGCAAGGAAGAGTACAGGAAACTCCGTCTGGCAGATGCCGTAATCGTTTCCTTCGGAAAGAGCGGGCGGACATGGTTGCGCGTCATGCTCTCTCGCTTCTATCAGGTGAGGCATGGCCTTTCCGAGCGCCATCTGATCGGCTTCGACAATCTACATCGCAGGAACCAGGAGATTCCCCGACTTTTCTTCACGCACGACAACTATCTGAAAGATTATACGGGCAATGCGGACAACAAGTCCGACTACTATGACCGGAAGGTCATCCTGCTCGTGCGCAATCCGGCCGATACAGCCGTTTCTCAGTATTTCCAGTGGAAATACCGCATGCGGGACCGAAAGAAATCTATCAATCAGTACCCGCAGGGTATGGAAGATCTCTCGGTATACGACTTCGTCATGGACGAAAAGGCCGGCCTCCCGAAGATCATTGGCTTCATGAATATCTGGGCGCGGGAGATGGATCACATAGAGAACATTCTCATCGTACGTTACGAGGACATGCGGGAGGATCCAGGCACTGCACTGAAGCAGGTGACCAGCTTCATCGGCACCGAGGCAAATGACGACCAGGTAGAGGAAGCAATCCGCTTCGCTTCAATCGAGAATATGCGCAACATGGAAAGCAACCGCACCTTCTGGCTGAGTGGAAGCCGCATGGTTACGCGCGACAAGAGCAATCCGGACGCGTACAAGGTCCGCCGTGCCAAGGTGGGCGGCTATCGGGATTACTTTGATGATGAGCAAATCCGGCAGGTCGAGGACTACATCAACACCCACCTGAGCCCTGTGTTCGGATACAATACGAACCAGCAGCATTCAGAACAGGCCGGTGCCTGATCATCGGTCGGAAGTGAGACGATACGTCAGCTTGCGGGGCGTCATACTATCTGTTAAGAGCAATTATCATCTACGAAACAGGAGTTACGGCTGCTGTGAAAGCTACCGTTTTCATCCATACCAATCATCGCCAGATGATCGGCGCGCTGGTGTCCGAGTACACCATTAAGCGCAACTCGAAGAACCCCGACAAGTTCGACGTTCAACTGATTCACACGAAGGATTACCCCTTCCTCAAAGACAAGGAAGGGCAGGAATTCCTGCGTGACGGCTATACCCGTCCCTGGCGCTATGAGGACCTTCAGTCCTTCACGCCGTTGCGGTTCATGCCGCCTGAGCTGATGGGATACGAAGGCCGTGCCGTGATCATGGATCCCGATATCTTCGCCGTTGGTGATATCTGGGAGCTACTGTCCCGTGACATGGGAGGCCATGCCATCATGTGCCGAGCCCGCTCGGGGGCAAAGGGCCGTGAAGGTTGCATGGCCAGTTCGGTCATGTTGCTGGAATGTGCAAAGCTGACCCACTGGAAGTGCGAGGAGCAGTTCAACAAGCTCTTCACCGGCGAACTCGATTACATGGACTGGATTTGTCTGCGCACCGAGCCGCGGGAGAGCATCGGCATGCTCGAACCCTACTGGAACGACTTCGATCGCCTGAAAGCCGATACAAAGCTGCTGCACAACACTCGGCGCCTGACACAGCCCTGGAAGACAGGTCTTCCGATCGATTTCACGCCGGCTGATAAATCCCGTCGTTTTCCGGTTCTGGGATGGCTCATGCGCTGGCGGCGCAAGCTGTTCGGTGAGCATGCCTTGCTGGGGCGGTATCTGCGCCACCCTGATCGCAATCAGGAACGCTTCTTCTTTGCCATGCTCAAGGAATGCCTGGACCAGGGCATCGTCACCGAAGAAATGATCCGTGAAGAGATGGGACGCAATCACGTGCGCCACGATGCGTTCGAAGTGATGGACCGCACTCCGAAAATGGCAGCATAGGGACAACAATCTCGTATGTTGTAAAGATAGAGGGGCGCTTTCTGCGCCCCTTTATCTATGCGGCTTTCACGCCTGTATAGTTTGGAAAAAGCGCGTGTACACGCTGCACTGCGCGAGAGATATCCTCCAAGGGAGGCGGAAACTCGAGCGGGTGTCCTTCCCCGAGCCAGACAGCGCGGCCACTGGAGATAAGGTAGTCGTGGATGATGCGTATGTCGCGGGTAATGCGCTTGGGCCCGAGATACATGCCGGCCAGATAGACAAATGCCCTGAAATCAAAGCTGTCTCTTGGTTTTCTGAGATATTTATCAAGAAAACCGTGCTTGCCTGGCAAGGTTCTGCGCATGGCGCGCCACCCCTGCCCGAGATCGAAGAGATAGACGGGTTTTCCGGTGGCACAGGCCTCTGTCATCATTGAAACGCTGTCCGCGGTCACGATGATTCGCTCTGCCAGCCCCAGGAAAGCGAAGTAGGGATTGGCTTCTGCATTCGGGCGCCATTCATAGAAATAGCAAGGTACGTCGATCGTCTGCTTGAGCACTTCAATGGTATCCGGACGTGTCCGTGCGCTGGTGGTCACTAGGAGAGAGGCACCATACTGGCGTGCTAGGTGGCTCGCCTGTTCACCCAGACGCCTTGCTGCGGCGCGATCATAACTGTACGGCCCGCTGTTGCCGCCAATCACCAAGGCAATGTAGGGCGATGGCATATCCTGAAGCTCTCCCCGCCATTGCTCGGCATCTGCCTCAAGCCGCTCGCTCGAAACCCTGTGCAACGGGGTCTTGTTCTGCAAGATACGAGGATGATTGGGCAGGCGATACTGCGGTGTGGTGATCACCAAGTCGAAGCGATCGAAGTCTGCCCAAGGCCGTCCGATATGAATCAATTTCACTTGCTTCTCGGACTTCGCCTGCGCCTGTATCCAGCGGCAGATCGGTTCGTTACGTCGTCCCGCCGAAATGACAAGGTCCGGCCACGGCGGTTCAAGATGACTGGAGCGTTCGGGAACGGTCCCTGCCAGGGTTGGTCCGTGTGTCAGATTGACCAGGAGTTCATAGCTCCTGTAGGCAAAACGACGTATCTCATAGGGCCAACCCAATGCCTCCGCAAGGGCGAGAACCTGCGAGTTGTCACCCGCCCGATGCCCCATCATCAGCCAGACAGTTGGAGGTCCTGTTTCCCGCGATTGTATCCCGCTCAAACTCGATAACTTTGCATATTTCCGGAACGATGATTCTGCTCCCGGCTTACACCGGCGACAGGCTTCGATTACTGGACTGCACCGCTTCCGTCAAACCTTGCGGTGTCACGGACTTGCCAATCGTTTCCGGAACGAAGCAGGCCCTGCCGAAGCGACTCACGGCAAGGCTCTGATTGCAAAAACGAATTTCTGTTCCTAGTTGCCGACTCGCACGTCGTCGTCACTGGTTAGATAGCCGACAGCGGCGCCTGCGGCACCGCCTATGAGAGCTCCCGTCACAAGGCTGCCTCCGGCGAGCGCCCCGATGGCTGCCCCGCCCGCACTACCGATTGCACCCCCACTCAAAGTTCGCTGGGTTGTCGTGTCCATTCCGGAACAGGCCCCCAGAGAAAGTATCAAAACTGATGCCGCAAGCATTTTAAGCGGAGTCATCTTTCATCCCCCCGATTTAAGATAGATCTGAGTATTGCAGAGAAAAAAGGCAAAAATCCGGCAAGAAGCGGCTCATGCAAATGCGCGATATTCTTGCTGGCCGCTTTCCTTGGAGCTATGCATGGAATTGTCTCCGGCCTCCTTGCGGTTCCGCGAAGCCGCAAGAAGCAGCATGTCCTCCACACCGTTTATTTCGTCGGTTCGCCCCTCGATATAATCAACGGCCACGGGCAGCCAGGATGCTCCGGAAAACTGCCGGTACTGCTTTTCCAGTTTCCTGAGCAGGCCTTGAAGGAAGGCATCGTGAGAATTGCTTGCCTGATGATCCCCCGCAATATCGAGCACACCAAAAGTCTGCTCGTCTATCCGGATATGGTATGCGTGTGCTGCGGCTCCCTCCAGAACTCTGGAAGTCAGGGCTTCGGAAATTCGCTCACTGAATTTCAGGACATAGAAACGATAGGGCGTACGCAGCTGCTGCAGTCGCCGCAGAGCATCTTCGAGGCGGGCTTGATGGAACGGTGAGCCCCTTCCGGCCTGCGGACTGCGGGGAGCGAACGGTTCCTTCGGAGAAGGGCGGCCTGGACCAGCGTACATGGAATGCTCTCGCCATTGGGTGACAGGAATCCATTTCTAACACTTGTCCTGAGGCAGATCAGAGGCAAGGCTGTGACAAGAATGGAACCCTGTCTTCTTGGCCGGCCCTCAAGAAGAAAGCGGGAGAGTGATTCTGACGCACAGGCCGCCTTCCGGGCGATTGTATGCTTCGACCGTACCTCCTATGGCCTCGACATTTCGGCGAACGACCCAGAGGCCAATTCCGAAATTCGGAAGCTTGACCGAATGCTGCGGCAGCGAGGAGGGCACCTCCCCCGGACGATGGGAATAATTGCGCTCAAAGATGCGATCGAGGTTCTCAGGGGGAACACCAGGCCCCTCGTCCTCGATGCTGAGAATCGCCTCATTACCTTCGCTGTAGAGAGAAACCATCACAAGCCCGCCATCGGGCGAGAAGCTGATTGCATTGTCGATCAGGTTCTCCGCAACGGTTTCCAGAAGCTCTGCGCCACCGAGAACCTCGATCCCTTCCGAGATATTGGCGCGCACGACGGCATGGCTCTGCCCTTCGGTGCCCTCTGTATAGGGCGTCAACAGAGTACTCATGAGTGCGGAGAGATTAATCTGTTCGCGAGGCGGATTCAGCAGTTCGGCTACCGTCTCTTCCATGCGTCGCGCAGCCCCCACCAGGCTGTCGAGACGAACCACCGATTGCTCGACAACTTCCAGGGCACGTTTGCCCTTCGTGTTCTCCGGCGGAATCGCCCTGTGCAGGGGCTCTATGGCCTGGGAAATGACCGCGATGGGTGCCTTGAGAGCATGCGCATTCTCTTCGGCCGCATCGCGTATATCCTTCGCGGATTTCTGCAACGTGTTGACCATGCGATCAAATTCCCGTGCAACATCGGACAGTTCCGGTACGCGATTCAAGCTGGAAAAGGATATCGAAGGCGTTGCGTGAGAGCGAATTTGGTTGGCAAGCAACGCAAACTTCCTGAGGCTGTTCCACAGGCCGAGGAACATCGCCATGACCACCAGCGCCATGAGGAGGTAAATCGCTGCCGCCACCCGTACCTCGGGCATCTGCCAATAGGACCGCCCGAGAGATGACCGGAGCAGCTCCGATGTGGCATGAGAGGTGATGATTGCCCAACAGCCCTTGGGAGCGTTGACAGGCGTGATTGACGTCAGGAACTCCTCACCGCCTTCCGGATTGCGATACCTCACGGAAAGCGGCTGTTGTCCGCGGCAGGTGTCCTCGAGCTGCCCCAGGATATCAGGCGTTATCAGTTCCTCGAGTTCCGCTTCCAACTGCTCCGCGGCCTGGGATTGCGACGAAGCTACATAGTAGAAGCTGTCATACCCCTGCTCACCTTCCGGACGGAACAGCAGGCGAACCCGCATGCCCCGTACGCCCAGATCGGAAAGCGTCTCGTGCAAAACCATCGCGTCCTGGCCCTCGAACCTTTCAAGGAAGGGGCGCAGGCTGCGACCTACCAGCCATCCCTGTTCCTGGACACTGCGCAACAGCAACGTTGCTCGCTCCTGGTCCGCAAGACGCAGCTGCCCGTAGATAATCACCGGCACGGCGATGAAGATCAAGAGAAGCAGCAGGAACTTGGCGGCGAGTGAGCGCGGTATCCTGGAGAGGGGACGCAAAGCGGCCTCTTAGCTTTCCGGCATGCGCCAGCGATAGCCGAAACCGGGATAGTTCTCGATTTCGTCAAACTCCGAATGCAATTCCCGGAACTTCTGGCGGATGCGCTTCATGAAGGTTCGCACGTTCGCACGATAGCCTTCCGGGCCGGCACCGGCAAGAAAGCCCTGCCCGTGCACCAGGTCGTATATTTCCCTGTAAGTTACATCTTGGCCAGCTCTCTGCAGCAGCAGGTGAACGATCTTGAATTCCGTCAGGCTGAGATTCACGCGCTCCCCACGCCAGAAGGCCCGGCTGCTATCAAGGCGCAATTCGAGCTCCCCATGGCGGATGATTTCGGCATTCTGCCCATCCACGGCCTCGCCCTCGCCTGTCTGCTTTGTCTTGTTGCCGGAAAGGATAAGATCAATGCGCTTATGCAGGATGGCAAAGCTGCGCGATTTTTCCACGAAATCGACAGCGCCGCTAAGAAGGGCCGCCTCTTCATAGATCTGCTCACTCAGTGCGGTCAGGAAAATAACGGGGGTCTCATAGCCCTCTTCACGCATGCGCTTGAGTACTTCGATGCCGTTCATCTCCGGCATGCGCCAGTCAAGCAGGATCAGATCGGGGGAGCCACTGTCGCCAATCCAGTCAAAAAAGGAAGCACCCGCTTCGAACATCTCGACGGAATACCCGGCTTCCTTGAGGTTCTCCGATAGGGTCTCACGAAACAGCGGGTCATCGTCCACCACTGCGATTTCGATGTTCTTGCTCGTCTGTACGGTTTCAATGCTACCCATGTTGGTAACTCCCAAGCTTTTGCAGGCAGCCTTCCATGGTGGCATCCCCAGAGGGCGTGACTTCATAGGTCAATGCCTGCAAACGGCGATCGCGCAAAGAAGGGTAAAAAAACAGTCGCAGTTGACAGTCTTCTTGTTGGTAGCTCCAGACAGTTGCCGGTGCTTCCTTTCTTACATCAAGGGGTGGCCCCATACGCCCAAGAGTTTCTTCCTCATTCAGACCAACCAGTTCATCAGGATTGAGTGGTTTCGTGGGTTTTCTGGGACCTGCAGAATCAGGGCTGCTCCGAACAGGCTCGGTTGACGACACATCATCTGCAGCAGGATCTGCCGTCACTCCAGACTCATCGGCGCCGCTTCGCCTCTCCTCCCACGGCAGGGATTCACATCCCGTCAGCAGGAATGCGGCGAGGAGTATCGTGCTTGTTCGAAAGGCCATGATTGCGTCTGAAGCCAGCCCCGGAGTTCGATTTCTGATCACAGTCTATCGTAAGTAGGCATTATTGCTAAGTTTTTCCAGAGGGCTGACAGGCAGTCATGAAAGGTGTACTGCCCTACCCTCAGGAGAAACAAGCTGCAAGACATCATAGTCCTTTTCCACTGTGACATATAGAGGGCATTAAGGGGATGAATTTCACCGGTTGAGGAATAGCGAATTGCATGCCGGTTTATGCGCACGCTATTTTCTCCTGAAGCAAGATAACGAAATTACTGGAATCCATCCTTATTCCCCGGAGCCAGGCTTGGCAGGGGCTCTACGCAATTCGCAAACAGGCACTCACAGGAGTCTCTATGACCCCCGAACAAGGGTTGGTGCTGGGAATACTGGGATCCGCCATGCTGCTCTTCATCTGGGGGCGCTGGCGCTATGACGTGGTTGCCGTACTCGCTCTTCTCGCGGCCGTCGTTGCTGGTCTTATTCCCATGGATGAAGCCTTCATGGGGTTCGGCCATCCAGCTGTCATTACCGTAGCGGCAATCCTGATCCTTAGTCGCATGCTATCGCTCTCAGGGGCGGTCGACATCCTCGCGCGGCATGCCATCCCGGCGCGTGGGTCGCCAACACTGATGATTGCCGCCTGTTGCACCCTGGCTGCCGTCCTGTCCGCTTTCATGAACAATGTCGGCGCCCTGGCGCTGCTGATTCCTGTGACGCTGCAAGCCGCGGCCAAGAACGACATTCCCCCAAGCCGCTTCCTCATGCCCGTTTCCTTTGCATCCATTCTGGGCGGCATGACCACCATGATCGGCACGCCGCCGAACGTCATCGTGGCAAGCTATCGTGCGCGCAGCGATGGGGAGTCGTTTTCGATGTTCGATTTCACTCCGGTCGGCATGACAGTGATGCTTGTCGGCGTTGCATTTGTCTGCCTCGTCGGGTGGCGATTCATCCCGAAAGCCAGAGAAGGGGCTCATGCGGATCAGAATCTCTTCGAGAACATCGCTTCCTATGTCACGGAGGCCCGCGTCACCGAAGACGCCAAGGCCAAGGGCAAACGTCTGGTCGAGATCGAGCGCGAACTTGACGAACTGGAAGCAGTAGTCATCGCGGTGGTTCGCAATGATCAGCGAATTCTCGCACCCAATCGCTATCAGCGCATTCAGGAAGGAGACGTCCTGATCCTGGAGGCCGATCCGGAAGGTCTGGCCAAATCGATCCCTGCCCTGGGGCTGGAGCTCGTCGGCGAGAAGGCTGAAGACGAGCAGGATATGGAAGGCCAATCCCACCAACAGGAATCTGGCGAACAGGAACAAGCCGCCGCGCAGAACATTGAAGCCCAGAAGCTGCAATCGGAAGAGGTTCGCCTTGTCGAGGTCGTTATTCTACCCAACAGCCGTCTGATCGGAAACACGGCCAAGGGACTGCGCCTGCGAAGCCGCTTCGGGATCAACCTTCTGGCAATCTCCCGCCAGGGGAGCACCAGTGGCGAGCGTTTGCGTTCCACGGTATTTGCCGCAGGGGACGTCCTCCTGTTGCAGGGCGAGGAGGACAGGATTGCCAGTTTCACCAATTCCTTCGGCTGCGCTCCTCTCGGCAAGCGTGAAATCAAGCTTCCACAGATCAAGGAGGCATTGAAAGCCGGAGCTCTCATGCTCGGAGCCGCTGGCCTGGCTGCATCCGGCCTTGTTTCCGCCGCCGTGGCGTTCGTAACCGCAGCCGTTCTGGCCGTCATCTTTCGCCTCTTGCCGGTGCGCGAAACCTACGAGGCACTGGATGGCTCGGTCATAGTCCTGCTCGCGGCGCTCATCCCTATTGCCAACGCCGTAGGCAGCACGGGAGCCGCGCAGATTATCGCGGAGACTCTGGTCAACGACCTAGCCGGCGGCAATCCCGTTCTGACCCTCGGATTACTGCTTGTCGTCACCATGATTCTGACCGATTTCATGAACAACGCCGCGACGGCGGCAGTCATGAGCCCCATTGCCATCTCCCTGGCTTCGCAGCTTTCGGTCAATGCAGACACCTTCCTCATGGCCGTTGCCGTCGGAGCATCCAGTGCTTTTCTGACGCCAATCGGACACCAGAACAACACCCTTATCCTGGGGCCGGGTGGGTATCGATTCAGCGATTACTGGCGTATGGGGCTGCCTCTGGATATTGTGATCGTCAGTATCGCCATCCCCATGCTTTTGCTGGTCTGGCCGCTTTCGTGAACCTGCAGGCAGAGTGAAACCGAGATGTCCAGCTGCCCCTACGACGACTCGCGCATTCATGCAGCTCTGGAAGAGATCACGGGCCCTCAAGGTATCCTCACTGCGGCTGAAGACCTCGAGTCGTACGTCAGGGATCAACGCGGCAAGTATCATGGCAGGGCGTGTGCCGTCGTCTTTCCTCGATCCACTGAGGAGGTCTCCCGGATCGTGCGCTTCTGCAGCAATGAAGGTATCGGCATGGTGCCCCAGGGGGGCAACACCGGGCTGGTGGGCGGATCGGTGCCCGACGAGAGCGGCCGCGAGATCATTCTGTCTCTCAAGCGCATGAACCGAATCCGGGCAATGGACTCGGAGAACTTCACCCTGACCGTCGAGGCCGGCTGCATACTGCAGGATATCCAGAATGCCGCCGCTGAGGCGGACCGTCTTTTCCCGCTGTCCCTTGGTGCCGAGGGAACCTGCCAGATTGGCGGGAACCTCTCCACCAATGCCGGCGGTGTCCAGGTGCTGCGCTATGGCAACGCACGGGATCTGGTGCTCGGCCTTGAAGTCGTGCTTGCGGATGGGCGTATCTGGAATGGTCTTCGCGGCCTGCGCAAGGACAATACCGGCTATGACCTCAAGCAACTCTTTCTCGGTGCAGAAGGCACATTGGGGATCATTACGGCCGCTGTCCTGAAGCTTTATGCAAGGCCTCGTGAGATTGTGACAGCCTTGGCCACCGTTCCCGATCCTGATTCTGCCGTCAGCCTGCTTTCAAGACTCCGAACCGCTTCGGGAGAAAGCGTGACTTCTTTCGAGCTCATGCCGGCGCGAGGGATAGAGTTTGCCTGTCGACATATCGAGGGTTGCCGCAATCCCCTGGACGCCCCCTCCCCCTGGTACGTGCTCCTGGAGCTGTTCGGCGGGCGCGAGGGCAGCGACCTCTCCGAGACCCTCCAGGAGGCATTCGGTGCGTGTCTGGAGGAGGGGCTTGTCCAGGACGCCGTACTCGCACAGAATGAAAGCCAGCGCCGCGAACTTTGGCGCCTACGCGAGGGGCTGGTGGAAGCCCAGAAGCATGAAGGCGCCTCCATTAAGCATGATGTTTCCGTTCCCGTCTCGGAGGTGCCCGCGTTCCTGGCCGAGGCTACGAAAATCGTTACGGATCTCGTGGAGGGCGCCCGTCCTGTTCCTTTCGGTCATCTCGGCGATGGAAACATTCATTTCAACATCTCCCAGCCGGAAGGCATGGATCCTAGAGCCTTCCTCGCCCGCTGGGACGAGGTGAATCGTCATGTGCACGATGTTGTAGCTCGACTTGGCGGTTCCATTTCCGCAGAACACGGCATAGGCCAGTTGAAGCGAGAGGAAAACATGCGTTTCAAGTCCGAGGTCGAAATCGACCTCATGCGCAGTCTCAAGTATGCCCTCGACCCTGAAGACCTCATGAATCCCGGAAAGCTCGTCTGAGACCACGGCAAGGCTCCGTTAACCATTTCCGGATAGCCTAGGCTGTTACCGGAATCTGTAAATGGAGCCGTGATCATGCTGGCCTCCCAATCGGACGCCACACTCAAGGAACTGATCGAGACAATGGGAACCCCGGTTTTCATTGTCGAGATCGAGGACGGTCCGGCTTTCCGCTATCTGGCCTCAAACAGCTGTCATGAAGAGATGACGGGATTGAAAGACGACATCCTGTCAGGGCACAGACCCCATGACGTGGTGCCTGCGGAAACCGCGCGGGATGTGGAAGAGCGTTACGCGGAATGCCTGGCAAGAGGCGAGCGCATCCAGTACATCCAGCATTACCAGCTGCCCACGGGATGGCGCTGGTGGCATACCAACCTGACGCCTGTGCGCTCCGAGGACGGCAGAATCGTCCGTCTGGTCGGCATCTCCACGGATATCACCAGTCAGAAGCAGTTCGAGCAGGAGCTCGGAAAGAGCCGCGAGCGTTTTCACCTCGCTCTCAACAGTGCGAATGACGGCCTGTGGGACTGGGACGTGCAATCCGGTCATGTCTATTACTCTCCTGTCTGGTGCAAACTACTCGGCTACGACACCGAGCAGCTTCCCGAGCGTATCGAAACCTGGTTCGACCGGATCCATGAAGACGATGCATCTGAAGCGCACCGTTTACTGGAGGCACACCTGAAGGGAGAAAAGGACAGTTTCGAACATGACCAGCGCCTCCGAGCACGCAACGGCGACTACATCTGGATCGCCGCCAAGGGACGCGCCTATCACGACGAGGAGGGGCAAACCGTAAGGATCGTCGGGACGATCAGCGATATCTCCAAACGCAAGTCGGCAGAAATGGCGCTTGAATCCAGTGAACGGCGTTTTCGCGATTTGATAGAGGGGTCGTTGCAGGGAATCTGCATTCACCGGGGTTACAAGCCGCTTTTCGTGAACGAGGCCTTCGCTCGCATTTATGGTTTCAACAGTCCCGAGGAGGTCCTGGAGCTGACGGATATCCTCGGCCTGATTCCGGAAAAGGATCGCGAGACGGCCTGGCAGCGATGGCTCTACAGTCTCGAGGATCACAATCATCAGTTCACCACACAGGCACGCAACCTGACGGCCGAGGGTCACAGCATCTGGGTTGAGGTCATGGGACGGGCCGTGGAGTGGATGAAGGAGCCTGCCCAGCAGATTACCGTCATCGATATCACCGACCACAAGCACTTCGAGCAGGAACTTCTCTACAGCAGGGATACGCTGGAATCCCAGGCAGAGGAACTGAAGCGCCTGGCCGAGGATCTCGAGGTGGCGCGACAGGACGCAGAGCGTCAGGGCGAGGTCGCTGAAGCTGCCAACAGGGCCAAGTCACATTTCCTGGCCGCCATGAGCCATGAACTGCGTACGCCGCTCAACGCCATCCTCGGCTTTTCGGAGATCATTGCCAATGAGTCTTTCGGCAAGAACAGCGTTCCGGAATATACCGAGTATGCCCGCGACATTCAGGAAAGTGGCCGTCACCTGCTGGAACTGATCAACGACATTCTGGACCTGGCCAAGATCGAAGCGGGGCGTCTGGAACTACATCCTGTTTTCCTGCATGTGGACGAAGTGCTCGAGCCCTGCCTGCGCCTGAACCGTGTTCGAGCCCAGGAAAAGAACCTTACAATGAACATGGAGATCATTCCTGGCGCGGAACAGATTCGGGCAGACGAGCGAGCCATAAAACAGATTGTTTTCAACCTTCTGTCCAACGCAATCAAGTTCACACCAGAAGGCGGCTCCATCTCCGTGCGGATCAGCAACACACCAGCTGGCGAGATTGCCATAGCCGTCAGCGACGATGGTGTCGGGATTGCGAAAGAGGACATTGAGCGGATCCTCAGGCCTTTCGAGCAGGCCGACAACAGCTATCAGCGAGGCTCTGGAGGTACCGGGCTCGGGCTCTCCCTCGTACGCTCGCTTACAGAGTTGCATGGCGGGCGCCTGGAAATCGAGAGCGAGCCGGAACGCGGGACGACCATGCGTGTCTATTTCCCATTGGAATGCGAACAGCCGAAACTGCGCGCGGTCTCCTGATCAGTGCATTTACCTATTCGCGCCAAGCGCATAATGTGCGATTGGACAGATCTGGTCATGCCCACTACCCTTCCCTCATGCAGTCCCCAATCCCAAGAGGCAGCCAATGAGCGACTTCACCCCCGCTCTCCCGGATATGCGCTTTACTCTGCAAGCCATAGCCCGGGTAGATCGCCTCTTCGGTCTTCCTGCCTATGATGAACTCTCTCAAGATCTGATCGACAGCGTTCTGGCCGAAGCCAGTCGGCTGGCCCGGGATATCGTCGCTCCGACAAATCACACGGGAGACCTGCAGGGAAGTCGGCTCGAGAATGGGGAAGTTCGCACGCCCGATGGATTCCGCGAAGCCTATCAGCGCTATGTCGAAGGCAACTGGAACAGCCTGCCCTTCGACCAGGCCTATGGCGGCCAGGGCCTGCCGTGGGTTCTCGCAATCGCAATACAGGAAGTCTTCGATGCGGCGAACATGAGCTTTGGCCTCTGCTCCCTTCTGACCCAGGGAGCGGTGGAGCTGATACAGGCGCATGGCTCCGAGGAGCAGCGCAATCTCTACCTGCCGCCCCTGGTTTCCGGACGCTGGACCGGGGCCATGACGATGACGGAACCTCAGGCGGGATCCGATATCGGCGCCGTGCGCACCCGTGCAGTGCGCGAGGAAAATGGCTACCGTCTGTTCGGCCAGAAGATCTACATCACCTATGGTGATCACGACATGGCCGAGAACGTCATTCATCTGGTTCTGGCGCGTACCGACGATGCACCACCCGGCACAAAGGGGCTCAGCCTGTTCATCGTCCCCAAGAGACTGCCGCAATCCGATGGAAAGCCAGGCAAACGCAACGATATGCAGTGCGTGTCGTTGGAGCACAAGCTCGGCATACACGGGTCCCCCACCTGCACCATGTCCTACGGCGAGGACGAGGGGGCGGTCGCCTATCTGATCGGCGAAGAGAATCAGGGTATGGAGTGCATGTTCACGATGATGAACAATGCTCGGCTCTCGATTGCCGCTCAGGGGGTCGGCATTGCAGAACGTGCCTATCAGCAGGCGCGCCGTTTTGCCTTCGAGCGTATTCAGGGCAGACCGTTCGGACAGCCCGGAGGCGAGTCCGTCGCCATTATTCGCCATCCCGATGTGCGCCGCATGTTGATGACCATGAAGGCCAATACCGAGGCTGCACGTGCCCTTGTCTACTACACCGCAACGGCCATCGACCTTTCCCGCAACCTCCCTGATGAGCAGGCACGCAATGAAAGCCGCGTGAACGTATTGGACCTGCTGACTCCGGTCGCCAAGGCCTGGGCCACCGATACGGGGTGTCACGTTGCCTCTCTCGGCATCCAGGTCCACGGCGGCATGGGTTTCATTGAAGAAACAGGTGCGGCGCAACACTTCCGGGATGCGCGCATTGCTCCGATCTATGAAGGTACCAACGGCATCCAGGCGCTCGATTTGATCGGTCGCAAGATCATGCGCCACAAGGGAGCGCCGGCCCTGGCATTCCTGGAGAAGGTCCGTGGAACCATAAAGGCCCTTGAAAGGGAACGTGACGAAGATCTCAGTGCCATTCGGCGCAGTCTCGAAGAAGCTTGCGAAGCCTTTGAGCAGGCTACGAATTGGCTTATGGAGGTATGGGAAGAGCGGCCTCTGGAAGCTGCGGCAGGAGCAACACCCTACCTGAACCTGCTCGGCACGCTGGCCGGTGGCTGGCTGCTGGCTGAGGGGGCACGAAAGGCTGCGGTCATCTGTGCCGAAAGCGATTCCAGCGACAGCGAGAACAACTACTATTTCAGCAAGCTGCGCACGGCGCGCTTCTTCGCCGACAACATACTGCCGGCCAGTGAAGCCCATGCTGCCGCAGCTATACGCGGTTCGGCCGCGATCACCGATATTCCCGAGGATTATTTCTGCTGAGGAGTGGCTGCCGCGAAGGCTTCGCCCAGCTTCACGCGCCGCTCTCGCTACCAGGACTCATGAACTTGGGTTGCTGCAGGGTAATGCAGTGAATGCCTCCACCCCCTTGCAGGATATCGAGTACAGGCAGCTGTATTACATCGCGCCCCTTGAAAGCGCCGGCCAGTACCTTGTGCGCCCGGTCATCGGCCGGATCCTCGAAAGCCGGCAGGATCAGACCTCCGTTCGGGGCGTAGAAGTTGATATAGCTCAAGGGCAGGCGTTCGCCCTTGTCGTTGTATCGCGCTCGAGGTTGTGGGACCTGGATTATCTCCAACTCCCGGCCTTGTGCATCCACGGCCGCCTCGAGCGCTTGCCTGTTGGCGTTGAGGCGTTCGTAATTCTCGTCATCCTCGTTATCGCAGGCCAGAACGGCAACGGCCCCGGGTCGAATGAAGCAACAGACATTGTCTACGTGTCCGTCTGTATGATCGCCGGCCAGCCCATAAGGCAGCCAGATCATCCGATCCGTTCCGGTGTGACGCAGTAGAATGTCCTCTATTTCCTCGCGTGATTTTCCGGGGTTTCTGTTGTCGTTGACGATGCTGGGCTCGACGGCGACCAGGGTTCCCTCCCCGTCGGTATGAAAGGCACCGCCTTCCGTAACCAGTCCAGGCGTATATCGGCTGATGCGCAGGTGATCGAGGACAGCATCCGGCACCGCGGCGTCCAGATCATAGGGCAGGAAGCGCTCTCCCCAGCCATTGAAGTCCCATCTCACGCCCATAATCCGACCGATGGCGTTCATGACGAAACTTGGCCCATTGTCGCGTATCCAGGAATCGTCGTGTTCGACCGGAAGGCACGCCACACCACTACCGCATTTCAGGGAAATGTCCGCCATATGATCCGGATTCGCGATCATGGTGACAGGTTCGAACCGAGCAATCGCCTTGGCTATATCGGCGTAGTTCTCACGAACCTCTTCGATGTGCTTTCCCCACAGGTCATCGCGGGAAGGCCAAGCCATCCAGCACCGGGCGTGGGTTTCCCATTCCGGCGGCATCCGGAAGCCATCACTACGTGGATCACTGCTCACGAATCACCCGTACTCCGTTCTTGGCGGAAAAACTTTAGGCAAGGATCCGCATGATTGTCCAGTTGTCCCCAAGATTTCGGACCAGATTACCCTCAGCGTTGACGCCTGCGCCCAAGGCGCACGAGAAGCAGGCACAGGGCACCGACTCCCAGGAAAAACGGCACGGCCGGCAGTCGCAGCACTTCAAGTAGAGCGGGATCCCACAAAGGCGGCCAGAGATAGCGCTCGATGACAGCCTGCACGAGATTCAGGCTTCCGGGATCCAGACTGTACCAGAGAGCGCCGCCCTCGCGGAAGGTGAACTCCCCTGTCGACCGCCAGGCAAGTCCTTCCAACAGAAGGCAAAAACCGCCAACAATCAGGAAGAGCCACCCGAGTATCCTGAAAAAACCACACACGTGATCATCCCCTCCCTATCTGCGTCTTTGCGAACAGTAGATCATGGCAAGAAGACCGTCATCCACTGCCCTTCCGTTCCCTGTACTTGCGGGATTGCATAGACCGAGGGCCTCGGCTATGTTCCCGCTCCATCGCAACGGTCCGGAGCCAACGGTGTCGTGTTGCGCAAAAACCGGTGAGGTGGCCGAGTGGCTTAAGGCGCACGCCTGGAACGCGTGTAAGGGTTAATAGCCCTTCGTGGGTTCGAATCCCACCCTCACCGCCATATGCCCCGATTTCTCCTCCTTCCCTTGGCGTCACTGTCCTTCACTCGACGCCAGTTCTTCTTCCTCCGGCAGGCCACTGCCCAGTGCTGCATAGAGATTGACGGCTTCAAGGCTGAGTTGTCGCTCCGCTTCCGCCAACTCCTGCTCCGAAGTAGTCAGTTCACGTTGACTGTCCAACACATCGATGAAGGATGCAAAGCCCTGCCGATAAAGCTCCTGGGATTGCTGGTAAGCCAGACGATTGTTCTCGACAGCTTCCTCCAGCGAACTGAGGCGCAACGCCGTGCCACGGTAGTTCAGAAGTGCATCCTCTACCTCCTGTAGCGCATTCAGCAGAGTTTCTCGATAGTTCAACAGCGCCTGCGTGGCACGCTCTTCCGCAGCTGTGACCGCTTCCCGACGCTCGCCCCCGTCATAAAGCGGCATCTGGAGCAGCAGTGAAAGCGACCCCATGAGCGTGTTGACGATGTTCTCCGTTCCGACACCGCCACGCGTGAGAGATATGGAGCCGGGGATGGTCAGTCGCGGATAGAGTTCGGCCGTGGCAACGCCAATTTCAGCCGTGGCAGCGGCAATCTGCAGCTCCGCTGCCCGAAGATCCGGTCGATGCCGGACCATGTCCAGGGGGACACCGACGGGGCTTCCATCCTCCACGTCCGGCACAGGAGCCTCTGGAGACAATAGCTCGACCAGGGCTCCAGGTGGTTGATCGGTCAGAACAGCCAGAGCGTTCTCAAAACTCTGGATATTGCTGCGCAAGGGGCCGAGATCGGCCTGCAGGGAGGCAAGCGCGGCACGAGCACGCACCTCATCGAGCCCCGGGGCCAAGCCGCTGGCGACCCTTTGCTGCACCAATTCCAGGGTCTGTTCCTGAAGGTCCAGCGAACGTTGCGTCAGGGACAGGCGAAGTTGCTCGCCCCGCAGGTTGATATAGGTGCGTGCGATTTCAGCCGTGGTCAGACGGACGGCTTCACGCTGCAGCGCCTCTTCCCGTTCTGCCCGAGCCCAGGCCGCCTCCTCGCTGCGCGCCAGTCGTCCGAAAACGTCTATCTCCCAGCTTCCATCAAGAATGGCCTCGAGAGATCCCGAGCGTGTATGGTCTTCGGCCCCTAGATTGCGTGATATGGATCCACCGCTTTCGCCGCCGATCTCGAAATTCGGTCCTGTTTGGGCCGTTACCCCTCGTGCCTGGGCTCGGGCTTCACGGACCCGGCTGGCCGCCGCCCGTATTTCGAGATTCTCCTCAAGCCCGAGTTCGACCAATTCGGAAAGCTTTGGATCGTTGAACAGTTCCCACCAGTAATCACTGGAAAAACTGCCCTGAAAGCGGCTGGGAATCGGTGCGTCGTAGGAGGTAGGCACCTCCGGCTCAGGTGGCTCGAAATCCGGCCCGACTGTCGTACAGGCGCTCAACGCCGCTATGGACAGAAGAACGGACCAGCGACGGAGAAGAGGAAAAGCTTCATGAATCAAGCCTGCTTCTCCTGTTCCGTTCTAACGACCTCCAGCTCTTTCTCCAGAGCGCGTCCGAAATCTCCACGGCTGCGGGCCAGGGGAGCAATGAGCTGATAGATCACTGGGGTCAGCAGCAAAGTGGCGAAGATCGCGATGCCGAGCCCTCCGAAAATCACCCAACCAATCGAAGTCCGTGCCTCACTTCCGGCTCCCCCACTGAGAATCAGGGGAACGGCCGCCAGAATTGTCGAAAGCATGGTCATGACCACGGGGCGCAGGCGAATGGAAGCTGCTTGAAATGCGGCCTCCCTGACAGACAAGCCGCGATCGCGCAGCTGATCGGCAAATTCGACAATCAGGATGCCATTCTTGGCCATCAAGCCAATGATCATGATAAGGCCAATCTGGCTGTAGATATTGAGGGACGTGCCGGTTAGCCAGAGCGAGAGAACGGCGGCAGCCAGCCCAAAGGGAACCGTAAGCATCACGACGATGGCACTGGCAAAGCTCTCGAACTGGGCAGCCAGGACCAGAAGCACGACAAAAAGAGCGATGGCGAAGGTGATCATTGTGTCGCTGGCGGCTTCCTCCAACGCCTCCGCCTGCCCCAGAAACACAAGACTGTAGCCGTTGGGCAGGATCTCATCGCCAAGTGCCTGCACATCGCTGGCAGCCTGATTGAGCGAATAATCCTGCGAAAGCCCGGCCTCGATCTCGATCGCCCGCCTTTGCCCACGCCGTTCCAGCTCTGGTGCGATGCCGCTTTCCCGGATCGTGATGAGAGAAGACAGAGGGATAACATCCCCTTCGCGTGTCGTTACGAAGAGGTTATTGAGATCGTCTGTATCCTGAACGGTTCCAAAGCGGGATTCCAGATAGACTGGGACAGCCTCGTCCTCGACATTAAGCTCGGTGACCTGTGAGCCATCCACCATGGTGCGAAGAACACTGGCTATGCTGGAAATATCGATCCCGAGATCCGCGGCTCGCTCCCGGTCAATATCCATCGAGAGCTGTGGCTGCGTCGTGGAATATTCCATGCTCGGCGCATTTGCCAATGGCAGTTCCTCGGACATGGCTGTCATGAGCTCCTCGGAGGCTTCGGCAATGCGCTCGTAGTCCGGTCCTGTGACGGCGAACTCCAGGTCCGATCCCCCTGTGCGTATGCTCAGACTGTTGGGATTGACAATATAGCTGCGCGCGCCGGGAATATCGTTGAGGGCCGGCTGCAGGCTATCGGAGATTTCCTGTTGGCTGCGCTCGCGCTCACTCCAGGGGGCCAGAGGCGCAATGATGAAGCCGGCATTGGGATCCCTGCGCCCAACGATCGAGAGCACGCTGCGAACCTCTCCGCTTTCCACAAGGGGCTCCAGCAATGTTTCCGCCCGGCTGACCTGACGATCCGTGTAGCCGAGATTTACCCCATCGGGACCACGCATCGAAATGACCAGAACTCCGCGGTCCTCCTGAGGAACCAGCTCCTGATCGAGGTTCAGATAGACAAGAGCCGTTGAAGCCGCCAGTGCAAGCGCCGCTCCGCAAAAGAGAAGCGGTATCTTCATTATGGCGGCCAGCACCTTCTGATAAAGCCGTGCAATCCAGCTGCCCATGGCCTCCATCCCATTGCGCAGCCGTCCGCCCTCGATGGATCTGCGCGTCTGGGATGGAATCAAGCGGGATGCCAGCATGGGACACAGGGAAAGCGCCACAAAGGAAGAAAGTCCCACGGAAATTGCCAGCACAAAGCCGAATTCCTCGAACAGCTGGCCGGCGCGCCCTGGCAGGAAAGCAACGGGCACGAAAACCGAGATGAGGGTTGCCGTCGTCGCCAGCACGGCGAAGAAAACCTGGCGCGTGCCCAGGACTGCAGCTGCCAGGCGCCCGACTCCGTGACGCCGCCAACGCTCCACGTTCTCCAGAACAACGATGGCATCGTCGACCACAAGGCCCGTGGCCAGAACGAGCGCAAGCAATGTCAGGATATTCACCGAAAAACCCAGCAACCAGATTGCCGCCAATGTCCCGATCAAGGCCACCGGTATCGTGATGCCGGGAATAAGGGTTAGGCGCAGAGATCCAAGGAACGTCAGAATCACGAGAATCACGATAATGATCCCGAACAGCAGCGTCAGCAGAACCTCGCTGATCGCGCCACTGATGAAGACCGCATCGTCGGAAATCGTCGCAATATTTATGTCCTCGAATCTTTGATTGAGCTCCCTTACGGCCTCCCCAACGCCTTCGGAGATCTCGATCGTGTTCGATTGCGCCTGGCGAATAATGCCAAGCCCCAGCACCTGTTCCCCGTTCAGACGGACGTAGGAGCTTGCTTCAGCAGGTCCGTAAAAGACACTCGCCACATCGCGAACACGTACATTGTCGTTGATGAAGATGGCCTCGATGGCCCCCTCTTCCACAACCGAAGCATCGGCCCGCACGACCAGATCCTGATCGCCGGACTCAAAGCTACCGGCGGGAACATCCAGACGTGCACTTTCCAGCGCATCTGCAACATCTTCTATGGTCAATTCCGACGCTGCCAGCTTAGCGGGCTCAAGCACAATGTTCAGGGTTCGCTGGCGATTGCCGAACAGACTGACATCGGCCACTCCTGGAACGCTCAGCAAAGTGGTCGAAATCTCGTTATCGACCAAACGCGTCAGTTCCTCCGTGGTCAGACTATCGCTCGTGACCGAGAGTCGCAGGATTGGACTTGCCTCGTCATCGGCCTTGATGACCACGACATCCTCCACACCGTCCGGAAGGCTCCGCTGAACTTCGCTGATCGCTTCTCGCACGTCGTTCGCTGCATCGTTCACATCAACGGAGGGGTCGAAGTCGAGGTATATTCTTGTGCTGCCTTCTTCACTGGCGGCATTGATGGAGCGCACACCGTTGACCCGCGCAGCAGCTCCTTCAAGTGCGCGCGTAACCTCTGCGTCCATGGTTTCCGGTGCGGCTCCGGGGTAACTGGCCCGAACCGTGACCACCGGTCGATCCACACTGGGCAGTTCGCGAACCTCGACTCCCATGACCGCCGCTATGCCGGCCAATACGATCAGGAGATTCAGGACGATTGCCAGAATCGGCCGTCGAACACTGATCGACGGCAGATCTTCCCTGTGATCCACCGGATCAGCCGTCATTCTGATTTCCCGCGGTCTCCGGGTTGGTCAGATCTGCGGTATTGTTCTGTCGCTGACGAACCTCCACAGGCATGCCTTCCCGCAAGGACTGCATGCCTTCGACGACCACCCGGTCATCTCCGGTCAGCTGCGCGGACAGCAAGGCCCACCCCTCCGAGCGCTTGACCACTTCGACAGTCTGGCGCTCTGCCTGTCCGTCCCGAACGCGCCAGACATATGCGGCTTCCCTGTCCCATTGTACCGCGACGGCTGGAACCGCAGGATAGAGTTCGCCGGAGAGTGGCAGTTCCATGACAAAGGACATTCCGGTCCGCAGCTGGCCCTGTTCGTTCGGAAGACGCGCACGCACTTGCAGTGTGCGGGTTTCCTCATCGATCTGGCTGCCCAGGCTTGTGACCGTGCCGGTAAAATCCATACCGGGCAGTGCCCAGGTCTGCGCCTCGACTTCCTGCCCTTTGTCGATGGCATAGGCATAGGCTTCCGGAATCTTGAAATCCACAAGCAGGTTGGAAAGATCATCAAGGGTCGCGATTGCCGTCGATTCCGTGACCCTGTCGCCGGGGTCCACCTGGGGAATCCCGATCACGCCATCGAAGGGGGCCAACAGCATACGCCTGGTATAAGCGAGTTCTGCCTGAGCCAATTCGATCTGTGCGACGGAGAGGGCATTGCGCGCCTGGTCGACCTCGCTCGTGGAAACGGCTCCGCTTGGGGCAGCACTTTCATAGCGCTGCAGTCTCTGTCGCGCGTCTTCCAACTGCAGCTTCGCCAATTCTACCGATAGCTCCTCGTCCTCCTTGTCCAGCGCGAGCAAGAGATCCCCCTGCACCACCTCCTGCCCGGCCGAGAACAATACGTCACGCACCTGGCCGGCGGATTCCGGGAAGAGGGTAATGGATTGCTGCGCCTGGCCCGTTCCCACGGACACCAGAGTAGACGCCCCGCTTTCGAAGCTCACCTCGCGAACTATGACAGGCTGCTCGCCAGCCGCATCTTCCTGCTCCTCCACACTGGCAATCTCGCCCCTCTCCTGCATGGAAAGAGAGGAAAAGAGGTGCCAGAGCACTCCTGCGACAAGACCTGCGACCAGGAGGAATATCAGCTGCTTAGCCTTTGACATTCTCGTCTTTCTCGACTTCTGGTGAGGCCATGGCGGAGGAGTTGCGTTGTCCGGAAAGGCGGGCTTGTCGTGGAGAACAAACAGCAAAGCCGCAGGCTGCATAGTCGGTAATACCCGCAACAAGGCCTTCCAGCTCACGGCTCGATACGTGGGTCACGCCGCTGCGGATCATGCCCATGACCAAATGGGCCAGAAGCTCACTGTCCACCGCTCGGTAATCGCCACTCTGATGTCCGCGCTCGAAGTTCCTCTGCAGGACACTTACCAGTGTCATGCGTGCCTGGTGGACTGACTGCCTCCAGCTTTCCTCCAACTCGTTTTGGCTACGCATCAACATGCGCAACGGCAGGAAATGCTGGGAGAATACTCGCGTCATACAGTCCACAATCTCCTGGAAACGCGTGAGCGGCGGAAGGGAGCTTTCCTCGATCTGCTCGATTCTCTGGCCAAGATCCGCAACGACCTTTTCGAGACAGGCTCTCAGAAGAGCCTCCCGCCCCTCGAAATATCGATACAGGGTCGCCTTTCCGACGCCGGCAGCCCTGGCCAGTTGGTCCATGGACAGGTCTTCCGCAGGCTGGCGACTGAGAATCTCGATTGCAGCTGTCAGGAGTCTTTCATGGCGCTGTCTTTTCCACAGCGGCAAAGGGGGAGAAGGTGAATCAGAAATGAAACTCATCAGTTCCATTCTTGCCTTACCCGATCCGCGCCTTAAAGGAAAAAGGCACAGCAGAGCCGAAAAAATCAGGTTCCGCCGTCAAGTTGCCTTGGCCATGCCCGATTGCTGGGGTTATCCTGCCTACACACTTCACTTTGACCGGGAGATGTGACGGTGCCCTTGAGCCGACGCCATTTCCTTCTTGCAAGCGGACTACTGGCTTCTGCGCCCTGGTTGGGAACTGCGATCGCCCAGGAAGCACGCATTCTGCGTATCGGCACGGCGTCCACTGCCGGTATCTACTTTCCGATCGGCGGCTTGATCGCCAGCGCGATCAGCAGCCCCCCGGGCAGCAGGGAATGTGAACGTGGCGGTAGTTGCGGGGTGCCTAATCTGATTGCTACGGCCCAGTCGACCGAGGGATCCGCCTTCAATGTAGAGGCCCTGGAACGAGGGGATCTGGAAACGGCTCTTGCCCAGGCAGACGTCGCATACTGGGCCTATCACGCGGAAGGTCCCTATGAAGACCGCGAGCCGATGCGCAACCTGCGTACAATCGCCAATCTATATCCCGAAGTGATCCAGGTGGTCACACGGGCGGAAGCTGAGATAGCCCACCCCGAAGACCTCCGGGGCAAACGTATTTCATTGGATCGGAAAGGATCGGGATCGCTGGTCGACGCCCTGCTGATACTGGAGGCTTGGGGCTTGTCTCCGAACGACTTCGAAGCGAAGTACCTCGCCCCCAATATCGCGGCCTCACAATTGCGCACAGGGGAACTCGACGGTTTCTTCATGGTCGCAGGCACCCCGACGCCAGCCGTCAGCGACCTTACCCAGGAGGTCTCGGTCCGGTTGCTGAGCCTTGAAGGAGAACCGGTTGAAGGATTGCGCGAGCGCTATCCTTTCTTCTCCCCGGCCGAGATAGAGGCGGGAACCTACCGGACTGTTCCGCGCACCCCCACCCTGTCGGTGGGGGCACAATGGCTGGTCGATGCGCGGCTGGATGAAGAACTGGTCTACCAGATGACGCAGGCCTTCTGGCATCCCAGACACAGGCGACTCTTCGAGGAAGGTCATCCCCAGGCGCGCCGCATATCCCTGGACACCGCCCTCAATGGCCTGGGAACGCCCTTGCACCCCGGCGCCAAGCGATATTACGAAAGCATCGGAATTACCATCGTCGAGTCCTATGACGTCGAATGACCAGGCCCCATGGATGTAGAACTGCTTTCCAGTGATCAGCCATTCTCCGGTTTTCTCAGGATATCCCGTCACAGCTTCCGGTATCGCAAGCAGGATGGTCACTGGAGCAATTCACTCACTCGGGAGGTCTGCAAACGCGCACCGGCGGTCGCTGTTCTGCCTTACCATCCGGAAAGTGACAGCGTCATGTTGCTGGAGCAGTTTCGGCTGCCGGCTTGGTTGGCCGGGATGGACGGCTGGCAGATCGAGGTAGTCGCGGGCATCATCGAGGATCAGCAGAACGAAGAGCAAACCGCCCTGCGGGAAAGCCGAGAGGAAGCGGGCCTCGAGATTTCCGCCCTATGGTCCATCAATCGTGTCCTGCCCTCTCCGGGAGGCTGTGATGAAGTCATCTCCCTTTATCTTGGCCGCCTCGACGCACCGGGCACGAACGGATTTTACGGTCTGGCGGAAGAGGACGAGGATATCCGGGCCTTCATGGTGCCCTTCGAAGAGGCCTATCAAATGCTCGAGAGAGGTGAGATAGAGAATGCAACAGCCTGGATGGCGCTTGTATGGTTGAGACTCAACAGGGACCAGGTTCAGCGCGCCTGGAAAACGTGACCACCACCCCACTTGTATGCAAAGTATTATTTCCAGCATACAACCTCGACGACAGGCTTTGAACATTCATGCAGATTCGTGACGGCTTCATAGGCACCATCGGAGAAACTCCTCTTATTCGCCTGCGGCGGGCCTCCGAAGAGACCGGCTGCACCATTCTGGGAAAAGCTGAATTCCTGAATCCCGGAGGATCCGTAAAGGACCGGGCCGCTTGGGCGATTGTTAAGGATGCGGAGAACAAGGACCTGCTAAAGCCAGGCGGCGTCATAGTCGAAGGTACTGCGGGCAATACAGGAATCGGGCTTGCTCTGGTCGGCCGCGCACGTGGCTATCATACCGTCATCGTGATTCCGGAAACCCAGAGCCAGGAAAAGAAGGACATGCTGCGTCTTTGCGGGGCGGACCTGCGCGAAGTTCCAGCGGTTCCCTACAAGAACCCGCAAAACTATGTCCACGTCTCGCAACGCCTGGCGGACGAGTTGGCGCAAACGCATGAGGCCGGCGCCATATGGGCCAACCAGTTTGACAATGTTGCCAATCGTCAAGGGCACTACGAGACAACAGGACCGGAGATCTGGGAACAGACCGAAGGCAAGGTTGACGGCTTCACCTGTTCGGTCGGCACCGGAGGCACGCTTGCGGGCGTGGCCATGGCCCTCAAGGAAAGAAATCCAAAAGTTCGCACCGCGCTCAGCGATCCTGCAGGCTCTGCCTTGCATCACTATTACGCTCACGGCAGCCTCAAGTCCGAAGGCACCTCGATTACCGAAGGCATCGGACAGGGGCGTGTGACGAAGAATCTAGAGGGCATGCCGCTCGACACCTCCTACACGATCCCCGACAGTGAATCCCTGCCCGTGGCCTTTGAGCTGCTGGAGCATGAAGGTCTCTGCATGGGCGGCTCCACGGGGGTGAACGTTGCCGGCGCCATCCGCCTGGCGCGGGAAATGGGCCCGGGGCACACCATCGTGACCGTACTTTGCGATTTCGGGACAAGGTATCAGAGCAAGCTCTACAATCCCGCTTTCCTGCGGGAGAAGGAACTGCCGGTCCCCAACTGGCTGCAGGAGTGAAGTGAATGGAACTGCTGTTTCGCGAAGATCCCTATCTCCAGAGCTGTGAAGCGACGGTTACTGCCGTTTCCCCCGAGGGACTTCACGTCGATCGTACGGTTTTCTACCCCGAAGGCGGTGGCCAGCCAGGAGATACCGGAGTCCTGATTCGCGCTTCGGGAGAAGAAGTGCGGATTCTGGATACGCGGAAGGGGGATGGAGATGACGAAGTTGTCCACCTTCTCGAGGAAGGTGCTCAACTTCCAGACGTCGGCGAGAACGTCGAATTGCGTATAGACTGGGACAGGCGCCACAGACTCATGCGCATGCACACCAGTCTCCACCTCCTTTGTTCCCTGGTTCAGGGCGACGTGACAGGCGGGCAGATATCCGATGGCAAGGCGCGCCTGGACTTCAACCTGCCTGATGGCGCCCCCGACAAGGGGTGGCTGAACGAGGAACTGAACGCACTGGTACAACGTGCCATTCCCGTTTCAGTGCTATGGGCGACGGACGAGGAACTGGATCAGTCGCCTGAGCTCGTTCGGACTCTTTCCGTCAAACCGCCTCGCGGCAGCGGACGGGTCCGCATGTTGCAGATCGAAGGTGTTGACCTGCAACCCTGTGGAGGCACGCATGTCCAAAATACCAGTGAAATCGGCAGGATCGAGGTCGGGAAGATCGAGAACAAGGGCAAGCAGAACCGTCGCATCAACCTGCGATTCGCAAGTCAGGACACAGCCGGATGACATCGGAGTCCAACTATCTCGTTTCCACTGACTGGCTCGAGAAGAACCTGAACGCGCCTGACCTGCGCGTTGTCGACGCCACCTACTATCTTCCGGTGGAAACCGGAAATGCCCGGGAAGAGTATGAGCAGGAACACATACCAGGGGCCGTTTTCTTCGACATTGACGAGATCAAGGACAGCGAAAGCTCCCTGCCTCATATGCTGCCTCCACCGGAAGTCTTTTCCTCGAAAGTTCGGAGACTGGGGCTAGGCGACGGAACCCGCATTGTCGTCTACGACCGCAAGGGGCTCATGTCCGCACCGCGTGTCTGGTGGATGTTCCGTATCTTCGGACACCGGGATGTTCATGTTCTCGATGGTGGGCTGCCGAAATGGAAAGAGGAGAATCGCCCTCTTGATGACCACCCTGTCCTTCCCAAGGAACGGCATTTCACGGCCCGTCTCGACACAACACGGGTGAGAAGTATCAATAAGATACTTGGGAATATTGAGACAAAACGCGAGCAAGTGGTCGATGCACGCAGTCCGGGACGGTTCGAAGGACAGGATCCTGAGCCTTGGGCCGGACGGAAATCGGGACGAATACCAGGCAGTTACAACGTACCCTATACCGACCTGCTCGATCCCGGCAGCGGCTGTCTGAAACCCCCGGAAGAGGTGCGCAAGCGTTTCGAAGAGGCCGGCGTCGATCTGGCTTGCCCCATTGTGACCTCCTGCGGTTCAGGAATCACGGCGGCCGCACTGGCAATGTCCCTGGAAATGCTGGGACACAAGGATGTTGCCCTTTATGACGGGTCCTGGGCGGAATGGGGATTGGCTGAGAATGTGCCAATAGAAACCGGCCCGTTGCCCCGGGACAAGAAGCGCGATGACCACAGCTGAAGGCGAAAGCCGTCTGCTCAAACCGGTGATCCGTGACCTTGCGCCCGAGGAGGACGAGCCCTGTGTGAACCTCTGGCATCAGTGTGGCTTGCTGGTCCCGCACAACGACCCCCATGCGGATATCGCTCTCTTTCGCTCCGGTCCATCTTCACGTGTTTTTGCGAGTCTGATGGACGATCGCCTTGTCGGCACCCTCTGTGCGGGTCACGACGGGCACCGCGGTTGGCTATATTATCTGGCCGTCACGCCCCAGAAGCGCGGCCAGGGCATAGCAGCACAACTACTCCGAACCGCCGAAGCCTGGCTGGCGGAACAGGGCATTCGCAAGGTCCAGCTCATGGTTCGGCCCGAGAACCAAAAGGTGGCGGAGTATTACGGCAAGCAGGGGTATCAGCTGACGCCCCGCGCGGTGATGGCGAAATGGATTGAAGCAGGCAACGGGTCGAAGGATACCGAGGCGGAGAGCGTCTACCTGGACACCGAGATCACCTACCTTGAAATGGACTCCGTGCCCTCTTTCGAAGCAGATTCGCTCAGATTTCCTCCTGGCTGCCATCTGCTTGAAGCCCCGGATCCGACGCTCTCGTTCTATAGGTTCCTCTACAACACCGTCGGCGCTCCCTGGCTCTGGTGGGAGCGCCGGATCATGCCCGACCGCGAACTCTCCGCTATTCTCCAGGATCCGAGGGTCGAACTTCTTGTGTTGTATAAACAAGGGATACCGGCCGGATTCGCGGAACTCGACCGGCGTCACCCTGGTGAAGTGGAGTTGGCCTATTTTGGACTGCTTCCCGACTTCATCGGTCAAGGACTCGGACCACCCCTGTTACGCCACGCGGTTCAGTGCGCCTGGCAGACACAAGGGGAAAGCCAAGTTGCGGTCTTGAAGGTTCATACCTGCAACCTGGATCACCCTCGTGCACTCGCGCTTTATCAGACTGTCGGATTCACGGTCCGTTCCCGGAAACAAAGACGCGTCATCGACCCACGTCTTCTGGGCATGTTTTCCACAGGTTCCTGAACAGCAGTGTTCAGCCGCTTTCACAACCTCTCAGGCAGGTATTTTTTTGTATTATTTATCAATATGTTAGATTTTCACTTCAAGAAACTCTTCAAATTTTCCGCACAGCTGTTACAACTTGATCAGGCTGTATAGCCAGAAACTTACAACTCATAAAACGAAGAACAGGATAGGGTAGATTCATGACACTCAAATCATTCTTGGCTGCCGGCGCCTTTGTCGCCGCCTCGGCCGTAGCCATGCCCGCGATGGCAGGTGAAACGCTCGACGCCGTTCGCGACCGTGGCGAGCTGCGCTGTGGCGTGAACACGGGGCTTGCCGGCTTCAGCAACCCCGATAGTGAAGGCAACTGGCAAGGCCTGGATGTGGATGTCTGCAAGGCGATTGCAGCGTCAATCCTGGGTGACCCGGAAGCCGTCAGCTACACACCCCTGACTGCCCAGCAGCGTTTCACGGCGTTGCAGTCTGGCGAAGTGGATGTGCTCTCGCGCAACACGACCTGGACGCTGACCCGTGATACCTCCCTGGGTCTGCATTTTGCCCCGATCACCTTCTATGATGGTCAGGGATTTATGGTGCCCAAGGATCTTGGCGTCGAAAGCGTGCATGATCTGAGCGGCGCCACCATCTGTGTGCAACCCGGCACGACGACGGAATTGAATCTCGCGGATTTCTTCCGTGCCAACGACATGGACTTCGAGCCGGTGGTCATCGAGGACTTCGAGGAAGTCAACGCGGCCTATTTCGCAGGTCGGTGCGATGCCTACACGACCGACTCTTCGGGCTTGGCCTCCGTTCGCTCGACAGCTCCGGATCCCAGCGCACACATGATCCTGCCGGAAATCATCTCCAAGGAGCCTTTGGGCCCGGCTGTGCGTCAGGGCGACGATGAATTTTTCAACATCGTCAAGTGGGTCGTTTATGCCCTGATCGAAGCCGAGGAATATGGCGTAAACTCCGAGAACCTCGAGGAGATGCGCGAGACCAGCGAGAATCCTGGAATCAAGCGTCTTCTGGGTGCTGAACCCGGCATGGGCGAGCACCTGGATCTCGAAACAGACTGGGCTTACAACGCGATTGAGGCCGTGGGCAACTACGGGGAAATCTTCGAACGCAATGTCGGTCCGGACACCGATCTGGGTCTTGAGCGTGGCATTAATGCGCTCTGGACCGATGGCGGTCTGATGTACGCCATGCCGGTACGGTAAAGAAGAAGAGCAAAGGCCGTCACGCCAAGAGGCGTGGCGGCCTTTCGCCCTTACATCCCCTTCCCTGACTAGGCGGTTATACCCGCCCAACAAACTATCTTGATAAAACAGGATCGGGAACGAGGAGTTCGACCGTGACGGTACCCACCGGAGTCGAGACAAACCGGAAGGGCGTGGCTGCACTTTGGCATGATCCCCAGGCGCGCTCGATCATCTACCAGGCAGTGGCGTTGGGACTGGTGATCCTCGCCGGCTGGTATCTGTTTTCCAACACGTTGCAGAACCTGGAAGAGCGGAACATCTCCACGGGCTTCGGCTTCCTGGATCGCAGCGCCGGATTCTCGATAAGTGAATCCCTGGTCAGCTACGAGGCCTCGGACACCTATGGCCGGGCGTTTCTCGTCGGCCTGTTGAACACCCTTCAGGTTGCCCTGCTGGGAATTATCCTGGCCACGATACTGGGGACAATCGTCGGTATCCTGCGCCTCTCCACGAACTGGCTGGTTGCCAAGCTGGCCTCGGCCTACGTCGAAATCCTGCGCAATATCCCCGTGCTCCTCCAGCTTTTCGTCTGGTATGGCGTGATCACCATCACCCTGCCCTCTCCACGCCAGGCCTTTGAACCGATGCCGGGAGTCTTCCTCAGCAACCGCGGCTTCATGATTCCTGCGCCCGCCGATAGCCCAGTCTACGGCTACATGGGCATTGCTTTCCTTCTCGCAATTGTCTTCAGCTTCGCGTTACGTGCCTGGGCCAGACGCCGTCAGAATCGTACCGGCCTCCAGTTTCCCGTCTTTCCCTGCAGCCTGGCTATGATCCTCGGTCTGCCAATCATCGCCTGGCTGGTAGGCGGTGCGCCGATCGTACTCGAACTCCCGACACTGCAGGGCTTCAATTTCCAGGGGGGGATCAACCTGTCTCCCGAGTTTGCAGCCTTGTTGCTCGGCCTGACCACCTATACCTCAGCTTTCATCGCAGAAATTGTGCGCGGGGGCATTCTTGGAGTCGATTATGGCCAGAGCGAAGCCGCCCATTCTCTAGGATTGCGACGTGTGCGCGTGCTGCGTTTCATCATCCTGCCCCAGGCACTGCGCATAATCGTACCGCCAACCACCAGTCAGTACCTGAATCTGACCAAGAACAGCTCGCTTGCAGTGGCTATCGGTTACCCGGACCTGGTCTCCGTGGGAAATACCACTTTGAACCAGACCGGACAGGCAATCGAGGCCGTGACCATCTTCATGAGCGTATACCTTTCGTTCAGTCTGGCAATTTCGGTCTTCATGAACTGGTACAACCGCCATATTGCCCTGGTGGAGCGCTGAGCCATGACCATGTCCGACGATCAGCAGATGAAGCAGACCTCGCAGCGTCCACCTGTGACACGCGTCGGCGTTATCGGTTGGCTGCGCGCCAACCTCTTCAACACCTGGTACAACTCGATTCTCACGCTCCTGATTCTCTGGCTGTTCTACAAGATTATCCCGCCTTTCATGGACTGGGCCATCTTCGACGCCGTATGGGGAAATGTGGAATCCACTGTTTGTCGGCAAACAGATGGCGCTTGCTGGGCTTTCCTCTATGAGAAGGCGAATCTTATCCTCTTCGGGCTCTATCCCTTTGAGGAACAGTGGCGACCGACAGTTGCCATGGCGATCTTTGCCACGGTGGTTGTGGTCAGTTGCCATCCCAACGCTTGGCGGAAATCCATATTCCTGCTTTGGGCAGCTGCGGTCCCCCTTATCGCCATCCTGATGTGGGGCGGAATTCTCGGCCTGACCTACGTTCCGAACACGCGTTGGGGAGGGCTGCCGCTCACACTGTTTCTTTCGGGAATCGGTCTGATCTTCGGCTTCCCGATCGGCGTTCTGCTGGCGCTTGGCCGCCGCTCCCACATGCCGACCATTCGCACGCTTTGCATCACCTATATCGAGCTGATCCGTGGTGTGCCGCTGATCACCATTCTCTTCATGGCATCGGTGATGTTCCCTCTGTTCCTGCCCACGGGACTGACCATCGACAAGCTTTTGCGCGCACAGATCGGACTGATCATGTTCGCATCAGCCTACCTGGCGGAAGCCGTGCGCGGAGGCCTGCAATCTCTGCCAAGTGGGCAATACGAGGCAGCGGACAGCCTGGGTCTCAGTTACTGGAAGAAGATGCGCTTCATCATCCTGCCCCAGGCACTGCGCATCTCCATCCCCGCCTTGGTGAACAGCTTCATCAGCTTCTTCAAGGATACCTCGCTGGTCATTATCATCGGGATCTTTGACCTGATGGGGGCGACCAAGGCAGCCCTGACCGATGCAGCCTGGCGTGGCTTCTACAAGGAAGCCTACCTCTTCACCGCAAGCATCTACTTCGTATTCTGCTTCTTCATGTCGAAGTACTCTCAATACTTGGAGAAGTACCTGAACGTCGGCACCCGGCGCTAGGAGAACCGAGATCATGAGCACAGCTTCCCATCAGAGCCCGTCCAGCAGCACGGACCCCATCATCGAGATCAACGATCTCAACAAATGGTTCGGGGACTTTCAGGTGCTGCGCAATATCAACATGACCGTCGCACGGGGAGAGAAGATCGTTGTCTGTGGTCCATCCGGCTCGGGCAAATCCACCTTGATCCGTTGCATCAATGCTCTTGAGGAACACCAGAAAGGCAGCATCGTCGTCGATGGAATCTCGCTGACCAACAACCTGAAGAACATTGATGCCGTACGACGCGAAGTCGGCATGGTCTTTCAGCAGTTCAACCTCTTTCCGCATCTAACGGTGATCGAAAATCTGACCCTCGCCCCGATCTGGGTACGCAAGGTTCCCAAGAAGGAAGCCGAGGAAACGGCCATGTACTACCTGGACAGGGTGAAAATCCCGGAACAGGCGGACAAGTATCCGGGCCAGCTTTCGGGGGGACAGCAGCAGCGTGTGGCCATCGCACGCTCTCTCTGCATGAAGCCCAAGATCATGCTCTTCGACGAGCCGACCTCGGCTCTCGATCCGGAAATGATCAAGGAGGTGCTCGAGGTCATGACCCAGTTGGCCGAAGAAGGCATGACGATGCTCGTCGTCACACACGAGATGGGCTTCGCGCGGACCGTGGCCAATCGGATCGTTTTCATGGATTACGGAGATATCGTCGAGCAGAACGATCCGGAACGTTTTTTCAACGAACCCTCATCAGAACGTCTCAAGCTGTTCCTGGGGCAGATCCTGCATCATTGATCGACGGGCGCAGTCCCTTCTTCTTCAGGACGTAGTCGAGCTTGCGGACTGCCAGTTCTTCCAGTGCATATTCACCGCACGAAGGCTGGCCTACAATGGAAACCTCCGTCAGGGTTTCCGGATCAACGGCGGAAACCTTGACGTAGGCACCCACGCGTATGAATTCGATGAGGGTTTCCCGTTGCGGCATTTCCAGAGAATAAGAGGGTCTTCTTAAAGGAACTCTTAACGCTGTGTACTCCGGTCACAAAAAAGCGGCCCGGTTTGTAGCCGGGCCGCCTCTCTATGTAGTCTGCGACAAAACAGTGATTACATTTCGCTGTAGTTGCCGTCCTTCCAGACATACCAGACATAGTTCGGATCCGCTGGATCTCCCTTCTCATCGAAGGTGATTTCGCCGATCACGGTGTTGAAGGTGTTGCCCTTGATGGCCTCCGAGAGGGTCATGGTCTCGAACGAGCCCGTATCTTCCGCAGCCTGAGCCCAGACCTGTACGGCGGCATAGGTGTAGAGCGTATAGCCTTCCGGCTCGTAACCGTCAGCCCGGAATTCCTCGACCAGCTCCGCCGCCTCGGAAAGTTTCCGCGGATCCGGTGCGAAGGTCATGATCGTACCTTCGCCGGCGTCACCAGTGATGTTCCAGTACTCTTCCGTAACCAGGGCATCACCAGAGACCAGCTGTGGTTCGTAGTTCTGCTCGCGCGCCTGACGAATCATCAGCCCGGCTTCCGTGTGATAACCGCCGACATACATGGCCTTGATGCCCTCTGCCTTCAGCTTGGACACAAGTGCCGAATAGTCACGTTCACCCGCAGTGTAGGCCTCGTAGACAGCTTCCTCGATCCCCCGCTTGTTGAGCTGAGCCTTGGTCTGATCGGCCAGGCCTTTGCCATATGCGGTCTTGTCATGAAGGATCGCGATTTCCCCGTTGGCGTAGTTATCGGCCAAGTAATTGCCGGCCACGATACCTTGGGCATCGTCACGACCACAGGTCCTGAAGACGTTGTACCAGCCTTCCTCAAAAGGCTTGTCGGTAAAGTCAGGGTTCGTGGACGCCGGCGAGATCTGCAGGATATCGGATTCCATGTAGACCGATGAGGCCGGAATCGAGGAGCCGGAACAGAAGTGCCCGGCGACGAAGGAAACCCCCTCACCCGCCAACTTGTTGGCAGCGGCCACTGCCTGCTTCGGATCACAGGCATCGTCCTCGATAATGGCGACAACCTCCTCACCATTGATGCCACCATTGGCATTCAGATCCTCAACTGCCTTTTGAAGGCCGCGTTGCATCTGTTCGCCGAAAGACGCGTATTGTCCGGTTAGCGGACCGACTGTTGCAATCTTCACTTCCGCTTGAGCTACCGCCAGGGTGGCGCCGGAAAAAGCGACCGCGGCGGCAATGGCAATAGAGTACTTGTTCATTCTTTTACTCCCTGTTGGATACCGGAAAGTCCATTCCAATTTGCATCATCTTCCGGCGTCGGGGCTGATCCCCATGATGCAACTGTAGCAGGTGCCGGCCGAAATACGAGAAGTTTCGCATCACGGAAAGCTCTCTCCGGCCTTCTTTTCTCGCCAGTTCAACAAACCTGCCCTTTCGTAGACCCATGGATACTGGTTGATCATTTTTCGGACCTGGGTCACGCGATAAGCGAAAAGCATGATCCCGATAAGAACCAGCGAATGCACAATATAGCCGAGCGGGTGTAGCAGGACCCCTTCGAAAAGTGCATAGGTCAGGAATCGATCCGCAAATCCCATCAGGAAACCGTACGGCAGGGTCTGCCAGACGGGCAGCCAGTTGTTCGCAAGAGCCTGGCCCGAGAGGTAGGAGAGGCCGCCAAAAAGGATCAGGGTCAGACCGATGAAAACGTCGAGTTGTGTTCCAAGAAGTTCGTACATGGTCCGTCCTCAATGCCCCCCTTCAAGATAGGCCGCACGCACCTCCGGATTCACGAGAAGCTCCTTTCCCGTACCGCTCATCGTGATATTGCCGTTCACCATGACATAACCGCGGTGAGCGAGCCTGAGGGCATGGAACGCATTCTGTTCCACCAGGAAGACAGTAACCTGGTCGTCCTGGTTGATTTGCTGAATCACTTCGAAGATCTGCTTCACGATCATGGGGGCCAGCCCCAGGGAAGGCTCATCCAGCAGCAGCATGCGCGGCTCGCTCATCAGGGCGCGCGCCACGGCCAACATCTGCTGCTCGCCTCCAGAGAGGGTACCCCCCCGCTGGTTGCGACGCTCCTTCAGTCGCGGAAACAGCTCGAAGACACGGCTGACATTGCGCTCGAAACGATCCTCCGTATTCCGGATCGCCCCCATCTGGAGATTCTCATAAACCGTCATGCGCGAGAAAATCCGCCGCCCTTCCGGGGACTGGGCAATGCCGAGTTGCACAATTTCGTGCGTGGGCATGGAAGTAATATCCTTTCCCTCGAAGAGAACCCTGCCCCAACGCGCCCGGGGAGACCCACAGATGGTCATCAACAAGGTGGACTTACCGGCACCGTTGGAGCCGATCAGCGTACTGATTTCCCCGGCCTCGACTTCCAGACTGACGCCCTTCAAGGCCTCAATGGCCCCATAGAAGGTGTGAACACCTGAAATCGCCAGCATCAGTTCTCCCCCCTTGCGGCCGCTTCGACATCCTGCTTGATCTCCTCGGGAAGTTCCTCGGTATCGTCCTCCCCCAGATACGCCTTGATGACTTCGGGGTTATTGCGCACGTCTTCAGGTTCGCCATCCGCGATCTTCCGGCCGTAGTCCAGAACGATCACGTGATCGGAAATCCGCATCACAACGCTCATGTCGTGCTCGATCAGCAGAATACCGATCCCGATCTCTTCACGTATGGCCAGGAGAAGCTCGTTCAGCGCCGCAGATTCACGCGGGTTAAGCCCGGCCGCAGGCTCATCGAGGCAAAGCAGGGCCGGTTCCGTACACATGGCCCTGGCAATTTCCAGTCGCCTCTGATCCCCGTAAGGAAGGTTGCCGGCCTCAAAGTCGGCACGCGCTGTCAGGTTGATCCGATCCAGCCAGAAGCGAGCCAGATCAACTGCAGATTGCTCTACATTCTTGTAGGAAGACAATCCGAGAAGCCCTGCCAAGGTAAACTTCGACGCTCTCTGCAGCTTGTTGTGCTGGGCAACCAGCAGATTCTCGAGAACAGTCATTCTCGAGAACAGACGAATATTCTGAAAGGTCCTGGCAACATGTGCATGCTTGGTGATGTCATGCCCGGGCATGCGCTCCAGCAGATAGTGCTGCTCGTCGCGAACCAGTTTCAGGCAGCCGACCGTGGGCTTGTAGAACCCTGTCAGGCAGTTGAAGAGCGTGGTCTTGCCTGCGCCGTTCGGACCGATAATTGCGGTAATCTCACGGTTGTTTGCCGTAAAGGACACATCGTCGATCGCGACCAGGCCTCCGAAACGCATCGTCAGATGCTGCACATCAAGCAGGGGCGTTTTCTGGATCGAGCTCATTGCGCGGCCTCCGCTGCTTTCTGTTCAGCTTCGATGCGTGCCGCATCGGGCCCCTTCCTGCCATGCAGCAGAATGGACGGATCTCGATGTGCGAGAAGACCGCGGGGACGCCACAACATGATCAGCACCATGCCTGCACCGAAGGCCAGCATCCGGTATTGCTCGAGCTCTCGGAAGACCTCGGGAAGGCCGATCAGCAGAATGGTCGCGATAACCACACCGAGTTGGCTGCCCATACCGCCAAGTACCACGATCGCCAGGATGATCGCCGATTCCAGGAAGGTGAAGCTTTCAGGACTGATGAATCCTTGCCGGGTCGCAAAGAAGGAGCCTGCAAAGCCACCGAAAGCTGCAGAGATGGTAAAGGCCGCAAGCTTGATATTGGTCCTGTTAATGCCCAGCGACTGGCTGGCGATGTCATCCTCGCGCAATGCCTCCCAGGCACGCCCAAGTGGCAGCTTTCTCAGGCGCAGCGACACCATGTTGACCAACAGGGCGAGAGCCAGGATCAGGAAATAGAGGAAAATAAGGCGGTGCATGGGATCGAAATCTATCCCGAACAGCTCCGCAAAGGTGATTCCGTCGCGCGATGCCGGCAGGAATTCGGCAATTCCGAAAAAGCTGGGGCGAGGAATGCCCCCGATGCCGTCGGGACCGCCCGTGAACTGGTACCAGTTCAACAGGACGATGCGAACGATCTCTCCGAACCCGAGGGTCACGATGGCAAAATAGTCACCCCGCAGGCGCAGAACCGGAAATCCCAGCAGATACCCGCCAACAGCCGCCAATACACCAGCCAAGGGCAGGCATACCCAGAAGCTGAGATCGAAGGAAACAGCCAGCAACGCATAGGAATAGGCACCGATTGCGTAAAAGGCGACGTATCCCAGATCGAGCAGGCCCGCCAGGCCGACGATGATATTCAGGCCCCAGCCCAGCATGATGTACATGAGCAGCAGGGTGGCAATATCGATGTACTGGCGGTCCATGAAAGGCAGGAACGGCAGTATGATCGCGAAAACCACCAAGACGGGCCCAATGAAGCGGGACAACTCCTGGAAACGGGCTGCCGCTCGGTCCATTGCGCGGTCACGCTCTCGCATGTCGATTCCGGGGCGATGACGGATCAGGGTGATCACGGCCATCAGCGCAATGAGCAACCCGCCCACCATGCACATCGTTTCCAGGAACAGGCTGGGAAACGGCAGCACGAACGACAGGCCAAAGACCGCCAAACTAGCGATCAATACAAAGAGCGCGCGCCGATAGCGCAGCATGATGTAACCGAACCGTCCCAACGTCAGCATCACGATCGCGTAGCCCACGTCAGTGAAGCGCGGAATGATGGTCAGCTCTCCCCCTTCATCAGCCGTCTGCATGCCTACCAGCACGAACGTCAGGCCGAAGGCCACAAGCGCCGTGAAGAAAAGTTCGCGTCCAATGGCCTTCCAGTCGAGAACCGGACGCCCATTTCCGTCCGCAACAGCGGTTTGAGTTTCTGCCGCCATGGTTCAGACCTTCTCGATTTCAGGCTTCCCGAGGAAGCCGCTGGGGCGGAAAATCAGCACCAGAATGAGGATCGAGAAGGCGGCAACATCCTTGTACTCCACGGAGAAGTAGGCAGACCAGAGCGCTTCGATCAGGCCGATTGCCAGACCCCCGAGCATGGCTCCCGCAATAGACCCTATGCCGCCAAGCACGGCTGCCGTGAACGCCTTGAGACCCGCGAGAAACCCGATATAGAAATCGATGACCCCGTAATAGAGGGTCACCATGACCCCCGCGACAGCTGCCAGAGCCGCCCCCATGACAAAGGCGAGCGAGATGGTGCGATCGACGTTCACTCCCACCAGGGAGGCCATCAGCTTGTCCTGTTCGCAGGCCCGCTGCATGCGCCCCAACGCCGTCCTGGTGATGAGGAGCGTAAAGGCCGCCATCAGGATGACAGTTAGCAGGATGATGATGATCTGCATGTAACTCATGCCGACGGTGAAACCGCCTTCACCGCCATCCATGAGTTCGATACCTCCGCTAATCAGGGGCTGCATGGGCTTGACGCGCGCGCCTTGCAGCAGCTGCACGTAGTTCTGCAGGAAGATCGACATGCCCAGCGCAGAGATCAGAGGCGCCAGGCGTTGCGAGCCGCGTAGGGGGCGATAGGCAATCCGCTCGACGGTCCAGCCATAGACCGAGGTAAAGACGATTGCCATGACCAGGACCAGTAGCAGGGCCAGAGGAATCCATGTGATCCCCAGGATGGCCATGATGATAAAGCCGATGATGCCGACAAAGGCGCCGATCATGTAGATGTCGCCATGGGCGAAATTGATCATGCCGATGATGCCGTAGACCATCGTATAACCGATCGCGATCAAGCCGTAGATCGAACCGAGCGTGAGCCCGTTGATCAACTGCTGGACAAAATATTCCATTTACAGCCCCTGCCCTCACCCTTCTTGCGAGGTGAGTCATTCTTGGTCTTATTTATAGAAGGAGGAAAAACCGATTTCTGAGTTCGAAGCAAGAAAAAAACCTGTCATCAGGTTATCTGTCGATATTTTTACCGCTCCAAATATCAAATATTCAGTCATACAGCCCTGCTCGCGCTTCAGTCCGAAGAAACCACTTTTGCTGCCCTCTTGGCTCTTTGGATATTAGACAGTTTTGAGAAATTCTCATACATAAAATATCAAATTCGCGTCATCGTGAATCCTGGATGCAACCATATGATTTCAAATAAAAATCAAAGCTTTCCTAACGCAAAATGAAAAAAACCTGGAAACTTTTCTCCACCAACCTCGGATCGAGATCAGGTCGGTTCGGCGGTCCTGGGGCCCTTCGCGGAGAGAACCTTTCGAACCCGCCTCTTCCCGTCTATGTTAACGGCAAGTCCCTTTCTCGACGGAGTTTGCAATGAGCACTGCACAGGATTCCCGCCCGGACGCCAGTTCCCCCCAGAATCAGGCCCGTTTTGTCTGGGAAGACCCCTTTCTTCTGGATGAGCAGCTCACCGAAGACGAGCGCATGGTCCATGACGCTGCGCGGCAGTACTGCCGGGACAGTCTGATGCCACGCATTCTCGAGGCGAATCGCCACGAGAAATTCGATCGGGCCATCATGCAGGAAATGGGCGAACTAGGGTTCCTGGGCGCGACACTGCCCGAGGAGTACGGCTGCGCCGGAGTGAACTATGTCTGTTATGGCCTGATCGCGCGGGAAGTGGAGCGGGTCGACAGTGGCTATCGCTCGGCCATGTCGGTGCAGTCTTCCCTGGTCATGCACCCGATCAACGCCTACGGCTCGGAAGAGCAGAAAAAGAAGTATCTGCCCAAACTGGCCAAGGGAGAATCGGTTGGCTGTTTCGGCCTGACGGAGCCGGACGCCGGTTCCGATCCCGCTGCCATGCGGACCGTGGCCCGAAAGGTCGACGGTGGCTATCAGTTGAAGGGAACGAAAACCTGGATTACCAACTCGCCGATTGCAGACGTCTTCGTCGTCTGGGCCAAGAGCGATCCCGATGACAAGATCCGCGGATTCCTCCTGGAGAAGGGCATGAAGGGGCTCTCGGCCCCGAAGATCGAAGGAAAGTTCAGCCTGCGCGCCTCGCTCACCGGCGAGATCGTCATGGAGGATGTCTTTGTTCCGGACGAGAACCTCCTGCCGAACGTCAGCGGGCTGAAGGGGCCGTTCGGATGCCTCAACCGCGCACGCTATGGAATTGCATGGGGAGCCATGGGAGCCGCCGAGTTCTGTTGGCATGCGGCACGGGATTACACCCTGGAACGCAAGGTGTTCGACAAACCCCTGGCGGCCACCCAGTTGATCCAGAAGAAGCTGGCCGACATGCAGACCGAGATTGCGCTGGGCTTGCAGTCCGCGCTGCGCGTGGGACGCCTGATCGATGAAGGCAAGCTGACGCCCGAGGCCATTTCCCTGATCAAGCGCAATGCCTGCGGCAAGGCCCTGGACATTGCACGGATGTCACGGGACATGCACGGCGGCAACGGTATCTCAGACGAATATCACGTCATCCGCCACGTGATGAACCTGGAGGCCGTCAACACCTATGAGGGCACTCATGACATCCATGCCCTCATTCTGGGACGTTCACAGACAGGATTGCAGGCCTTTGCCTGAAGCCAAGATAAGCGACATGAATTATTCCGCTCCCGATTCAAATGCGAACAGCGATCTCTCCCGGCAGCTCACTCGTATCGCCGAGGCTCTGGAACGGCTCGCGCCCTCCAGGGAAGCCGTTCTGGAACTGGACAGGGCGGATGCCTTCGTATGGCATCCGGACAGTCGTACTCTCCAGCCGGTGGACAAGGTAAACCGAGTGGACCTCGACCTGCTGGAAGGAATCGAGCAGCAAAAAGAGAGTCTTCTGGACAACACCCGGCGCTTTGCCAGGGGGCTGCCCGCCAACAATGCTTTGCTCTGGGGCGCGCGCGGCACGGGCAAGTCATCCCTGACCAAGGCCATCCAGGCCCGAATCAACCAGGACGCACAGGAAGAAGACCAGGCCTCCCTGGTTTTGGTCGAAATCCACCGGGAGGATATTCCCAGCCTGCCGGACCTCCTGTCCCTCTTGCGCCGGCAAGAGCGTCGCTTCCTGTTGTTCTGTGATGACCTTTCCTTCGAAGAGGAGGATACCAGCTACAAATCCCTGAAGGCGGTTCTGGAAGGCGGGATCGAAGGACGGCCGGAGAACGTCCTCTTCTACGCCACCTCGAACCGACGGCACATTCTCTCTCGCGACATGATTGAGAACGAACGCTCCACGGCCATCATGCCCTCGGAAGCCGTCGAGGAGAAGGTCAGCCTGTCGGATCGTTTCGGCCTGTGGCTCGGTTTTCACAACTGTGACCAGGAAACCTACCTGGCCATGGTGCGCGGCTATGCGCGTCATTACGACTTGAAGATCGAGGAAACGGAACTCAAGCAGCAGGCCATCGAATGGTCCGTTACGCGCGGAGCTCGGTCCGGTCGCGTCGCCTGGCAGTTCATCCAGGAACTGGCCGGTCGATTGGGACAACGACTCGACTGATTTCAGTCTTCCAGGAGCTCGATCGGGTCCATGGCGCGCGTTCCCTTGCGAAGCTCGAAATGCAGCTGTGGTTTCGATACGCTTCCGGAAGCCCCGACTTCGGCAATTGGCTGGCCCCGTTCGACTTTCACGCCACGCCCGACCAGCAGGCGACTGTTGTGCCCATAGGCGCTGACCCACCCATCCTGATGGCGAATCAGAAGCAGGTTGCCGAAACCGCGCAATTCGTTGCCGGCATAGGCGACCACACCATTCTCCGAGGCCCGGACCACACTGCCTTCCGGGGCGGCGATGTTGATGCCGTCGTTATGCCGGCCGTCACTCTGCGCCCCGTAGCGTGAGATGATCTCGCCCTCCAGAGGCCAGCCAAAGCCCTGTCCTGTCAGCCCCGGTGGATCTCCTATCGGGCCGGTGTTGGCTGCAACCGGAATATCCTCACTCTCGGGTTCGCTCATATCGGGGGCTTCTTCAGCCTGCTCGGCACGGTTCTCTCGAGAGGTTTCGCGCCCCGATGCCGAACCTGGTTCATCCATGCCAGTGGCCCCGTCTTCCTCGGCGGCTTCCGGGGTGCCTCCACTCTCCTGCTCGCTTGCCGCCGCTTGTTGCCGACGTGGCAGACGAAGCCGCTGCCCCGGTTCAAGGCGATACGGGGGCTCCAGATCGTTCATGTCCACCAGTTCCGTCAGGCGTGTCTGCGTGTCGTTGGAAATGCTGAAGAGCGTATCGCCGGCCTGGACTTCATAGTAATCCTGCCCGGATGGCGCTGGCTTCTGCTCCTGCGTATTGCGAGGCAGCTCGCTCACTTCAATTGAGGATCCAGAAAGATCCCTGGTATCGACCGTTCCGCTGCTCATGGAAACGCTGCCGGGTTTGGGCGGCTGCAAAGGCGGAGGGAACGGCGGCGTTCCCAATTGCTTGACCGGAGGTTCCCCCAGGGAACACGCCGTCAGCAGCAGTGCGGTTGCGCCCGCTGCCGTCAGAGAAGGCAGATGGTTTCTGAATGCTCTGCGCGTCATCCTGTCCGGCGTTGCCCCCTGCCGGATGTGTCCTCCGTGACAAGGGGAACGAAGCGCACGATTCCCAGTTCCGTCCGCTGCAACTCTTCACCGACCCGCTTCAGGCGGATCAGCTCCTGGGTACGCCCCTGCCCGCCAACTGGCAGAATCATGGCCCCTCCTTCTCCCAGCTGTTTGAGCAGCGGTTCTGGCGGGAATTCCGCTGCACAGGTGACGATGATCCGGTCGAACTCCCTGGCTTCCGGCCATCCTCGGCTGCCGTCACCCAGGCGAGTCATGACGTTGTGCAGCCGCAGTTCGGAGATCCGTTCCTCGGCCTGGTCCAACAGGCTCTTGTGTCGCTCGATCGTGTACACGCGCCGGGCCAGATGCGCGAGAACGCAGGCCTGATAGCCCGAGCCCGTTCCAATCTCCAGTACAGTATGCCGCTTCGTGACTTCCAGGGCTTGTGTCATCAAGGCGACGACTTCGGGTTGGCTCAGTGTCTGCCCCTGCCCGATCGGAAGCGCAATATTCTCGTAGGCCTGATCCTTGAAGCTGGCCGGCACGAACTGCTCTCGGGGAACGCGTTCAATGGCGGAGAGTACTGACGTGTCATTGATCCCCGCTTTGCGAAGCTGCATCAGCAAACGGATTTTACGCGCGGCCAGGCTCACCAAAGACCTCCGATAGCTGCACCAGGGCCTGTTCGTCTGTCAGGTTCTGATGCAAGGGGGTGATTGTAATCGCTCCTTCGCGGATGCCGGCCAGATCCGTGCCCTCCTCCTGTGACTGGTCAGGACCGAAATCACCGATCCAGACATAGGGCCGACCGGCAGGATCCTGCCCTTCCACCAATCCTACCATGACATCCCGGCGACCTTGTCGTCCAATCCGTATACCGCTGACCTGTTCCACCGATCTGGCGGGAAAGTTGACATTGAACAACAGGTCCGGGCTCCAGGAAAGATGGTAGAGTTTCTCCACAATCCCGGGCGCTAAATGCTCCGCCATGCCGAATTCAGCTGGATTGTCGTCTTTCCTGAGTTGGCTGAAGGCAATGGCCTTGAGCCCCAGCAAAGCACCTTCCATCGCTGCGGCCACCGTACCCGAATAGCCGACATCCTCCGCCAGGTTTCCGCCGTGATTGATTCCCGACAGAAGGACAACGGGCTTCTGCTCCTTCAGAATCGAGTTCACAGCCACAAGAACGCAGTCCGTAGGCGTCCCGTCGACAGCAAAGCGGCGGTCACCGAATCGCCGCACCCTGAGGGGACGGCGTGTCGTAAGTGAGTGACTGGCCGCCGATTGCTCCGTCTCGGGTGCCACTGTCCAGACATCGTCGCTCAGGCTGTGGGCGATCCGCTCCAGGGCGTGCAGTCCCGGTGCATGGATTCCGTCATCGTTGGTGACGAGGATTCGCGCAGATCGCAAGGTCTCGGCAGTCATGATCATCCTTGGCTGTTTGGGGCTGGAGGGCCGGAGGTTGTCCTACCTACGGCTTATAGAGAACAGGCCTGACCTCGTCCATGACGCAGCTTGCTCACACTCCCTGCCCCGACGTTTCCAGATGCTGGTGCCGGCTTATAGCTCGTCTTCGATCTCCTGCTCACGCTGTGCCTTCTTGCGCTCAACCATGCGGGCCAGGATGATCGACACTTCATAGAGCAGCACGATCGGAATCGCGAGGCTGAGCTGGCTGAGCGGATCCGGCGGCGTAAAGATCGCAGCGACGATGAACACGCCGACGATTGCGTACTTGCGCTTGGCGGCCATGCCTTCCGATGTGGCAAGTCCTACCCGAGCCAGAAGCGTCATGAGCACCGGCAACTGAAAGCAAAGGCCGAAGGCAAACAGCAGTTTCATGGTGAGTGAGAGATATTCACCGACCTTGGCTTCCAGTTCGATCGGAACAGTGCCGTCACCGCCACTCGTCTCGAACTGCAGGAAGAATTCCCAGGCGAAGGGCAGGATCACATAGTAGACCAGCGCCGCACCGGTAAAGAAAAGCAAGGGGGAAGCCACGAGGAATGGCCCCAACGCCATCTTCTCGTTCTTGTAGAGCCCAGGCGCAATGAACAGCCACAACTGGGTTAAAAAAAGCGGACAGGTCAGGAAGGCCGCCGTGAAGAAGGAAACCTTCACATAGGTGAAGAAGACTTCCGTCAGATCGGTAAAGATCATGCGGGCGAGCCTGTCGTCCCCGCGCTGGAGCAGCAAATCGGCCAAGGGCTGCGCCAGGAAATTGTAAAGCTGCTCCGCAAAGAAAAAACAGATCACGAAAATGACGATAAGGCCCGCAGCCGAAAGCAGGAGGCGCTTACGCAGCTCGATCAAATGATCGAGCAAGGGCATCTTTTCTTCGTCCAGGGTCTCAGCCACGGTTATGCCTGTGAATCGGATTGTTTCTTGTTCGAGGCGGACTTGCCGCCAGATGCGGCTGACTTATTGGGCGCAGACTTGTTAGGGGAGCTCTTTCCAGCTGCAGATGACTTGTTGCTGCTCCCCGCCGATGCCTTGGCCGCCGTGGTCCTGCCCTGAGACGTCTTCGCCTGCTTTGTGGAATTTCCGGATTTCGCGGAACTCCCGGCCTTGGCAGAAAAGCTCCCGCTTGCCCCCTTGCTCTGAGTGGCTGTCTTGGCACTGCCCTTGGCGCCAGCGCCGCTCTTGGAATTGGCGCTGCTCTTGGACGGGGACTTGCTTCCGCTCGCCGCCGTCTTGTTTGTTGCAGTCTTGCTTGCTGCCGCCTTGCTTCCGGTTCCACCCTTGTTGGACGAAGTCTTCAGTTCCGGAGACGCTTCAGAGGATTCGGCCGGGCTTGCCGTCTCGGAAGTCTTGTCCTTTTCCTGGGCTGTTGCCGAGCTCTTTCCGCCCTGGGTTCCGGCATTGCCTGACTTGCCGCTTGTTGACTGGCGGGTTGTCTGGTCGACGTCACGCAGTTCCTTGCTCATCTCGCCATCAGGATCAATCGATTCCTGGACCATCCCTTTCAGCTTGCCCTTGCGGACGGACTCGACGGATTTCCTGGCTTCCTGCAGTTCGGAATCCCGTACGATCTCGTCCAGTCCTGACTGAAATTCGCGTCCCATGGCGCGCACCTTGCGCATCATGCGACCTAATCCCTGCAGCGCACGCGGAAGGTCTTTCGGGCCGAGTATGATCAGCGCCAGAAAGACGACAAGCGCCATTTCACTCCAGCCGAGATCGAGCATGGGGTCTGTCCTAGAATGCCGTAGCCGGCAATTGAGTCGCCCGGATTATCCTGCCGGACTTAGCCGTTGGCGGCTTTTTGTTTCTTCTCTTCGTCGACTTTCTCACTCTGAGCGGTCGAGGTTTCGTCCCTGTTCAGGGCCGGCTTCTCGCCATTCTCGTCTTCACTGTTCTCGTCGCTCTTATCCTCTTCCTTCATCCCGCGCTTGAACTGCGTGATGCCGCTGCCGAGATCCTTCATCAGCTTCGGGATCTTTCCGCCGCCACCGAACAGGATCAGCACGACAGCCAGCACGATCAGCCAGTGCCAGATGCTGAAAGAACCAGTAAAAGCAACCAATAGAATATCTTCACTCGGGATCACACCCATAAGGGGTCTCCTACTTACTGTCACTTATGCCTATGTCGGGCAAACTATCGCAAAAAGCTGTGCGCCCCGCAATGTATGTCCTGCATCAGATCGAATCAGAATCGGAAAAAACGAAGGTTTGATGGAAATCCAGGTCCAGACTGAAGGTTTCTCCTTCCGCCGGCAGGAAGCGACCGGGCACCCTGGCATGCAGATGCAATGCCTCCTTGCCATCATTGATCACCGAGAGGTGTATCAGGCTGCTGCGCCCCAGGAGTTTCGATGTCACGACCCTGGCAGGGCTGCGCCCGGAACCGGCATGAGCACCGGGCGGGATCAGCTTGATCGCTTCCGGGCGGATGAGAATCCGCGCCGTCTCGCCGTCCGCCAGCCCGTCCGCCTCCAGCTTGCCGAGAGCCGTTTCCACTCCGCCGTCACGGACGACCCCTGTCAACTGGTTGGTGTCGTTCAGGAATGAGGCCGCAAAGACTGAAGCCGGGCTGTAGTAGAGATCCACCGGCTTGTCCGTCTGAACCAGCTGGCCCTGGTTCATCAGGGCAATGCGGTCAGACATGAACATGGCTTCCTCCGGGTCATGCGTGACCATCAGTGTGGCTGCGCCCGATTTCTTGAGGATATGCAGGGTCTGATCCCGGACCTCGTTGCGCAAGCGCATGTCGAGGCCCGAAAAGGGTTCATCCAGCAGGACCACGGCCGGTTTGGGGGCCAAGGCGCGCGCCAGGGCAACGCGCTGCTGCTGCCCGCCCGACAGGGTGTGCGGATAAGCGTTCCGATAGGATTCCATGGAAACCTGTCGCAGAGCCTCCTCCACTCTTTCCATGCGCTTGTCACGCGCCAGCCCCTTCAGGCCGAAGGCCACGTTGTCGGCCACATTGAGATGCGGAAAGAGAGCAAAGTCCTGGAACACGAGCCCTACCTGACGATCTTCCGGCGACAGGTCGACCCGGCCGTCTGCAACGACCTCGCCGGCCATGATGATACGTCCCTGCTGCAGGCGCTCGAGACCGGCTGCCAGGCGCAGCATGGTTGTCTTTCCACAGCCGGAAGGGCCAAGAAGACAGACTAGCTCACCGCGGCTGACAGTCAGGCTGACACCGTCTACAGCCGTCAACTGTCCGAAACGGTGGCGTACGGAATCGAAGGCAAGGGCGTCCATCTTATGGAATCAGCGTCCGGTGGCAGAGATCATGCTGCACGTTAAGTGGATAAAACCCGGAAAACAATGCCTTGCAGATCAGTCCGAATCCTCGCTGTCCTGATCCTCCCAGGGCTTCACGGAATGACGGGACTCGCCGCTGTCATCGGACTCACCTTGGGCAAACTCGCTTTCGAGAAGCGTGCCGATCTCGCCTTCGTCGAGCTTGTCCTCTTCATTCTCGGACGCACGCGACTCTTCGCCGGGGCCCAACAGGCCGCGTTCTCCCAATGCCGTGATCGCCGGACGGGTGTCCAGCAGCCCCGCTGCCTTCAGTTCCTCCAAACCGGGCAGCAAGGACAGGCTCTCCAGGCCGAAATGATCCAGGAAGGCGTCCGTCGTGCCCCAGGTCAAAGGCCGGCCAGGACTGCGCCGACGTCCGCGGGGTCTGATCCATTCTGCTTCGAGCAGGGTGTCCAGAGTGCCCTTGGACAGGCTGACTCCGCGTATTTCTTCGATCTCTGCGCGGGTGACCGGTTGGTGGTAGGCGATGATCGCAAGGGTATCGACCGCGGCTTTCGACAGTTTCTTCTGCGTTGTCTTTTCCCGCCGGAGATAGGGCGCCATATCCGGTGCCGTACGGAAGGCCCAGGCCTGGTTTGTCTGCTCCAGCATAATCCCGCGATTGGCATAGTAGCCCTGCAGGGACCGCAGCAGATCCGGCACATCGGTCCCCTCCGGGAAATACGCGCTCAGCTGGCTCTCTGTAAGAGGTTCCGCCGATGCAAACAGCAGGGCCTCCAGCAGACGCAGATTCTGAAAACGCCGATCTTCGTCCATCTCAACTGTCTTCAACTGACTGTGCCACGTCCCGCGCGCGCAGATAGATCGGCCCGAAGACGCCGTCCTGGCGGATTTCCAGCTGTCCCGACTTGCAGAGCTCCAGGCTGGCCACGAAGGTGCTGGCCATTGCCGACCGCCGGGAAAGCCCGTCCTGCAGGTCGGCAGGCAGGAATGTCATGAGCGTATGCCATCCCGGCGTTCGCCCGAGAAGTCCGGACAGGCGCTTTACGGCATATTCCACCGAATAGAGATTGAGTGACAGTACCTTCAGGGACGAGGGCGCAGCCTCCTTCGCTCGCATATGGCCATAGGCCTGGAGCAGGTCATAGAGACTGACGTCGTAGACGACTCGGCGTTCGGGAGAGAGATCCTCCGGCATGCCACGCGGCCAGCGCTCCCGGGACAATTGCGGGCGCTCGAAGAGCTCCTCGCCTGCCGTCTGCATGGCTTCCAGGCGCTGCAACTGATAGCGCAGGGCAGCGGCCATTTCCGTTCCGCTGGGCTGTTCTTCGCTGTCTTCCGGCTCCGGCAGCAACAAGCGTGACTTCAGGTAAGCCAGCCAGGCCGCCATGACCAGATAGTCGGCCGCCAGTTCCAGGCGCAGCTGGCGGGCGGCCCGAATGAACTCAAGGTACTGTTCCGCCAGTGCCAGGATGGAAATGCGGGTCAGGTCGACTTTCTGCTCCCGCGAGAGCTGCAGCAAGACGTCAATGGGGCCTTCGAAGCCCTCGAGATCGAGGCGCAGCTTCTCTTCGTCTTCTGCAGTGCCCACGCGGGGCTTTTCATCCTCGGCAAAATCCGGACTGCTCAAGGAAGCAGACCTCCCAGTTCGTTCAAGGCCTCCTCGAAGGGTAACCCGTCCCCTCCCCGGGCCTGAAGACTTTTTTCGAGACGCTGAAAGGCCGCCTCGGACAGCGGGCCGGCAACAGCGGCCACCGCCTCCATCTCTGCGCGCTCTCCATTGCAGTGCAGGACCACGTCACAGCCCGCTGCAAGGGCCTTCTCGGTGCGGGATGCGAAGTCCCCTTTCAGGGCCTTCATGGAGATATCATCGGACAACAGCAGGCCGTCAAAGCCGATCTTGCCGCGAATGATGTCCTGCACGACCCGCAAGGAGGTCGTGGCCGGTTCTTCCTCGTCCACGGCTGTATAGACCACATGCGCCGTCATGGCCCACGGAGCGCCGGCCAGGCTCTGAAAGGGGAGAAAATCCGAAGTCTCGAGTTCGGCGAGCGAAGTCTCGACTCGCGGCAGGCTCTCATGGCTGTCGACCAGGGCACGGCCATGGCCGGGGATATGCTTGACAACCGGAATGACCGCTCCCGCCAGCAGCCCGTCACACACCGCCTGGCCCAGCTGCGCCACCTGCCGGGGATCCGCTCCGAAGGAGCGGTCCCCGATGATGTCGTGCGCGCCCGGAACCCGCAGATCGAGGCAGGGCAGACAGTTCACGTCAATGCCGAGCCCGGAAAGTTCCCCCGCGATGGTGTAGCCATGCAGCCAGGCCGCGCGGCAGGCCTTTTCCGGCGCATCGTTCCACAACCAGCCAAAGGGCTCTGCCGGAGGCAGCCTGCGCCATTGCGGGGGCTTGAGCCGTTGAACGCGACCGCCCTCCTGGTCGATCAGAACAGGGGCCGACTCGCGTCCGACCGTTTCACGCAGGGAATCCACCAGTTCGCGAACCTGGCTCGGCGATGCGGCATTCCGGGCAAAGAGAATGAAGCCCAGGGGATTGTGGCTGCGAAGGAAATCCCTTTCCCAGGCTGTCAGTTCCGTGCCCTCACAGCCGAAGATCGCCGCCAGCGGCGGCCGTTCCCCTGCCCTCTGCCTGTTCATTGCGGGCTTCTGACGAGGCAGGCCTGATCCCGGGCCTGCAGGTCCGAACACAGGGTGTCCGCAGCCGCCTCGTCTGAAAGCGGACCGGCCTGGATCCGGTAGTAGACACCCTGTTCGCCCAGGTCTGCGCGCTCGATGTTGAGTGAGAGCGGTCCCAGAAGCTCCTCGTGTTTGTTCTGCAGGCGCTGCCATTCCGCTTGTGCTGCTTCGTTGGACCGCACCGCCGCCAGCTGGATACGAAAGGCGTCAGCGACAGTCTGACTGCTGTCAGCCGTGTCCTGGGTGCCAGGGTCTCCCTGAGCAGCAGCCTCGGGGTCATCTCCGGCCGGCTCGGGCACGTCCGTTTCACCGGAAATCTCCGCTGTCTGCGAAGTGGCCGAATCTTCCATCTCGGCCGGCTGTTCTTCAGGCTGTGCCGTGTCCTGGGCTTCGGAGTCGGCAGGGTCCGTCTGATCTTCCTGTACAGGCGTTTCCTGGCTTTCCTGGGCGTCCTGGGACGTCTCGGATCCGGCAGTCTCCTCGGGCGCCTCGGTTTCTCCCGTGGCGTCGGCGGCGGTCGCGGCCACGTCCGACTCTTCGCTCCGTTCCACGGGCTCCTCGGGAGGAGGGAGCAGGCGTTCCACGCTCTCGTCCTCGTTCTCGCTGTTGCCGGGATTCAGGACCAGTGTGTCCTGGTAGGGCACTTCCATTCCCCCTGGATTTTCAGGGCGTTCCTTTTCCGCCCCTTCGGGCGCCTGCACGACGGGAATGGCCTCGGAGGCGCCGTCGCTGCGGCCCCAAGAATAGGCATACCAGACAATGCCGGCGAACAGCACCAGACCGCCGATCGCCAACAGGGCCGGAACAATCCGGCGGCCAGCGCCGCCTCCCCGTCCCGTCTGTTTCCTGGGGGTGCGCTGTTCGCCTTGCAGTTCGCCGGGATTGTCCTCCTCGTTCCAGGAAAAACGGGGGTCGTAGGTCATCAACGCATCTCCTCGACAGGGCGCACCCCGAAGATACTCAATCCGGAGGCAATGACCAGAGCAACCGCCCTGAGCAGGGCCAGCCGGGCACGGGTCAGATCCGGATCGGAGGGCAGGAGGAAGCGCAGCTCCTCGTTATCCTTGCCCTTGGTCCAGAGCCCGTGAAAATGCGCCGCCAGGTCGTCCAGGTAGAAGGCGATCCTGTGCGGCTCGTACGCCTGGGCCGATGCCTCCAGCAAGCGTGGCCAAGCCGCCAGCATCTTAATGACGGCCAGCTCGGCGGAGTCGGTCAAGCGATCCAGCGGAGCGTCCGACAATTGACTCAGATCCTGCCCGAGGGCGGGCAGTTCGTTGTCCGCGTGACGCAGGACCGAACAGATGCGCGCATGGGCATACTGGACATAGAAGACCGGATTGTCCTTGGACTCCTCCATGACCCTGGCCAGATCGAAATCAAGCGGTGCATCGTTCTTGCGGGTCAGCATGATGAAGCGCAGGACGTCCTTGCCCACTTCATCCACCACCTCGCGCAGCGTGACGAAGTTGCCGGACCGCTTGGACATCTTGATCTCCTGCCCCTCGCGGGTCAGCTTCACCAGCTGGCAAAGAATGATGTGCAGCGAGGTCTGATCGTCCGTGAGGGCTTTGACCGCGGCCTTCATTCGCTTGACGTAACCGCCGTGGTCCGCCCCCAGGACATCGATCAGGGTATCGTGGCCTCTTTGGGCCTTATCAAGATGATAGGCCATGTCGTTGGCAAAATAGGTCCAGGAACCATCGGACTTCAGGATCGGGCGGTCCACGTCATCCCCGAAGTCCGTTGCGCGAAACAGGGTTTGCGGGCGTGCTTCCCAGTCCTCGGGTTTCTTGCCCTTCGGCGGTTCGAGGACACCCGTGTAGAGCAGGTCCTTGGCCTTGAGGGTTTCCACCACGGCCTGGACCGCCCCGTCGTCGACCAGTTCCTTTTCCGAGCGAATCACGTCATGCTCGATGCCCACTGCCTTCAGGTCCTCGCGAATCAGCAGCATCAGGCGTTCGACCGCGAACGCGCGAACGGCGGGCAACCACTCGGCTTCCCCGGCCTCCATCCATGTACGCCCGTCCCTGTCCGCCAGCGCCTGTCCGACCTCACGGAGATATTCACCCGGGTACATACCTTCCGGGATCTGCCCGATGTCCTCGCCCAGGGCTTCGCGATAGCGCAGGTAGACGGAGCGCGCCAGGGTGTCGACCTGCCCTCCGGCATCGTTGACGTAATATTCCCGCGTTACCCGGTGTCCGGTTTTTTGCAACAGGGACGCCAGGGCATCTCCCACCACGGCGCCGCGCGCATGTCCGACGGTCAGCGGGCCCGTGGGATTGGCGGAGACGTATTCCACATTCACGCTCCGCTCCGCCCCGATGCGGGAATCCCCATAGGTCTCGCCCGCCTTCAGTATTTCCGAAAGCAGCTTTTGCCAGAAGGCGTCCCGCAGGCGCAGGTTGATGAAGCCGGGCCCGGCGATCTCGACGCTTTCCACCCCCTCCAGGTCACCTAGCCGGTTGGAAATGAGTTCGGCAACCTCGCGCGGCTTGCGCCCGGCCTGCTTTGCCAGAACCATGGCTGCATTGGTGGAAAGATCCCCATGCGCCGGATCGCGCGGCGGCTCCACCGTGACGCGCGTCAGATCCAGTCCGTCCGGCAGATCACCGGCTGTGTTCAGGTTATTGATCGAGGCACGCAGCTGCTCCTCGAACTGATTGAAGATATTCATCTTTTACAAATCAAAGTCGGATGTAGGGATTGAAGAGGGTCTCGTGCGATTCCAGCGCATAGCGGTCTGTCATGCCCGCCACATAGTCCGCGACAATCCGTGCCCTTTGGCCCGCTCCGGCAGACATGTCAAGCTTGCTTTGCCAGTCGTGAGGCAGGCAGTTGGGTTCTTCGAGATATACGTCGAAGAGCTGCTTCAGGACCCGACGCGCCTTCGAGGTGATGCGGTTGACCTGATAATGACGATACATCCGCTGGAAGAGGAAACCGCGCAGCACTTCGATGTCGTGACGCATTTCCTCGGAGAAGGCCACCACAGGCCGCGATAGCGCGCGGATTTCTCCGGCATTGCCCGGACAGGCCTGTTCAAGCCGCAACCGGGTTTCCTGAAGCAGGTCATTGACCATGGCATCGATCAAGCGCCGAATGACCTCGTGGATCAGCCGCCCTTGCTCGATCCCGGGATAGGTTCGGCGCACCCGGTGGAACAGCTTGCCCAGCAACGGCAGGTCCATGAGGTCCGAAACCGCGAAAAGCTGGGCTCTGAGACCATCGTCCAGGTCATGGTTTACATAGGCGATGTCGTCGGCCAGCGCCGCCACTTGCGCTTCCGCACTGGCATGGCTGTCCAGTTCCAGATCGAACTCCCGACAATAGAGCTTCATGCTCTCACGGGGCACGTGGACGGGTCCGTTGTGCTTGGCCACGCCTTCGAGGGTTTCCCAGGTCAGATTCAGCCCGTCGAAGGCGGCATATCGGGCTTCGAGCTGCGTCAGGATGCGAAAGGTCTGCTCATTGTGGTCAAAGCCGCCGTACGCCTCCATTGCCCCTTTCAGGGCATCCTCGCCAGCATGCCCGAACGGCGTATGGCCAAGGTCATGCGCCAGGGCGACGGCTTCGGCGAGATCCTCGTTCAACTGGAGCTGCCGACTGATCGAACGTGCGATCTGGGCCACTTCCAGGGAATGAGTCAGGCGCGTGCGATAGTAGTCGCCCTCGTGATAGACGAAGACCTGGGTTTTGTACTGCAGTTTCCGGAACGCCCCGGAGTGTATGATGCGATCCCTGTCTCTCTGGAAGACGGATCGGGTCAGGCTTTCATCCTCGGGCAGCTTTCGTCCGCGTGTCTCTTCGGGGAAGCACGCATAAGGCGCAAAGGATGAAGGTTTTCTCATGATGGGATGAACACTACGTAACAGAGATGGCACTGGCAATTGCGAGTTTAACGTTTGCCTCTCTTTAATCACAAAGGATTCTGGATTACATATTGAGTACTGAACCGAAGGACGGATGTGGAGTCATGACGGCTGTAACGGAATCGCCAGACACATTGAATGACGGGGCTGGGAATGAACAGGCTGTCCTCAGCCTGAGCGACAATGCGGCCCGGCGAATCAAGACCCTCGCGCAAGCCGAGGAAACGCCTGACATGATGCTGCGGGTCACCGTTTCCGGCGGAGGGTGCAGTGGTTTTCAGTATTCCTTCGCCTTCGACGACACCATCAATGACGATGACCAGGTGTTTGAAAAGGCTGGAGCCCGGGTCGTCGTGGATTCCATTTCCCTGGAGTTGCTCGGCGGCTCCGAAGTGGATTTCATCGAAGACCTGATTGGGTCCTACTTTTCTATCCGGAATCCCAATGCCTCCTCGTCCTGCGGCTGCGGCACAAGCTTTTCCATCTGAGCAAGCCGGCCACGCAGAGAACCGGACGCGTTCAGGCTGAACAAACCGGGCGCCGGTGCTATAGTCAGTCATCGGTTTCAAAGCGCGAAGGAGTCCCATGGTCAAGCTTGCAGCCTGGAACGTGAACTCCATCAAGGCCCGTCTGCCCAATGTCCTCGCCTGGCTGGACGAAGCCTCTCCCGATGTCGTGCTGCTCCAGGAACTGAAATGCCAGGACGACTCCTTTCCGCGGCTGGAGTTCGAGGAACGGGGGTACAACTGCCTCGTCAAGGGCCAGAAGAGCTATAACGGCGTGGCGATCCTCTCGAAGGACACGTTGGAGGACCCGCTCCAGGAATTGCCCGGAGACGATGGAAGCGACGAGCAGGCCCGCTACGTCGAGACAACGACGTTCGGGATCAGGGTTGCCTCCATTTACCTTCCCAACGGGAACCCTCTGAACAGCGAGAAGTTTTCCTACAAGCTGCGCTGGATGCAGCGCCTGTTTTCCCATTCCCGTACACTGCTCGCCAGCGAGCAGCCTGTTGTTCTGGGCGGCGATTACAATGTCATTCCGGAAGGCAGGGACTGTTACGACGTGGACGCCTGGAAGGACGATGCCCTGTTCCAGCCGGAAAGCCGTGCCGCGCTGAGGCGGGTCGTCTACGGCGGCTATACCGACGCCTATCGCGCCCTGCACCCGGACCAGACCCGAGCCTTCACCTACTGGGATTACCAGCGCGGGGCCTGGGATGCGGATCATGGTATCCGGATCGATCACCTGCTGCTCTCGCCCCAGGCTGCGGACCGTCTGGAAGACTGCGAGATAGACAAGGGCCCCCGAGGAGAATCGAAAGCCTCGGATCACACGCCGATCTGGTGCGAGATAGCCGCCTGAGCCGGCTTTCGGAAAGCAGGCACAGAGCATGGCCTTCCTGCCCCTCATGGACAACAATCCGCGGCGCTTCCTGCGCTACCCCTGGGTAACCTGGGGACTGATCGCGCTTTGTGTCTACATCTACTTCGAACAGACCGCCGGCGGCAGCCACCGCTATCTGTCGATCATACACGGGTTCGGATTCATCCCCGCCCTGCTGGGCGGCACCGCTTCCCTGTCGCCGGAACTGGAACAGCTTCCACCCTTCCTGACACTCATCAGTTACCAGTTCCTGCATGGCAGTTTCATGCACCTGCTGGGCAACATGTTGTTCCTCTTCGTGTTCGGGGACAACATCGAAGACTCCATGGGCCATCTTCGCTTCCTGATCTTCTACCTGCTCTGCGGGATCGCGGCCGGCCTGACCCACTTCCTGCTCAACAGCGGGGCAACGGTGCCCACCATCGGGGCCAGCGGCGCCGTCTCCGGAGTCCTGGGCGCTTATCTTCTGCTGCACCCACGCTCGAAGATCCTGGTGCCGATCATCATCATTCCCCTGTTCATTCCTGCCTGGATCCTGCTGATCGTATGGTTCGTCATGCAGGTCATGGGGGCCACTGGCGGCGAGGGCTATCAGGGTGTGGCCTGGTGGGCCCATATCGGCGGCTTCTTCGCGGGACTGCTGCTGGTCATCCCGTTTCGCCGCAACGCCGTCCCCCTGCTCGACGGGCGCCAGCCGCCGCAGGGTCTCCGTTTGCGCAAGGATTTCAGGCGCAAGTAGTCCCGTAGATCTCCGGCATGAAAAAGGCGGATGAGAGGTCCTTCTCCCATCCGCCTTTTCGAATTATGCTTTAAGTATATATCTTAAATATCTGCATAGCAATGCGTTTCCGACTTCGCACCCGGATGGGTCACGGCGCCCTTCTCGGCGGATCCGACGGTCTGGGCATACTTCCAGAGAACACCGGAGTTGTAATCTGTCCCGCGCGGCTGCCACTTCTTGCGGCGGGTATCCAGTTCCTCTTCGGACAGCTCGACGTCCAGCACGCCCTCCACGGCATCGATGACGATGATATCCCCGTCTTCCAGGAGGCCGATCGGGCCGCCGACCGCAGCTTCCGGACCCACATGACCGATGCAGAAGCCGCGCGTCGCACCCGAGAAACGGCCGTCCGTGATAAGCGCCACCTTGTCGCCCATGCCCTGGCCATAGATGGCGGCGGTGGTGGAGAGCATCTCGCGCATGCCCGGCCCGCCCTTGGGGCCTTCATAGCGGATGACGATGATATCACCCTCCTTGTAGTCGCGCCGCTGGACGGCCTCGAAAGCCTCCTCCTCGCTATCAAAGCAGCGGGCCGTGCCACGGAACTTCTGGTTTTTCATGCCGGCCACCTTCACGATGGCGCCTTCGGGAGCCAGAGTGCCGCGCAGGCCAACCACGCCGCCGGTCTTGGTAATCGGGTCGCTGACCGGCCGGATGATGTCCTGATCGGTCGGGAAGACGATATCCTCGAGGTTCTCCGCCATCGTCTTGCCGGTGACCGTCAGACAGTCCCCGTGCAGGTAGCCGCCTTCCAGCATGGCCTTCATCAGGACAGGCACCCCGCCGATCTCGAAGAGATCCTTGGCCACGTAACGCCCGCCCGGCTTCAGGTCGGCGATATAGGGTGTCTCCTTGAAGATGCGCGCCACCTCATGCAGGTCGAAGTCGATTCCCGCCTCGTGCGCCATGGCCGGCAGGTGCAGAGCCGCGTTGGTGGATCCGCCCGAGGCGGCGACGATGCGGGCCGCATTCTCCAGAGACTTGCGGGTGACGATGTCGCGCGGGCGGATGTTGTCCGCCAATAGGCGCATGACCGCCTCTCCGCTCGCCTCGGCATAGGCATCCCGGGTTTCATAGGGTGCCGGCGCCCCTGCGGATCCCGGCAGGGCCAACCCGATCGCCTCGGAGACACAGGCCATGGTGTTGGCGGTAAACTGCCCGCCGCAGGAACCCGCCGACGGACAGGCCACGCATTCCAGTTCGTGCAGGTCCTCATCGTTCATGTTGCCGGCCTGATGCGAGCCGACCGCCTCGAAGACGTCCTGGACCGTCACGTCCCGGCCCTTGTAGCGACCGGGCAGGATCGAGCCGCCGTACATGAAGACCCCCGGCACGTTCATGCGCAGCAGGGCCATCATCATGCCCGGCAGGGACTTGTCGCAGCCGGCCAGGCCGACGAGGGCGTCATAGCAGTGCCCGCGCATGGTCAGCTCCACGGAATCGGCAATGACATCGCGGCTGACCAGGGAGGACTTCATGCCCTGGTGCCCCATGGCAATCCCGTCGGTCACCGTGATCGTGGTGAATTCGCGCGGCGTACCGCCTTCCGTGTCGACACCCTTCTTCACGACCTGGGCCTGGCGCGACAGCGCGATGTTGCAGGGAGCGGCCTCGTTCCAGCAGGTAGCCACGCCGACAAAAGGCTGTTGCACCTGCTCTTCCGTCAATCCCATGGCGTAGTAATAGGAACGATGCGGCGCCTTTCCCGGCCCCACCGAAACATGACGGCTCGGCAGGCGGGATTTGTCGTATTTCTTCTTGGGGGAATCGAGGGGCATGGGATCAGTCTCCTGATGGCGTACAGAACTTATCTTGGACGGCTGTCCTTTATTGAGACACTAACGAAAGCTGGCGGTTAGCTCCACGGCCTTTTTGTACGACGCACAACAGTTGATCCACACGGCTTACAGGCCCGAGAGACGCTCCAGGCTGCCGGCCAGCTTGTCACGACTCTGGGCAATCTGATCGCGGCGCTGGCGCTGCTCCTCGATCACTGCAGCTGGCGCCTTCTCGAGGAATTGCTCGTTGGACAGCTTGCCGTCCAGCTTCTCGATTTCCCTGGAGAGCTTTTCCAGTTCCCGGTTGAGGCGCTGGCGCTCCTCGGCAATGTCGATGACGGTGCCGAGGGGAATGCCCATGGTCGCTTCCTGCATCACGAAGGTCGCGGCGTCAGCCGGCAATTCGCTGACAGAGGTGTCCAGTGACTCCACACGCCCCAGCCGCTTCAACAGTCCGGCATGACGCTCAAGGCGCTCATGCGTCTTATCGGAAGCTTCCTTGACGGCCAGTGATACGCGACTGCCAGGCGGCACATTCATCTCGCCGCGCAGGGTCCTGATTTCCGAGATCAGGGCAATCAGCCACTCCATCTCGTCCACTGCGGAGGGGGCGCGCAAATCCTGCCGGTCGTCGGGCAGCTGCGCGGTGATCAGCAGCCCGTCCCCACCGAAACGACTCCAGAGCTCTTCGGTGACAAACGGCGCAAAGGGATGCAGGAGCCGCAACAACGCATTCATGGTCCAGGCCATAGTGGCCCGCGTCTCCCCTGCACTTTCGGCATTGTCCAGCGCCGGCTTGGCGAACTCGATGTACCAGTCGCAGAAGCTGTGCCAGATGAAGTGATAGAGGCGCCCGGCCGCATCATCGATACGATAGTTTTCAAGCGCGGTGTCGATGTCGGCACGCAGCTCGCAGATCTCGCTGACGATCCAGCGATTGAGCGCCGTCGTGTTGGCGGAGGGGTCGTAGCCGTCCGGTAGAACCGCTTTGTTCATCAGGCAGAAGCGTGCAGCATTCCAGAGCTTCGTTATGAAATTGCGATAGCCTTCCACACGCGCGGGATCGAGCTTCACGTCGCGCCCCGGCACCGCCAGTGCGGCCAGGGTGAAGCGCAGCGAATCGCTGCCGTAATTATCGATCATTTCCAGGGGGTCGATGATGTTGCCCTTGGACTTGGACATCTTCTGCCCATGCTGGTCGCGAACCAGGGCGTGAATGTAGATGTCCCGGAAGGGTACATCGTGCATGAAGTGCTGACCCATCATCATCATGCGGGCGACCCAGAAGAAGATGATGTCGAAGCCGGTCACCAGCACATCCCCGGGATAATAGCGTGCAAGATCACGCTCGACCTCCGGCGAGTCGGACGGCCAGCCCAGGGTCGAGAAGGGCCAGAGCGCCGAGCTGAACCAGGTGTCCAGCACATCCTCGTCGGCCTGCAACTGCACCGGCTTGCCGTAATGCGCCTCAGCCGCGGCCCGCGCCGCTTCGACCGTTTCCTCCACGAAGATTTCGCCGTCCGGTCCGTACCAGGCCGGAATCTGATGCCCCCACCAGATCTGCCGCGAGATGCACCAGGGCTGGATATTGCGCATCCACTCGAAGAAGGTGTTCTCCCACTGCCTGGGCACGAAGCGCATGCGTCCGTCCTTAACGGCCTCCACACAGGGCGCCGCCAGGGTCTTGGCATCGCAGTACCACTGGTCCGTCAGCCAGGGCTCGATGGCCACCCCGGATCGGTCGCCGTGCGGCACGGTATGGCGATGCACCTCGACCTTCTCCAGCAGGCCTTCGGCCTCCAGGTCCGCGACCACGCGCTTGCGGGCCTCGTAGCGATCCAGGCCGCGATAGGCCTCTGGCACCCGATCGTTCAGGCAGGCGTCGCGATCGAGAATGTTGATCACCTCCAGGTCGTGCCGGCGCCCCACCTCGAAGTCGTTGAAGTCGTGCGCCGGGGTCATCTTGACCGCGCCGGTGCCGGTCTCCGGATCGGCATAGTCGTCGGCCACGATCGGCAGACGGCGGCCCACAAGCGGCAGGATGCAATGCTTGCCGACCAGGTCGTTGTAGCGTTCGTCCTCCGGATGCACGGCCACGCCGCTGTCGCCCAGCATCGTTTCCGGACGCGTGGTGGCCACGATCAGGTAGCGTCCCTCCTCACCCTCGACAGGATAGCGGAAGTGCCAGAGATGGCCGTCCACCTCTTCCTGCTGGACCTCGAGGTCAGAGATGGCGGTGTGCAGCTTGGGATCCCAGTTCACGAGCCGCTGGTCGCGATAGATCAGTCCCTCGCGGTGGAGCGAAACGAACACCTTGCGCACTGCTTCGGACAGGCCATCGTCCATTGTGAAGCGCTCGCGCGACCAGTCGGCAGAGGCTCCCAGGCGATTGAGCTGCTGGTTGATGGCCCCCCCGGACTGCGCCTTCCATTCCCAGACCTTTTCCAGGAACTTCTCGCGCCCCAGTTCGTGGCGTGAAATGCCTTCCTCCGCCAGGTTGCGCTCCACCACCATCTGGGTGGCGATGCCGGCATGATCGGAGCCCGGCTGCCAGAGCGCATCGCGTCCGACCATCCGGTGATAGCGGATCAGGATGTCCTGGATGGTGAAGGTCAGCGCATGTCCCATGTGCAGGCTGCCCGTCACATTGGGCGGCGGCATCATGATGACATAGGGCTTCCTGTCGGAATCCGGATTGCAGCGGAACGCACCGCTGTTGCGCCAGGCTTGGTACTGGCGCGCCTCGACCTCCGACGGCCTGTAGGTCTTCTCCAGTTCGTCGGGATTGAAAGAAGTTTCAGTTTGTTCAGCCATTTTTTCTTCTGGACACCAGGACCTGTGGAGGCCGACAGCCCCCGCGAGCAAAACCGCGAATCAACTTAGACGTCAGTCGTCCTCCGCACGGCGTACCATGCGACGGACCTCTTCACGTACGACACGCTCGACCAGAGGGGCAAGATTCTGGTCGAGCCATTCCTTCAGCAGCGGCTTCATCGCCTCGCGAACCAGGCCTTCCAGTGTCTTGTCGTTCTGGATCGGCAGGTCCTCGGCCGCGCGCGCCTGGCCGCGGACATCACGAGTGGCCTCGGACAGAACGGCTACTGTCGCCGCCGCCGTGGCACTGGAAACCAGTCCCTCGTCCTTGCTGCCGTCGTCCGTTTCCGACTGTGCGTCCTGGCGCGCCTCTTCCGTCATGGCATCCTCGGCTTGCTGGGCACTCTCCATGGCCGCCTCGTCTTCATCCTGCATGCGCTCACCAGCGGACGGCTCATCCGCCTGAGCGGGCATGTCCTCTTCCATCTTGGCGAGCTCTTCCGCAAAGCCTGTCTCCTGCAGCGCCTCGAAGGGATCGGGTGCCGTCTCGCCCGGTTCGGCAAAGCTCTCGTCAGCAGCACTCTGTTCGAAGGGGTCGGAGTCTGGTGGGAGGGTGGCCGCCTCTTCGCTATCCTCCTGTCCACCCGAATCGGCGGAGCCGGCCTGCTCCGCCTTGTCCGTCAGATCGAGGATATCCTCCTCACCGGACTCCGCTGACGCAAACTCGCTTTCCGCAGAACCCGGCGTCTTTCCGCCGTTCTGCCGTGCAGTGTCCTTCTGCTCCTTGTCGTCCTCGGAGATGATACGGCGAATGGACGCCAGTATTTCCTCCATGGACGGTTCGCTCTGGCCGTCCGGATTGCTCATGGCTGCTCTCCCACGCGTGTGTCACTTAAACACACTGAATGTATCGGATTAACTTATTCCGAAGGTACGCTCAACCCGAACCAGGAATCCCGCACGGCCTTGTAGTCTTCACGCGGATCGTAGTAATCGACATCAAGTCCCAAATCAGAGGCCGTCAGGCGCCCGATTGCCGAGAGCAAACGAAAGCTTGCCACGATGTCCTCGCGCCGGGCCCGCACCAGGCTGACCTGGGCATCCAACAGCTCCTGCTCCTGGTCCAGCACATCCAGGACAGTGCGTGCACCGACCGCATTCTCCTGCCTCACTCCCTCCAGGGCCACCTCGGCGGCCTCGACCTGGGACTGCAGTGATGTGATCTGGGCCTGTGACGAGGACCATTCCTCCCAGGCCGTCACGGTTTCCTGGCGAACATTGCGCCGGGACACCTCGCGTTCCATGCGGCGCTGGTTGTTCACCTGCTTGGCTTCACGCACCTGGCTGGAAACCAGTCCAGCCTGATAGATCGGGATGGTGACCTCCGCAACGATACTGGCCGATTCGGTTGCGGATCCGGCAAAGCTGGTTTCGCGTCCTGCCGACAGGCGCCCGCGCAACTGGATTTCCGGAAGCAGCTCGCCTTCGCGCACGCGCACCTGGCGCTCGGCGGCGCGCTCGTCGAATGCCGCGGCCTGGACAGAGGGGTTGTTTTCCTCGGCCTGGGAGATGGCCGCAGCCAGGGATTCAGGCAAGCCGTCGACGGCTTCGGGAGCGCTCAGGTCCTTTGCGGGCTCCCGTCCGATCACCTCACGGAAAACCGCGCGGCTGGACCGCAGTCGACCTTCCGCCGCAATACGCTCCGCCCGCGCCCCGGCCAGCCTGGACTCGGCCAGGGCCACATCCGTGCGGGTGATCTCGCCCACCTCGAAACGCTGCCGGGTGGCTTCCAGCTGGCGCTGCAGGCGTTGTTCGTTGTTCTCGTTCAGCCGAACTTCCGCCATGTCGCGCCAGACATCCATATAGGCCGTCACGGCATCCAGCAGGACCGTCTGTTCCGTGTTCTCCAGGCGGAAACGCTGGGCCTGGACCTCGTTCTCGGCGCGTTCAACGCCGGCAACAGTCCTGCCTCCGCGGTAGAGGGGCTGGACGATCTCGATCGCGCCCTGACGCGGCGTGGTGGTTTCCTGAACGCGCCCGCCGCTGCCGCCAACGCCCGAGGCGAATCCGCCCCCCTCGCTGAAGGAACGGTCCTTGCCAGCCGAGGTCGTGACCTGGACCGTGGGCCGCCAGCCGGAAAGAGCCTGCGGCACCTGTTCGTTCACCGCCCCCAACTCGGCGCGCGCGGCTTTCAGGCGAGGATTCGTTTCATAGGCCGTGCTCAAGGCCTCCAGCAACTGGAATTCCTCCGCCTGGAGGCCGGCGGGAAGGATCAGGCACAGGCTGCCGGCCAGGGCCAGCGCACGTACGGCCTTTCCGAGAAAAGACGGGCAGCAGGGGGACGGCAGATAGCCATTCATTGGCATCGTTCCGGTGTCATGTCGTGAGGACCCGCTTCAGCATGCGTCACGATACTGTCCTGCTCTCCTCTGAGCCAGTCCTGACTGGGCAGGAACCCCATTTTTCCCGCCCGGTCCGGACAACGGCTCGCTAGAACACGAAGCGCGGCGGGGCCTTGAATTCCTCCAGAACGGGCGTGGAGGCATCGAAGAGGATCCGATTGGACACGATGCCCTCGTCCTTGCGATAGAGCCGCGCCCGTCCGATGCCGCCCGACGCCGGTCGCGTGACCGTGACCAGCCGACCGCCTTCGGCCAATTGCTCGGTCAGGCCGGCCGGCAGCTCCTCGACGCCGCCGTTGACCAGGATCACGTTGTAGGGCGCCTGCTTCGGATAGCCTTCGGCCAGGTCGCCCTGTACCACCACGGCATTGGATATCTCCATGCGCGAGAGCAGGTCATTGGCCGTGTCCACAAGGCCGGGATCGCTTTCCAGGCCCACTGCCGTGCTGCACAGGCGCGCGAGAATCGCGGTCGCATAGCCCGTGGTGCAGCCGATATCCAGCGCGACATCGCTCTCCTGGATATCCGCGGCCTGCAGAAGACGCCCGAGAACCATCGGCTCCAACAGGTAGCGTCCGCCCCCTATATGCAGATCCTCATCGATATAGGAGATGCTGCGAATGGTTTCCGGCACGAACAGCTCGCGCGGCAGGGTTTCGAAGGCATCGAGCAAACGCTCCCCGAAAACACGGTTGGTCCGCAGCTGGCTCTCCACCATATTCTGGCGGGCGTAGGCATAATCCATGGTCAGGCCTCACAGGAACAAACCGGACAGGTGCAGGCGTCCGGTTGGACTTTTCTCTCGGTTCAACTGCGGTTTATAGTCAGCCTGCCGGTTCAAGACAACTCTCGCAGCACCACCTTGCACGTGTGCGAGTGACAATTCTCGTTCCGCGGTGCTTGACCGGCCAGCACGCCACACACTATACATCGCCACCCATTGATGGCGGCTTTGCCCTCCGGCCCGGTGGCAGAGTGGTTATGCAGAGGACTGCAAATCCTTGCACGTCGGTTCGATTCCGGCCCGGGCCTCCAATACAGGCGGCAATCGGCATTGCACCGCTTCAGGAGCTTTGCTATAAGCCGCGAACCAAACCAAGTACGGTTCCCTGATCCGCGGTAGCTCAGCGGTAGAGCAGGTGGCTGTTAACCACCGGGTCGCAGGTTCGAGTCCTGCCCGCGGAGCCAATACACGAAGGGCCGGTCCCCCGCTGGACCGGCCCTTCGTCATTTTAAAGCCTTCCTTCCAAGCCAATATCTTCGACCATTTTCATGAGATGAAGTTGCAGTTGCCTGGCTTTACGTTGCCGGCAAGAAGCTCACGAAATGTTACCATCTGCGGGCGCCCTCACCCTCCGAGGATACAATGGAAATACATACTGTTTTCAATAAGTTATAAAATCGGGCTGTGACAAAAGATAGACCGGGAAACCAAAAATATTTTCCCGCTACGCCGTCGGGGCTATATTCCGGTCAGAAAGCTCAACCGGGCTTTCATGATGCTAGGGAGGTTGGGATGAGACATGAGGCCAAACGCTGCCATCAAAATGTCTATACCCCCCGTAAAACTTCAATCATCGAGCGGCAACGGGTTCTCAATCTGGGCCTGATGACCGGATGCCTTCTGCTGGGAACGTTGGCCGCAACACTCTGGATTCAGATGGTTTTCTGATCACGGCAAAAACCGCTGAGTCCTCAGGCGCCGGAGCTTCCGGCGCCTTTTCCTTGAGAAGCCCTCAAAGCGACGTTGCCGAGCGCGCCGCCTGGTCATAGAGACCCGAGAGCACGCGCAGGTTCTTGGCCAGCGTCTCCAGGTCGCGGTGCTCCACGCCCCCCAGCGAGGAAAAGGTCGACACCAGACAGGCCTCCCGGACTTCCCTGTACTTCCGGATACAGTTCTCGCCGTCCGCAGTGACCTCGAAAACAACCTCCTTGCCCTGGCGGTGTCTCTGCACAAGGCCGAGGCGGCACAACTTCTTCAATGCATAGTTGACGGTATGGCTTTCTTCGATGTTCAGGACAAAGCAGATATCCGCCAGGCGCTTGCCCCGGGCACGATGATAGACACTGTGCAGAACCAGCACATCCAGGGTGGACAGATCGGGCATGCCCGCCGCAGCCATGCAGCGCACGACCCAGCGCCCGAACGCATTCCCGGCAATGATCAGGCCGAACTCGAACTCACTGAGTTCGGCCGCCTGCTCCGAAACGAGATGCGAGGAGGAGACAATGTAACGACGCGGCTGCGCTGCGTCGCCTCGCTCATCCCCACTGTTCGACTCCGTCATGACGCGACCGCTCCAAGCTGGTTTTCGACAACAACCCCATGCGAGAGGGTCTTGCTTCCCTTACCGAATCGTGTCTCCTATTCTTCAGTTTGCCGATAATTTATCAAGCAGTTTGCCAAGCCTCCCGCCAACCTGAAATAGCAATTCCCATATTTTAATAAACATTAGTTTACTGTTTTTTGCCGGACTACCCCAAAATTGCCCCTGTGCATATGTTATTTTTGTATACACACGTGAAAAATCGAAGTATAAAGAGTTAGGGGTAATCCGAAATCAGAAATTTTCCTGCGAGAAAGAGCTGTAACCCATCGACTTGCTCGCACCCCTGTAAAGCTTCCGGATCAATCGAAAGCAGGTACCATGTCTGTCCTGGTCGTCGATGATCATCCACTTGTGACGAAAGCTCTGGTCCACCTCCTGGAAACAGAAGGGATAGAGGCCGCCTCGGTCTCATCCGTAAAGGAAGCGATAGAATACATTCGCACGATCCGGAAGCCCGATCTCGTGATCCTGGATGCACACATGCCGGGGATCGACGGCATTGCGGGCCTCGGATTGCTTCAGTCGGGTTTTCCGGGCCTTCCCGTCGCCCTCTGGTCCGGGGACGAGTGCCAGGAGATGATCCAGAAGGCCATCGAGAACGGGGCCATCGGTTTCCTGTCGAAGGCCATGTCCATCCGGGCGATCATCCCGGCCATACACCTGATGCTGGCCGGCGAACCCTACCTGCCGGTCCATCTCATGGCCTCCAGGCAGGAACCACCTGAAAATCCGGCGAGACGGCCGCTGCCTCCTTCCCTTACACCCCGGGAATTCGCTGTGCTTGAAGAGCTTTGCCATGGGCTGTCCAACAAGCAGATTGCGCGCAACCTCGGAATCGAGGAAATCACGGTGAAGCTGCACCTGCGTTCGATCTACAAGAAGATCAATGTCAAGACGCGGACCCAGGCCATTGCCGCCTACTGCAACCAGCCGCAGGCAACCACCGTTCAGGAAAAGACGATCTGAATTCCCTGCGATTTTAGAAGCTTGCCCGATAGACAGGATGGATTTTCTGGAGAGGACCTCCCGGTCCTTGGCAGACCCTGTTACCCGGAACCCTCCAAGTCCCTCAGGTATGCCCTGACCCCATACCAATGGGCATACCCCATACCTCTGTACGGGCAACCTATCCCATCTAGCGACTCTGTTCCTATGCGCTTTTGAGGCAAGCTAGCCTTGTTCGCTGACTTTATTTCGGCCATCCGAACCGAAAAGATGACATCAGAAAAATCGGATAGCCGAAGATTAACGAAAGAGAAAAAATCTCGAGCCCGGCGAACGAATGTCATGAAACTCGAATTCAGGGGCAAGGCAATGGACAACTATCAGAACAGCTCCGTCATGATCATCGATCACAGTCGCCTTCTGAGAGAAGGCCTGCGGCAGATCATGGCCGGCACCAGCTTCTCGGTTCTCTATGAGTTTCCCAGCCTGGAGGCTGCGCTCGACGCGCCGCTCGAAGGCGGGGCACCCCAGCTGATCCTGCTGGAGTGGCTGCCGCGCGAGAATGAAGACAACCCGGTCACGCGCCTGCGGGAACGCCTTCCGGACGCGCGGGTCATCGCCTTCGGGGACACCCTTTCAAAGCAGCAGATGGTTCAGGCCCTGCGAGCCGGCGCCAGCGGCTATCTGCTGAAGGACATGTCCCTCGACGCGCTGATCCAGTCGCTCAGGCTGGTTCTCATGGGTGAAGTGGTCTTCCCCACGGAACTGGCGGCCCACCTTGTGACCGGCAGCTTCAGCGTGGACACGGCGGCCGAAAGACTGGGCATCAACGGCTTTGGTGCCACATTGTCCGAGCGCGAGCTACAGATCCTGAAATGCCTGATCAACGGCTATCCCAACAAGATCATCGCCCGTCAACTCAGCATCACCGAGGGCACGGTCAAGGTGCACCTCAAGGGCCTGCTCAAGAAGATCCATGTCCAGAACCGCACGCAGGCGGCGATCTGGGCCCTGGATCACGGCATCCGGCACAATGACGGCGCGGAAGCCTGATCCCGTGTCCCAGTCGGCATCACAGCCCGTTCAGCTGGCCGATCCAGGTGTCGATCACCTGGCCGGCCGGCGTGGCCGTGGAGGTGGCGACGCCGGTCCAGCGACCCTGGTCGGACGGCGTGTTCATCAACTCGGTCCAGCCGACGTAGGCGACCTGGGCGGAGTCGTAGGGATTTCCGGCATAGCCGCTGGCCAGGTAGGGGCCCGAGGATGTGCCGCCATAACCGAAACCGCTCAGCGACAGGAAGCCGTTGGGGCGGTACGGCAGCGTCATGGAGCTGGGCCTGGACAGAAAGGCCTGGCGGTCCGGACCGCGCCGCACATCCAGCAGGAAGCCGTCGGAGCCGCGATAGAGGTTGTCGGGCTCGCTGCCGGTGAATTCGCGCTCGAGGATCGCCTGGCGATAGCCCGGGCTCATGCCCACACCGCCGGAGGGCCCCTTCCAGCCGGGTTGCCAGGGCTGGTTATTCCACTGGGCGGAGGCCGCGGATGTCCCGGCGAGGACAAAGGCCGCAGCCAGCATGGTGACGATCACGGAAGACTTCATGAAACCGCTCCTCTACAGACAGGGAACTCCTGACCGAATACATACACGTCTGCGCTTTGCTTGATCTCGAAGCAGAACCACAGGCATGAAAGTCAGTGTACATGAAGTCTAGATGCGGCGCCTTGCCGTAGAAGACCAGCCCCCTACCCCTCAAGAACGGCGCCTACCCCCTTTTCGTGGCATTGCACGTCCTTTCTGTTCCGGTGTGATCCGGCGACTGCGTCCCAGTTGTGACTCTCGGGGGTCATCGCTCTCTCTTCCTCCGCTTCACGCATCCAATAGGCCAGGACAGCGGCACAGGTGCGGTTCTCCAGGTTCAGCCGTGCCAACAGGGCCCGCACCAGCGTCTTGACCCGCGCCAGGGGCAGCTTCAGCTCCCGGGCGATCTGGGCATTGGTCATACCATGGCCCAGGCAATCGAGCAGACGGCGATCCTCGTCGTCCAGGTCCTTCGGAAACTGGATTGCACCGGGACAGCGCAGGAAATGCGCCATGGCATGCCTGCTCATCACGCAGAAGCCGAACTCCGCCAGTACCAGGCGATCCTGTTCGCTGTGGCGCGGCGCGTCGAAAAAGAATACGCCAAAACTGAACACCTCCCATCCCCAATAGCGGAACGTCATCAGCATCTGCCGGACGTCCTCCAGGGTGGTCATCAGGATAAAGGGCACCACGGTTCGCTGCCCTGTCGTATCCTGTACTTGCAGGGGGTGAAGCTTTGAGAAGTCCAGGCGCACGATTTCTCCATGCTCCAGACGCGCGTGAAGGTCCTCGGAAAGGGACAAAGCCTTGAGCCGTTCCTCACGGAGCAACAGACCAACGGTTTTCTTTGCCTGCAGGCCGCCTTGACTGCGAAACAAGGCTTCGGGATCACAGGCAACGAGGACCTTCTGATTCTGCTTTGCCATACCGTTTCCTGATCATAAGGAGGTGACGCTTCCGGACTGTTCCCGAATGAACGGGCAATGTGTCCTGCCTGGTCCCACTCCAACACATTTCACTTACGGGGCCAGGCTTGTTCAGGATACGTTCATTCGCCCCCTTTCATTGCGGATCAAAAGAGAGAGCCAGCCGGTCAGAGGGAACGCGGATCTATCCTCACGCACCTGCCGCTCACCCGAATGATGCAGTCCACGGCCCTTTCGGGGTAACCCGCATAAATCGAAAATTATCTATAATAAAAATCCTTAACCTAAATGGTCCGCGAAACTATCCGTACGATATGTTTCGCCAAACGCAATAATATTCAAAGATCGCTTTCCAGATCCTCCTGGAGCACCGATGACGACAAGACCGTCTCGGCTTTCTCCAGCGGCAGCAGATTAGAGGGAAGCGATGACCCAGCGCTCAATCACAGCACGCCGTCTCCTGACCGGTTTGGCCTTCGTGGCCCTCATGGCAGCGTCGGCCTGCGCCCCGCACACCACGGCCGAGAACATCAAGGACGCGCCCAAGGGGCCCGAGCCTTTCTTCAGCTTCCCGGTCACCTCCAACGACACGCCCTATTCGCAGTGTCTCGCCTCGTTCCGCAAACACCCGGCCAACAACCTGCCCGCCTTCACCGTAGGCGAGGTCGCCGACAAAACCGGACAGATCGACCGCACCAGCAATAGCGCGGTGATCTCCCAGGGCGTGTCCGAGATGGTCATGAGCGCGCTGTGGAAGACCGGCAAGGCCAAGCTGGTGGAGCGCTTCGACCTGCGCATCCCGCTGGCCGAAATGAAGATGATCGAACAGGGCCTGACCACCCGGCCCCAGAACGGCATGGCCAGTTCCATCCGCGCCAGCGACTTCGTCGTGCTCGGCGCGTTGACCGAGCTCAACTACAACATCGTGAGCCAGGGCGCGGGCCTCTGGGTCGGCGGCATCGGCGCGGGCGCGCGCACGGTGGTCATCAACGTCGGCCTGGACCTGCGCGTGGTCAACTCACGCAACTTCGACGTCGGATATGTCAGCTCCCTTCAGAAGCAGATCTACGGCTACGAGGTCGAAGCCAACGTCTTCCGATTCTTCGGATCCCAACTCGTCGAGTTCGATGCGGGTCGTATCCAGAACGAACCGCTCCAGCTCGGCGTGCGCTCCGTCGTGGAAATGGCGATCTACCAGATCATGACGGAGTACTTCGGGCTTCCCGCCAGCAAGGAATGCGGCGAAATCCAGGAAGCCCATAACCTTGACGCAAGTGACTCTAAGAAGGAGAGCTAAAAATGAAAAGGACCTTACGTTACGGGCTCCTCGCCGGCGCATCCGGCCTGGCCCTTGGCTTTGGCCTGGCCACAGCGCCGGCCCAGGCTTTTGATGAAGTGGATTGGACTTGGACATCAGAGGTTAACACTGACTTCACCATTGATCCCGAGATTGTTTGGCAGGTCGATCCCGAAGGCCTGGTGATGGTGGAATCCATCCAGGTTAGCGTTGGTGATATCACGGCAACTTCCACGGTCAGTGGTGTTCACAACAACCAGCCCGAAGGCACAGGCTATGCCGATGGTTCCTTCACCTTTGAAAGCGAAATCTTCGACGATGATTATGTCGATGGTCTCGACTTCAACAAGGGTGTCTATGATGGTGAAACCTCTGGTGAGGTGGCTGGCATCCAGCCGGGCGCACAAACCGAGTCCACATTTGGCAGCACTGATGACAGTGGAGATGTAGGAGACCTGGATAGCGGGGTCTATGACGCAACCGGGGCTCTCGATGGGGCGACTGTCAGCGTCCACGGGGGCATCGCACCGGATGGTGGCTCCTGTAACAATGAGCCTCCAGGCGAACAAGGTTGCGTTATCTTCACCGTCGACATCGAGGACATGTATATCATCGGCGATGCGGCCCTGGATGCCGTCATCGAATTACCCGAGGTTGTCAGCGTGGCAACCGCCGTGGCCAACAACCTCAGCGTGACGGCCGATGCCGGCACACTTATGCACAATGGCCAGTATGCCTTTGGGGAGTTCAATGCTCCTGAAACCGGTGATATCACCTACAAGGAATGGGAGTACGAGAAGGAGTGGGAGTACTGGTATAAGGACATTGGGCGTCGCAGTGTCTCCTTGGGTGGCGGTGACGGAAGCGCCTCTGGCAGTGGCGAATATTTCCATGCCTCTGGCGATCTGGCCAACGCAGCACTCGCAGCTGCCGGCATTTCTCAGGTCGACACCGGCAACCGTCACCATGATGTTCTGGCCACCGCCACCATTCTGGCGGCGCTTGGTCTGATCGAGCAGGGTAACGTCACGGCAGAGTCGGATGTCAGCGATATCCTGAATTCTTCGGTTGATAGCAATGCCACGGCTGTCTCCAACAATATCTCGGTATCGGTGAATCCGGGTGAAGAGACTGAAGTCGATGGCGAAACGACAATCGTTTCAGGACCGGCAATCGATAACCTACTGGTCGCCGACTACACCCAGTTCAGCTACATGAATGTGGAATCAACCTCCACTGTAGATAATGTTGGGGTCAACAACTACGTGAACCTAGGTAGCATCGACCGTCCGCTCGTGAACTCCACGGCAACTTCGGTCGGCAACAACATTTCCGTCAACGTCGGGAACTGAACCTTACCTGATCTCGGAGGCAGGTGGAAACACCTGTCTCCCCTTTTCAATCAGCCAACTCGGGAAAGGACAAGGCAATGTACAGATACTTTATTGCAGTCGCCGCCCTGCCGCTGACACTATTGGCCGCGGATATGGCCATGGCCCAGCAGATGGGCAATGATGGTTGGCGCTGGTCGCGCAACAAATCCATGGCGGCCCAGTTCCAGGCCATGGAACGCAACGGCGGCAGTGTGAACGGCGGCGGCTTGGGCGCCCTCAACCAGTACACCACCAACTACACCACCAACTCCACCTCGGTCGGAAATCTGAACGAAATCACCCAGATCCTCTCGGAGGGATCCGAGGGCTACGTCGGACAGCAGACAGACCAGCATAGCGAAGGCAGCCAAGACTCAAGTGCCGATTCAGACATTAGCCAGAACAACTCTATTAACGACATTCAAGGTGACAATAACGACACCTCTAGCAGTAGTGATACCGCTAATACGGAAGAGCCAAGTGAGGAGCAGTCCGAAGAACAGACCGCCGAGGTCGAAGCGGAGTGATACCTATTAATCATATGCGGCCTGACTATGGCCGTATCTGGAAGAGGCCGGTCAACACCGGACGAAGAAAGATGTTCCAACAAAATTCAAAATCTAAAAGCCTGCTTCGAGCTCTTGCCATGGGTGCCATTCTGGCCAGCCTTGCAGCGCTTTCACCAGAAAATGCAACAGCACAGGAATTGGGAGAGAGCAGCGTGGACGAGTTGCGCATGGAATCAGCCAAAGGCAACCCGGAAGCGGACTTCCAGCTGGGGCTGCGAGCCTCCATGCAGCGCCTGCCGGGTGAAAGCCCGACCAAGGCCTACGAGTATCTTCGCCGTTCGGCCGATGCCGGTCACCTGGAAGCAGGCTTCCTGTTGGGCTCGCTCTACCTGAAAGGATTCGCGGGCCAGCAGACCTCACTGCAGGCGGCGGAGCGATATCTGAGGCAGGCCGCGGAACGAGGTCATGCGGGCGCGCAGGAAAAAATTGGGCAGTACCACCTTTCCAATGCAAACAATCCAAGTGAAGCTGCTCGTTGGTTCCAGGCCGCAGCAAACCAGGGACTGGCGAGTGCGGAAAACAACCTCGGTCTGCTTTATGCGGAAGGCAGAGGAGTCAACAAGGATCCAGCTCGTGCCTTTGAATTGATCAACAGGGCCGCGAGCAAGGGACTGCCGGGTGCCAAGCATAACCTTGGGCTTCTCTACAAGTCTGGAACAGGTGTGGCAGCCGACCCGAACCGCGCCAAGCAACTCTTCGAGGAAGCGGCACAACAAGGCTATCAACGCTCTCAGTATGTGCTGGCCCAGATGCACATGAAGGGCGAAGGAGTTTCCCAGAACCCCGTGGAAACGCTGAAATGGCTTATGATTTCCGCTTCCGGCAAGGACAAGAAACTTCTGGAAGCCTCGCGCAGAACCCTGATTGCCCTCGTGCAACAGACCTCACCCACCCAGGTACATGATGCCGCTGAGGCGGCCCGCCAGTGGGCCATCCGCTACGAGATGAATGCGCCCTATCAGGTCAACCAGAACTGAACCAAGTCAGCGGGAGGAGCGAGACCAATGAAACACCTGAAACTTCTCCTCCCGCTTTTGCTTTTGCTGACCCTCTCGGGCTGTGGCGGGGCGGCCGTCATGCTGGCTTCGGCCGCGCTGAGCGGCCTTGGCGGTGCGGTGGGCGGTGGTATGTCCTCCGGCATGGAGAGCACCGGCGGTTACCGCAGTCCGCACACGGCGTCCGGTGTCCAGAACGGTGGTCAGGTCGACGAGTCCATCGGCCAGGCCCTGCAGGTCTCCGATCAGGACGTCACCAATGCCTGCCGCGCCCGCCTGCCGGAGGAGTCGAACCTGCCCCTGGCCGCGGGCGAATGTGAGATCCGCATGACCTGTCTGCCCGGTGCGCAAGCGCCGATGCGCCTGCGCATGTGCATGCCGCCGGACGCCGGCCCCGACAATGTGAGCGCTGAATCGGACGCGGCTTCCCGTCCAACCGACCAGGCGCTCTAAGCCCCGGTTTGCGGCTGCTTTCTCCGCCCGCGGCAACATGACTCGAAAGAATTTTTCCCCTGCGATAAAAAGCTGTTGCGCAGATTCAAAAAAGGCATTATCTGCACTCTTGAACCGTATTCGCACGTGCCTCTGGCCGGGAGGGATATTCCGGCGAACGCAACGACGTGACGCGGCTTTTTTGGTCTCGCCGGCCTTCCATCCGCCGGCCTTACCGAGAGAGACGAATTACATCGCTGCCAGGGCGTGCGGAGCCGGGATTTTCCCGTCCGATTAAAGCTGGCGTCAGAGAACCCAACCGGTTGGATCCGTTCCTTCTGGCGTCGGTCACGTACCGCAGTCACTTTCACGCGCTTCGCGTCAGGCCAGGCCTGGAACGAAGCTGGAATGTCAGCCGTGCCTCCACAGCACTGGCATTCCCTGGTCGCACTCATTTGCACGGTTTCACAGCCGACCTGCTGAAAGGGACAGCCATGACCCCGAAGATTTCCAGCTTCCTGAACGACGCCCAGCCGCCCACCCCCTGCATGGTGCTGGACCTGGATGTCGTCGCCGACAACTATCGCTGCTTTTCCGCCGCCCTGCCCGATTCCCGTATCTACTACGCGGTCAAGGCGAACCCGGCACCGCAGATCCTGGAGCTGCTGACCCAGCTCGGCTCTTGCTTCGACGCGGCCTCGGTGGCCGAAATCGAGATGGTGCTGCGGGCCGGCGCGGACGCGGCGCGCATTTCCTATGGCAACACCATCAAGAAGGAATCCGATGTCGCCCGCGCCCATGCCCTGGGCGTGGACCTCTTCGCCTTCGACAGCGAGCCCGAACTGGAGAAGATCGCGCGGCAGGCTCCCGGCGCGCGCGTCTTCTGCCGCATCCTGACCTCGGGGGAATCGGCGGACTGGCCGCTGTCGCGCAAGTTCGGCTGCGAGGAGGACATGGCCGAGACCCTGATGCTCAAGGCCATCGAGCTCGGCCTGGACCCCTATGGCATCTCGTTCCATGTCGGCTCGCAGCAGCGCGATCCGGGGCAGTGGGATACAGCTCTGGGCACCGCGGGACGGTTGTTCCGCCGCCTGGCCGAGAAGGGCCTGCAGCTGCGCATGGTCAATCTGGGCGGCGGATTTCCGACCCGCTACATGAAGGAGATTCCCACGGCCGAGGCCTATGGCCAGGAAATCATGGAGTCCCTGCGCCGTCATTTCGGCAACCGCCTGCCGGACACCATCATCGAGCCCGGCCGCGGCATGGTGGGCAATGCCGGCGTGATCCAGAGCGAGGTGGTCCTGATCTCGCGCAAGTCGGAGGCCGACGAGCGCCGCTGGGTCTATCTCGACATCGGCCGTTTCGGCGGACTGGCGGAAACCGAGGGCGAAGCCATCCGCTACCCGATTGCCACGCCGCGCGACGGCGAGGAGGTCGAACCCGTGGTCCTGGCCGGCCCGACCTGCGATTCCGCGGACGTCATGTACGAGAAGGTGCCCTATGACCTGCCGATCAGCCTGACCATCGGGGACAAGATCCTGATCGGCGCGACGGGCGCCTATACCACGACCTACTCGTCCGTGGCCTTCAACGGCTTCGAGCCTTTGGCCGAGCACTACATCTGAAACGACGGCGCTCCGAAAACGAAGGCCGGGCCCGTGCCAAGCGCAGGGGTCCGGCCTTTTCGTTCAGAGCGTTCCGTTGCGCTCGCGCAGGAACACGCTGGCTACCTGCCCGATCTCGCGCGCCAGGGTCTGGGCGATCCGGCGCCGCGAGCCGGCATCGGACAGCAGGCGCTCGTCCTTGGGATTGGTCAGGAAGCCGGTTTCCACCAGAACCGACGGTATCTCTCCAGAACGCAGGACCGCAAAGTTTGCCGAACGGCGGGGATTGTCCAGCAGGTGCAGGTCCTGCGCCGCCCCTTCCACGATCAGGCGCTGGGCACGGCGGGAATCCTCCCGCGCGATGCGGCGCGCCAGATCCATCAGGATCGCCGCCGTGCGGGAATCGGTGTTGCGCAGGTCGATGCCGTAGATCTCGTCCACTGAGTTTTCGCGCTCGGCCAGCGACTCCGCGAAGTCGTCGGAGGCTTCCTCGGCCAGTGTATAGGCTGACAATCCGCGCGCATTGCGATTGGGCGCCGCATCGGCATGGATGGAGATGAAGAGGTCGGCCTGCAGTTCGTGGCCGATCCGGACGCGATCCGGCAGGGCCAGCGAGATATCGTCTTCGCGCGTGAGCGCCACATGATGCGGCAGGCGCGCATTCAGGTCGTCGCGCACTTCACGGCAAATGGACAGGGTGACATTCTTTTCCAGTGTCCCCGCACTTCCGATCGCCCCGGGGTCGCGCCCGCCGTGACCGGGATCCAGTACGATGACCGCTCCGGCGGGTTTTGCGGGTACAAGCGGCGGTGTCTCTGCCCAGGTCCGCCGGGCGGACAGGCTGCCAAGCAGAGCCGAAGCCAGCAGGCCGGTGAAAAACGTCCGTCTGTACACCTTTTGAACCCGACTCCGTTAAGATCTTATCCGTTCGAGGGTTAACATGCCTGAGTCTGCCGTCAAGCCAAAGCGGAGCCCTCTTCCTGTGGGCTGACTATCCCGCGATCGATGTAATAGCCACGATCGATCAGGCCTTTGGCAAAGGCCGGATTCTGCTCCGAGAGCAGGACGGACACACCCTCGCCCTTCAGTGTTGAGACCGCCTGGCGCATCTGCTGCACCACCACTGGCGCCAGCCCCTCGGAGGGCTCGTCCAGCAGCAGCAGACGCGGATTGCCCATCAGGGTCCGGGCGATGGTCAGCATCTGCTGCTCGCCGCCGGACATGGCGCCGGCGGAACGCTCGTACAGCGCCTCGAGCCGCGGAAACAGGGCAAAGATGCCCGCCGACGTCCAAACCGGGCCGTTTCCATCACCCTCGCGCTGGGCAACGGCCAGATTCTCGCGTACCGTCAGTCCCTGGAAGACACGGCGTTCCTCGGGCACGTAGCCGATCCCGCAGCGCGCCACCTCGTGAGGCGCCAGCCCGGAAATATCCTGTCCCTCGAACTGCAGCCGGTCGGCATGGCGATCCACGAGTCCCATAACAGCCTTCAGGGTGGTGCTCTTGCCGCTGCCATTGCGGCCAACCAGGGCCACAACCTCCCCTTCCCTGACCTCGAGAGCGACATCGAACAGAACCTGGGCCCGGCCGTACCAGGCGCTCAGCCTCTTCATCTCAAGCAAGGCCGTCATTCGCCCTTTACCTCCTGGCCACCTGTCTCATCCCCAAGATCCCCGAGGTAAATCCGCTGCACCTCGCTGTTGCGGCGCACCTCGCCGACGGTCCCGTCGGCCAGTACGGCGCCCTGGTCCAGGACCAGGACACGATGGGCATACCTGAAGACAACAGACATATCGTGCTCCGTGAAAAGTACGGACATGCCATGCTGTTCGACAAGATTCTTGACCTGATCCATCAGCTGCGCGCGTTCTTCCGGAGCCATTCCCGCCGTCGGCTCGTCCATCAACAGAAGGTCCGGTCCATGGGCCAATGCTACGGCCAATTCCAGTCGCTTGATGTCGCCATACGCCAGGGTGCCGCAGGTCTGCCGGGCCGCCTCTTCCAGGTCCAGCCGCTGCAACAGGGCCATGGCTTCAGCGTGGTACAGGTTGCGTGCATGCGACCAGAGGCGCCGCGAACGTCCGTGATGGGAGATCAGAGCCATCTGCACGTTCTCCAGCACTGTCATGGAGGCGAAGGGGGCCGCGATCTGGAACGTGCGGCCGATCCCGAGGCGCCAGATCCGGCGCGGCGGCAGTCCGGTGATCGCCCTGTCGCGATAGACGACCTCTCCACTGTCCGGGCTCAGCTGGCCGTTCAGAAGGTTGAAGCAGGTGGTCTTGCCAGCCCCGTTGGGTCCGATCAGGGCCCGCAATTCCCCGTGATTGACCGCAAAGGAGACATCCTTCACGGCCTGCACGCCGCCATAGGCCTTGTTGAGGCCCCGAACCTGCAAAATCGCCGTCACGAACGCCTCCGGGGCCACCAGCCCGATATGTCACGCTCCGCCCCTGCGATCCCTCGGGGAAAGAGAACGCACAGCAGGACGATCAGCGACCCGAGGATGAAGCGCCAGTAGTTGGTGAGACTCATCAGTTCGGCCTTGAGACCGGTGAAGATGGCCGCCCCGAACAGCGGGCCCGTCAGCGACTGCACACCGCCCAGCAGCACCATGGCCAGGGCATCCACGGACTGGGGAATGGCCATGGCATCCGGGGATACGCTGCCCTTGAGGAAAACGAACAGTCCACCGGCCACGCCGGCGAAGATCGCGGCCAGCGTAAAGGCCAGCCAGCGATGCTGCCGCACGTCGATGCCGATGGCCTCGGCCCGCAGGGGAGAATCGCGGCCGGCGCGCAGGGTGTAGCCGAAGGGTGCATAGGCGAATCTCCGCAACAGAAACAGGCAGACCAGGACGACGCCCAGCACCAGGTAGTAGAACACCACTGGATCAGAGGCCCACTCAGAGGGCCAGATTCCCAGCAGACCATTGTCTCCGCCGGTCAGGCTGTCCCACTGGAAGACGATGGACCAGGCGATCTGGGCGAAGGCCAGCGTCAGCATCGCCAGGTAGACACCCGACAGGCGCACGCAGAACCAGCCGAAGACCAGGCCGCCCAGACCGGCCAGAAGGGGAGCAGCCAGAAGGGCCGTTTCCATGGGCAGCCCCAGGTGCCGGAAAGCCAGGGCGGCCCCGTAAGCGCCCAGGCCGAAATAGGCCGCATGGCCGAAGGAAATGACGCCCCCCAGGCCCATCAGGAACTGCAGCGAGGCGGCAAAGAGCGCGAAGACCGCCATCTCGCTGACGATATACATCAGGTAGCTGTTCGCACTGACGGCCGGCAACAGGAAAAGCAGCAGGACCAAAACGCCCAGGGCCAGGCGATGCCATCGTCCGGGCGGGCGCAGGACCGTTGCCTCCACCGACATGCCGCCCCGGTGCAGCGCTTCCGGCCGCCCCAGCAGGCCCCAGGGGCGCAGGACGAGAACGACCGCCATCACGATGAAGATGGAAACCAGCTCAAGCTGCCAGACGGTAATCCCCAGAAGCGAGACCTGGGCATTGGAAATCGCGAAGGTGCGGATCAGCGAGACCAGGACAGCCGCCAGGTAGGCCCCGAGAATGGATCCCATTCCACCCACCACCACGACCACGAAGACCGAGGCGATGATCTGCATGTCCATGGACAGATTGGCGCTGCCCTTCGGCAGCTCCAGGGCCCCACCCAGTCCGGCCAACATGGACCCCAGTGCGAAAACGGCGGTCAGCAGCCAACGCTGGTTGATGCCCAGGGCCGAGAGCATTTCCGGGTCTTCCGTGGCGGCGCGCACGAGCGCTCCCCAACGCGTTCGGTTGAAAAGCAGCCAGAGGCCCAGCAGAACGAGGGGGGCCAGGACGATCAGGAAGATGTCGTATGTCGGCACCGGTCGACCGAGAACAGTATAGGCACCATCAAGACCGGGCGGCCGCACGCCGAATCGATCCTGAGGGCCCCAGATCGCCAGGGCCACGTCCTGCACGATCAGGACCACACCGAAGGTCGCAAGCAACTGAAAGAGCTCGGGCGAGCGATAGAGTCTTCGCAGGACCGTGATCTCCAGCAGCCCGCCGATAAGCGCCACGGCCAGGATTGCGACAAGGACGGCCAGCCAGAAACCACCCGCCTGCCCGCCCCAGAGCTGGATCAGGGTCACGGCGATATAGGCGCTAAGCATGTACAGGCTGCCATGGGCGAAATTCACGACACGCGTGACGCCGAAGATGATCGTAAGGCCGCTGGCCACGAGAAACAGCGAAGAAGCACTGGCCAATCCGGTCAGCAACTGGATGATCAGACTGTCCATCGCCTCAATACTTCCCGGTCAGTGACCGGCTCAGGTCATCAGGGATCCCCGGTACCAGCTTCAGAGAACTCAGTCTTCTCCGCGCAGTTCGCGTACCTTCTCATCCGAAGGCAAGTATTCCTCGCCCGAACCATAGCGCCAGTCCACCATGCGGGGCTTGCCGTCCTTGACAGTCAAACGACCGACGAAGGTTCCCATGGTGCTTTGCTGGTCGATGCTGCGATACCTGATCGGCCCCAGTGGGGACTCGACCTCCATGCCGCGCATGGCCTCGATGACGGTTTCCGTGTCCAGGGATTCGGCCTTCTCGATGGCCTTGGCAAGGGAATGCAGGGCCGTGTAGCCCACGACGGACCCAAGGCGGGGATAGTCGTCAAAACGCTCCTGATAGGCCTCCAGGAAGGCATTGTGCTCGGGCGTGTCGATGCCGTACCAGGGATACCCTGTGACGATCCAGCCTTCGGGCGCATCCTCGCCCAGCGGATCGATCCATTCCGGTTCTCCGGACAGCATGGACACGACTTCGCGATCCTCGAACAGGCCGCGCACTTCGCCCTCGCGAACGAAACGCGCCAGATCGCCGCCGAAGGTCACGTTGAAGATTGCCTCGGGATCGGCATCAGCCAGTGCCTGCACCACAGAACCAGCATCGATCTGTGCCTGGGGCGGCCACTGTTCGGCCACGAATTCGACCTCCGGCTTCAACTCCTTCAAGCGCGCCTTGAAGGCCTCCACGGCGGATTTCCCGTATTCGTAGTTGGGCGCGACGACAGCCCAACGGGTGGCCTCCAGTTTCGCTGCCTCCTCGGCCAGCATGGCGGCCTGGACATAGGTGCCGGGACGCAAGCGGAAGGTATAGTCATGCCCTGCATCCCAGACGAGATTGTCGGTCAGCGGCTCCGCGGCCAGGAAAAGCACTTCCTTCTGCCGCGCGAAGTCGGACACCGCCAAGCCGACATGACTGAGCAGCGTTCCGAAGAGGAATTCCGCCCCTTCCCTGCTGACCAGCTCATTGGCAACCGTAATGGCATCGGAAGGGCTCGCTCCATCATCCCGGCTGATCACCTCGATCGGTTGTCCGAGCACACCGCCGGCGTCATTGATTTCCTCCAGAGCAAGCTGCCAGCCGTCGCGATAGGGATGCGTAAAGGCCGCATATCCCGTATAGCTATTCAAATCCCCGAGACGGATCGGTTCCTGGCTCATAGCAGCGCTGGAAAGTCCGAGGAGAACCGCGAGAGAGGCTGCCGCCGAGATCAGAAGACGTTTCATGGCCTTGACCATCCCGTTGTTTGTATTCTCTGCATGTTAACGAGTGAACCATACAGAACAAGAGCAGCCGCAGGGTTTGGACCGGTGACCTCCCTTTTTGCGCTCTGCGACCTAAGGCCGGGCTGGATGCACGCATGAGCGCATCCCCTCTTTCTGCCCTCAACCTGCCGATCCTAAGCGTCCTGGGAGACGTTCAGGAGGCTGTAGAGGCCTTTCCCTCCACCCTTGTGAAGGCGGCACCGGGGGCGGGCAAGTCGACGGTGGTGCCGCTTCACCTCCTGCAGACGGCAGAGTGGCTGGAGGGACGCTCCATCCTGATGCTGGAGCCACGCCGCTTGGCGGCACGCGCCGTGGCCCTGCGCATGGCCGAACTGCTCGGCGAGCGCGTCGGACGCACCATCGGTTTCACCACGCGCCTGGAAAGAAAGGTCTCTTCCCAAACCCGCATCGAGGTGGTGACGGAAGGCATCCTGACACGCCGTCTGCAAAACGACCCCGAACTGCGCGGCACAGGCCTGGTCATATTCGACGAGTTTCATGAGCGCAGCCTGCAGGCCGACCTTGGCCTGGCGCTGTGCCGCGACCTGCGCACGGCCCTGCGGCCCGACCTCAAGCTTCTGCTCATGTCCGCCACCCTGGACGTGGCCCCCCTGCGGGATGCCCTCGGCGAAGCTGCGGTGGTGGAAAGCGAGGGCCGGGAATTCCCGGTCGAGACCCGGTACCTACCGACGGACACGCGCACACGAAGTACGCTCTGCAGCGGCGTTGCCCAGGCCGTGCAAACCGCGCTGCAGGAGACCAGCGGCAGCCTCCTGGTCTTCCTGCCCGGAGAGGCCGAGATCCGACAGACACTCGCCCGTCTGGAGGACTCGCTCTCGCATAAGCGGGTCCTTCTTCACCCGCTTTTCGGCAGCCTATCCCAGGACAAGCAGAAGGCGGCCCTGGCGCCGCCCCCTTCCGGCCAACGCAAGGTGGTCCTGGCCACCTCCATTGCCGAAAGCAGTCTGACCATCGAGGGTGTCTCGACGGTGATCGACAGTGGTCTCGGGCGACGCCCGGTCTTCGATCCGGCCCGCGGCATGAGCCGCCTGGAAACCCGCAGGATTTCTCGCGCCTCCGCCGACCAGCGGCGGGGACGCGCCGGACGCCTGGGACCCGGCACCTGCTATCGACTCTGGGCCGAGGAACAGGATCGGGCCCTGATTGCCTTCGACCCGCCCGAAATCCAGACAGCGGACCTGACCTCCCTGGTCCTCGAGCTCGCGGCCTGGGGCTGCAGAACCTGGCATGAACTGAACTGGATCGATCCGCCGCCATCGGCCGCCTTTGCCCAGGCCCAGGACCTGCTCGTCCAGCTTGGTGCCTTGCAGCCCGACGGCAGCATTACGCGCCATGGACGAAGCATGGTCGAGGTGGGAGTCGCGCCGCGCTACGCACATATGATCCTCAAGGCCCGGGAATTCGAGGCCTCGCGGACGGCCTGCGACCTGGCAGCCCTGCTCGACGAACGCGACATTCTGCGTCGCCGCGGACAGGGCGCGCCTGTCAGCGACTTGCGGCAGCGGCTCGAACTGCTGGCCGATCCGGAACAGGCAGGAGGCGCCGACGACCTCGACAAGGGCGCCTTGAAACGCTGTCGCCAGGCGTCCGGGAAACTGCGCCGTCAGCTGTCTCTGTCGAGCCAGCCGAGCCGTCCGGACCTGGCCGGCGAGCTGGTGGCCCTGGCCTATCCGGACAGGGTCGCCCGGCGCCGCGGCGGTTCCGGAGGTTATCTCATGCGCAATGGACGCGGCGTCGAACTTCCCGAGGACGACCCCCTGACCACGGAAGAATGGGTCGCCATTGCCCATCTCGACGACCGTCCCGGCAACGCGCGGGCCTTCCTTGCGGCGCCGCTTTCGCTCCCTCGACTCGAGGCGCTGTTCGAAGCGGACTTGGAGCTGCAGCGGCGTGTGGAATGGTCCAGTCGCGAGAACGAGGTCCTGGCGCGCGAGGAATGGCGCCTGGGGGCCCTGGTCCTGCGCAGCCGGCGCCTTGACCAGGTTGCCCCGGACGAGATGCGTGCCGCTCTACTGCAGGCCGTAAGGGACAAGGGCCTGCGCCTCCTGCCCTGGACGGACGAGGCCCGCCAGCTGCAGGCCCGACTGGCCTTCATGCGGAGCCGGGATCCCGAGGGCCGCTGGCCGGACGTCGACGATTCGGCCCTTCTGAGCAGCCTGGAGGATTGGCTCGCCCCCTACCTGGTCGGTGCGCAACGCCTGCAGGATCTCGAAACGCTTGATATTCGCCTGATCCTCTACAGTTTACTCGATCATGCACAGCAGAAACGTCTGGACAGCGAGGCTCCGGAGAATATTGCCGTACCCAGCGGAGCCTTGCGCCGGATCGACTACACGCCAGAGGAGGGCCCGGTCCTGCCGGTCAAGTTACAGGAAATGTTCGGCGCCACGGAAACGCCACGGATCATGAACGGCCGACTCTCCCTGATCCTGCATCTGCTCTCCCCGGCCGGACGCCCCCTGCAGGTGACACAGAACCTGGAAAGCTTCTGGCAGGAGGGCTATCGCCATGTGCGCGCGGAGATGAGAGGCCGCTATCCGAAGCACCCCTGGCCGGAAAATCCATTGGACGCCGCCCCGACGGCTTCTACGAAACGGCGCAAATCCCAATAGACGGCGGAGCCCCTCATGACAGCGTCCAACAATCCTTTTCCAATACAGCCGGTCATTCTCTCCGGCGGCGCTGGCACCCGGCTCTGGCCCCTATCGCGCGAAGCCTATCCCAAGCAGCTTCTACCGCTCCAGCATGAGACGCTCAGCCTGCTCCAGCAGACGGCCCTGCGGGTGGCCGATCCGGGCCTCTTCAGCCCTCCCCTGCTGATGGCCAGCCAGGAGCATCGCTTCCTGGTCGCCGAACAGATGCGCGCCTGCGAGGTTCTTCCCGAGGCAATCCTGCTTGAGCCGGTGGGCCGCAATACGGCCCCGGCAATCGCAAGCGCTGCCCTTCTGACCGCCGGAGTCTCTCCTGAGAAGATCCTGGCCATCCTGCCCGCCGATCACCGGATCGACGACACAACGGAACTTATACGCTGCATGAAGCTGGCCGCCGAAAGCGCCGCCAACGGAGCCATCGTCACCTTTGGCATTACCCCCGATGCACCCGAGACAGGCTATGGCTACATCGAATGCGGTCCAGCCGAGGCAGCGCCAAGGGGCCTCTTCGGAATCGCGAGCTTTACTGAGAAACCCGATGCGCATCGGGCTCGGGAGTATGTGGAGAGCGAGCGATATTTCTGGAACAGCGGCATTTTCGTTGCCCGGGCCGATAGCCTGTTGGAGGAGTTTGACCGCTTCTGTCCCGAACTGCTTGAGGCCTGCCGCTCCAGCCTGGATACGGCGGAGAGAGATCTCGACTTCCAGCGACTGGGAAACGAGGCCTTCACCCGCGCTCCCGCCATCTCCTTCGACCATGCCGTGATGGAACATACCGGAAAAGGACGTGTCATTCCCTGTGACCCCGGATGGAGCGATCTGGGCAGTTGGAAATCCCTCTGGCAGAACAGCCCGCGGGACGAGTTCGGCAACAGCATCTCCGGCCGGGTCCAGGCCCGAGAGGTACGAAACAGCTACCTGCACAGCGCGGATAAGCGCCTGCTGGCCGCCATCGGCCTCGAGAACATGCTGGTCGTCTCCACACGAGACAGCGTGCTGGTTGCACCGATGGAGGAAAGCGGAAGGGTTGGCCGCCTGGTCGAGGCCATGAAGCGAGAGGGCATTGCCGAAGCGGAGCACCATCCCGTCTGCCACCGTCCCTGGGGCAGCTATGAAACCCTGGCCGAAAGCGAGAACTTCAAGGTCAAGCGCATCCTCGTCAAACCGGGAGGCAGCCTGTCGCTGCAATACCACCACCACCGCTCCGAACACTGGGTGGTGGTCAGCGGGACCGCCAGCATCCTGTGCGATGAGAAGCGGCAACAGCTGCAGGCAAACGAATCCCTGTACATCCCCGCTGGCATGTCGCACCGCCTGGCAAATGACCAGCAGGTCCCACTGGTCCTGATCGAGGTTCAATGCGGGAGCTATCTCGGAGAGGATGACATCGTGCGGCTGGAGGATGTCTATGGTCGGCGTGCCCCGTAGAACTCCGGGGAATGATTCCCGAGCACAAAGCGCAATTACGGCCTTGTTTTCCTCGGGGGCGGGTGGCATTTTCCCGGCCGTATCGGAATGGTCCAACCGTTCGGGTGCAGATGCCGCCGTAGCTCAGGGGTAGAGCACACCCTTGGTAAGGGTGAGGTCGAGTGTTCAAATCACTCCGGCGGCACCATTTTCTTCCTTAAAATCAGTGACTTGTTCTGCAACGCTCTGCAAGGGAATGCAGGCCATTGCACGAACACGCTACATTGAGCGAGGGGAAAACCTGACGACATTGCCCGCAAACGAAAAGACAGCCCGTGTGGACTGTCCTTTCGATGACCCAGGCATGGTCGCGCAATCAGTGCGTCGGATGGCTCTTGGGGCGATAGCGCCCTTCTTCCAGATCGCTGAAGAAATCGCCGATCTCGGGGTGGGATATCGGGCGTCCGCTCTCGTCATGCTCCAGATTCTGTTCCGAGACGTAGGCCGTATAGGTCGTTTCATCGTTCTCGGCTAGGAGATGATAAAAGGGCTGGTCCTTGGAAGGACGCACATCTTCCGGAATCGACTGCCACCATTCCTCGGTATTCGAGAAAACAGGGTCGACATCGAAGATCACCCCCCTGAACGGATAGAGGCGATGCTTGACGATATCCCCGATCGAGAATTTTGCCGTGCGTATTGTCATGGAAAGTTCAATAACGCGCCTGGAGGCCTTCCTTCAACGCAAAACCTGCATTCAGCACCAGAAAGACAGGCCCGAACCTATTCCCCTCTGATCGCAAAAATCTCCCATTCTCCGATAGCGCGTACCGCCAGCATGTACTCTCCGGGATCGAGGGTCTCGGAACGTCCTTCCCCGGCGCCGATCTGGTTTCCAACGATACCGATCAATTCCCCAGCGAAGTCGCGAAGTTCGATGGTCATGATGCTGCCTTGGCTGGTCCAACGCAGATGCCACTCTTCTTCTGCGGTGAATACCTTGCTGTCGAAGTCGTCCTCGCCAGCAATGTTGATGATCGTCTCTTCGTCTGCAGCAATGATGTCTCCGGACTCGGCCTCTCCCGTGACGATCTTGTCGTAGCATTGCAGCCGTTCGGTGGCATCCTCGATCATGCGACAGGCTGTCAGCTCGCTCTCAAGTTCCTGCGCAGCCAGCGTCGTCGGAAGGAGAAGAAGGCCAAAAATCAGAATCAGGTATTTCATTCGGTGTTGCCTGTCTCTCATTGTTATCAGAAGGGATATAGAATCTTGCATCCAGAATATTAACCCCCAATTTCCGGATTCTGGGGAGCCTCGCATTGCTGGGGAAAAAAATCGACCCCAAGCTTGGCTTTGGGGCATTCCTTCGCTTGACGTCAGGCAGGGCTTTTCATATAGGGAGTTTCCCTTCGGCGGGGTAGCTCAGCTGGTTAGAGCAGTGGAATCATAATCCATGTGTCGGGGGTTCAAGTCCCTCCCCCGCTACCAACAGGAAAGGCTGTCGGAAACCCTCCGGCAGCCTTTTTGCGTTCTTGTGTCTCCTTTGTGACTCCCCTTTCTACCCTCAAGTTAAAGCCCAGAGAAGAACCGGCAGGAACACAAAGCTCATGATGGTGGAGAAGACCACCATGCCAGCCACATCGGTGGCGCTGCGCCCGAAGCGTTCGGCAAAGAGGTAGCTATAAACGGCCACAGGCATGGACGACTGCAGAATCAGGACATTTCGTTCCAGCCCTTGCAGGCCGAGAAGATAGCTGACCAGCAACGCCACTGCGAGGCCGCCTCCCAAACGCAGGGCGGAAAGCCCCAATCCCCTTTTCACGCCCTGCAGCGGCAGGCGTGAGAGCGAGACGCCAAGGGTCAGCAGCATCAGCGGAATGGTCATGCCACCCAGCAGGTCCACAGTGTTGGAGATCCAGACGGGCAGCTGCAGGTCCCAGATGATCAGAATCAAGCCCACGGCCACCGCATAGAGAACGGGCAGTCGCAAGAGTTCACGCCAGGCAATGGCACCTCTGGCTACAGTCATCCCCAGCGTGAAATGGCCGATCACATTGACCGTGAAATAGACGATGGCCAGCGCCAGGCCGGCTTCTCCAAAGGCGAAGAGAATGAAGGGTAGCCCCAGATTGCCCGTATTCGGAAAAATCAGAGCCGGCAGGAAGTCCCGCAGGTCAAGCCGGCACAGCTTGAGAAGCACCGCAGCCAGGAACGCAACCAGCAGCATGACCAGTATCGTTGCAAAGGCCATTTCGCCGAAGGCTTCGGGATCCGGGCGTGTCTGGTCGAAGGTTCGCACCAGCAGGCAGGGTGTACCGATATACATCACCAGGGCCGTGATCTGCGAATTGTCGAAAGGCCAGTCCTTGCGCCCCCAGACAAAGCCCAGGGACACACAGACCAGAATGGGCGCAATCACGGAAAACAGCTGTAGCAGCATGAAGCGCGGGTCTTTCCGGCAGTATGAACAGGCTGCATTGGGTAGCCTGCAGGCCGGAACAAGACAACGGCCCCGTTACTCTTTTACCCGATGGCTGCTATGCTTGAAGTCCCCAGAGGACGAGTCCCGGCTCCCAACCATCCATCGCATTCAGGAAAGTCCATGTTCTACAAGGTCGGTCATCACAAGGAAGCGGGTTTGCCCCACAATCCCTTCAAGGCGATCGTCGCGCCCCGGCCCATAGGCTGGATCTCCACCATCAACAGCACGGGGGGCATCAACCTGGCCCCCTACAGCTTCTTCAATGCCGTTTCCTCCGCACCGCCCATCGTTTTCTTTGCGCCGAACGGGCAGTCCCGCGAAAGCGGCATCAAGGATAGCCAGGACAATGCCGAACGCAGCGGAGAATTCGTGACCAACCTGGCCACATGGGACCTGAGAGAGGAGATGAACCGAACCTCCGCCGCGCTCGGGCCGACAGAAAGCGAGCCGGAATTCGCGGGTCTCGAGATGGAAGCAAGCGAACTCGTAGCTCCGCCGCGCGTCAAGCGCTCGCCGGTCAGCCTCGAATGCCGTTACCTCCAGACCCTGGAACTGCCCTCCGACTCGGAGGACGAAGGCAACTTCGTCGTCTTCGGTCAGGTTGTCGGCATACACATCGCCGACCACCTGGTGGACGCGAATGGGCTCGTGAAGATCACGGATGCCAAGCCGATCTCGCGACTCGGCTACATGGATTATGCGGTGATCGAGGAAACCTTCAGTATGCAGCGCCCCTGAGCCTGCGTAGAAGGTTTGATGATGGTGGGCGGTGACGGACTCGAACCGCCGGCATCCACGGTGTAAACGTGGCGCTCTACCAACTGAGCTAACCGCCCGCTCCAAAAGAAATGGGCAACTGTTCCCCGCAGCGGCCCGTATACTCTTTTGTGGCCTTTCAAGGCCGAAGTCTCAAGAAAAAACCGGTTATTCAGGTGAAGTTCCCGAATAACCGGTTTTTCCTGGATCATGATACGGTTGTATCAGTTGACAGCGTCTTTCAGGCCCTTGCCAGCCTTGAACTTCGGCTGTTTGGACGCGGCGATCTTGATCTTCTCGCCGGTGCGCGGGTTACGTCCCTCAGAAGCTGCGCGGTGTGCCACCATGAAAGTGCCGAAACCGACCAGGCGGATTTCGTCCCCTTTCTTGAGGGCAGCCGTAATGGAATCAAATACGGCGTCGATAGCCTTGGCGCTGTCGGCTTTCGACAGGCCGGTGTTGTCGGCTACGGAAGCCACGAGATCGTTCTTGTTCACTTAACCCCCCTTCGGTGATCTGTGAAATCCTAAGGTAATGTCGCTTAGGTAGTTTGGCACTCTAAACAGCGCCAATACGCCACGTCAATGTGGAAAGCCGCAGTTGCCGCCGGTTTTGACGCGAAAAAAACGGAGCGTGCCTCGATATGACACGCTCCGTCCAGATACTTTTAAAGCTTTCAGCAGATTTTATGCAACTTTATGCTGCAATGTGCAGTTTAGTGTGTCAGCTGGTCTCCTAACCCTTCCTCGGTGGCCTTGTGTGCCACGGGATCGACGTCGTCCGAGTCGACCCATTCGATCGGGGTCAGCTTGCCGGCCATGGCATGCTCGAGAATCTCGTCCACCGTCTTGCAGGAGATGATGGTCAGGTCCCGCTTCACGTTGTCCGGAACATCGGCAAGGTCCTTCTCGTTCTCCTGAGGGATCAGGACCGTCTTGATGTTGCCGCGCAGGGCCGCCAGAAGCTTCTCCTTCAAGCCGCCGATGGGCAGCACGTGCCCACGCAGTGTCACCTCACCCGTCATAGCAACGTCATGACGGACGGGCACGCCCGAGAGCATAGAGACAATCGCCGTGACCATGGCCACGCCGGCCGAAGGTCCATCCTTGGGCGTTGCACCTTCCGGCACGTGGACGTGGATATCCTTCTTTTCGAAGATCGTCGGCTTGATGCCAAACTCCGCGGCACGGCTCTTCACATAGGATTCGGACGCCTGGATGGATTCCTTCATGACGTCACCGAGCGTTCCGGTGGACACCACCTTGCCCTTGCCGCGCACGGTGACCGCCTCGATATTCAGCAATTCACCGCCGACTTCCGTCCAAGCCAGGCCAGTGGCGACACCCACCTGGTCTTCTTCGTCTGCCGCACCATAGCGATAGCGCCGCACGCCGGCATAGTCACCAAGGTTGTCGGTCGTCACCTCGATGACCTTCTTGTCGGTCATGGCGACTTCCTTGACCGCCTTGCGCAACAAGCCAGCCAGTTCGCGTTCCAGGTTCCGGACACCGGCCTCACGGGTGTAGTGGCGGATCAGACTGCGCAGGGCGTCGTCCGTAATACTCCACTCGCCTTCCTTGATTCCATGAACCTCGAACTGCTTCGGCAACAGATGCCGCCGGCTGATCTCGAGTTTCTCGTCTTCGGTATACCCGGGAATGCGGATAACCTCCATGCGGTCCAGCAGGGGCTGCGGCATGCGCAGCGTATTGGCCGTCGTCAGGAACATGACGTCCGACAGATCGTAATCGACCTCGAGATAGTGGTCGTTGAAGGAGTTGTTCTGCTCCGGATCCAGAACCTCCAGCAAGGCGGACGAAGGATCACCCCTCCAGTCGGCGCCCAGCTTGTCCACCTCGTCCAGGAGGAACAGCGGATTGGAGGACTTGGCCTTCTTCATGCCCTGGATGATCTTGCCGGGCATGGACCCGATATAGGTCCGACGGTGACCGCGAATTTCCGCTTCGTCACGCACGCCACCCAGGCTCATGCGCACGAAATTGCGCCGGGTCGAGGTGGCCACGGACTTGCCGAGCGAGGTCTTGCCGACACCCGGAGGACCGACCAGGCAGAGAATCGGTCCCTTGACCTTCTTCATGCGCTGCTGGACGGCCAGGTACTCCAGGATGCGCTCCTTGACCTTGTCCAGGGCATAGTGGTCGCGATCCAGGATCTCCTGAGCGCGATCCAGGTCGATCTTCGCCCGGGTCGGCTTCTTCCAGGGAATGGACACCATCCAGTCCAGATAGTTGCGCACCACCGTGGCTTCCGCGGACATGGGGCTCATGTTCTTGAGCTTCTTCAATTCCGCCTGGCACTTCTCGCGCGCTTCCTTGCTGAGCTTGGTCTTGCGGATCTTCTCCTCGAGCTCGGCCATCTCGTCACGGCCGTCCTCGCCTTCGCCAAGCTCCTTCTGAATGGCCTTCATCTGCTCATTCAGGTAGTACTCGCGCTGCGTCTTCTCCATCTGACGCTTGACCCGGTTGCGGATGCGCTTTTCCACCTGCAGGACGCCGATCTCGCTTTCCATGAAAGCATAGACCTTTTCCAGCCGGTCGCTGATGCCCGGAGTCTCGAGCAGTTCCTGCTTGTCCGGAATCTTCAAGGACAGATGCGAGGCGATCGTATCGGCCAGCTTGCTGGGTTCCTCGATCTGATTCACGGACACGAGGACTTCCGGCGGAATCTTCTTGTTGAGCTTGATATACTGCTCGAACTGGCTGACCACCGTGCGGGAGAGGGCCTCGCTCTCCTTGTCCTTCTCGCCGTCTTCCTCGATGGGATCGGCGGCGGCTTCGAAGAAATCCGCGTTCTCCGTGAAATGCGAGATCTTGGCGCGCTGGCCACCTTCGACGAGAACCTTCACAGTCCCATCGGGCAGTTTCAGCAATTGCAGAACGGTCCCGATCGTCCCCGTCGCATAGATATCGGATGGAGTGGGATCGTCCTGGGACGCATTCTTCTGGGTGACAAGCAGGATCTGTTTGTCGTCCTTCGTCACGTCTTCAAGTGCACGAACGGATTTGTCGCGCCCTACAAAGAGCGGCACGATCATGTGTGGGAAAACCACGATGTCTCTCAGGGGCAGGACCGGAAAGACATTGCCTTTGGATAAGTCGAGCATTTTACCTCTTCAGCTCCGTGCCACCAGCCGCAAGCGGCCTGATAGCACGGCCATAATGGTGGTTTCACTTTGAACCACAGATTGGCCGAGAGAAGACAAGTTCAAGGCCTTGAAAAAACCGCCGTAGAAACAGGTCACCCCTGTTATGCGCTCGAACCGACATCCTCGCGACGATCCGCATAGATGTACAACGGCTTGCCGCGTCCATCGACCACTTCACGATTGATGACGATCTCCTCGACATCCTCAAGTCCAGGCAGGTCGTACATGGGGTCCAGAAGGATGCCCTCCATGATCGAGCGCAGCCCACGTGCGCCGGTCTTTCGCTTGATGGCCTTGTCCGCGATGCCCCTCAGGGCATCTTCGGTGAACTGGAGACTGACATCCTCCATGTCGAACAGGCGCTGATACTGCTTGACCAGGGCATTCTTCGGCTTGGTCAGGATGTCGATCAGGGCGTCCTCGCCCAGGTCCTCGAGCGTTGCGACAACCGGCAGGCGGCCGACAAACTCGGGGATGAGGCCGAATTTCAAGAGGTCTTCCGGCTCAACGTCATGCAGAATAGCCCCGGTCGACCGCTCGTCCGGCGCCTTTACATCGGCCCCGAAGCCCATGGCCGAACCACGCCCCCGCTCGCTGATGATCTTCTCCAGGCCAGCGAACGCACCGCCGCAGATGAACAGGATGTTGGTCGTGTCCACCTGCAGGAACTCCTGCTGCGGATGCTTGCGTCCACCCTGAGGCGGCACGGAGGCGACCGTTCCCTCCATGATCTTCAGCAGGGCCTGCTGCACACCTTCGCCAGAGACATCCCGCGTGATCGAGGGATTGTCGGATTTGCGGCTGATCTTGTCGACCTCGTCGATGTAGACGATGCCGCGCTGGGCCCGTTCCACGTTGTAGTCGGACGCCTGCAGCAGCTTCAGGATGATGTTCTCGACATCCTCGCCGACATAACCGGCCTCCGTCAGCGTGGTGGCATCCGCCATGGTGAAGGGCACGTCCAGGATGCGCGCCAGCGTCTGGGCCAGCAGCGTCTTGCCGCAGCCCGTCGGCCCGATCAGCATGATGTTGGACTTGGTCAGCTCCACATCACCACTTTTCTGGCTGTGCGCCAGACGCTTGTAGTGATTGTGGACTGCGACGGAAAGAACGCGCTTCGCGTGGTCCTGCCCGATCACATAATCATCGAGCACCTCCGAGATATCTCCCGGCGTCGGCACGCCATCCCGCGACTTGACCAGCGTCGACTTGTGTTCCTCACGGATAATGTCCATGCACAACTCGACACACTCGTCGCAGATGAAGACCGTAGGTCCCGCGATGAGTTTTCGCACCTCATGCTGGCTCTTTCCGCAGAAGGAGCAGTAGAGGGTATTCTTGGAATCTGTGCCGCTGGATTTACTCATATCAACCGTTTTGCGTCTCTCTTCAACTCAATCATGTTAGACAGACGCGCGCCTGGCACACAACGTCAAAAAAAGCGAAGCCGGCGCACCCCTTTTGATCCAAGCATAGGCCTATCCGTCTATCCAAACAATTAACGTGGTTTCTGAATCCGGCTTGTGAAGAGCGAAACTGACATCAGGTTTCGTCGGATTTCTCTTCACCCGATTTCTCGCTGGCCGCTTCCTGCGGCACTTCGCGCTGCGTGACCACATCGTCAATGATGCCGAACGCCTTGGCTTCCTCCGGCGCCATGAAACGATCGCGCTCCATCGCCTGCTCCACCGTTTCCAGGGGCTGGCCCGTGTGATGCGCGTAGATCTCGTTGAGACGCGCGCGAACCGCCAGAATCTCCTTGGCGTGAATCTCGATGTCCGTCGCCTGCCCCTGGAAACCGCCGGAAGGCTGGTGAATCATGATCTTCGAGTTGGGCAGCGCATAACGCTTGCCCGGCGCCCCGGCGATCAGCAGCAGGGATCCCGCAGACGCTGCCTGGCCGACACAGACGGTCGAGATGTCGGGTCGGATGTACTGCATCGTGTCGTACATTGCGAATCCGGAGGACACGACACCGCCCGGCGAATTGATATAGATCGCGATGTCCTTGGTCGGATTCTCGGATTCAAGGAAAAGCAGCTGCGCGCAAACCAGCGTGGACACGGCATCATTGATCGGCCCGGTCACGAAGATGATCCGCTCTTTCAGCAGTCGGGAATAGATATCGAAGGCGCGTTCTCCGCGGTTCGTCTGCTCGACAACCATGGGAACAAGCGTATTCATGTAAATGTCCTGAGGATCGCTCATCGCTACAGCACCTTCCGGTCAACGTTCATCAATCAGGGTATCTGCTCTGCGAACAACAAAGGGAGGCCGCACCGCAGAGATGGGTGCAGCCTCCCCTTTTGCGTCCGCTATTTCAAGCGCTTCAAGCGTCTTTCGAAGCTGTCTTTTTCGTTGATGTCGACTTCGAACTCGAAGACTTGGCTGTCGTGGACTTGGAAGTCGATGACTTGGAAGCCGTGGACTTGGAACCAGCCGACTTGCCGCCCTCACCCGAAGCCTTGGAGCTCGACGCCTTCGAACCACTCGCCTTCTTGCTGGACGACGCGGTCTTGCCGGTATCCGCACCCGCCGTGGCGCCCTCCTCGGAGTCGCCCTTCTTCGCGGTGGACTTGGCCTTTGAAGAAGATGACTTCTTGCTGTCCTCCGAGGCCGCTTCCTTATTGTCCGAAGACGCGCCGCCCTTGGATTTTGTGGCCTTGGACTTCTCGGTCTTCTCGGGCGAATCCTGATTGTCGAATTCCTCGCGCAGCTGCTCCGGGGTCACCTCGCGCTCGGCAACCTCGGCCTGTTCGAGGATATGGTCGACGACCTTCTCTTCGAGCAGCGGGCCGCGCAGGTTGGCGATGGATTGCGGATTCTTCTGATAGTACTCAAAGACTTCCTGCTCACGCCCAGGATAGCGCTGCGCTTCCTGAATCAAGGCCTGTTGCAGTTCCTCCTGGGCCACGTCGATCTCGTTTATCCGGCCGACCTCGGACAGCAGCAGCCCCAGTCGGACACGGCGCTCCGCGATCGCGCGGTATTCGCCCTTGAGGGTTTCCTCGTCCTTCTCGGCATCCTCGGGATCCAGGTTCCCGGCTTCCTTGTCCTGCTGCAGCCGGTTCCAGATGGCCTCGAACTCCATTTCGACCAGGCCCTCGGGGACCTCGAAATCGTGCCGCTCGGCGAGTTCGTCGAGCAACTGGCGCTTTACCAGCGTGCGCGAGAGAGAATGGTATTCCCCGCCCAGGTGCTCGCGCAGCTTGGCCTTGAGATCATCCAGGTTCTCCGCGCCGTAGCTCTTGGCCAGTTCATCGTCGATCTTGGCCGGCGATGCCTGGAGTATGTCCTTGATCTTGACCTGGAACACGGCCTCCTGGCCAGCCAGCGCCTCGTTTCCGTATGCTTCCGGAAAGGTCACCTTGACCTCGGCGTCATCGCCCTTGTTCTTGCCGATCAACTGGTCTTCGAAGTCGCCGATGAAGGCGTTGCTTCCGAGTTCCAGATGGTGGTCTTCGGTCTCCATGCCCGGTAGGGTTTCTCCATTCACGGACCCCTTGAAGTCGATCACCAGGACGTCGCCTGACTGGGCTGGACGGTCCTCCTCGAGAGGTGCGGTCGCCTTCTGCTGTTCGGCAAGTCGGCCCAGCGCTTCCTCGATCTCGTCCTCGGGAACCTCGACCTTGAGCCGTTCCAGGGAGATCTTCGAGAAATCGGCCGGCTCGATCTCGGGCATGAGCTCCAGCTTGATGCTGTACTCCAGGTCCTGTCCCTCGTCGTAGGAGGTGATCTCGATCTGCGGCTGCGTGGCCGGACGCAGGTTGCGCTCTGTCAGCGCCTGCTGCGAGGAGTCATTGACTGCCTTCTCGAGCACTTCGCCCATCACGGACTGACCATAGCGCTTGCGCAGGAGACTTTCCGGCACCTTTCCCGGACGGAAACCCGGCAGCTTCACTTCGTCCTTCAGCTGCTCCAGGCGAGCCTGAACCTTTTCTTCTATATCGGCGGCGCTCAGGACAACCTTGTATTCCCGTTTCAGGCCGTCGGCGCTTGTCTCGGTTACCTGCATGAAAAAAGAGGCCTCTTGATGAATTGGATGGAAGTCTGACCCAACAGGTTGGTGCGGGCGGAGGGATTTGAACCCCCACGGGTTTCCCCACTGGTACCTAAAACCAGCGCGTCTACCAGTTCCGCCACGCCCGCCAGGCCAAACCCGGCGGGCTGTCCGCCCACCGCGGTCGGCGGTCTATAGCACATCTGTTTTCCCGCGAACAAGGACAGCCGAAGAAAGGCACTCAACTGCCACGCCGGCGGGACAGCAAGGCCGCAGCGCAGGCATCGATCAAGGCGTCCTCGTCCAGCCCATAGTATCGATAGAGGTCGGCAATGTCGCCCGACTGGCCGAAATGCTCAACACCCAGGGCCTGCACCCTGTGGCCGCGCACCGAACCCAGCCAGCCCAGGGTGGCCGGGTGACCGTCCAGTATGGTGACCAGAGCGGCATCGCTGGCCAGCGGCGCGAGGAGGTCCTCGACGTGGGCACGCGCATCAGAATGGCCTTGCTGGCGCGCCCGCTCCGCAGCCAACCAATCGGCGTTGAGTCGATCGGCAGAGGTCACGCAGAGCAATCCGAGACCGGGCACCTCTTCCTTCAGGCTCTCCCACGCCGCACGAGCCTCCGGTGCCACGGCACCGCTGAAGGCAATCACCAGTTCACTGTTCTTTTCGGGCAGCTCCAGCCAATAGCCGCCGCGGATGATGTTCTCGTGCAGCTCGGGCGTCATCTCGCGATCCGGCTGCTGAAGGCTGCGCGTGGACAGGCGCAGGTAGACCGAACCCCCGGTTTCATCGCGCAGCCAGCTCTTCCGACCCACCGTCTCCGCCGTGGTCTCCTCGCCATCGCGCTGCAGATAGTCCAGGGACCAGCGCAGGATGGCCGCCAGCTCATCGGCATAGGCGGGTTCGAAGGAGGCCAGGCCATCCTGGGCCATGCCGATCAGCGGCGTGGAAACGGATTGATGCGCACCACCCTCGGGCGCCAGCGTGATCCCGGAAGGCGTACCGGCAATGATGAAGCGCGAGTCCTGATAGCAGGCGTAATTGAGGGAATCGAGACCACGCTGAATGAAGGGGTCATAGAGTGTGCCTATGGGAAACAGCCGACTGCCGAACAGGCTGTGGCTCAGCCCCAGGGCCGACAACAGGATGAAGAGATTGTTCTCGGCGATTCCCAGTTCTATATGCTGGCCCTGCGGAGACATGGCCCAGCGCTGGGCGGAAACCACCTTTTCTTCCTTGAAGATGTCTTCGCGATCATGGCGATCAAAGATGCCGCGACGATTCACCCAGCCGCCCAGATTGGTCGAGACCGTGACGTCCGGTGACGTGGTCACGATACGATCCGCCAGTTCCGTTTCGCTGCGAGCCAAGTCGGCCAGGATCTTTCCGAAGCCCTCCTGGGTCGAGAGACGCTCCCCCGAAACGGCGATCGCATCCTTCGGAATCTCGATACGCGGGGCGGAATAACGGCGTGTCCCGCGCTTGTTGAACGGAACGGAGTCCAGGAAAGCCCTGAGTTCCTCCGCCGGCAGATCAAGTCCCGCGAAGAGATCCCATTCCCGACCTTCAGGAACCTTCTGGCGTTCCTGGAACAGGGCCATCTGATCCAGGTTCATGAGGCCGGCGTGATTGTCCTTGTGCCCCGCGAACGGAAGCCCAAACCCCTTGATGGTATATGCGATGAAGCAGGTGGGCCGGTCATCGTCGATGGCATGGAAGGCCTCCAGGACCGTTTCCAGATCGTGGCCGGCCAGGTTGGTCATCAGGTCGCAGAGCGCGTCGTCATCCAGGGACTCCAGCAGCTCGCGAATTCCCGGCTCATCGCCCAGGTCGGCCAACAGGTGTTGGCGCCAGCCGTCACCCCCCTTGAAGACCAGTGCCGAGTACAGGGAGTTGGGGCAATCGTCGATCCAGCGCCTGAGCGCCTCGCCTCCCGGCTTCCGGAAGACCGCCTCAAGCTTCTTGCCGTATTTCAGGGTGACCACACGCCAGCCCATGGTCTTGAACAGCTGGTCGATCTGCCCGAAGAGGCGATCCGTGACCACGGAATCGAGGCTCTGCCTGTTGTAGTCGATGATCCACCAGACATCCCGGATGTCATGCTTCCAGCCTTCGAGAAGCGCCTCGTAGACATTCCCCTCGTCCAACTCGGCATCCCCGACAAGGGCTACCATGCGCCCGCGCTTCACCTCCTTCGGCAGGAGCTGCTTCATGTCCAGATAGTCCTGGACCAGACTGGCGAAGGAACTCATGGCAACGCCCAGCCCAACCGAACCGGTCGAGAAGTCCACGTCATCCCTGTCCTTGGTCCGCGAAGGATAGGACTGTGTTCCGCCAAACCCCCTGAACGTCTTGAGGCTCTCCACGTCCTGATTGCCCAGGAGGTACTGTATGGCATGGAAGACGGGACTGGCGTGGGGCTTGACCGCAATGCGGTCATCAGGTTCCAGCACCTCGAAATAGAGCGCGGTCATCAGGTTGACCAGGGAGGCACAGGAAGCCTGGTGCCCTCCCACCTTCAGGCCATCTCGGCTGGGGCGAAGATGATTGGCGTTGTGAATCATCCAGCTGGAAAGCCAGAGGACCTTCTGGCTGAGGGCATCCAGGCTGGCAAGCCTGTCCGCCGGCTCCGGGCGCTGCCGGTTATGCTGTTGCGGGAGTCTGTTCGAGCTCGCTGTGTCTGCACTCATGGTTCGCCTGGTACCCTGGCCGATCGGTTCTCTTCAGAACCTACGGGACCACAGGCAGGCGTGGCGTGCAAAAGAAAACAGTGTCTATGACCGTTGCGCCAGACAGCTCTCAGGCGGTTTCCAGGTCATGGCGCACGGGAAAGCGCTCCATGAAGGACGTCATGTTCAGAGTCCGGTGGTCTTCGAACCAGTCATAGGATTTCTGCTGGACCTTGATCTGGAAACGTACGTGATCGATCCCCATGCGATCCTGCATGATCGAGAGGACGCGGGCGGTTTCGACCACACCGTTGGCAGGCTGGGAGCGGAAGGTCGAACCGGCTTCAATATCGCTTGCCTTCAGGCGGCGCGAGGAACGAAAACCCATCAAGCTCATCTTGTGCCCTCCTCCCTTTCTGGTCAGGGGTTTGGAATAAAGGGTATTTCCTTGCCTCTAACACTCTTCCTCAAAGCGTTGAGAATTCGTTAATTTCCTGTTCCTGTTCCGTAAAAGGTTCAATACCTGCGGAATCCTGAAGGGAATATCCTCCGAGATCAGGCCCGATCCCACCGATTGCGCCGCCTCGGCATGTACCCAGATAGCTGCCGCGGCGGCCTGGAATGCCGGCATTCCTTGCGCCAGCAGTCCGGCAATCATTCCGGTGAGCACATCTCCGCTGCCAGCCGTGGCCAATTCCGCAGGTGCGTTGCCGTTGACCACGGCCCGCCCATCTGGAGCTGCCACAACGGTGTCCGGCCCCTTAAGCAGGACGACCGCACCAGACGTCTCGGCGGCCTGACGGGCTCGTGCAACGCGGCTGCCGCCAGGATCCGCAAAAAGCCTGCGGAACTCCCCGTCATGCGGTGTGAGCACCACGCGGCTGCTGCAGAGGTCGAACAGACCCCTTGGTTCCTCGGAAAAGCTTGTCAGAGCGTCCGCATCCAGCACCAGCGGCCAACCGGTTTCCAGGAGAACCTCGATCTGCTGTCGGCTCTGCGGAGTCATACCCAGGCCCGGCCCTGCCGCCGCCGCGGTAAAGCGGCCGGCCTCGAGCAAACCGCGCAATTCCTGCGTGTCATCGCAGTCCCGCACAATCAGGCTTGGACTGTCGCTGCGATAGACGAGGCCGGCGCCTCGCGGCGCGGCTATGCTGACCAGCCCGCTGCCGATCCGCAACGTACCGCGCGCCGCCAGCCGCACCGCACCCGTCATCGCCTCGCCGCCCAACAGCAGCGTATGTCCTGCATGATACTTGTGATCCTCCGGCTGCCGCCAGGGCCAATTCTCAAGCCATAGCTCGGGACCGTTCTCCCAGAGACGTGGAGCAAAACGCTCAAGTACCTTTTCGGGTATTCCGATGTCCGCCAGGCGCACCTTTCCGCAGTGCCCGCGCCCCGGAAACAGCAGATGGGCCGGCTTCTTGCGAAAGAAGGTCACAGTCAAGCTTCCGCGAACGGCGACGGAACCGACAGCTTGGCCGCTGTCCCCGGCAATGCCGCTGGGCACATCGACGCAAACCACAGGCCGATCCAGTCGATTGACACGCAATACGAGGTTTGCCACCTCGCCCTCCAGCGGGCGCGAAAGACCGGCCCCGAAGAGCGCATCCACCACTATGTCCGCCTCCGCGGGGTCTGCCTCACCGAGCGGCTGCACGTCGCCCTCCCAGAGGCCGGCATGCCACGCAGCATCCGGTGGCAGCTTGCCCGCCTGCCCCAGCGCGGCGACCTGAACAGGCCAACCTGCTGCCGCCAGGTGACGGGCAATCACATAACCATCTCCGCCATTGTTTCCCGGTCCGCACAATACGAGCGTCCGCCGTGGTGACCAGTTCTCGAAGATGGCCCGACTGACGGCTGCGCCCGCGTTTTCCATGAGTTCACGAGACGATACGCCACATTGCACGGCAGCCTGATCGGCCCGATAGAGTTCCGCCACGGAAAGCAGGCAGTTGCACATCGCGCTACTGGGCAGCATTTGAGCATCCGCCGTCATTTCGGTCCTGCCACAGTATGGGTCATTGCCGAGTGACGACCCGACAGAAGGCCTCACTGTCGGTGGCCGTGATCGCCTCGCAGCTTTCCTGCCCTGCAGCACGGGTCTCGTAGCCTACGGCCAATACCCTCAGGAACACGCCATCATCCGTTTCGATTTCGCGCGTGTCGTAGGACAGTCCATCCAACTGTGCTTCGTGCCGTGCACGTGCCTCGTTCCACAGACGGCGTGCGCCGTCCTCCGTTCTCATGGAGCCCAGCCAGAGCGCAAAGTCCCCGTCCCGGCTTGCTGCCTGGTCCGTGTTCTGATCATTGTCCGGAGTGTCGGTCTCCGTTTCAGCCGAAGCCATTTCTTGCGAGCCTTCCTGAACTTCGCCGGCGTCCTGCTCCGGTTCCCTGGCGTCCGCCTCCTCGCTTTCGTCCTCAGCCGCCGCCTCGCCAGCGCCCTCATAGAGGGGGTCGGCTTTCATTTCGGAAAGAGCATCACCTGAAATCGAGCCTGCGGCCGCCTGTTCTTCAGAGGCCACGCCATTCTCTTCAGCGTCCCTGGCCTCTGCCTCGTCTGCCTCGTCTGCCTTCTCTGCCTCCTTGGCTGCGGCTGCAGACTCGGCTCTGCTTCGGGCAAGGCGATTCATTCGTTCAGGGTATAGTTCCACTGCACCAGTGGGGTCCTTTTCCCGCTTTACTCCGGAATCACCGTTTTTTTTTACGTCGCGGGTCTGTTCCGGATCCTCCTGAAGAGCGGAATCTAGCGGAAACAGGTCGCGTGCCGAGGTCTCGCCCTGTGGTGCGGAAGCCTGATCACCTCCGAGCGTATCACGGCTGTCCTCAGCCTCCGCTGTCTCGCTTTCGGCAGTGCTGTCATCAACCTCTCGCGCCTCATCCTCAACCGCCTCCGTTTCCTCCGGAGCAGCGGGACTTGCATCGGTTTCCTCGACAGGCGCTTCTGGCTCGGCGACCTCGGCCGGCTCAGTTAGAGACGGCTCAACGGATTGCGGAAGCTCGTCTGGTGCATCGCTGGCAATGCCTGCTGTCTGCAGCTTCTCAGCCTCTGCTTCCGCGCGCTCATGCCCCTGCTCGAGCGCCCGCTCATACCAGTAGAGTGCCCGGCCGGGATTCTCGTCGACACTGACCCCGAGGCGATACATCTCGGCCAGCGCGAACTGGGATTCGGCCAAGCCGCTTGCCGCCCCCTTGCGGAACCATTCCGCGGCCTCGGCCTGGTCCTGGTCGGTACCGGTACCCTGGTAGTAGGCGAGCGCGACATTGTACTGGGCCTGTCGGTGCCCGTTGCGCGCAGCGTCGAGCCACAGTTCGAATGCTCTTTCTTCACTGCGCGGCGCGCCATGTCCCTGGATATAGAGCAATGCCAGATTGTTCTGTGCATCCGCCAGCCCGGATTCAGCGGCCAGTCGATACCAGTCCGCCGCCTTCGTAAGGCTGCGCATGACACCATCGCCACCATTCTCGTAGAGCTTTGCCAGCGCGTACTGGGCCTGCGCATCTCCTGCCTCGGCAAGAGGCAACAGGATCTCCTTCGCCCGCTCGTAGTTCTCCGCCTCGAAAGCCGCGACCCCGGCCTCATATCCCTCCCCTGCATCCTGTGCGGATACGGCGGGGGCGCAGAGCAACGCGATGGCCGTCACAGCAGCACACGCAACGCCGTGAATCTGAATGGACACGTTAAGGGACTCCCGCATTCTTGAATCGTGCCTGTGACCTTATCGGCACCTGTAAACAGCGGCAAGACGAGAGGTGCGTCCGTGAGCGCATCGGAACCGGATTTCTGCTTTGGCGGGAATGATGTTCGAGAAGATATGGGGTGGCTGATGGGATTTGAACCCACGGCCTCCAGGACCACAACCTGGCGCTCTAACCAACTGAGCTACAGCCACCACCGGGAGCTCCGCCCCTAGCGGAACGTTGAGTGTGTTTACCCCTCAGCTCTCGGCGGCGTCAAGTACAACGGCTTTAATTCTCGGGCCTCCTCTGAATAGAATGGGTCAACGTCAAATCTGGGAGACTTCAAGGTGAAGACTGTTGATGCGCTGAATCGCCTCGGAACCGAAACCGCTTTCGAAGTCCTGGCCCGGGCTAATGCCCTCGCGGCCCAGGGCCACTCCATGATCAATCTCGGAATCGGACAACCGGACTTCCCCACCCCCCCTCATATCGTCGAGGCAGCGATCAAGGCCCTGCGCGATGGGCATCACGGCTACACGCCGGCCAATGGCATTCCTGAACTGCGGGAAGCCGTGGCAGCAGAACTGGAGCCTCGCGCCGGCAGGCCGCTGGATCCTGATCGCGTTTTGATCGTTCCGGGGGGCAAGGTCACCATGTTCTTCGCCATCACGGCTTTTGGAGAGCCAGGTGCTGAGATCGTGTACCCGAACCCCAGCTTTCCGATCTACGAGTCCCTCATCAACTACACGGGCGCAACTGCCGTTCCATTGATGCTGAAGGAAGAGGATGCCTTCGGCTTCAAGGCCGAGGACCTGCTGTCACTCATCACCGATCGCACCCGACTGGTCATCCTGAACAGTCCGGCCAATCCGACCGGCGGCGTAGTGGCGCCTGAAGAGCTGCATCGCCTGGCCGAGGGCCTCGAGGCCCATCCCCAGGTCACCCTGCTCTGTGACGAGATCTATAGCCGTATCCTCTATGGAGAGCATCGGCATGCCAGCTTGCTGGCTTACCCTTCGCTCTCGGAACGGATCATCCTGCTGGACGGCTGGAGCAAGACCTATGCGATGACAGGCTGGCGCCTAGGCTATTCATACTGGCCCGAGGCGCTGGTCGGGAAGATGGCGCGTCTGGCCGTCAATTCCTATTCCTGCGTCAACGCTGCCGCGCAGCACGCCGGCCTTGCAGCATTGACGGGCCCCCAGGAAGACGTCGAGCGGATGCGGCTGGCTTTCGACCAGAGACGCAAGGCGATTGTCGAGGGCCTGAACCGAATCGAGGGAGTGTCCTGTGTCGAGCCCGGAGGCGCCTTCTATGCCTTCCCGAACATCTCCGGAACCGGCTTCACGGCGAAACAGCTTGAGGAAGGACTGCTGGAAGAAGCCGGGGTGGCCGCCATTGCGGGCACATCCTTCGGGGCAAACGGAGAAGGCTTCCTGAGGCTGTCCTATGCCAACAGCCTGGAGAACATCGAGATCGCGCTGGAGCGTATCGCAAACTACCTAACCGAGCGACGGCCACAGGCCGCATCGGCTTCATAGCTTCACAAGCAGAACGGAAATCTGTTTTTGCGACATGATGAAAGTTTGGGCAATCTGCCTTGTTCGTAGGCATATTACTTTGCCGGCCAAACAGGCAGGTGTTCGAAAAGCACCGGTTTTGAGGTTCGCCGGAAACTGGCACGCCTCCTGCTTATGAGAGAAAGTGGGAACGGTGCGTTATCCCTAACCACACGAACGAACAGTGAAGAGAGCCATGAAGAAAGTCGAAGCCATTATTAAGCCCTTCAAACTCGATGAGGTGAAAGAAGCCCTTCACGAAGTCGGTATCAAGGGGATTACAGTCACCGAAGCCAAGGGGTTCGGCCGTCAGAAAGGCCATACCGAACTCTACCGTGGTGCCGAGTACGTCGTCGATTTCCTGCCAAAGGTCAAAATCGAGGTCGTGGTCGACGACAACCTGGTGGAACGCGCTGTTGACGCCATTACAGAGACGGCCCGCACCGGCCGGATCGGCGACGGCAAGATTTTCGTCAGCTCCGTTGACGAAGTCATTCGCATTCGTACCGGCGAGCGCGGCGCGGAGGCTGTCTAAGACGTCTTAACCCCGCCAGAAACGGGCACTCATCATAAACACATAAATCACAGAGCAGAGACAGAAAGGACGCAGACGCAATGTCCGATGCAAAGACCGTTCTCCAGATGATCAAGGATAACGACGTGGTCTACGTCGACTTCCGCTTCACCGACCCGCGCGGCAAGTGGCAGCACGTTGCCCAGCATGTGGATACGGTTGACGAGGAACTGCTTAGCGAAGGTGTCATGTTCGATGGCTCCTCGATCGCAGGCTGGAAGGAAATCAACGAGTCCGACATGAACCTGAAGCCGGACCTGACTTCGGCCGTCATGGATCCCTTCGCCGCCCAGCCCCAGCTTATTCTCTTCTGCGATATCCTCGATCCTGTCACCGGCCAGCCCTACAACCGTGATCCGCGCACGACGGCCAAGAAGGCGCTGGCCTACATGGCCTCCAGCGGCATCGGGGACACCGCCGTCTTCGGTCCGGAAGCAGAGTTCTTCGTCTTCGACGATGTCCGTTTTGCCGTCGACATGCATCACTCCTTCTTCCGCTTCAGCAGCGAGGAAGGCCCCTACATGTCCGGAACGGAGATGGAGGAAGGCAACCTGGGTCACCGCCCGCCCATCAAGGGCGGCTACTTCCCGGTTCCGCCTGTCGACTCAGGGACCGACCTGCGTGCCGAGATGGTCAGCGTGATGAAGGAAATGGGAGTGCAGGTAGAAAAGCACCACCATGAGGTGGCCCCCTCGCAGCACGAACTGGGTATCAAGTTCGACACGCTTGTGAAAACCGCGGACAACATGCAGGTCTACAAGTACGTCGTGCACAATGTCGCCCATTCTTTCGGCCGAACAGCGACCTTCATGCCGAAGCCGGTCTATGGTGACAACGGGTCGGGTATGCACTGCCACCAATCCATCTGGAAGGATGGCAAGCCGCTGTTCGCCGGCGACGGCTATTCCGGCCTGTCCGAAACGGCGCTGTACTACATCGGCGGCATTATCAAGCACGCGCGCGCCATCAACGCCTTCACCAACCCGACCACCAACAGCTACAAGCGTCTGGTTCCCGGCTTCGAGGCACCGGTGCTACTGGCCTATTCCTCGCGCAACCGCTCGGCATCGTGCCGCATTCCCTTCGGCGCCGGTCCCAAGGCGAAGCGCGTGGAGATTCGCTTCCCCGATCCGACGGCCAACCCCTACCTGGCCTTCACGGCAATGCTGATGGCCGGCCTCGACGGTATCCGGAACAAGATCCATCCGGGCGAAGCCATGGACAAGAACCTCTATGACCTGCCGCCGGAAGAGCTCAAGGACGTGCCCACGGTCTGCGGCTCTCTGCGCCAGGCCATCGAGGCCCTGGAAGCCGACCATGAATTCCTGCTGGCCGGCGATGTCTTCGACAAGGACCAGATCGAGGGGTACATGGAGCTGAAGTGGGAAGAGGTCTATGCCTTCGAGCAGGCCCCGCATCCGATCGAGTACAAGATGTACTACAGTTCCTGACGCCCTTCGCAGCGTCGGAACGAAACGGGCCGCTCAATGAGCGGCCCGTTTTTTCGTCCGTTATTCCTGCCCGGAAGGGATCAGGCCGCCGCCTCGTTGGGAATGGCATTGATGGCCTCTTCCAGATCGTAGAAGGATGGCTGGATGCGACTGGGCACGTTGCCGCGGCCGATTTCCACGGAAACCTGGGCGGCATGGCCATGCAAGTGAGCCGTGATCGTATCTCGGATTACGGCATAGAACTGTGCTTCCTCGTCGATGATCTGCTTCAGCCGCGAAGCCATCGGGCCGACGAAACCATAGGCCATGAAAACGCCGAGAAAGGTTCCCACCAGGGCCGAACCGATCATTCCACCCAGTACGTCCACGGGCTTGTCGATGGAGGCCATCGTCTTGATCACCCCCAGCACCGCCGCCACGATACCCAGCGCCGGCAGGCCATCCGCCATGGTCTGAAGCGCTTCGGCCGGTTTGAGCGCTTCCTGATGGTGCTTGTCCAACTGGCGCTCCATGTAATCCTCGACCTGGTGCGGGTCGTCCAGGTTCATGGTGACCATACGCAAGGTGTCGCAGATCAGGGCCACGACATGATGATCCCCGGCGATCTTGGGGAACTGCTGGAAGATCTTGCTCTCCGCCGGGTTCTCGATGTGCGGCTCCAGGCCCACCACGCCCTTGGTCTTCATGACCTTGGTCAGCGCGTAGAGCAGGCAGAGCAGATCGCGATAATCATCGCGATGCCAGCGCGGCCCCTTGAAGACCCGCATTACTCCGCCAAGCGTCTGCTTGACGATGCTGCCAGCATTGGCGATCAGCAGGGCACCCACCGCAGCCCCTCCGATGATCATCATTTCGAGGGGCAAGGCCTTGAGAACGATCTCCATGTTCCCTCCGGCCAGCAGATATCCACCGAACACCATGAAAACGACCATTACCAGGCCACCAGCCGACAGCATTCTTGATCTCCCGCTTTTCAGGCTGCTCTTGCAAACGGCGGAAACACCACGGATTCCGCACCTGGCAGGCACTATGGTCGCTCAAGTTTAATTTTCCGCTAAGATCGCTGACAGCGGGAAAGGAAGACCGTTTTCAGCTTCCTTCGGGGATCGGGCGTGGAGTCCCGGCTGCGTCGATCGCCACATAGACGAAGTTGCCTTCGGTCACCTTCACATCCTCGTCGGTGCGCTGCCGCTTGGCCCATGTATCGATGTGAACCGTCAGCGACGTGCGTCCGATCTTGATGATCTCGGCATAACATGTCACCAGATCACCCACATGAATCGGACGGTGGAAACGCATGGCATCGACGGCCACGGTGGCGATCCGGCCATCCGCCCGCACGGAGGCCGGGACGGATCCGGCAAGGTCCATTTGAGACAGGACCCAGCCGCCGAAGATGTCACCGTTTACATTCGCATCCGCCGGCATGGCCAGCGTTCGCAGTGCCGGGTCTCCTTTGGGAGGCTTTTCCATGAAACCCTCAATATTTCGTAGTGTGTCGGGAGTCAGCCTACCGCATCTTCTTGAACGCACGCCAGTCCCTCTTATAATGCGCCCATGGCAGATCTATTCCAGACAACCGACAGCGACAGCACTTCCTACTCCGCCAAGGACATCGAGGTTCTTGAAGGACTAGAGCCCGTCCGACGGCGCCCTGGCATGTATATCGGCGGCACCGACGAACGCGCCCTGCACCATCTGGTGGCGGAACTTCTCGACAACGCTATGGACGAAGCCGTCGCCGGCCATGCGTCACGAATCGAGATCGAGCTGAGTGGAGAGGACAAGATCACGGTCCGGGACAATGGCCGCGGCATTCCCGTGGATGCGCACCCGAAATACAAGGATCTCTCGGCTCTCGAGGTTATCCTGACGACCTTGCATTCCGGTGCCAAGTTCACCGACAAGGCCTATCAGACATCCGGCGGCCTGCACGGCGTGGGGCTTTCCGTGGTAAACGCATTGGCAGGGTCTCTGACCGTCGAGGTGGCACGTGATCGCCAGCTCTGGCGCCAGAGCTACTCGGCCGGCAAGCCCCAGGGGAAACTGGAATCCCTGGGCAGCGTGCAGAACCGGCGGGGCACCAGCATCACCTTCGTACCGGACAGCACGATCTTCGGGACCGAGCTTCACTTTTCGCCGGGCCGACTCTATCGCATGGCCCGCTCCAAGGCCTACCTGCACCGTGGTGTGGAAATCCGCTGGAGCTGTGAGGCTTCCCTGCTCGGCGAGCACGACAAGACCCCGCACCAGGAAAGCCTGCACTTTCCCGGAGGCCTCAACGATTTTCTCGCTTCCATCATCGATGACCGGCAGACCGTGGTCGCGACGCCTTTCAGCGGCGAAAGCAAGTTTCCCAACGATGCCGGCAAGGTGGAATGGGCAATCACCTGGCCGTCGATCCCGGATGAAGGCTTCATCTCCTCTTACTGCAACACCGTCCCCACCCCGGACGGCGGCAGCCACGAACAGGGCTTTCGCCTGGCGCTGAACAAGGCCATCAAGTCCTATGGCGAACTGATCAGCAACAAGAAAGCCACCAACATCACCGCCGAGGATATTCTTGGCGGTGCCTCCTTGCTGCTGTCCGTGTTCATCAAGAACCCACAGTTCCAGGGACAGACGAAGGAGCGCCTTGCGTCCCCCGACGCGGCTCGACTGGTCGAAGCCACGGTCAAGGACCATTTCGATCACTGGCTGTCGGGCGATCCGGAACGCGCCGGAAAACTGTTGGAACACCTGATCGAACGCGCCGAAGAACGCCAGAGGCGCCGTCAGGAGCGCGAGCAGAACCGCAAGACGGCCACGAACCGACGCAGCCGCCTGCCGGGAAAACTGTCCGACTGCGCACGCAACAAGGCCGAAGATACGGAGATCTTCCTTGTGGAAGGCGACTCGGCCGGAGGGTCCGCCAAGCAGGCCCGCAATCGCGACACCCAGGCAGTTCTGCCCCTGCGCGGAAAGATCCTCAACGTGGCCAGTGCCACGACGGAGAAGCTAAAGGGCAACCAGGAAATTTCCGACATCATCCAGGCCCTGGGATGCGGTACCCGGGGGCAGTTCGATCTTGAAAAGCTGCGCTACGAGCGAGTGATCATCATGACCGATGCCGATGTGGACGGCGCCCACATCGCCTCCCTGCTGATCACCTTCTTCTTCCGCGAGATGCGCGGCTTGATCGATGCCGGTTGCCTCTACATAGCCCAGCCTCCCCTCTATCGACTGACGCAGGGGGACAAGAGCATCTATGCGCACGACGAGGAAGATCGCGAACGCCTGACACGCGAGGTCTTCAACAACAAGGGCAAGGTCGAAGTCAGCCGTTTCAAGGGCCTGGGAGAAATGCCCCCGGCGCAGTTGCGCGAGACGACGATGGCCCCCGGAAAGCGCAGCCTGCTCCGTGTCGTCGTTCACCCCCGCGACGAGTACGAGGGACCGGAGAACGATGTCAGGGAAGCCGAGGAACGCGTCGAGCACCTGATGGGGAAGAAGCCGGAACTGCGCTTTGCCTTCATCCAGGAACATGCCCGTTTCATAGACTCCGAAGCGCTGGATGTCTGAAAAGGCCACACTCCTGCCCTGAAATTGCCGCCTGAAGGTGCACCCTGTTTGCGTTAGAACAGGCAGAAGAAGTCGAGTGATTTTGACGGGCGCATCGCCATGAGGACAAGACTGCTGCAATGGGGTTTCGGCGGACTTCTGCTGATGCTCGGACCGACGGTTGCACTCTCTGCTCCGCCACCTTGGGCGCCTGCCCACGGCTACCGCGCACAGCAGGCAATGGCTTACTCTCCCTACCTGTCCCTGAATCCCGGTCATTGCAATCGTGACCTGTTGGGCGGGGCCCTCGGAGGTGCAGCCGGTGCGGTGATCGGATCGCGAGTCGATCACCAGGATGAGCGCTTGGTTGCGATCCTCGGCGGAACCGCCATCGGCGTGCTCGTTGGCGGCGTGATCGGTCAGTGGATGGACAGCGTCGACCAGAATTGCGTTGCCCAGAGCCTGGAGCAAGCCCCGAACAACAGCCGTATTGCCTGGCAGGGCGCTGGCCCTGTGGAATACAGCGTCACGCCGCTTGAGACCCTTGAAAAAGGTCAACGCTATTGCCGCCGGTACAAGACCACGGCGGTCATCGCGGGCCAGGATCGAGAGATTTACGGTACAGCCTGTCGGACTGCCGATGGCGACTGGCGCCTCGCCGACTGAGCCCGGCCATCAGGAGGTCGGAGGCTCGAGCCCCATTTGCCAGAAGTCGGTCTCCAGGCACACGGCTGTCCTGAAATTCTGGCTCAGTGCCGTCCAGCGCGTCGACGTTTCCGGTCTTTCCTCCGGCAAGCCGCGCCGTAGGGCGACGCGGTCCAGTTGTTCGGCCGCCTTGCGAGCACCGTCCTGGAATTCCTCCCCGCCGTAGAGCTCGATCCACTCGCGATAGGGATTGCCCTCGAGGGCCGTCCGCGGATCCTTGAGGAGCCGCGCGCCGATCTCGGCGTAGCCGAGAGTACAAGGGGTCAAGGCAACCAGAAGATCCAGAAGATCCCCCTGCATCCCCTGATCCAGGACATAACGGGTATAGAGACGGTTGGCCGGCGCTTCTTCGGTCTCCTGTAATCTCTGCTCGGAAATTCCCCAGCGTGCACAGAAATCGACATGCAGGCCGATTTCGTGATTCAGCAGGAGGTTTACCATGAAGGCGGACTCTCGCAGATCATCCACCTGCTCGGATTTCACCACGGCCAGCGCGTGAGCCCGGCTGTAATGCAGCAGGAAGAGGTAGTCCTGTATCAGGTAATAGCGAAAGGAGGGCTCGGGCAAGGTTCCCTGGGCCAGCTTCTCGACAAAGGGGTGTCGTACATAGGCATCCCAGTCAGCGGGACAGCTTTCCTTCAAGCGCTCAAGGATCATGGTCTTATTCAAGCAGCATGTTGCGCGTTTCACCCGGCAGACGAACCGTCAGGCCGTCCAGTTCTTCCGTCATGACGATCTGGCAGCCGAGCCTGGACGTCCGTTGCAGATCGAAGGCCAGGTCCAGCATGTCTTCCTCGTCCTCGCTCGGCTCCGACAGACGCTTGAACCACTTCTCGTCGACAATGATGTGACAGGTGGAACAGGCGAGTGAGCCTTCACAGGCACCTTCGATATCAACATCGTTGCGATGCGCAATCTCCAACAGTGACAGCCCGACGGGCGCCTCGACCTCCTTGTGATTGCCATCCCGCTCGATGAAGACAACTTTCGGCATAAAGCTTGAACTCCTTCACTCACCAGCCTGCGTTCCAGGCCAACCTTGTACTTCCGCACTCATGCGGGGCTCCAGCGCTTGCCGCAGGCCATAGCAGATCACGCACCCGAGGGTCACGTGCATTGATCAGGCCACGCTGCTTTGATGCTGGCGCTGATATAGCCTGATCCATGCATCGGCAAAACGTTCCAGATCCTCCGGCTTGCTGGCCCAGCCACTGGAAACCCGTATTGCATTCGCCGACAGCGAGTCCCCTGCCCCCATGGCGCGCAGCACATGCGAGGGTTCGACCTTTCCCGATGAACAGGCCGAACCCGCTGAAACCGCTATGCCCTCCAGGTCAAGGGACATGAGCTGCAGTTCGGCCGACACACCGGGCATGGCAATGCAGCTGGTATTCGGCAGGCGCTCCGTCTCGGCGCCAAAAACCGTGGCCGTGGGGGCTGCTTTCAGGATTTCCTGCTCCATGCTGTGATGGGCCTTGTGCAGGGTCTCAAACTCCTCGAGCCGCGAGACGGCAGCCTCGACAGCCGCACCAAAGGCCGCGATGCCGGCCACATTCTCCGTACCCGCGCGCCGCCGACCCTCCTGTCCGCCGCCACGCAGATAGGCCTCCATATGCAGGCCATTCCTCAGGACGAGGGCACCCACACCCTGTGGCCCCCCCAGCTTGTGCGCCGAAAGGCTAAGGATATCCGCTCCCAGCTCGGAGAACGACAGCGGACGCTTGCCAAGCCCCTGCACGGCATCGCAATGCAGCAGCCCGCCGCGTGCATGCACCGCTTCGGCAATCTCCTGAATGGGCTGGATGACCCCGGTCTCGTTATTGGCAAGCATGACAGAGACGCGGGTGGCTGCATTTGTCTCGTCCAAAGCCTCTGCGACAACATCAGCGGTCACTCGACCCTGGGAGTCCACTGGCAATGTTTGTGTAAAGTCGGGAAAGGCCTGCAGGACGGAGGTGTGCTCGACATCCGAAACCAGCAGTCGCTCCGGCTTGCGCTCGTCGATAACACTCCCCAATGCTGTGGCGTTGGCCTCCGTCCCCCCACTGAGGAAGATGACCTGTGCGGGGTCCGCATCGATTGAGACTGCGATACGGCGACGTGCTTCCTCTACGATCTTGCGGCTTGCCCGCCCGAAGCTGTGCACCGACGAGGCATTCCCCGCCTGCCCTGCTGCGTCCGTATAGGCTCGCAAGGCTTCGGGTCGCAGGGGAGCCGTCGCGTTATAGTCGAGATACAGGGGATCTTTCATCAAAACCTGATACAGGAAGAGGCTTCAGCATTTACCACTGTAACTTCCGGTTTCCTCGCCCGTCTCGGCAGCACGTCCGGTCGTCTCACCTCCATCGGAGAGACCAGGCTGCGCAGTCTCGCCCTCACTGTTCTCCAGCTCTCCAACGCGCGCGCGCAGATTTTGCACTTCGTCCAAAAGGCCCTCGAGTGCCCGGGCTATGGGATCCGGTATTTCTCCAGTCGGCGTACCGTAGGCCATGAAGTCATCGCTGCTTCTGGCATCCGCCGACTGGATTGACTTGGCAGGAATCCCGACCACGGTGGTCTTGGCCGGTACGGCCTTCGTCACCACGGCATTTGCCCCGACACGGGCATCTCGCCCGACGATGATCGGCCCGAGAATCTGTGCGCCCGAGCCGACAATCACACCGTTCTCCAGTGTCGGGTGACGCTTTTGATTGCGCTGGCTTTCACTATCCACGCTGGGCGCCACACCACCCAGCGTAACGCCGTGATAAAGCGTCACGTCGTCACCGATCTCCGCAGTTTCACCAATTACGACCCCCATACCGTGGTCGATGAAGAAGCGGCAGCCAATTCTCGCACCGGGGTGGATCTCGATACCCGTCAGGAAGCGACCCCACTGGGACAACCAGCGCGCGACCAGCTTGAGTTTCCTGTTCCAGAGCCAATGGGCGAGCCTGTAGACCAGGACGGCCTGAAACCCGGGATAGCACAGCGCGACCTCGAAAACCGACCGTGCCGCCGGATCACGGGCCATCGTTGCATCTATCTCGGCGCGTAAAGTCTTGAACATTGCTCGCCCCGTCAGCTATTTTCCGGCCCGGCCGCAGTCACGGTCGACACGCTCGTTCCTGATACGGCATATAAGCTTCCGGAGTAAATTGGTCAACTTTTCGCATAGCCTGTGGAGGCAACCAAGGCACCGGTATCTTGAAATAACGCATTTTCGTCGCACTTTAATGTGGCATTTACAGCAAGGTGACCCAAACGCATGCCTGACGTTATCATCAATGGTCCGGCTGGACGGCTGGAAGGCCGCTATCAGCACGCCAGCGCGGACAATGCCCCGATTGCCCTGATCCTGCACCCCCATCCCCAGCATGGGGGGACAATGAACAACAAGATTGTCTATACCCTCTATCATGCCTTCGCGCGTCAGGGATTCTCGGTTTTGCGCTTCAACTTCCGTGGTGTAGGGCGCAGCCAGGGTGCCTATGATCGCGGCGAGGGAGAACTTTCCGACGCGGCCTCTGCATTGGATTGGCTGCAGATGTACAACACCAATGCCTCGACATGCTGGGTGGCCGGTTTCTCCTTCGGTGCCTGGATCGGTATGCAGCTCCTGATGCGCCGTCCGGAAATCTCGTCCTTCATTTCAGTGGCACCCCCGGCCAACCTTTACGATTTCAGTTTTCTGGCTCCCTGCCCGTCCTCCGGGCTTGTCGTCCAGGGTACGACCGATGAGATCGTTCCCGAAGCCTCGGTGAAGAAGCTTGTCGACAAGCTTGCGCACCAGCGGGATATATCCATCGAGCACAGCATCGTGGAAGGCGCCAACCACTTCTTCCAGGGACAACTGGAACAGCTGGACAGCATAACCGAAGATTACATAGCCCGAATTCAGCACGGCAGCGAAACCCCCGCAAAACTGGATTCCTAGCTCCTGGGAGTCGTCGTTTCAGGCTGCTGCTACACGATACAGCCGTCCTCCGCTTACAGGTCGCGAAGCCCCGGTGGTGGACGGCAGGGAAAGGGCTTTGCCGTCAAGGCTGCGCAGCGCAAGATAGGCAAAGCACTCCGCCTCCAGAGCATCGCCGTTCCAGCCTTCGCTCTCGACCGCCTGGACTGAAACGCCAAGCTCGCTGGAAAGCTGTTGCATCAGCACCGGATTGTGCCGTCCTCCTCCACAGACCAGCCAGCGTACGGGCGGTGACGGGAAGAAGTCCTGTGCCCGAACCACGGCACCTACCGTAAAGGCGGTCAGGGTAGCGGCTCCGTCTTGCGCGGAAAGCCCCTGCAGGTTTTCAACCACCACAAAACTGTTGCGGTCCAGGGATTTCGGAGGCGCCACCCGGAAATAGGGGTGGGACAGCAATGCCTGCAACACCTCGGTATCCACATGCCCATGGGCAGCCAGTTTGCCATCCAGGTCACAGACCAGCCCGCTGTTACGGTAGACCCAGTCATCGATCAGGGCATTGCCCGGCCCCGTATCGAAGGCAAGAATGTCCCCGTCCTCCGGACCGACCCAGGTGACATTTCCGACTCCGCCAAGGTTGAGCACGGCCAGGGGCTTGGGCAACCGGACCGCCTTCACGGCATGATAGAGTGGAGCCAACGGAGCACCCTGCCCGCCGGCGCGCATATCGGCCGTTCGGAAGTCGTGTACGACATCCATGCCTGTCTCACGGCTCAACAAGGCTGCATCGCCCATCTGCCAAGTCTGCTGTCTGTCTGGATCGTGCCGGATGGTCTGTCCATGGAAACCAATGGCCCGGATTTCCTCTCGCCCTCGTCCTGTGCTCGCAAGCAAGCGCTGCACGGCATCCGCATGCCGCAATGTCAGCTCGCGCTCGACGTCTTTTGCCAGAGCGGTATCGTCGGGACACTCGAGAACCCCGCGCAAACGCATCCTGAACGCATCCGGATACGGAAGAGTCTCGAAACCGAGAGAGCGCACGAATCTCTCTCCATCGGTTTCGATCAAGGCAGCGTCGACGCCATCCAGCGACGTGCCACTCATGAGTCCCATCATCACATCCATCGGCCTGTCTTTCCGTAAGGGTTCATCGATCGTCCACCATGCGGTCCGCTTCCGGCATGACATAGCTCAGCAGCAGTCCCAGGAAAGCCAGGACAATAAAAGCAACGAGCGCGCTTGCCGGGGTCAGCAGGTCGGCCAGAATGCCCAATCCCCCCAATACCAGGGCGACCAGACCAATCGCACTGTTTGCGAAGGCAACATAGAGGGGGCGTTCCTCGGTCGGGGCTGCATCCACCAGATAGGTCTTGCGTCCCAGGCGAGCCCCGGCTTCCGCGATTCCAAGAAGGAAGAACACGGGCGCATAGGAGTAGACGGACAGCTGCTCGGGCCCGAGCCAACCGAGTATCAGAGCCAGGAAACCGGCAATCACCCCCATTCCCCCCGCCTGGATCATCACGCGCCGCGCCGTCTGATCTGAGAGCTTGCCCCAGAACGGACTGCTCAGGATGCTGGCCAATCCGACCGATACAATGAAGACAGCGAGGGCGCTCATGCCCTCAGAAACTCTCTGATAGGCATGGAGAACGAACAGCGGCATGGCGACCTCGACGGAGGTCAGGGCGGCGCGCGCCGAAAGGTATTTTCGGTAGCCATTGACCTGGCGCACAAGTGTCATTCCCTTGCCGGCCTCCTCGATGGCGTTGCGTCCTCCCTGCTGCTCCCCAGGAACCTCCCTGATAGCCGCGAACAGGCAGGCAGCGACCATCCAAAGTAAAGCGGCTGTCCCCAGCAACAGGATATAATGACCGGCATTTCCCTCTTCGTTCAGGAAGAAGCGCAGGCCCAGACCGGCAGCAAGGGTCAGCACACCTCCGAAGGCAGCCCGGTTGGCCAGCAGCCTGCCGCGCCGCCCCTTGGGAATCGTCTTGCCCATGACATCCTGAAAGGACACTGAGCCCGCCCCGCTGGCAATGCTGAAAAGTGTCAACAGACCCAGGACTGTCAATCCGGCAGCCCAATCCGACAGCAGCAAGACCGCAGGGATCATCAACAGCAGGCAGAAAGACTGGAACACCCCAGCCCCGAGCCAGACCCACTTGCGACGGGCGAGCTGACGGATTCGGGCCGCCACGAACAGCTGGGGCAGCAAGGCGCCGACTTGCTTGATGGGAGAGAGGAAGCCTACCATCGAAGCCGGAACCCCGATGGCAGTCAACAGCCAGGGCAGCGTCAGACCGGGACTGACCAGTTGCTCGGCCAGCTTCGTGCAAACTCCATTCAGGAGGTTGAGGAAGAAATTGGCCGGAACGGAGGTACAGGCCCGCTCGGGTATGGCGTCACAGGCCCGATCCTGGGAATCGTCCCCGGCCAGCACGGCGTAAAGACGCTCGAGCGCTTCCTTATCGCTGGAGGAGCTTTCTTCGGCTGCGTGCAAACGATTTCTCCCTCTTCCGTCGACTCCGCGATCCCGTCTTGCGCGAATTTTTACGGAGTGTCAGAAATTCATCGACAACTGGCAATGACGAGCAACGGCCTGAACCCATGAAAGTCGGAAATCGCTATTATCGCAGTATATGGTTGAGCGAGGACGGCTGGTCCGTCGAGATCATCGATCAGACGTGCCTGCCTCACGAGTTCGTCATCTGCCGTCTGGACAGTCTCGAAAAGGCAGCCCACGCCATCTCTGCCATGCAGGTGCGTGGCGCCCCCCTGATCGGTGCCACGGCCGCTTATGGCCTCTGCCTGGCTCTGCGCGAGGACAGCAGCGACGAGGCCCTTGACAAGGCTGCAGCGGAGCTCTTGGCCACGCGCCCCACAGCGGTCAATCTCCACTGGGCGCTCGAACGCATGAAAACGGCCCTGTTGCCCCTGCCGGCAGCCGAACGTGTCACGAAGGCCTACGAAGTTGCTGCCGCCATCTGTGACGAGGATGCTGCATTGAACGAGGCCATAGGCTCTCATGGCCTCTCGCTCCTGCAAGCCGCAGCCGCTCGGAAACGTCCGGGCGAGAGACTGAACATCCTGACCCACTGCAATGCCGGCTGGTTGGCCACGGTCGACTGGGGAACGGCCCTCGCCCCGATCTACAAGGCCCATGATCTGGGCATCGATCTTCATGTCTGGGTGGACGAAACCCGGCCACGCAACCAGGGTGCCAGTCTCACGGCCTGGGAACTGGCCGGGCACAGCGTGCCGCACAGCGTTATCGTGGACAACGCCGGTGGGCACCTGATGCAAAACGGCATGGTTGACCTGTGTATTGTCGGTACAGACCGCACGGCGGCAAACGGCGATGTCTGCAACAAGATCGGAACCTATCTGAAGGCGCTGGCGGCACACGACAACGGCATTCCCTTCTATATCGCCCTGCCCAGCCCGACCATCGACTGGGGCATGGAGAAAGGTGTCGGGCATGTTCCCATCGAGGAACGCGCGCCCGAGGAAGTCAGTCATGTCCGAGGGCTGGATCGCAAAGGTGTGCTGCGCGAGGTCAGTCTGCTTCCGGACGGCAGCCAGGCCGCCAACTACGCCTTCGACGTCACACCGGCGAAATACGTCACCGGCCTGGTCACCGAACTCGGCGTTTGCGAAGCCTCGAGGAACGGCCTCGAGGGGCTTTTTCACAGCCGCGCGGTATAGGCCGCATCCTCTCATCCCGAAGCGATGCAGAGCACGTTGAGGCTTCGAGGTCCCTGTGCTAAGCAGCGCCGTTCTTAACGTTCCCGCAACAGGCAATTCAAAAGCTATGTCGAAGTCCGAGTTTCTCAAAGAGATCACCCAGCGTGGCTTCCTGCATCAATGCACGGATCTAGATGGCCTTGACCAACAGTTGATGTCAGGACCAGTCATCGCCTACATCGGCTTCGACTGCACGGCTGATTCCCTGCACGTGGGGCACTTGATGTCCATCATGACCCTGCGCTGGCTACAGAAGACGGGCCACAAGCCGATTGTCCTGATGGGGGGCGGCACGACCAAGATTGGCGACCCTTCGGGACGGGATGACACGCGCCAGTTGCTCGGCAACGAAGATATCGCCAGAAACATGGCCGGCATTCGGGAAGTCTTCAAACAATTCCTGACCTTTGGCGACGGTCCTACGGATGCCGTCATGGTCAACAATGCCGACTGGCTTGACGATCTGAACTACATCACGTTCCTGCGCGATTTTGGTTGCCATTTCTCGGTCAATCGCATGCTGTCCTTTGATTCGGTCAGGCTGCGTCTTGAACGGGAACAGCCGCTGACCTTCCTCGAATTCAATTACATGATCCTGCAGGCATATGATTTCCTGGAGCTTTCGCGCCGCCACAACTGCCTGCTTCAACTGGGCGGGTCGGATCAGTGGGGCAATATCGTCAACGGAATCGAACTGGCCCGCCGCCTGGATCACAAACAGCTCTTCGGCCTGACCACGCCGCTGATCACCACGGCATCGGGCCAGAAGATGGGCAAGACCGCCGGGGGCGCTGTCTGGCTGAACGAGGAACGCCTGAGCAGCTATGAGTACTGGCAGTTCTGGCGCAATACGGAAGACGCCGACGTTGGACGCTTCCTGCGACTGTTCACGGAACTGCCGATCGAGGAAATAGAACGTCTGGAAAAGCTTGAAGGGCAGGAGATCAACGAGGCCAAGAAAGTCCTGGCAGACGCCGCCACCACCCTCTGCCGCAGCGAGGAGGATGCACGGCACGCCGCCGAAACTGCCCGCCAGACCTTCGAGGAAGGGCAAAGTGGCGAAGGCCTGCCGCGGATCACGGTCGCTCGCGACCGCTTGAGTGGCGGAATCCCGCTTTACGAACTGCTGCGCGAAGCCGGCCTCAGCAAATCCAACGGAGATGCGCGGCGACTGATCAAGGGCGGTGGTGCCCGTGTGAACGACGCGCGTGTGGAAGACGAAGGTTACCTCGTGAACCTGAACGATCTGGACGGCGAAAGCGTGAAGATATCCGCCGGCCGCAAGCGCCACGCTCTGGTGGAGGCGGCCTGAGGGTTCACCGTCCCATCGAGGGCGGGCGTCCAGGGTTTGCGGAGGGATCTGGAGACTCCTCCGGCATCTGTTCTGCTTCCGGTTCCGGTTCCTCGTTTGTCTCTGGCGGACTGGTGTCCGGCGCAATATTGAAAAGCTGCCTGAGAAAACCCGGTGCCAGGAAGGAAAGCGGGTTGACCGCAATCTCAGGATCATCCATCGAGCCGGTGACCACATAGCTCACGCCCAGAATTCCCTCTCCCTCCCCGCCTGTCAGCAGGTCACCTAGAACAGGGATTGATCCCAGCATGCTGTTGACCGAATAGGCCGGCACCAGGCTTCCCCGGATATCGGTTTCGTCTCCTTCCATATCCAGTCGTCCGCGTGCCGTGATACCCAGGGCCGGACCGTTGGCCTGGATCAGGTCGCTGGTGATCTGACTTTCATAGATGATGGCCTCTCCATGCAGGCGTTGGAAACCGATCCCCTCACCGCTCATCAGGTCGGCAATGCCGGTCAGTGATGCGACGGTCAGCAGCTGGGCCATCGCAGGCGCATTCACCAAGCGGAAATCCTGGGACCAGAGCCGAACGTTCATGGGCTCCTCGGGATAGGGGCCTTCACTTTCACCGGAAATGCGCATGGCGCCGCCTCGGATACCTTCTGTCAGCCCCAGCGCTTGCAGAAGGGCCCCCATGTCACTTGCGGTCAATTCCAGCGCATACTTTCCTGACTCCTGAGGCCCATAGGTCAGGTGCAAGCCCTCCGGTATCGGAACGCCGGGCGAGTCCTCGCTGTCAGCCACGCCTTGCTGGCCGCCGGACAACTCTGCTTGCCCCCGGGCATACAGCCAGATGCCATCACGCCGTTCGGCTTCCAGTGACAGGTCTTCGAAGTAGCGGTCTTCCGAGAAATAGACCCGGGATAATCCCGGCGTGCGCACCACCAGATCTGGAGAGACCGCATCCTCACCGTTTTCAGGTGCCGCCGCATTGTCTTCCTGGGAGCTCTCCTCGAGCAGTGGCAGCAGGTCGAGCTGGCCCGATCCCAGCACCACCTCAAGCGTGCCGTCCTGTGGTGTCCGGACAACAACATCCTGGAGGTTACTGCGGCCGAGAACGAAATCGGACAAGGCCGCTTCCTGGATGTCCTCGCCGCTTTCGTCCATGGTGACGACACCGGCAGCCTGCAGGTCTGCAGTTGTAAGCTTGAAATCCTCCACACCCAGGAAGCGTTCCCCTTGAAGGACAAGGCTGGCGGTGATTTCTCCGCTCTCGCCGGCAGGTTTCCGCCAGTCCAGTTCGGGAACATGCAGCCCGGCATCCCCAAGGTCGCCACGCACCTCCACTTCCACCCGTTCATCCGCATGAAGACGCGCCGTCAAACCTGCTGAAACAGGTCCGGAAAGATAGGGGGACGGGTCAAAACCGACAATCTCCCAGTCCTCCTGATTGAAGCGGGGAATTTCTGCCTGTACACGCGTGCGCACGCCCTGGCCCGCAAAGACCTCGCGCCAGTCAGCCGTGCCCTGTACCGAACCCAACTGCATGGGTCCTTGTACGTTCATCTCGTCCTGGGTCACCCGAATATCCAAGGGCCCGCCGCGCATGTCCTCTTCCAGGAACGCGTCCTCTATGAAGACATCCTCCAACTGCCCCTCGGTCGACAATTCGACATCATCGAATTCCAGATCATCCAGCAGTGGGAAGGCAAAATTGAGTTCCGCATTGAAGCGTCCCTCGCTGCCGCTGGCGGTAAAACCCATCTCCTGCAGCAAAGCGAGCCGCGGGTGCTCCAGAATCTCGAAGGCGGCCGGCAGCGGGCCATTTGCCTGAAGAGTCATGTCCAGCCGGTGGTCTTCCCCCGAGAGGCCATAGATATCCAGAAGTCCCTCGGATACCTCGATGCCATTTACCCTCCCCCCGGCAATGACGAAATCCAGGCCATCGGGATTGAACGAGGCGGTGCCGACCGTGTCGACAGCTGGGGGCAGAGGCTCCAGGTAATGGACCTCCAGGCCTTCGTAATCGAAGCCGCCGGTCAGTTCGAGCAGCTCCGCTTCACCGGCCTTCCCGATCGCAATGGCAGCCTGTGCTTTCAGCAGGTTCACGCGACCATCCCGAATGTTTCCGGTCACCCATTTCCGTGCGTTCTCCGCTGTTGTGCGGGGCCAGTAGTGAAAGAGCTCAGTCGCCAGAACTCTCCTGACTTCCGCGTCCACCCCGACACGATAGCCTCCTTCGGCTGCTTCCACCTCACTGGAAATCCGGATGCGTGGTCCCGGCTCCTGGTCCGGGGTCAGGAGTGTGAACGACCCCTCCGAAAGACTGAGGCGACGTTCTCCGTTTGCCGAGAAACTGCCTTCCAGGGACGCGTCCTTGAATGCAACCGGCCGCCTGAAATGTTCCGGCAGCGCAATTCGGCCTTCGGGAGCATTGATGGTAAACCTGCCGTGCGGCAGTTCACCAGAGAGAGGGACATCAACCTGGACCTCGCCCGCCAGAACGAACTGCAAGCCCGGAAGGATGCCGCTGCCGGGAAAGGCGGAAGCAGCGGCTGTCGGATCCAAGCGATCCACCGTAATGTTCATGGCAATGGAGTCACTGCCCCTGCCGTGGTGGAAATCAGCAGTAAGAGGTGTCAGTTGATCGCCGATGCGCAGTTCGAGAGCGGCCTGCCCGCCCATCCCTGAAGGCTCTCTCCAGAGGTCTATATCCGAATTTTCCGCCGATAGAACGGTATCCAACTGGCGGTCCTCAAGGCGCACCTCGGAGTTGCTCACATGCAACTTCTGCAGATAGGACCAGGGTTGATCGCCACGCTGCTCCGCCAGCATGCGCCCCAGAAAGCGTTCCGCGACTTCCGAGAAATCCTCTTCACGGCCCGTGTCCTCACCCAGGGACCCAAGACGGAATCCCCCCTCCTCGCCCCTTATAAGGTTCACCGAGGCGTTCATGATATCGATCTCGACGGGTGCGATACGACCGTGCAACAGTTCTGTCAGGCTGAAAACGACATCGGCACTGGGAAAGGAAGCGAGAAGCCTGTCCTGATCATCATAGACCCGCCAGTCCCGTGCACGTATACCGAAACGACTGGCGGAACCTGACCACGCGAGATAGGTATCACCGACGTCAACCTCGATATCCTCGTTCGCATTGGAAAGAGCGTCTTCCAGATAGGGCTCGAGGAAGTCCATGGAGACAGGCTCCTGCGCCAGCCGCCATGCCGCGAAGGCCAGGAGAACGAGAACCAGGAAAAAAAGAGCCGAGATGAGGTTGAGAACAGTACTGGCACTACGAAACAGCATGAGGTGATCCTACCCGCAGTGCGCGCAGTCGCACAGCCGATTGTCATCATACGACCGACTGAACGTTCCAGGTCTTGACCCGGCGAAGCCGGCGGCGGAGGCTTTTGCGACCTTCTCATGCCCCAACAGAGCAAACATGATGTCTTCAGGCTTTCTGTCCCAGATAAACGAACTGCCTCCACCCGGTGATAAAGAAAAAAGACGCGTCGCGCGAGAACATCTGGCGGAACGACTCGAACGTCTTGAGGAGACGGATCAGCATACCGTCAAGAAAGCCCTGGAACACGCGCCTACCGAGCAATTGCTCGATGTCATTTTTGGCTACTCTCCATACCTGACGCAGAGCCTGCTTTCCGATCTGCCCTGGGTGGTTTCGGTGCTGGAACAGGAACCAAAGAAGACCTTCCGCGACATCCAACAGGACTGCCGGGATCACGTTCTGCATTCTCGTGAAACAAGCGAAGCCATGCGGCTGCTCAGGAGAAGCAAGAGACGCATGGCCCTCTTCCTGGCACTTTGCGATATCACAGGTCTTCTGGATGTCACCCAGGTCACCGAAACGCTTTCAGAGTTTGCTGACACTGCCCTTAATGCCGCCGTGGCACATCTGTTATTGCGCGCTGACGAGCGCGGCGAGCTTGTCCTCTCCGACAAGGAGAATCCGCTGGACTCCTGCGGCTATTTCGTCCTCGCAATGGGAAAGTATGGCGCTGAGGAACTCAATTATTCCTCGGACATAGACCTGATTGTTCTCTACTCACCTGAACGTATCGACTATCAGGGCAAGCGGGACCTACAGAGCCTGATGGTACGTATGACGCAGGATCTCGCACGCATGCTCGACGAACGCACGGCAGAGGGCTATGTCTTCCGTACCGACCTCCGCCTGCGCCCGGATCCCGGCGCAACTCCCCTCGCCCTCTCAGTGAATGCAGCGCTCTCCTACTATGAATCGACCGGCCAGAACTGGGAACGGGCGGCCATGATCAAGGCACGTGCCGTGGCCGGGGACCTGGAGTTGGGAACATGGTTTCTGGATGAATTGAAACCATTCATCTGGCGCAAGCATCTCGATTTCTGGACCATCCAGGACATCCACTCCATCAAACGACAGATCTATGCCCAAAAGGGTGGTGAGGCCATCGAGGTCGAGGGCCACAACATCAAGCTTGGCCGTGGTGGCATCCGGGAAATCGAGTTCTTCGTCCAGGTCCAGCAGTTGATATTCGGGGGCCGAGAACCGGAGTTGCGCAGTGCCCGGACCCTGGAGGCCCTTGAGCGATTGGAGGAGGCCCAGCGCATCAGTCAGGACGCCAGAGAGGATTTGCAAGCGGGCTATTGTTTCCTGCGCACTCTTGAGCATCGCCTTCAGATGATCGAGGACCAGCAGACCCACAGCCTGCCCGAAAGCTCCGCAAGGCTTGGCGATATCGCCGGTTTCATGGGCTATGAGAACACTGCCGAATTCCGGGAAGCCCTTCTGGCGCACCTGCGCAACGTGGAGCGGCATTATGCGGATCTGTTCGAGGAAGCCCCCAGTCTTGCGGGACCGGGAAACCTCGTCTTCACAGGCGGAGAGCCGGAACCGAATACCCTGCAGACCCTGGAGAAGCTAGGCTACAGGGATGGAGACAAGGTGTTCCAGATTGTCCGCGCCTGGCATCACGGACGATACCGTGCCACCCGCTCCACCCGTGCCCGCCAGATCCTGACGGAATTGATGCCGGCCCTTATCGGACAGTTCGCCGAGACCCTGGATCCCGACACGGCTCTCGCGCGCTTTGATTCCTTCCTGTCCGGCCTGCCGGCCGGGGTGCAGCTCTTCTCGCTGCTCTATCAGAACCCCAAGCTGCTGGAGGTTCTTGGAGACATTATGGGCCGCGCTCCCGCACTGGCCGATCACCTCAGCCGCAATTCCGGGCTGCTCGAGGCCGTGCTCGACCCGGATTTCTTCGAACCGCTTCCCGATGAAGAGACACTGGAGGCGCGCCTGAAAGAAGACTTGAAGCTCTCCCGGGACTTCGAGGACAGCCTGGACATTGTCCGGCGCTGGACGGCCGATCATCGCTTCCAGGTCGGTGTCCAGATTCTGCGCAACAGCATCAGCTCCATCGAGGCCTCGACCGCCCTGTCGAACCTGGCGGAAGCTGTCATCCGTGCCCTGACTCCCATCGTGGAACAGCAGATGGCGGAACTGCACGGCCGTATCTCGCAGGGTGGCCTGGTGGTGCTGGCACTGGGCAAGCTGGGCGGCCGGGAGATGACCTTCAGTTCCGATCTGGACTTGGTTTTCCTGTACCGGACCGGCGATGACCACGCCGAATCAGACGGGCAGAAGCCTCTCTCCGCCAGCGTGTACTACGGGCGCCTCGCTCAGCGCATCATCACGGCGCTGACGGCGCTGACCGCGGAAGGCCAACTCTATGAGGTCGACCCGCGACTGCGTCCCTCCGGAGCCGCGGGGCCAATCGCCCTCTCGATCAATGGCTTTGCCAAGTACCAGAAGAATGATGCCTGGACGTGGGAGCACATGGCTCTGACCAAGGCCCGAACCATCTACGGCGACGCTGCCCTTAGGAAAGAGCTGGAAGAGGAGATTCGTAACGTCCTGACAGTGCCGCGAAATCCACACAAGCTGTTGGCCGCCGTGCACGAGATGCGCCTGCGTATCGAGAAGCAGCACCCCGCACGCTCCATCTGGGACTGCAAGTATGTCCGCGGTGGCCTCTACGACCTGGACTTCCTGGCGCAATACCTGCAACTGAAGCATGCCGCAGAACAGCCTGATGTCATCCGACCGTCCTCGGAAGCGGCTTTCCAGGCCTTGGCCCAAGCAGGCCTCATACCGACAGAGGAAGAAAAGGGCCTGGTCGAGGCCGCACAGCTTTTCCGCAGGGTGCAGAACTTCCTGCGACTGACCGCCGGCGACAACTTCGATGAAGCCCAGGCAGGGCATTCTCTCAAGGCAGCCCTTGCCAAAGCCACCGAAATGGACAACTTCGAAGGGCTGAAGGACACTTTGACGAGCAACGCTCAGCTTGTTTCCCGATATTATCAGGAACGGATCGAAGAGCCGGCTCGCGAGCTGACAGATACGGACAAAGCCAACCTATAATAGAAAACAAGGAGACAGAAATGGCGGTCGAGGAAGGCCAGCAAGCCCCTGATTTCACCATGCCCACCGATGGCGGCGGCACGATTTCCCTCAGTGAGCTCAGGGGGCGCAAGGTGGTTCTCTATTTCTACCCACGCGATGACACTTCTGGCTGCACGAAGGAGGCCTGCGGTTTCCGCGATGCGTTGCCCGACTTCTTCGGCACAGACGCGGTGGTGATCGGTGTCTCCCGTGATTCCGTGAAGTCCCACGACAAGTTCAAGGACAAGCACAACCTGAACTTCACCCTGGCGTCCGACGAGGACGGCTCCGTCTGCGAGGCCTATGGTGTCTGGGTGGAGAAGTCCATGTACGGCAAGAAGTACATGGGAATCGAGCGTTCGAGCTTCCTGATCGATGAAGAAGGCGTGCTGCGCAAGATCTGGCGCAAGGTGAAGGTCAACGGCCACGTGGACGCGGTATTGCAGGAGGCGCAACAGCTTTGAGTGCCCAGGCTCTGGCGGCAGGCGCGGTGCGGATTCTCAACACTCCTTCCGCCGAGGAGAAAGCACGTGCAGGACGCCGGCTCGCCGCCGACTGGCGAGACTCGGAAGAGCGCAAGATCGGACTTGCCCAGCCACCGCGCCGTCCCGCACGGCCAGAGTACCCGGCCCTGCGCCCGCCGCGGGAGGTTCCCAGGCGCAAGATCGGACCTGCTGTGGAGGGGCGCATCGCCCTGCTGCACGCCCTGGCCCATATTGAACTGAACGCCATAGACCTGGCCTGGGATATCGTTGCGCGCTTCAGCGGTTCCGCGTTGCCGGAATCGTTCCATGACGACTGGGTGCACATAGCGGACGAGGAATCGAAGCACTATCTGCTGCTTTCCGAACGCCTGAAGCAACTCGGATCCTACTATGGTGCCCTGCCCGCTCACGACGGTCTCTGGCAGGCCTCGGAGGAAACAGCCGGCGATCTTCTGGCCCGACTGGCCGTGGTGCCCATGGTACTGGAAGCGCGCGGCCTGGATGTCACTCCGGATATGATCCGCAAGCTTGAACAGGCCGGAGACAAGGATTCAGCGGCCGTTCTTGAAGTTATCTATCAGGAGGAAATCGGGCATGTGGCCGTCGGCCGCAAATGGTTTGAATGGCTCTGCGCTCAACAGGGCAAGGAGCCCGTCGGGACCTGGCAAGAACTGGTCAGTTGTCACTTCCGGGGTCCGCTGAAGCCGCCCTTCAACGCAGAGGGGCGTGCCCAGGCTGGTTTTCCTGCCTGCTATTATGAACCGTTGGCAGGAACGACATGAACCAAACCCGCTGTGCCTGGGTCACGAATGATCCTTTGTACATTGCCTACCACGACGAGGAGTGGGGATATCCGCAGTACGACGCCAAGCAATTGTTCGAAACCCTCATGCTGGAGGGTTTCCAGGCCGGCCTCTCCTGGCTGACGATCCTGCGAAAGCGTGAAGGTTTCCGGGATGCCTTCGAGGGCTTCGACCCTGAAAGGATTGCCGAGTGGGGGCCCGAGCACGTTGACAGGTTGATGGCCGACCCGGGAATCGTTCGCCACCGTGCCAAGATAGAGGCCACGCTCCAGGGAGCGCGTGCGTGGGCGAAGCTTATGGAGCAGCACCCCGGTGGTTTTTCTGGATTCGTATGGGAGACTGTGGAGGACTCCCCTGTAATCAACAGGTTTCAGGATATATCTGAAGTTCCATCTCAGACGGAAGCATCCCGCCAGCTCTCTTCCAGACTCCGCAAGGCAGGGTTTCGGTTTACCGGGCCAACCACATGCTATTCCTTTATGCAGGCTGCCGGCTTGGTGGATGATCATGTCGTCACCTGTTTTCGCCGAATGCCCCCTGAATAACCACTTCCGACGGCCATGCAGGGCAATTGTTCCAGGGTCCGCACCCTGCTATACAGCGCAATTCACCGATATACGACAGGCAGCTGCGGACACTGCCTAAACCCCTTCGGCTCGGCGATCGGACAGCGAAATGCGACGCAAGAAAATTTATGAAGGCAAGGCCAAGGTTCTCTTCGAAGGCCCGGAGCCCGGGACACTCGTCCAGTATTTCAAGGACGATGCCACGGCCTTCAACAATCAGAAGCATGGCCTGATTGCCGGCAAGGGTGTCCTGAACAACCGCATCTCCGAGTACCTCATGCAGAAGCTCGAGGAGATCGGCATCCCGACCCACTTCGTCCGCCGCCTCAACATGCGCGAACAGCTGATCCGGGAGGTCGAGATCATTCCTCTGGAAGTGATCGTTCGGAATGTCGCGGCGGGATCTATCAGCAAGCGCCTGGGCATCGAGGAAGGCACCATCCTGCCGCGCGCCATCGTCGAATACTGCCTGAAGGACGATGCCCTCGGAGATCCCATGGTGACCGAAGAGCACATCGCCGCCTTCGGATGGGCCAGTCCGCAGGATCTCGATGAGATCCTGCAGCTCACGCTGCGCATCAACGACTTTCTGAACGGGCTGTTCCTGGGAATCGGGCTCAAGCTTGTGGACTTCAAGCTCGAGTTCGGACGACTCTGGGAGGACGACCAGATGCGGATCGTCCTGGCGGACGAGATCAGCCCGGACAGCTGCCGTCTTTGGGACGTCGCCACCAGTGAAAAGATGGACAAGGACCGCTTCCGTCGCGACCTGGGTAATGTGGAAGAGGCCTATCAGGAAGTTGCCCGACGCCTCGGCGTTCTGCCGGAAGCCGGTCCTGTAGACATCAAGCCGCCGAGAGTCATGCAATGAAACGCCACTCTCCTCGGCGCGGACTCTTGCTTGTCCTAACGGTGGCAAGCTTCTTCATCGCGGGGGTGGGCCTGTTGTCCATGCAGGCCTATCGGCGGATGAATTTTGCCGGTATCGAGGAATACTGGGGCCCCCTGCTCTTCGCCCTGAGCGGGGCTGCCGTCCTGATTGCGCTCTTCATCAGCCTGATCATCCGGCAAGCCCGTCAGGACCGCGACACGCACTGAGATATACTCAGAGGCCTGGCCTCTTCTCAGCGTCGGTGGAAAACTCCCGTTGTCGGGCGCCGTGACTGCCAACCGGCCTCTTCCAGGTCCGCCACACGAGTTTCGCGCTGCGGATAACCGATACAGAGATAGCCGACGAAACTCCAGGTGTCGGGAATATCCAGATCCTGTTTCAGCCGGTCCGGCTCCAGTATTGAAACCCAGCCCATTCCGATGCCCCGGGCGCGCAACAGCAACCAGAGCGCATGAATGGCCATCACCACCGAATAGCGCCGGGTCTCCGGCATGGTAGCCTGCCCCAGGCCATGGCCCTGGCTCGTCCCCTCGTCACAGAAGACGGCAATCTGTTCCGGAGCCTGGCGCAGGCCCTCCAGCTTCAGGCTGGCGTAGAGAGCCTTCTTGTCCTTGGATTGTGCGGCAAGAGCCTCTGCATTGGACTCCTCGAAATTGCGAATCACGGCTGTTCGCGCCGGAGCCGTCTCGGGTCTGACAAAGCGCCAGGGCTGGCTGTTACCGACAGAGGGCGCCGTATCGCAGACAAGCTGCAAGAGTTCGTCCACAATTCCCTCAGGTAGCGCCTCGCTGCGAAAATGACGCACATCGCGACGCCACCGCAGGAGCCCTTCCAGATTGTCCCGGAAGGCCGCATCAAAGCATGGCTTCTCCTCAGAAGACTTGCTGCCTTCCGCGCGGACTTCACGGAACCTGCTCAACTGAGTAAGAGACATCCTTCGAAACCATCTGAAAATCGGGCACTGTTCTGCGACAGGCTACTTCATTGCACCAGCATCGGCAAATAGCCGGCTGGCCTCCGAACAGGCTTGCATCGGACGTTGCGACCCCAGGGCCACGGGGGTAGTCTCCGCGGCGACTCAAGCTGGCAGGGATCTGTTTGATGAAAGCGCGCATTCACGTAACGCTCAAACCCGGTGTACTGGACCCACAGGGCAAGACCATTGCCCATGCACTGGGGGCCCTCGGGTTCGAGAGCGTCGAAGAGGTCCGTCAGGGCAAGTACCTGGAACTCGACCTGAAGGAAAACGACCCCGAGAAGGCTCGTGAAACCGTCGACGAGATGTGCCGCAAACTGCTGGCCAATACCGTTATCGAGAATTACCAGGTCGAGATCGAGGCCTGAATCGAACCATGCAGACAGCCGTCATTCGCTTTCCAGGCACCAACCGTGAAAACGATGTTGTCATGGCGCTGCAGCGCGCCACAGGCAGGCCGCCCCGCATCATCTGGCACAAAGATGCCTCGCTTCCCGAGGTCGACCTGATCGTTCTTCCAGGCGGGTTTTCCTATGGCGACCACCTGCGCGCGGGCGCCATGGCCGCCCATTCCCCTGTCATGAAGGAAGTGGTTCGGCAGGCCGAGCGTGGGGTCGCCATCCTGGGTATCTGCAACGGTTTCCAGATCCTGACGGAAGCAGGCCTCCTGCCCGGAGCCCTGTTGCGGAATGCCGGCCTCAAGTTTGTCTGTCGCGATGTTCACCTGCGCATCGAAACCTCGGGCAGTGTCTTCACCGAAGGCTACAATGCCGGCCAGTTAATCCGGGTTCCGGTCGCACACCATGACGGCTGCTACTACGCCGACGACGAACTCCTCGGGAGACTGCGGGACGAAGACCGAATCGCCTTCCGCTACTGCTCGAATGGAGGCGGTGTGGACGAGCGCAGCAATCCCAACGGCTCACGCGATGAAATCGCGGGTATCCTCAGTGCGTCACGGCGCATTCTTGGAATGATGCCGCATCCCGAGAATGCCACCGAACCCCTGCAGGGCAGCACTGACGGCTGCGGACTTTTCGACGGCCTGACCCGAGCGCTCCATTGAACCACGGACATCTTGCCCTTTTCGCGCCGGAGACACAGACGTGAGCGAGATCACACCGGACATCATCGCCGAACACGGACTTTCATCTGACGAATATGCCCAGGTCGAGGAGATTATGGGACGTGAGCCCAACCTCGTCGAATTGGGCATCTTCTCCGTCATGTGGTCGGAACACTGCTCCTACAAGTCCTCCAAGAAATGGCTCAAGACGCTGCCCACCGACTCGCCCCACGTCATCCAGGGCCCTGGGGAGAATGCGGGTGTCATCAATCTGGGGGAAGGCCAGGCCGCGGTCTTCAAGATCGAAAGCCATAACCATCCCAGTTACATCGAACCCTACCAGGGGGCCGCCACCGGTGTCGGCGGTATCCTGCGCGACGTCTTCACCATGGGCGCGCGTCCCATCATGAACCTGAATGCCCTGCGCTTTGGCGACCCCCGCCATCCCAAGACACGCCACTTGCTGGCTGGCGTGGTAGCGGGAATCGGCGGCTACGGCAACTGCGTCGGCATCCCGACGGTGGGCGGCGAAATCAACTTCCATCCCGCCTACAACGGCAACATCCTGGTCAACGCCATGACCGTCGGCCTGGCCCCCAGCGATCGCATCTTCTATTCGGCGGCGGCCGGACCCGGAAACCCGGTGGTCTACGTCGGCTCCAAGACCGGCCGGGACGGCATCCACGGCGCCACCATGGCCAGTGCGGAGTTCGGTGACGATTCGGAAGAAAAACGCCCCACCGTCCAGGTTGGCGACCCCTTTACCGAAAAGCTGCTGATCGAGGCCTGCCTCGAACTCATGGCCACGGAGGCCATCGTGGCAATCCAGGACATGGGGGCCGCCGGACTGACCTCCTCCTCCTTCGAGATGGCCTCCAAGGGTGGCGTGGGAGTCGAACTGGACCTGGAGCGCGTCCCCATGCGCGAAGCGGGCATGACTCCCTATGAGCTCATGCTCTCGGAGAGCCAGGAACGCATGCTGATGGTACTCAAGCCGGGGCATGAAGAGACGGCCCGGAAGATTTTCGAGAAATGGGATCTCGACTTCGCCGTCATCGGGCAACTGACGTCAAGCAGGCGCATGGTCCTGCGCTGGCACGGAGAAACGGTGGGGGACCTGCCGATCGACCCACTGGCGGAGGCCGCTCCCGAATATGATCGGCCGTACACGACCTCCCCGCCTCGTGCCCCCCTGGATACCGCCAGCGTTGCCGAGTCCGATGATCCCCTCGCGGATCTGGAGCGGCTCGTGGGCAGCCCGGACCTCTGCAGCCGGCGCTGGGTCTGGGAACAATACGACCACCTGATCAATGGGGATACCATACGCCGTCCCGGAGGAGACGCAGCCGTCGTCCGATTGCCGGATGGCCAGCGCGGGCTTGCTGCCACGACCGACTGTACGCCCCGCTATTGCTACGCAGCCCCAGTTGAGGGGGGAAAACAGGCCGTCGCAGAGAGTTGGCGCAACCTTTGCGCGGTGGGGGCGCATCCCATGGCAGTCACCAACAACCTGAACTTCGGGAATCCGGAAAAACCCGAGATCATGGGTCAGATTGTCGGCTGCATAGAAGGCATGGGTGAAGCCTGCCGGGCCCTGGACTACCCTGTCATCTCCGGCAATGTCTCGCTTTACAACGAGACCGGCGGACAAGCAATTCTCCCAACACCGGTGATCGGCGGAGTGGGCCTTGTCGATGACCTTTCAGGAATGCCCTCCGGCGCCTTGCCGGCCCCCGACCTGGATGTCCTCGTGATCGGAGAGACCAGGGGACATATGGGGCAATCGCTTTACCTGCGCGAGATTCATGCACGCGAGGAAGGCCCACCCCCGCCCGTCGACCTGGACGAGGAAAGACGCAACGGACGTTTCATCCTGCATCAGATCGAGGAAGGCCGTCTGTCCGCCTGTCATGATCTTTCGGACGGCGGTCTTCTGGTCGCCCTGGCAGAGATGTCCCTGGCCGGAAACCTTGGGGTATCCATCGAACTGCCGGAAACGAGTCCGACAGTTGCATGGTTGTTTGGCGAGGACCAGGCGCGCTATGTTGTGGTGACCAATGATAAACAGGCCGTCCTGGAAGCGGCCGAAAAGGCTCAGGTCAAGGCAGAGGTGATCGGCAGGACCGGCGGCGATTCGTTGAAACTTTCCTCCGGCCACCACATATCGCTCGATAGGTTGCGGCGTAGTCATGAAGAGTGGTTTGATCGCTACATGGCCGAGAATCCAGCTGATTCTGTAGCCTGAATTCCGAGAGAGTTGACAGGAGTAACAGCCATATGCCGATGAATCCGGCGGAAATCGAGAGCATGATCAAGGAAGGCATCCCCGATGCCAGCGTCACGATCGAGGATCTGCGCGGAGATGGCGACCACTACGCCGCCTATATCGTGTCGGAATCCTTTCGCGGCAAAACCCGCGTCCAGCAACACCAGATGGTGTATCAGGCTCTGCAGGGGCGCATGGGGAATGAGCTCCATGCTCTCGCGCTTCAGACATCGGCACCCGCAGATTAACGGCCAAGAGCCGTATGGAGAGGCAAGTTATGGATAATCCCGTTTTCGACCGCATCAAGCAGGATGTCAGCGACAACGATGTTGTCGTCTACATGAAGGGCACACCCGTTTTCCCGCAGTGCGGCTTTTCTGCTGTCGTCGTCCAGGTCCTCACGCATTTGGGCGTGAAGTACAAGGGGATCAACGTTCTCGAAGATCCCGGCCTGCGCCAGGGCATCAAGGACTATTCCAACTGGCCGACCATTCCTCAGCTTTACGTGAAGGGGGAATTCGTCGGCGGCTGCGATATTGTCCGGGAGATGTTCCAAAGCGGTGAACTGGCCGAACTCATGTCCTCCCGCGGCATTGAGGTGGAAACGGCCGCCTGATCCTGAAACCGCGGCAAGCGCTTTCCGGAAAAGAATGCGCCCTTCCACAAGGGCGCATTTTTTCTTGCCGGTACCTTTCTTTCCTGCCTCTCCGCCCTCAAACGCATCGGCAAAACGATGGGCCAGAAGCCTCCCCACCAGCATAAGGACCCGCTTCCCCCGGAATCCTCGGGTCTATTCCTGGGATTTCTCGGAGTCACGGCCTTCAGTATCACGCTACCGGCCACGATCGTGGCCCTCGAGTCATTCAATCCCTACTTCATATCGCTTGGACGGGCTGCTGTGGCCGGCCTCTGCGCTCTGGTCATCCTTCTGGTGACACGGACCGCTGTTCCCCGCGGTCGGATGTGGCGGGATATCGCCGTCGCCTCGGCCGGAGTGGTCTTCGGGTTTCCCCTCTTTTCCTCCTGGGCGATGCAGTATGTGCCGGCCAATCACGGCGGCGTGGTGCTCGGTATTCTGCCGCTGGCCACGGCCGTGGCCGGTGTCGTCATCAATGGGGAACGCCCGTCCCTGCTCTTCTGGTTCTTCGGGGTTTTGGGCAGCGCCACCGTCGTGATCTTCTCCCTGCTCCAGGGGAGTGGCGGACTGCACATAGCGGATCTTGCGTTGCTGGCCGCGGTCATTTCCGCGGCCGTGGGCTATGCCCAAGGGGCGCGGCTCTCCCACAGCCTGGGGGCCTGGCAGACCATATGCTGGGCACTGGTAATCGCTTTGCCCATCACCCTGCCCGCCGGGATTCTTTTGTATCCCTATGGCAGCGTCCAGATTACCGGCTCTGCCATTGCTGCCTTTTTCTACGTTGCCCTGATCAGCCAGTTCGCCAGTTTCTTCGCCTGGTACAAGGGGCTGGCCCTGGGAGGCGTCGCCCGTGTCGGGCAGATGCAGTTACTGCAGCCCTTCCTGACCTTCGCCGCAGCCTATATGCTACTCGGTGAGCGGATCGATCTGCTGACTGTCCTGTTCGCAGCCCTCGTGATCTTCTTCGTGGCCCTCGGACGCAAGGCACCCATACGGCGCTAGCAACAGACCGAAGTCGAGCATCCCAAGGTAACCAACACTGGCCTGGCGTCTTTCCGGAAGACGGAGGCCCCCGACCCATCAGGCCGCTTTGAGGGCAGATTTCCTGAAAAGCCGCTGCATCGCATAGAAACCAACCACAGTCGCGAGTGCCGAGAGCACAGCTGCAATCGTGGCAATGGTTCGATCAGGCGACAGGATCGTGACAAGGGCGATGACGATCAAAACCAGACGTACGGCCCAGTCGAGCATTCTTGACGTGGCAAAACTGCCCTGGAACGCAAGGCTCAGCGTAACCGTCGCGGCCACCACGATCAGGAAGGCCGGAATCTGTGCCAGCCCCGGCACGGCCACCAGATCCGGCTTGGTGAAGACGGCGGCCATCATCACCATCAGCGGCATGCAGAGGAGCAACGCATACATCATGGTCCTGATAAAGGGGGCCTCGGCAATGCGGGAGGTCACCGCGGCCACCACCGACGTCGGGGGTGAGAGCTCGCCGAATACGGCCACGAAGAAGGCGAAGAAGTGAACCACCCAAGGATCCATCCCCGCCTGGATCATGAAGGGCACGATGACCACCGCCGTGATGATATAGGTCGGCGCCACCGGCAGCCCCATGCCCACGACATAGCCAAAGGCAAAGGCCACAAGGCCCATGACCGCGATGTTGACCCCTGCACCCTCCATGAGGATCGTCCCCACCTTGGTGGGCACGCCGGTGATGGTGAAGCTGGCGGTCAGCACACCAAGTGTGGCCAGCAGGACGGTGAGTTCCGAGGTGATGTTCGAGAAGGACTCGATGAGCCTCACGAAAGGATTTGACAGTGTCCGGACGGAAAAGTCGCGCTGTCGCCAGACCCGGAATAGGAAGGCAACCGTCAGACCGACGAACAGGACTATGAAGACATTCTGGGCCGAACTCATGGCCGCTCTGCGTTCGACACCCATCAGGTAGATCAGGCCGGCCACGGCCAGGAAATAGGCGCCGATGTTCACCTTGTCCATGAAGCGGATCGGCTCGACCTCGGGCGCCACGGCCCGATGCTGGTAGCGCATGCCCAGCAGATAGACGGCGAAGGCCACGCCGATGAAATAGACGATGGCCGGGACAAAGCCGCGCGCCACCACTTCGAAATAGCTCTCGCGCAGGTACTCCGCCATCAGGAAGGCGGCAATGCCCATCAGCGGCGGCATCAGCTGGCCGCCCAGGGAAGAGGCCGTTTCCACCGCGGCGGCCGTGGTGCGCGGAAAGCCGGCCCTGATCAGTGCCGGAATCGTCGCCGAACCGGTGGTGGCCGCATTCGCCGCTCCCGAACCGGACACGGCGGCCACTCCGAACGAGCCGATGATGGCAGCCTGCGGCAGCAGCTTGGGGGAACGCGCGGCAATGCGCGAGGAGGCCTGCAGGATGGAATCGATGCACCCGAAAGCACGCAGGACCGCCAGCACGAGAATGAACGAGCCGATGAGCGTCAGGCCGAGCTGCGCCAGGCGTTCGAAAATGCCCGTGGACATCTCCACGCTGACGGAGCTCACCACGCGACGGAAGGACATGCCCGGATGATTGAAGGTGCCCGGCACCATATAGCCGAAGAGCGTATAGAGCAGCAGGATGATGTTGATGACGAACAGCGCGAAATAGTGCCTGCGCGCATACTCCAGCACCAGTACGGCCATGCCGCCGCCGACGATCAGGTCATGATTGTTCCAGATCCCGATGCGATAGATGCGGATATTGTCGAATTCGCTGACGAGATAATAGATCGAGTAGAGACTGAATAGGATATAGGCAAGCGCGAAGAACCAAGGGATGACCGGGCCCAGCCGGGGATAGAGATTGCCTTTTCTCAGATCGTTGAGATAGACGATGCAGACGGCCAGTGGCACCGCCGAGACGGCCAGGAGGGTCGGGCCGCCGATGCCGGTCATGTAGTAACGGAAGAGATAGATGAAAAAGCCCAGGCTGAAGGCATAGAACAGCAGGTTAGCTGCCTGCAGCAGGCCCGCCTCCAGGCGTGTCTGCGGCACGATCTCCGGTTCGTCCGTTTGAGTGATCTCAGCCATCGCGCTCTCGCATTCGGATCATCCTGCGATCATGTACCCCGCGCAGATCGACGCCGTCGCGGCTGAGCGCGACGGCGTCGACATCATGCGCCTGGGGCGCCGACCAGCTTAGTCCATGCTGGCGATGCGGCCGTCCCAGTCCTCGTTCCAGGCATCATGTTCGCGCAGGAACTTCGCAAGGCCGGGATGGATCGGCACGGTCTCGCCGGCCGCACGGATGCCGCGCAGCTGCATCTCGACCATGTCGGCCTCCACCTGCGAGAAGCTCGGATCGGACTCGGCCAGTTCGCCGACGTTCTCCTCGATCGTCACCAGCATGTCGTAGACACCCTGTTCGGAGACGTTCGTGCCGACATGGAAGCCGTAGAAGAAGGGCACGAGCACCGCCGCATCGGCACCGATATCGGTATCAAAGGTGTCGTTCGGCACCTCCACCGTCTCGATGCCCGCGTCCGAGAGCATCTCCATTTCTTCCTCGTTCGGATTCAGGGCGTTGATGTCGGCCGACAGCAGCGCCTCCTGGATCCAGGGCGAGGGGCTGGTCTCACCGGCGGTGTAGATGATCATGCCCTCTATCGTGCCGTCCTCCAGGGACTGGGCCGCCAGTCCGGTGTCGAGCTCGACGTATTCATGCTCGACGCCCGCTGCGCGCATGGCGCGTTCCAGCGCAGCCCGGGTATCCCACGGTGCAGGACTGGTGAACACGGGCTTACCATCGAGATCCTGCCAAGACTGGATCTCGTCGGTATCCTCGGCCAGGACGCCGAGCCCGACTTCCAGGGTATAGGCCCAGAAGGACTGCACCAGTTCCTGCTCGTGGTCCTGGTCGGCGAAGCCCTCATAGCGCCCGCCATTGTTGGCGATTTCATGGAAGGCCACGTCGGCACCGTAATAGCCGTCGAACTGCCCGCCGGCGAAACCGCGCACGGAAGCCGCGGCACCAGGTGTCGGCATGACGGTGATGTCGAACTGGTCCGTCTTGCTGTTGAGCAGCTGCGACAGGCTGGTCAGTGCACGATGGCCGGACGAGCCGGTGGACGAGGTTGCCCAGCGCAGCTCGGTAACGTCGTCCTGCGCCTTGGCTGATTCGAACGTAGCCGTGCCTGCCAGGCCGCACACAAGGGCGCCTGTCGCTACGGATACCATGAGATGTTTCATTTGATTTTCCTCCCTGTTTCTTCCTCAATCGGTAGAAGGCGCTGATCATACCGTCTCGTACGTCACTGTCAAAACTGGAGTTTGGCTCCTGACCATGCGCCTTGCTGACTCACAAATGATGTCACCTGCCTGTGATGCAAAGTCCTGAGTCAAAATTGGAAACGACGAGAAGCGCCCAGCAGGAGTTCAGTCCCAGCCGTAACTGGCCATGGAAAGACTGCCGTGACTGAAACTGCGATGCAGGACATCCCCCTTCTTGTCGCCCGCAGCTCCCAGTGCAACAAAGAACGGCAGGAAGTGCTCATCCGTCGGATGAGCCTTGGCGATTTCAGGATGCGAGACAGGGTCGAGCAAGCCCTGGACATCGCCGGCCGTGACGCACTCCGCCAGATAGTCGTCAAAACTGCGCGCCCAGTCCGCCACATTGACGGGATCACGGCGATACTGCATGAGGTTATGAACCGCGCCTCCTGAGGCCAATATCAGGATACCCTCCTCCTTCAATGGCTGCAGGGCCTCGCCAATGGCGTAGTGTGCACTTGCGGACTGCCCAGGCATGACGGAAAGCTGGGTCACGGGAATTCGCGCCTCAGGGAACATCTCGTTCAGGGGGACCCAGGCACCGTGATCCAGCCCGCGGGAGGGATCGCTTTCGACCTGCATCCCCTTGGACTTCAGCAATGCCTGAACCCTGCGCGCCAAGAGTGGCGCCCCGGGAACCGGGTAATCCATCCGGTAGAGCGCTTCCGGAAAGCCATGGAAATCATGAATCGTCTCGGGCTGCTCGGCCAATGATACTGTCGGTGCCTCGGTCTCCCAGTGCGCGGAAATCACCAGGATCCCGTTCGGAGGCGTCCCTTTTCTCAGATCGCGGCCCAGCGCACGCAGGAACTCGCGTGCCGGATTGTCGTCTTCCAGAGGCAGTGTCGGGGCACCATGGGAAACGAAAAGTGCAGCAGGCTGGGTCATGTCAGGCCTCTCCTCTCATTGCTGAATAGCAATATGGCGAGGAACACAGCTGAACAGAAGACAGAACGGGGGCGAAACTCCGTTTCGCCCCCGTCAACAGTTTGGCCTCTACTGCAGGTATTGTTAGCGCGAATAGAACTCGATAACCAGGTTCGGCTCCATCTGCACGGCATAGGGCACGTCGGCCAAACCGGGCCCGCGCACGAAGCGTGCCTTCATCTCGCGGTGATCGGCCTCGATGTAATCCGGAACATCGCGCTCGGGAAGCGCCACGGCTTCCAGAACGACGGTGAGTTCCTTGCTCTTCTGCTTGATTTCGACGACATCCTCGTCGCGCACCTGGTACGAAGGGATGTTGACGCGCTTGCCATTGACCATCACGTGACCATGATTAACGAACTGCCGCGCGGCAAAGACCGTCGGAACGAACTTGGAGCGATAGACGACGGCATCAAGCCTGCGCTCGAGCAGCTCGATCAGATTTTCACTGGTATCTCCGCGACGGCGCACGGCCTCTTCGTAGTAGCGGCGGAACTGGCGTTCGCCGATATTCCCGTAATAGCCTTTCAGCTTCTGCTTGGCGAACAGCTGCGTGCCATAGTCGGACGGCTTGCGGCGGCGCTGGCCGTGCTGGCCCGGGGCATACTGACGGCGGTTGACCGGGCTCTTGGGGCGACCCCAAAGGTTCTCGCCCATACGGCGATCAATCTTGTACTTTGCATTCAGGCGCTTGGACATCTGCGCGTTCCTCTTGAATCTAAGGTTGTCCCGGTAGTCCGTGCCCTTGCGGCCGGCGGGGAAACCTGCAGTCACCCACATTCCCGGGAATGAGGCCGGACTATACTTTTGCAGCCCTATAAGTCAAACGGCCTTTGCACTTCATTCGTCACGATCCCCGTCTTCGCTTTGGGCAGGCGAGCGCGCCCGTTTCATCTTTGCTCCGAGCAATGCGGAGACGACCCCGTGCAAGGTCCTGATCTCCTGATCGGTGGGCTCGGCACGCAGGAAGAAGCTGCGCAGGTTGCGCACCATCGCAGGCCTTTTCTCCGGGGGATGAAAATAGCCCTTCACCTCCAGAAGGTTCTCCAGGCGCTCGAAGAATTCGACCACCTTGCCCCGCTCGGCCGGCCGGCTGTTGCCCATGGGCAGCTGCCGGGGCTCGTCATCACTGCCATACTGGAACCATTCATAGGCGAAGATCAGGACCGCCTGCGCCAGGTTCAGGGATTTGTAGGCCGGGTTGAGCGGAACCCGGATGATGGCATCTCCAAGTGCCAGGTCGTCATTCTCCAGTCCGGTTCGTTCAGGCCCGAAGAGCACGCCGCTGCGATGCCCCACCGAGGCATGGTCATGGACCTCGGCCGCCGCGGCCCGCGCCGTGAGGACCGGCTTCACCAGTTCCCGATTGCGGCCAGTGGTCACGTAGAGCCGATGCAGGTCGGCAACGGCGTCCCGGGTCGAATCATAGACCCTGGTCCTGTCGAGAACCTCCGTGGCCCCGGAGGCCGCCGTGACCGCATCCCGATTGGGCCAGCCGTCCCTGGGCTGTACCAGCCGCAGGTCGGTCAGCCCGCAGTTCAGCATTGCCCTGGCCGTCATGCCGATGTTCTCGCCAAGCTGCGGGGCCACCAGAATGACCGCCGGCGCATCCGCCTGCCGCAAGGTCACTGCGGCGGGGTCTGACTCGTCCTGAAAAGTTTCCACGTGATTGCGTCCGACAGGGCGTTGAAAGAGGCATCGATGATGTTTGCCGAGACCCCGACCGTGATCCAGCGTCCGCTGCGCCCGCCACTCTCGATCATGACCCTGGTTACCGCCTCGGTGCCATCCTGGGGCGTGAGAATGCGCACCTTGTAATCCATCAGGCGCATGGTCTCCAGAACCGGATAGACCGGCAAGAGCGATTTTCGCAGCGCCTTGTCCAAGGCATCGACGGGACCATTGCCTTCCGCCACGGTCATCGTGGCCTCGCCATTGATGCTGAGATTCACCGTCGCCTCGGATTCCGTCACCAGTTCGCCGCGCGCATTCCAGCGCCGATCATCCATGACCCGGAAGCGCTGCAGCGTAAAGTATTCGGGAATATCTCCCAGCAATCGGCGAGCAAGCAGTTCGAACGAGGCCTCGGCTGTATCGTACGCATAGCCATAGAACTCCCGTTCCTTGATCTCCTCGACCAGCCTGTTGACCTTCTCGTCTTTTGGATCAATCTCGATCCCGAACTCGTTGAGGCGCGAGAGAATATTGGCACGCCCCGCCTGGTCCGAAACAACGATGCGGCGCACATTGCCGACCAGGTCGGGGTTCACGTGCTCATAGCTGCGGGGATCCTTCTCGACTGCCGAGACATGCAGCCCCCCCTTGTGGGCAAAGGCATTGTCTCCGACATAGGCGGCCGACTTCTGGGACATACGGTTGAGGCGTTCATCAAGCAGCCGCGAAACCGACTTTAGTTGCTTGAGCTGCTCGTCCGAAACCCCAGTGACATAGTCGGTCTTGAGCGCAAGAGAGGCGATCAGGGACACCAGGTTGGCGTTGCCGCAGCGCTCACCCAGCCCGTTGAGGGTACCCTGGATCTGGCGCGCCCCTGACCGCACGGCCGCCAGTGAATTCGCCACGGCATTCTCGGTGTCGTTGTGGGCATGGATCGCAATGCGCGAGTCCGGAAGCTGGCGACAGACCTCACCGACAATCTCCTCCACCTCATGGGGCAACGTCCCGCCGTTCGTGTCACAGAGCACCAGCCAGGATGCGCCTCCCTCCTGTGCTGCCCTCAGGCATGCCATCGCATAGTCGCGATTGCTCTTGAAGCCATCAAAGAAATGCTCCGCATCGAACATAGCCTCGGACTTGTTCGCCTGAAGATGCGCGATGCTGTCGCGGATCATCTCGAGGTTTTCCTCGTTGCTGACCCCCAGCGCCAGATCCACGTGGAAGTCCCAGGTCTTGCCCACGAGACAGGCCGCATCGCTTTTCGCGTTGACCAAGGCTGCCAACCCCGGATCATTGTCCGGGGAACGCCCGGAACGCCGGGTCATGCCGAATGCAACAAACCGCGCATGCTTCAGCTCAGGGGGCTCGGCAAAGAACGCATTGTCGGTCGGATTGGCCCCGGGCCAGCCCCCTTCCACGTAGTCCACGCCCAGACGGTCAAGGCCTTGCGCGATGGCCGTCTTGTCGGACACCGTGAAATCGACCCCATTCGTCTGCGCGCCGTCGCGCAGCGTCGAATCGAAGAGATAGATGCGCTTATCGTCCGTCATGTTCTTACTCTTTGTAATGTGACGGTTATTGCACACAGGGTGAGGACAAGGTCAACCGTCCGCGACAGACACTTGAGTGCCGCCTTCATGACTGGCGCCGCCAAGTGGTGCCCTGCGGTCCATCCTCGAGCAGGATGCCGCGCGCCGCCAGATCATCACGGATCCTGTCAGCCGTGGCGAAATCCTTTGCCTTGCGCGCCGCCAGGCGTTCCTCGATCAACCGCTCGACCTCCGCCACATCCAGGTCGCTTGCGACTCCCTTGAACCAGGTTTCAGGGGAACGTTCCAGCAGCCCGAGCAGATGTCCCGAGGCCTTCAGGGCAGCGGCAAGACGCGGCTTCTCTCCGGGTTCGGCCTTGTTCAGCTCATGCGACAGATCGTGCAGGGCGGACAGGGCCTGTGGCGTATTGAGATCATCGCAAAGGGCCTCCAGCACGCCATCCGTCACCGCCTCGGGATCCCCATCCGGCAAGGAACCCTCCAAGGGACGCAGGGCGCCGTAGAGACGGTTCAGCTGGGTCCTGGCCTCCGCCAGTTTCTCGTGATTGATGTCTAGCGGCTGGCGGTACTGTCCCGAAAGCAGGGCGAGGCGAATGACCTCTCCGTCATACCCCTCCTCCCGAAGTTGCCGAACGGTCAGGAAATTACCGAGCGACTTGGACATCTTCTCGCCGTGCACGACCACGTACCCGTTGTGCAGCCAGTAACGCGCCATGACCGGCGTTCCGTGGGAGCAGCGACTCTGTGCCAGTTCGTTCTCGTGATGCGGAAAGATCAGGTCCTGTCCTCCGCCATGAATGTCGAAGGTCTGCCCCAGGTGTTCCGCACTCATGGCCGAGCATTCGATATGCCAGCCCGGGCGTCCTCGCCCCCAGGGACTGTCCCAGCCTGGCTGGTCGTCTGAACTGGGCTTCCAGAGAACGAAATCTGCTGGATCCCTCTTGTAGGGCGCGACTTCGACGCGCGCCCCCGCCACGAGGTCCTCGCGCGTGCGCCGCGAAAGCTGGCCGTAATCCTGCATCGACGGGACAGAGAAGAGCACATGTCCTTCGGCGACATAGGCATGACCTTTGTCGATCAGGTCGGAGATCATGGCGATCATCTGCGCGATATGGGCTGTGGCGCGCGGCTCGATGGTGGGAATCAGGGCACCCAGGGCGCCCATGTCGTCGTGGAAGGCCGCCGTCGTGCTTTCCGTGATATCGCGGATGCTGCGCTCCTGTTCGTCGGCCGCCGTGATGATCTTGTCATCCACGTCGGTGATGTTGCGAACATAGGTCACATGCTTATTACCGTAGACATGGCGCAGCAAGCGGAACAGCACATCGAAGACGACCACGGGTCGTGCGTTGCCGATATGCGCGAAGTCATAGACCGTCGGACCACAGACATACATGCGCACCTTCTGCGGATCTTCCGGAACGAAGGCTTCCTTCCTGCGCGTCAGGGTGTTGTAGAATTGAAGGGACATGGAAAAGGTCCGTTCGCGCTTGTTGTTGTGCGATCTCGACTTCAGGCCGCCATCTATCCCCTGCCCCGCAAGAAGGGTCAAGCCGTGTTGCCCTCCAATCGCTTCACGGCCTTCTCGTAACCGATCAGCGGCAGCAGCTGACGCATTTCCGGTCCCGCCCCCTGTCCCGTCAGGGCCAAACGCAACGGCATGAAGAGTGCCTTGCCCTTGCGTCCGGTCTTGTCCTTCAGGGCCTCGGTCCAGACGGACCAGGTGGAAAGGTCCCAGGGAACCGGCGGCAGCAGCTCGCGCGCGGTGGCCACGTACTCCTTCTCCTCGATGACGGGCGTGATCTGCGCGCGACAGATGCGATACCAGAGCAGGGCATCCTCCCGCTTTTCCAGGTTTCCCCTTACGGCGAGCCAGAGATCTTCCGTGAAGTCGTGAAGCCCCTGAGCCTGCAGCCAGCCGGAAACGGCGGCATAGGGCATGTCGTGCAGGATGCGCCCGTTCAAGGATTTCAATTCCGAGGGGTCGAACCTGGGAGTTGCCCGTCCGAAGCGCGAGATATCAAAACCGGGAACGAGCCCTCCGAGCTCTTGGCGGGCGTCAACCGGGTCGGGAGTTCCCAACCGTGCCAGGTAGCTGTTGAGAGCCATGGGCTCCAGGCCATCTTCGCGCAGATCGGCCAGGGACATGGAACCGAGCCGCTTGGACAGCCCTTGTCCCTCGGCATCGGTCAGCAAGGGCAGATGAGCGAATATCGGGGGCGAGCCCCCCAGAGCTTCGAGCAACTGTATCTGCACGGCCGTATTGGCCACGTGATCCTCGCCGCGCAGGACATGCGTGACTGACAGCTCCAGGTCGTCGACCACCGATGACAATGTATAAAGCGGACGGCCGTCCTCACGCACCAGGACAGGGTCGGAGAGGTTGTAGCCCTCGAAATGCTGTGCCCCCCGCACCGCGTCGTTCCACTCGACCGGCTCGTGGTCCAGGCGGAAACGCCAATGAGGACGGCGTCCTTCCGCCTCATAGGCCTGTTTCTGGGCATCGGTCAGGGACAGCCCCTCCCGGTCATACAGCGGCGGACGACCGGACTTCAGGTGCAGCTTTCGCTTCAGCTCCAGCTCTTCTGGTGTCTCGTAACAGGCATACAGACGGCCGCTGTCCTTGAGCACCTGGACAGCCAGGTCATAGCGATCGAGCCGGTCGGACTGACGTGCATACTCATCCCACTCCAGGCCGAGCCATTCCAGGTCCGCCTCGATGTCGCGCGCGAAGCCCTCAGTCGAGCGATCGCTGTCTGTATCATCCAGGCGCAACAGGAACACACCCTCCTGCTGGCGAGACCAGAGCCAGTTCAGCAGCGCGACACGGGCATTGCCGACATGAAGGGCACCTGTGGGGCTGGGCGCAAACCTTGTTTTCATATTATGATCAGCCCCTTATGCGGGTCCCTTGAACTTGTTCACGATGGGGTAGCGACGGTCCCGTCCGAAGGATCTGCGCGTGATCTTGACGCCGGGCGGTGCCTGCCGGCGCTTGTACTCGGCACTCTCCAGCATGCGCCAGACACGATTCACGACCTTCTGGTCATGCCCGCGCGCGGCAATATCCTCGACGCTCATCTCCTCTTCTATGAGGCAGCCAAGGATGTCGTCCAGGTCGCTATAGGCCGGAAGGCTGTCCTGGTCCGTTTGATCGGGCTTCAGCTCCGCGGTCGGTGCCTTGGTGATGATGCGCTCCGGGATGACACGGCCGGCAGGCCCCTTGGCGCCCTCCGGTTTCTCCTGGTTGCGCCAGCTTGCCAGGTCATAGACCGTCGTCTTGTAGACGTCCTTGAGCGCATTGTAGCCGCCGCACATGTCGCCATAGAGGGTGGAGTAGCCCACGCTCATCTCGGACTTGTTTCCAGTGGACAGCACCATGTGACCGAACTTGTTCGAGGCCGCCATCAACAGGATTCCGCGAATGCGCGCCTGGATGTTCTCCTCCGTGGTATCCGGTTCGTATCCCGAGAACAGAGGCTGCAGCATTTCATCGAAGGCAGTGACCGCCGGATTGATCGCGACCTCATCCAACTGCACGCCCAGGAGTTCCGCGCATTCCTGGGCATCGTCCAGGCTGTCCTGGCTGGTATAGCGCGAGGGCATCATGATGCAGCGAACACGCTCCGCGCCCAGCGCATCCACGGCCACGGCCGCGGAGAGTGCGGAATCAATTCCTCCCGACAGGCCGACAACAACGCCGGGAAAGCCGCTCTTGTCCACGTAATCGCGCAAGCCGGTTTGCAGCGCCCGATAGACATCCTCTTCCCCCTCGCTCTGGTCCTCGCGCAGACCCACCGCGCAATCCCAGACATCGTCATCATTCGTCCAATCGCTACAGACCAGCGTTTCCTTGAAACAGGGCAGCTGCAGGCGCAGGTCCCCTCGCGGGCTAAGAACGAAGCCGGCTCCATCGAACACCAGTTCATCCTGGCCGCCCACCTGGTTGACATAGATCAGCGGCAGCTCCGTCTCCACGACACGGGACAAGGCGAGCTGCAGCCTCTCTTCCCGCTTGGCCGTTTCATAGGGGGAGCCATTGATGACAATCAGCATCTCGGCACCGGACTCGACCAGGCACTCCGCCACATCCGCCTGCCACATATCCTCGCAGACCATCAGGCCCAGGCGGTGGCCTCGAAAACCCACCGGTCCGCTCAGCGGACCGGCCCGGAAAACCCGCACCTCGTCGAAAACACCGTAGTTGGGCAGGAAGTGCTTGTAGCGCACCGCTGAAATCGCCCCATCGTCCAGCAACAGAGCCGCGTTGTAGACCGTGCCACGCAAGGGGGCGGAAATCGTCTCTCCTTCGTGCCACGGGGCGCCCACAACGATGCCCGTGGACATCCCCGATGTCCGTGCCGCCAGTTGCAGCACGGCATCCCGCACGGCCTCCAGGAACGCGGGCTTGAGAACAAGGTCCTCTGGCGGATAGCCGGTAATGCAGAGTTCCGGACAGATCACCAGATCCGCCCCCTGGGCCTCGGCCAGGCTGTGCAGCTTTTCCAGCTTGTCCAGATTGCCGGGAATATCGCCCACCACTGGATTGAACTGGGCAAGCGCGATTTTGAGCCTTTCGGTCATGACGCCTGTCTACTTTCTGGGAAATATACCGAGCTACTTTCTGGGAAATATACCGAGAAGAATGGCAGTGGTGAGGGGTATGCCCGGAGCGGCGATGTGTCAGCGACGCAGCAGAAACTCACGTCCAACCTTCACCCGCGGATTTTCGTCATATTCGACAATGTCGGCTGTTGCATAGGTTTCCGACCAGCGTATGGGGAGGAAGCTGCCCGTCCCGATCACATTGATCGGGGCATGGGCATCCGCCATGAGCCGGCATTTCTTCGGCCCGAAACCACTGGAGACGACAATACGGACCTTCTGGAACCCGGCTTCGTCCAATGCCTCGCGCAAACGCCAGATCGCAGCGGCGGAAACCCCCGGACCAACCAGATAGCGCAACTCTTCTTCGGTGCGAAAGCCGCGTATGGCTTCAGGCACATGGCGCTCCAGGACTGCATAGGACGCCGGCGGATCCAGGGTTTCCATGTAGCGGCTGCCGGCAATATCCAGGCGTATGGACAGGCTCCCTGCCCGTGCGCGCTCCGGAAATTCCTGGCAGACTTCCAGGCTCTCGCTGACTTCCTTGCCAAAATAGTCGACGAGAACCGTCATCGGCTCGTCCGGGAAGCACTCATTGTACATCTGGGCCGCACGCAAGGTAGACCCTGCGTAACCGATAAAGGCATGCGGCATGGTGCCCAGTCCATGCGACTGGCCGAAGTGATGGGCCGTGGCATCGGTCGAACCGCCAATGAAGCCGACTGCACCGACCTTGCGCTTGGCCCGTTCCGAGCCCACGGACGCGGCATAGGCCATCATATCGGCCATTTCGGTTCCGGCGCAGTGCCGGGCATCCATCGCCAGAAACGCCACGTGCGGCAGGTCGGTACACATGGAAAAGGCATCATGAGCGGCCACGCAGGCCGGCCCGAGTTTCTGCAGGATCAGGGTTTCCAGATCACAGAGATGATAGAGCGAACCGGTAATATACATGATGGGCTCACCGGCGCCGACCCATTTCCCTTCGCGATAGCGCAGATCAATATCGAACTCGACCCCGCGATCACTGGCAACCTGGTTCAGCCAGTCAATGACCAGCCGAGGCGCCGAGATGACGGGACGGCGCATGAAAAGCGCATAGGTGGCTCGCACATCCCCGAAATGACCGACCGCCTGCTTGGTGCGCTTGAAATAGACGTCGGTCCAGCCGGAGATCGTGTTTTCGCGTTCTTCCGCACCCCTCGAAGTTCGAGACTCTTCTTCAGCGGATGGTTGCTCCGGCTGTGCGGCTGTCCGTTCCGTCATTCTGCGTGGTCCCTGTAAACCCTCAGCAGGCAGGTATGCCTTCTACTTGGCGGCTGCAACAGGCGCCGGCACCTGCCCTGCCATCTGGCGTTCGGCTTTCAGCTCGCCGGCGATCAGAAAGGCCAGTTCCAGCGCCTGGCTGGCATTCAGCCTCGGATCGCAGTGCGTGTGATAGCGATCGCCCAGCATACCCTCGTCGATGGCCTGAGCCCCACCGATGCACTCGGTGACATCCTGTCCGGTCATCTCGAAATGCACACCGCCGGCATAGGTGCCCTCGGCACGATGTACCCCGAAGAACTGCCGCACCTCAGAGAGCACGCGGTCGAAAGGACGGGTCTTGTAGCCGGATCCGGACTTGATGGTATTGCCGTGCATGGGGTCACAGGACCAGACGACATTGCGTCCCTCCTCACGCACCCGCCGCACCAGCGGCGGCAGATGATCCTCGACCTTCTCGTGGCCCATGCGCGAGATCAGGGTCAGTCGCCCCTTCTCGTTCTCGGGATTGAGCCGATCGATCAGGCGAATAAGGTCATCCGGCTCCAGGCTTGGCCCGCACTTCAGTCCGAGCGGGTTCTTCACGCCGCTGAGGAACTCCACATGAGCTTCATCCAGGTTGCGCGTGCGATCCCCCACCCACAGCATGTGTGCGGAACAGGCGTACCAATCCCCGGTCAGGCTGTCGGTGCGCACCAACGGCTCCTCATAGGGCAGCAGAAGGGCTTCGTGGCTGGTGTAGAAGTCCGTTTCGCGCAGCTGCTGGACCGTCTGCGGCGTGACACCGCAGGCCTCCATGAAGGCCAGGGCCTCGTCGATGCGACTGGACAGCTCCTCATAGCGCTGGCCCTGGGCGCTGTCCTCGACGAAGCGCAGGTTCCACTGGTGCACCTTGTAGAGGTCGGCGAAGCCACCCTGGGCAAAGGCCCGCAGCAGGTTCAGCGTAGCGGCCGCCTGATTGTAGGCGCGCAGCATACGCTGCGGATCCGGCTGCCGTGCCTCCTCGGTGAACTCGATGCCATTGACGATGTCGCCGCGATAGCTGGGCAGCTCGACCCCGTCTTGCGTTTCCGTATCCGCCGAACGCGGCTTGGCGAACTGGCCAGCCATGCGGCCGACCTTGATCACCGGGCAGGAAGCGCCGAAGGTCAACACCACCGCCATCTGCAGCAGGACCCGGAAGGTATCGCGGATGTTGTTCGGATGGAACTCAGCGAAACTCTCTGCACAATCCCCGCCCTGCAACAGGAAAGCCTTGCCATCGGCAACCTGTCCAAGGCCTTCCTTCAGGCTCCTCGCCTCGCCAGCAAACACCAGCGGCGGATAGTTCCGCAGCGTGTCCTCGGCGGCCCTGAGGGCCTCCTGGTCGGGATAGTTCGGCACCTGCCGGACGGGTTTTTCCCTCCAGCTGCTCGGGTTCCATGCTTTCATCATATCAACAACCTGACTGTACTCATGTTTGCCCGCCGGCAATCCGGCCAGGCACAATGCAAAAGAATGCCTCCCCGATTCTTAGTCGTCACGCCGCGACGAATCCAGAAGTAAATAGGATTTTTCCTATTGCTCCAGTCTCTTTTTGAAGGCTTCAAAACGGCCAGATCAAGGGTATCAGCAAACTGGCCAGAATCCAGTTCATTGTATTGAGCGGCAGGCCGACCTTCAGGAAATCCGTATAGCGGTATCCGCCGGCATGATAGACGAAGGTGTTCGTCTGATAACCGATCGGGGTCGCAAAGCTGGCACTGGCGGCGAACATCACCGCCACGACGAAGGGGCGCGCATCAACCCCCAGGCTGTCCGCGACACCGATGGCAATCGGAGTCATGATCACGGCCACAGCGTTGTTGCTGACCATTTCCGTCATGATCGAGCCCAGCAGGAATATGACCGAGAGCATGACGTAGGGACCATAGTCGCCAGCCAGATAGACAGCGCCCTGGACAATGGCTTCCACGGCCCCGGTCTTTTCCAGCGCCATGCCCAGCCCCAGCATTCCGAAAATGAGAATCAGGATACGCCACTCGATGGCTTCGTAGATCTCGTCGGGCCTGACGCATCCCAGCAGGACTACGGCGGCCACCGCGATGATGGCCAATCCGGCAATCGGCATGACATTGAAGGCAGCCAACCCCATCACGGCCATTATCGTCAACAGGGCTATGGGGGCTTTCTGGCGCCGCACCGGACGCTCGGTCATCTGGTTGAGATTGATCAGCATCCGATCCTCGACCAGCCGCTTGATGCCGTCGGGAGGCCCTTCCAGCAGCAACGTATCGCCGAAGTTCAGGGTCAACTGGTCGAAGGCGCTGGTCAGGTTTTCGTTCTGGCGATGCACCGCGACCACATAGACTCCGTAACGCCGGCGCAGGTTCAGGTCCGCCACCTGACGGCCGACGAGGCGGGACTCGGGCCCGACGATGCCCTCGATCACCATCAACTGCTGCGTACTGATCGGCTCCAGCTCCAGGCTGCCCCCTCCCGCGAATTCCATCTGCCCGGTCTCGCGCAACCCGATCACCTCGCGCGCATGAGTCTGGATCACCACGCGATCGCCCGGTTCCAGCGTCACGGTATCAAGCACGTTCCTCAGCGAACGTTCCCCGCGAATGATATCGATCACATCGGCATTGGGATTCCGCCTCAACCCCGCTTCCGACAGCGTCTTTCCGATCAGCTTGGAGTTGTGAGTGATCAGTCCTTCCGTCAGGAAGCGTCGTTCCGAGGGATTGGTGAACATCCCGCTGAGAGTCTGCCGGTCAGGCAGCAGCCAACGACCGATCAGAAAGAGGTAGAGACCGCCGCATATGGCCAGGATCAGGCCCATGCCGGTGATCTCGAACATGCCGAAGGGCTCCATGCCACTGCTGCGGACCACCCCGTCCACGAGCAGGTTGGTCGATGTCCCGATCAGGGTACAGGTTCCCCCCAGGATCGCTGCGTAAGACAACGGGATCAGCAGCTTGGAGGGCAGAAAGTTCAGGTGATGGGCCAGGCCGATGACCACCGGTGTCAGGACCACGACCACGGGCGTGTTGTTGATGAATCCCGACAGGACGACCACGCCCGCCAGCAGGCCGGCTATGGCAAGCGCGCGCGAACGATCGGCGAGTTGCGTAACGCTGCGCCCGACCGCGGCGATAACGCCCGTTCGATCCAGGGCCGCACTGAGCACGAACATGCAGGCCACGGTAATCGGGCCGCTGTTGCTGAAGACCGAGAGCAGTTCCTCCGTGGAGAGTATCCCCAACAGCAGTAGGGCCGCGACCGCGCCAATCGCAACGATGTCCGGAGGCACCCAGGCCCGCACAAACGCAACGAAGACCGCAAGCGTCAGCAGAAGGACCAGCAGCGCTTCGTAACTCAGCGCATCTATCACGAAACCCCTCCCCCTTCTGACGGACGCCCCGAGATCGGTTCTCTTTGGCCCTGAAGAGCGGCCCTTATTTCAAAGCCCCGATGGGCGGACAACCAAAAATCTACACTGTTCACGCAGGTGCGGGCAAAATCTGCTTCACCCTGAAATAGCTGCCTGGACAGCGAGATTACTGCGCCGCCGCACGGGCCTGCGGTTCAGGAGCCTTCTCGCGCATCGTGACGAATTCCTCGGCCGTGGTCGGATGTATGCCGATGGTTTCATCGAACACATCCTTCGTGGCACCAGCTTTCACGGCGATGGCGATGCCTTGGATGATCTCCGGAGCATCCATTCCTGCCATGTGTACTCCCAGCACACGCTGCGTATCGCGTGCAACGACCAGCTTCATGAGGGCTCGTTCCTCGTTGCCGGACAGGGTATGGCGCATGGGACGGAAGTCGGCGCGGTAGATGTCGACCGGCTCGTGCCGCGCGCGCGCTTCTTCTTCCGTCAATCCGACGGTCGCGATTGGCGGCTGGCTGAAGACCGCCGTAGGTACATCGGCGTAGTCGACGCAGCTTGGCGTATCCCGGAACAGAGTGCGGGCGACGGCCATGCCTTCGGCCAGTGCCACCGGCGTCAACTGCAGGCGATCCGTGACATCGCCGATGGCATAGATCGAGGAAACACTGCTACGAAGGTAATCATCCACGCGAACGGCACCGCGGTCGTCCAGGGCTACACCTGCCCTGTCCAGTCCCAGCCCCTCGGTATTCGGGTGACGGCCCACGGCGTAGAGAATTTCGTCGAACTCCTGCGTCGAACCATCCGAAAACTGCGCCGTCAGCCCGCCCGGTCCGCGTTCGACGGAAGTGACGGTCTGGTTGAAGCGCAGGGAGACCCCTTTCTTGTCCATTTCCTGGACCAGGAAGTGGCGCAGGTCCTCGTCGAAGCCCCTGAGGAATGCGGGACCACGGTGAACAAGGGTGGTTTGCGTGCCCAATCCGCTGAAGATGCCCGCAAACTCCACACCGATGTAGCCACCGCCCACCACGAGAATGCGTTCGGGTTGTTTCTCCAGGTAAAAGACGTCGTCGGAGACCAGCGTCAGGTCACCGCCGGGAATCTCTGCACGTGCCGGCTTTCCGCCCGTAGCGACCAGGATGTTCTGCGCCGTAATCCGCTTGCCACCCACATCGAGCGTGTGCTCGTCCAGCATGACCGCGCGGCTCGTGAAAATCTCGACTCCGGCATTGCTTAGCAGCTTTTCGTAGATGCCGTTCAGGCGTCCTATCTCGCGATCCTTGTTCGCGATCAAGGTCGTCCAGTCGAAGGAGGTTTGCCCGACAGTCCAGCCGTAACCGGCCGCGTCCTTGAAATCCTCGCCGAAATGGCTGGCATAGACCATCAGCTTCTTGGGAACGCAGCCGATATTGACGCAGGTCCCGCCGAAATGCCGCTCCTCGGCAATTGCCACGCGCGCGCCATGCGAGGCGGACATGCGGGCTGCCCTCACGCCGCCCGAACCGGCGCCGATTACGAAAAGATCATAGTCGAATGTCGTCATATGCCCCGTATCCAAATCGGTCCAACCGGCGTCCTGCCATCATGCAGGTTCGGACAGAAATCGGGCGGATCCTTGGATCCGCCCGAGTCCACGCGGCAGCGTTCAAACGCCGCCGACGCAGAGATACTTCATCTCCAGGAAGTCCTCGATGCCGTACTTGGAGCCCTCGCGCCCCAGGCCGGATTCCTTGACGCCGCCGAAGGGCGCCACTTCCGTGGAAATGATGCCGGTATTGACACCGACAATGCCGGTTTCCAGGCCCTCGCCGACACGCCAGATGCGTCCGACATCCCGGGCATAGAAATAACTCGCCAGACCGAACGGTGTATCATTGGCCTGCTCGAGCACTTCCTCTTCGCTCTTGAAGCGGAAGAGCGGCGCGACCGGACCGAAGGTCTCTTCCTCGGCCACCTTCATCTGGCGTGTGACGCCGGTCATCAGGGTTGGCTCGAAATAGGTTCCGCCAAGTTCGTGGCGCTTGCCGCCAACCTTGACTTCGGCACCCTTGGAAACGGCGTCGGAGACATGCTCCTCGACCTTCTCCAGAGCGGGCTGGTCGATCAGCGGTCCCTGGGAGACACCCTCTTCGATGCCATAGCCGACCTTCAGGCCCTTGATCTTCTCGGCGAACTTGGCGGCAAAAGCGTCATAGACGCCGTCCTGCACATAGATACGGTTGGCACAGACACAGGTCTGACCGGTGTTGCGGAACTTGCTCATCATCGCACCCTCGACGGCCGCATCCAGGTCGGCGTCATCGAAGACGATGAACGGGGCATTGCCCCCCAGCTCCAGCGAGAGCTTCTTGATGCTGTCGGCCGACTGGCGCATCAGCAGCTTGCCGACCTCGGTGGAACCGGTGAAGGACAGCTTGCGCACCGTCTTGTTCGACGTCATCTCGCCGCCGATGTCCGAGGCCTTGCCGGTGACGACGTTGAAGACACCGGCCGGAATGCCGGCCCGTTCCGCCAGCTCGGCGAGTGCCAGGGCCGAATAGGGCGTCTGTTCGGCGGGCTTGAGCACCATCGGACAACCCGCCGCCAACGCCGGTGCTGCCTTGCGGGTGATCATGGCATTCGGGAAGTTCCACGGCGTAATGGCGGCCACGACACCGATGGGCTGCTTGATGACCATGATCCGCTTGTCGGACTGGTGCGCCGGGATCACGTCCCCATAGATGCGGCGTGCCTCTTCGGAGAACCACTCTATGAAGGAGGCGCCATAGGCGATCTCGCCCCGCGCCTCGGTCAATGGCTTGCCTTGCTCCATGGTCATCAGGAGGCCCAGGTCATCCTGGTTCTCCATCACCAGGTCATACCACTTGCGCAGGATCGCGGCGCGTTCCTTGGCGGTCTTGGCGCGCCAGGCCGGCCACGCCTTGTTCGCGGCCTCGATCGCCTTGCGCGTTTCCTCAGATCCCATTCTGGGAATCGTACCAAGCACCTCCGAAGTGCCGGGGTTCGTCACCTCGGTCGTACCGCCGTTGTCCGCGTCGATCCACTTGCCATCGACATAGGCCTGCTGGCGGAAAAGCTTGGCGTCTTTCAACTGCGGCGCAGAGGTTTTCTCTGCGGCACTTACTGCGGACATGATAGGTCTCCCTTATGGTCTTGTCGGATGTCGAATACTGGAATTCCTAGCACAGATGGGAACCATGATGCGCCGGGAAAAGCCCTATCCGCTGTCGGGAATCGGGCTGACACGGGGAAATGAGTTCCACGCATACATTCTGCCTCAGATCATTTCACGCCCGAACTGCGCCTCGTAGTGTTGCCGCTGCAACTTGAGCGCCGTCAGGGTATTGCGCATGAGAATCGAAACGGTCACAGGCCCGACACCGCCGGGCACCGGCGTGATCCATCCGGCAACCTCCTGACAGCTTTCATAGTCGGCGTCACCCACGACTCGCGTCGAGCCCTCCGGCTCGCTCACCTGGTTGATACCGATATCGATAACAGCCGCCCCCGGCTTGATCATGGAGCCGGTAATCAGTTGCGGCTTGCCGACGGCCACGAAGACGGCATCGGCCTGGCGCGAGTGAACCGAGAGATTCCGCGTCATGTGATGACAGACGGTCACCGTCGCGCCTTCGCTCATCAGCAGGAAAGCGATCGGCTTGCCGACGATCTCGGAATGCCCGATCACCACGACTTCCAGGCCTTCGAGATTGAGGCCCGTCGCTTTCAGCAGTTCCACCGAGGCCACCGAGGTGCAGGGCCCAAGCGCCAGTTCGTTGTACACGATATTGCCGATCGAGGCCGGATGCATGCCTTCCACATCCTTCAGGGGATGAATACTGGACTGTAACTGCTTGATCGAAAGATGTTTCGGCACTGGACGCTGCAGGATAATCCCGCTGACCCTGGGATCGGCATTGAGCGAGCGGATGGCCGCCAGCATTTCCTCCTGCGTCACCTTCTCGGAATAGAAACGCTCCTCGAAGGCAATACCCGTCTGCTCCGCCACGCGCCGCTGGTTGCGGATATAGAGCATGGCCGCATCGGTATCGCCCACGGCGATGGAAACCAGCCTCGGGGACCAGCCGTCTCCCTCCAGCTTGCGCGCTTCATCCGCCACGCTTTCGCGGATTTCCCGGGCCAGCTTCTTCCCGTCGAGTATCTTATGCCGGCTCTGGCTGTTCATGTCTTCCTGCAATGCGACTGTCATAATCCTTGTCCCGAGCAAACCTGAACTGAAGCGGCAGGGGTATCAGTCTCGAAGCCACCTTCTACCATGATTTCCACCGTGGCTTCATGGACGAACTACAGCTATATACCTGACATGGCTCTGACGCTGCCCAGGACAGCACGTCAAGAGGTCACGACGGCTTGCCCCTACCCTGGTACCAGGTAATGACTGAACCCTCATTTCAGCAGGAATATCAAGACGATGAACAGGAACTTCTTCAAGTCGGCACTGACAGGCAGTATTCTCCTCGCCGCGGTGACGGTCCAGGCACAGGATTTCACACTGGGCAACCTGCAGGTCGACCAGCCCTGGGCCCGCGACAGTGCGGGACGCACGCAAACCGGGGCGATTTTCCTGACCATTCATAATCGTGCCGATACGTCCGACAAGCTGCTTTCGGCCCGCTCCGAGATTGCGGAAAAGGTCGAGCTTCACACGCACAGGCATGAAGACGGCGTCATGCGCATGCGCCAGGTGGAGGCCATTGACGTGCCGGCCAAAGGAACAACCGAACTGGCGCCCGGCGGTCACCACCTGATGCTGTTCGACCTCGAGGCTCCTCTGCAACAAGACGACTCCTTCCCCCTGACCCTGACCTTCGAGCAGGCAGGAAACCTGAAAGTCGAAGTTGTGGTGGAAGGCGTTGGCACCTCCGCGCCCGATCCCGAGCCGCAGCAGCACACGCACGACTGAGGATATTGTACCCTAGGGAGCCAGGTTGATCCGGGTGTTCACGGAATGACGCAGAAGGCGCAGAAGCCTGTCCAGTTCGCCTGCCTGATCCGGACCGATACCTTCAAGAAATTCCTCAAGCCATTCATTGTAGGACTTTGAAATCGCCTGCAAAATCTCCTGCCCTTTCGGCGTAAGCTTCACATAATGCGTGCGTCTGTCGCTGGGCAGTGAGTATCGAACGACGAGATCCTCGGAAACCAGTCGGTCGGTAATCCCCGTAATATTCCCGTTCGACACCATCAGGCGGCGGCTGAGTTCCCCCATGGACAGCCCCTCTTCCTGAGCATTCAACTGCGCCATCAGTTCATAGCGCGGCAATGTGAGCGAATACTTGCGGCGCAGACGCAGGCGGATTTCGCCGCTGATCAGGTTATGACACGCCATGAGGCTGGGCCAAAGGGCCACGGAACTTCCGGCAGTTCTCCCAGGCTCCTTGTTCGCTATGTTCTTGTCCGCCGCCTTGGTACCGGAAAGATCACTTTCCATTCGCGCCCTCCCCTCAAATGCAGCAGGATTTTAAGCTTAAATGGCATGTATGTGATATATTTTTCTTGCACCAATTGCGTGTTCCACTCGTTTGACCGCCTTTTGGAAAGCATCCGGAGCAGGGAGTTCGGGCTTGTCATGCCATCCGCGAACGGCATTCACCTGTTCTCGTTCAAAAGAACACGGCTTGGTTTATGGCGGGAAGTGTCGCCCCAGAGGTCTTGGAGCAGGCCCCGACATCAGTAACGCACCAGGGATTCTGTTCTATTCCTGGAAGCTCTCCGGAATAAAGCGTGAACCATGTGATCGGAATGGACCGGAGGGAAATGGTGAGCCCGACAGGGTTCGAACCTGTGACCTACTGATTAAAAGTCAGTTGCTCTACCAGCTGAGCTACGGGCCCTCTCGGGGACTGGAACATAGGGGGCTTGCCCCCGGTGGTCAATTGTCCAGACGCCCAAAAAACACTCAGACTGGCTGGGAACCTTCGCCGCGCTCCTCGGCAAAACGACGCTGCAAGGCCAGCGCCACCGAAGGGGTCACGAAAGAGGTGATATCTCCCCCTAAACGACCGATTTCCTTGACGAAACGCGAGGAAATGAACTGCTGGCGCTCGGAAGCCATCAGGAAGACCGTTTCGATCTGCGGATTGAGCCGGGCGTTCATGGCGGCCATCTGGAATTCGTACTCGAAGTCCGAAACCGCACGCAGGCCGCGCAGTATAACCCGGGCGTCAAGCCTCTCGCAGAAATGCATCAGTAGATCGTCGAAGGCCAGGACCTCGATATCGATTCCGTTGCTGCCCCCATTGGAAGCCAGTGCCGCGACCTCTTCGCGAACCAGCGCCACCCGCTCGTCCGTCTTGAACAGCGGACCCTTACCATCATTTCGGGCGATTGCGATGACCAGACGGTCCACGACCTTGGTCGCGCGTCGAATGATATCGACATGGCCCAGTGTAATGGGGTCGAATGTTCCGGGATAGACCCCGATCAGGGGGCCCGCCCCCTCTCCTGCTTCCGCCATTCGCGCCTCTCGTCAGACCTCGGAACTGTCCGTGTCGCCGTCGTCACTTCCCGTCGGAGCCTCGTCGTCGACCTCCGCTTCCGGCTCAGCCATCGCCTCGGCCGCCTCTTCGACTTCGGCTTCGGCCTCCTCCTCGGTTTCGCTGTCCAGATCCTGGAGATGCGCGACCGACACCACATGTTCGCCCTCGCCCATGCGGAAGAGCGTTACCCCTCGCGTCGTCCGGCCCGCCATGCGGATGCCGTCGACCGAGGTACGGATCAACTGGCCTGCGTTGGTGACCAGCATGATCTGATCCTCCAAGGAGACCGGGAAGGCAGCAGCCACCCGGGCCTCACTCCCCCCCGAGCGGGAGAGGTCCAGGTTGCCAATGCCCTGTCCGCCACGGCCGGCCACGCGGTATTCATAGGACGAAGTCCGCTTGCCGTACCCGTCATCGGACACGGAGAGAATGAATTCCTCGTTGGCTCCCAGTTCCGCCAGTCTGGCCTCGCTCAATTGCAGCGATGAATTCTCTGCCGGAACATCCTCGCTCCTGTCGCCATTGCTCTCGTCCTGCTGGATCTCCGCCCGACGCTTGGCCGAGGCATGACGCAGGTAGGCGTCCCGTTCCTCGCTGTTGGCTTGCACATGGCGCAGGATCGACATGGAGATCACTTCGTCGTCCCGCCCAAGACGCACCCCGCGGACTCCCGTGGAATTGCGTCCGGAAAAGACGCGCACGTCCGTAACCGGGAAGCGAATCGCCTTTCCGGCCGCGGTGGCCAGTAACACGTCGGAGTCTTCGTTGCAGGTCGCAACCCCGACCAGATAGCCATCCTCAGGTGCCAGCTTCATGGCAATCTTTCCGTTTGCCATAACGTTGGTGAAATCTGAAAGCCGATTGCGGCGCACGGTGCCGGAGGAGGTTGCGAACATCACGAACATATCGTTCCACGTGCTCTCATCCTCAGGCAGCGGCATGAAGGCAGTGATCGTTTCCCCCTCCTCGAGGGGCAGAAGGTTGACCAGCGCCTTGCCGCGGGACTGCGGCGTTCCCTGAGGCAGGCGATAGACCTTCATCTTGTAGACCATGCCGCGGGACGAGAAGAACAGCACCGGCGTGTGCGTGTCCGTCACGAAGAGCCGCGAAACGAAATCCTCGTCGCGTGTGGACATGCCGCTACGTCCTCGTCCGCCCCGGCGCTGTGCGCGATAGGCCGAGAGAGGAACCCGCTTTATGTAACCGCCATGTGTGACGGTCACCACCATGTCCTCGCGAGGAATCAGGTCCTCGATGTCATGTTCGAACTCGCTGTCCTCGATGGTGGTGCGGCGTTCATCCGCGAACCGATCGCGCGTATCCACCAGCTCGCCGCGCAAGACCTCCATCAGGCGTTCGCGCGATGTCAGGATGTTCAGGTAGTCCTTGATCCGATCCGCCAGGCTATGCAGCTCCTCGGCGATCTTGTCGCGCTCAAGGCCGGTCAGCCGTTGCAGGCGCAAATCCAGGATCGCGCGCGCCTGGGCATCGGAGAGGCGATAGGTCCCGTCTTCCGAGACCACATATCCGGGCTCATCGATCAGGTCGATCAGGGCCGAAACCTCGCTCGCGGGCCAATCACGCGCCAGCAAGGCTTCTCGTGCCGCCTGGGGATCCGGCGCGGATCGGATCAGGTCGATCACGGCATCGATGTTGGCCACGGCAATCGCCAGGCCAACCAGGACATGAGCTCGTTCGCGCGCCTTGCCCAGCTCATAGGCCGTGCGCCGGGTGATCACCTGCTCGCGGAAGGTTATGAACGAGGTCAGCACCTCGCGCAGGGTCATCATCTGCGGGCGGCTGCCGCTGATCGCCAGCATGTTCACGCCGAAGGACGTCTGCAGGGGCGTATATCGGAAAAGCTGGTTGAGCACGACATCGGACATGGCGTCCTTGCGCAGCTCGATCACCACCCGCAATCCGTGCCGGTCGGATTCATCACGAATCTCCGAAACGCCCTCGATGATCTTCTCGCGCACCACCTCGGCGATGCGTTCCAGCATGCGGGCCTTGTTCACCTGGTAGGGCACTTCGGTGATCACGATGGCCTCGCGATCCTTGCCGTATGCCTCCATATGGGTGCGCCCGCGCATCACCACCGAGCCACGGCCGGTCCGATAGGCCGAGGCAATGCCGGCGCGTCCGAGAATGATTCCACCGGTCGGGAAATCCGGCCCCGGCACCATCGGCAGCAGATCCTCGTCGGAGATCTGCGGATTGTCCACCAGCGCGCAGCAGGCGTCGATCACCTCGCCCATGTTGTGGGGCGGAATGTTGGTGGCCATGCCGACGGCAATGCCCCCGGCCCCGTTGACCAGCAGGTTGGGAAAGCGGGCCGGCAGAACCGTCGGCTCGTAGGTGGTTTCATCGTAGTTCTGCTGGAAATCAACCGTCTCGCGATCGATGTCCTCGAGCAGGGCCTCGCTGGCCGCCCGGGTAAGACGGGCTTCGGTGTAACGCATGGCCGCCGGAGGATCTCCGTCCATGGAACCGAAGTTCCCCTGCCCGTCCACCAGCTGCCGGCGCATGGAGAAGTCCTGCGCCATGCGCACCATGGCATCATAGATCGCGCTGTCGCCGTGCGGGTGATACTTACCCATGACATCACCGACGATACGCGCCGATTTGCGGTAGGGCCGGTTCCAGTCGTAGCCCTCTTCCTTCATGGCATAGAGGATACGGCGATGAACAGGCTTCAGGCCGTCACGCACATCCGGCAGAGCGCGCGAGACGATGACGCTCATGGCGTAGTCCAGGTAGGACCGCCGCATCTCCTCCTCGATGGTGACGGGACTTATGCCTTCACCACCCCCGCCGATGCCACCTGGAATCGGGGGCGCGCCATCTCCGGCGCCGCCGCCCTCACTTTCAGGCTGCAGTTTTCCGGACTCTTCCGCAGCCGCGCTCACGCTATCATCTATATCGCTCAAAATCGCAATCTCTGGATAGGAAAAACAAAGGAAAATCAAGGGCTGATCGCCAGCCGCGATTCTGTAGGCGAGATTAGCAGATAGCCCGCCCCCCTACAAACACACAGACGCGGAAAACGCCGCTTTTCAGCCGGCCGGCCGGATCATGTCCACATGGGGAACGCCATGATCGTCATAGGGGGGGCTGTTGGACTGAAACCCGAAGGCCTCGTAAAAGGTGCAGAGGTGGGTCTGGGCCGATAGCTTGATGGCCTGTCGCCTGAAGCGGCGTTCGACCTCCGACAGGCCTTCCTGCACCATTGCTCGCCCGTATCCCTGCTCGCGAAAAGCCGGGCGCACGGCAATCCGGCCCAGTACGGGGGCCGGGCCGGCCATGATCGGCGGCAGGAGCCGCAGATAACCGGCAAGCGGTCGTGCTCCGCCGAACTCGCTGCCGCGATCATAGGCCAGCAGATGGAGCGCCTCCCGGTCCAGCCCATCCACGTCGCAGTAAGGCGACTGCTGTTCGACCACAAAGATATCGGAGCGGATCCGGAGAAGCTCGTAGAGCTGATCGCGGCTCAGCAGGTCGAAACTCCTCCAAATCATCTCCATGGCCTGCTCCGGATCTAGAAGGGAATCTCGTCGTCCAGGTCGCCGGGCCCCGAGGGTGCGTTGCCCTCGCTCCCGGATCCATAGCCACTGCCGGAACCGTAATCGGAAGAGCCACCGCCAGCGCCGGCACCACCGTAGCCACCTCCTCCGAAGTCGGTGTCGCCTCCGCCGGTGCGGCTGTCGAGCATGGTGAGTTCCCCGCGATAGGGCCGCAGCACGACTTCGGTCGTATAGCGCTCGGATCCCGACTGATCCGTATACTTGCGGGTTTCCAGCTGGCCTTCGATATAGAGCTTGGAGCCCTTGCGCAGGAACCGCTCACAGACACCAACGAGGCTCTCGTTGAAGATCACGATGCGGTGCCATTCCGTCTTCTCGCGCCGCTCCCCGCTCTGCCGGTCCTTCCAGGATTCGGACGTGGCCAGTGCCAGGTTGCAGACACGCCCCCCATTTTGCATGGAACGGATTTCCGGGTCCCGACCCAGGTTCCCGATCAGCATAACCTTGTTCACGCTTCCTGCCATCTGCCTGTTTTCCTCTCAATACTTCGCCATGGAGCGGCACAGCTTATCCGTACAATTTCCCCGATACCACCCCCGCGCGTGGCAATCCAGCAAACAGCTTGATAAATCTCCGCCCCTCACGTTAGCTAGCGCTCGTCATTTCATGATCATTACCTATATTGGGCAGGTCGACAATCCTCAGCACGCCGTCACTTATGTCCGCAGAACTCCCAGATCCTAAAATCGAGGTACGCGGTGCCCGCGAGCACAACCTCCGCAGCATCAATGTCGAGCTGCCGCGCAACAGCCTGGTGGTGATCACCGGCCTGTCCGGTTCGGGCAAGTCCTCCCTGGCCTTTGACACCATCTATGCGGAAGGACAGCGGCGCTATGTGGAGTCGCTTTCTGCCTACGCGCGACAGTTCCTGGAGCTGATGCAGAAACCCGACGTGGATTCCATCGAGGGGCTTTCGCCGGCCATTTCCATAGAGCAGAAGACGACCTCGAAGAACCCGCGGTCCACGGTCGGTACCGTCACCGAGATCTACGACTACCTGCGCCTGCTGTATGCACGGACCGGCATCCCCTACTCCCCGACCACCGGCCTGCCCATCGAGAGCCAAACCGTCAGCCAGATGGTCGACCGTGTGATGGCGATGTCCGAGGGCACTCGCCTCTACCTGCTGGCACCCATCGTGCGCGGCCGCAAAGGCGAGTACCGCAAGGAACTCCAGGAACTGCAGAAAAAGGGTTTCCAGCGCGTCAAGATCAACGGCGAGATCTACGAGATCGAGGATGCGCCCGCTCTCAACAAGAAGCTCAAGCACGACATCGAAGTGGTGGTCGATCGCCTGGTGGTGCGTGAAGGACTGGAAAGCCGCCTCGCCGATTCCTTCGAAACGGCCCTCAACCTGGCCGACGGGTTGGCCTTCACCGAAGACGCGGACAGCGGCGAGCGGCAAACCTTCTCGGCACGTTTTGCCTGCCCGGTTTCGGGCTTCACCATCGATGAGATCGAGCCGCGACTGTTTTCCTTCAACAACCCCTTCGGTGCCTGTCCGAGCTGTGACGGGTTGGGCAAGATGTCCTTCGTCGATGCGGACCTGGTCATTGCAGAGCCCTCGAAGAGCCTGTTGCGAGGCGCGGTCACACCCTGGGCCAACTCCTCCTCCCCCTATTATCAGCAGACACTGGAAAGCCTGGCGCGCCACCTTGGCGTCTCGATCACGGCTCCCTGGCACGAGTTGCCCGAAGAAGCCCGTACGGCCATCCTCTTCGGCACGGGTGCGGAGCCTGTGCGCATGAAATACGACGACGGGCTGCGCAGCTATGAAACCAACAAGCCCTTCGAGGGGGTCGTCCCGAACCTGGAACGACGCTGGCGGGAAACCGACAGCGATTGGGTGCGCGAGGAGATCGAACGCTATCGTGCCAGCCATCCCTGCGATGCCTGTAACGGCTATCGCCTGAAACCGGAAGCCCTGGCCGTCAAGATCGACGGTCGGCATATCGGCGAAGTGGCGGATTTCTCCATCGGCGAGGCGTACGAGTGGTTCCGGGATCTGGAAAGCCGGATGACCAACAAGCAGAGCGAGATTGCCCAGCGCATCCTCAAGGAGATCCGCGAACGCTTGAATTTCCTGTATGACGTGGGCCTCAACTACCTGACCTTGTCGCGTGCCTCCGGCACGCTTTCCGGAGGCGAGAGCCAGCGTATTCGCCTGGCCTCGCAGATCGGTTCCGGCCTGACGGGCGTCCTCTATGTCCTCGACGAACCCTCCATCGGCCTGCACCAGCGGGACAACGCACGCCTTCTGGAGACCCTGAAACGCCTTCGCGACCTGGGGAATACGGTGATCGTGGTCGAGCACGACGAGGAAGCCATCCGGAGTGCGGATTACCTGATCGATATGGGTCCCGGCGCCGGCAACCATGGCGGACAGGTGGTGGCGGCCGGACTGCCCGAAAAGATCATGCAATCCAGCGAAAGCCTGACCGGTCAGTATCTCACGGGCCTGCGTCAGGTCGCGGTGCCCGCAACGCGGCGCAAGGGTCACAGGAACCAGAAGGTCGTGGTGCGGGGTGCTAGCGGTCACAATCTTCGGCAGGTGGATGCGGAAATCCCGCTCGGCACCCTGACCTGCGTTACAGGCGTATCCGGCAGCGGGAAATCGACCCTGACCGTCGACACGCTCTACAAGGCGCTTGCCCGTCGCCTGAACGGTAGCCGCGAGCAGCCAGCCCCTCATGAAGGAATCGAGGGGCTGGAATTTCTCGACAAGGTTATCGATATCGACCAGTCGCCCATCGGCCGCACGCCGCGCTCCAACCCTGCCACTTACACCGGGGCCTTCACGCCGATCCGCGAGTGGTTTGCCGGCCTGCCGGAGGCCCAGGCCCGTGGCTACAAGCCCGGACGCTTCTCCTTCAACGTCAAGGGCGGTCGCTGTGAAGCCTGTCAGGGCGACGGCGTCATCAAGATCGAGATGCACTTCCTGCCGGACGTCTTCGTCGAATGCGACGTCTGCAAGGGCAGACGCTACAACCGCGAGACCCTGGAGATCACTTTCCGGGGCAAGTCGATCGCCGATGTACTGGAAATGACCGTCGAGGAAGCACGGGATTTCTTCCAGGCCGTCCCTTCCATCCGCGGCAAGATGGAAACGCTGGAACGAGTGGGTCTGGGCTACGTCCAAGTGGGACAGGCCGCCACCACCCTCTCCGGCGGAGAGGCACAGCGCGTCAAGCTCTCCCGCGAACTGGCAAAGCGCTCCACGGGAAAGACCCTCTATATCCTGGACGAGCCCACGACGGGATTGCATTTCGAGGACGTGCGCCATCTGCTCCAGGTGCTACACACGCTGGTGGACCAGGGCAACACGGTGGTCATCATCGAACACAATCTGGAAGTGATAAAGACCGCCGACTGGCTCTTGGACCTGGGCCCCGAGGGCGGCGACGGCGGGGGACGCATCATTGCCCAGGGCACACCGGAGGATGTCGCCCAAACCCCTGGCAGCTTTACAGGCGAATACCTGCGCGCCTATCTGCCAACCCTCAAGGACTTGCAGCGCGCCTGAGCTTCCTCAGAAGGGCACACGCACCGACAGGGCCACGGAGCCGAAGGAATCCCAGACATCGCGGTCGCGGATCTGTGCGGAGCGCCAGACCTGCGTATAGGTCAACCGTACCGGCCCATAGCTCAGCGCAAGGCCGCCCTGAGCCTCGGCATGGAACCAGCGACGATCGACGCTGTGACTGTCGGTGAAGGTGTTGCCGTCCAGGAAGATGTCCCGTGCCACCCCGCGTCCTTCGATACCGGCAAAAAGATAGCCGCTCAAACGGTCATTCAGCTTGAAGTAGCTTGAGCCCGGCAGACTGGGACGTATGCGCGGCGGGCCGAAGTCATCGGCAAGATCAAAGCCGACACGCATGGAAGCTCCTGCAGCCCCATAGGTCATGACATTGCCCAGGGAGATTCCGACGTGTGGCATCATGTCGATGCCAAATCGTCCCTCCGGATCCGGTTTATAGTGGAACTCCCGCCATTTGCGCTCATAGCTGAGAATGAACCCCGGTTCGTTGTTCAACTGGTGGTCCCAGCCCTTGGCCGTGGGAATATCGAGGATACGGTGCGTCGTGTTCTGAACCTGGCGTCCCAGGGCTGCGGGGCCGATCATGCCCACATCCAGCGCCACCGTCTGGAACAGGCCATAGTCCTCATCATAGGCGATGGCCCCCAGGCTACCATAGAGCCAGCCGGCATAAGGCCTGTCACCCTTGATAACGTCGGATTCCTGCGTGTCGCGCGGCGTGAAGATGCTTTGTCCGAACGCGACGCTGTAGCGCAGACGATCTCCGTAGTTCAGCAGGGGGATGGCCTCGATCAGGCTGCGGGCCCAATGGCTGCCCTGCTTTTCCGCAGACAGGTACTCGAACCTGAAACCATTGGTGTAATCACGATCCGTGCCGGCAGCACGATCGTTTTCCAGCTGAAGGGTAAAGGTTCCCGTTTCCCTGTTCTCTTGCTCCTCCTCCGCGGTCCGGTCGTCCTGCCCCAGAACAGGGGGGAAGAAAGTGAAGACCGTGAACCCCGCAATCAGGGCCGTTACCATTCTCTTCCGCACCTTGAACATCCCCCTGGATTTTGGTCCGTAAAACAGCCCGTTCACGCATAGAACGAACGGAACGGTACAGCAAGGGAACAGCCTATGACAAAAGTTGCATGATTCCTGGTCGTCGGATCATGCGTTGTAGGCCATCTGCTCCGCGTTCTACACATCAAAGCCAGTAACCCTGGGCTGGCCGATCGAGCGATGGTTGCCCGCCTTCTTGCAAATGCCGAACCTGCAATAGCGCTCCCCCTCCGGGGCTAGGGTTGCGCGCCCTGCCAGTAGCGGGAGAGATCCCGCCGCATGGCCTCGAACACCGCTTGTCTTGGAAGCGGCTGGCCTGGGGCACCATTCACGAGGAAGGCAAAGGCCCCCCACCCCCCATCCTTGAATCGGAGGTATCCGGCCAGTGTCGTGACCGATACAGGTTCGCTGAGACCTCCGGTCTTTCCGGAAATGCGATAAAGCCAATCGGAATCCTGGTTCCTGAGACTGGATCCACTGGAATAGGCCGGAACACTCAGACTGTTCAGGAAGGCTGGAAACACGTCCGGACGCTCTTCATAGAGATAGTGCAACAGACTTGTCAGGGCAGAGGCGGACAGCCGGTTGTCAGGGTCCAGGCCACTGCCGTCACGCAGCAGCAGGCTGTCCGGGGCCTGGGGAAGAGGGTCGTTGTCCGCCGCGGCGATCCTGCGCGCATAGTCCTGCAGATCGAGTGCCGCCCGGTCCACGCTGAAAGGCACCTGCCCACCTGCTTCCGCATGCAGGTTCAGCAGCAGGATATCCGCCATGTAGTTGTTGCTGTAGCGCATCATTGCGGCCAGCTGTCTGCCCAGGGAATCGCCGCGATGGTTCACCAGCTGTACCGCATTTTCCGGAGGGGTCCGTGAGGTACGAATGCTGCCCTCGACGGAGATTCCCTCGTGGCGCAGGAAGGCCCGGAGCATATGACCGGTCTGCATTTCCGCATCCCCGGCCGAGCGATAGAGCATTCGCCCGTCCCGTCCATGTGGCAGGCTTCCCGACAGCTCTATGACATCCCGGCCTTGCGCCACCGTCGAACGCCTGGCGCTCAGGGTGCTCCCCGGACCGCTCTCGATCCGTCCCTGCACCGCAACCTCCGGCAGTTCATAGGGATAAAGCCGCGTCAGAACCCGCCCGCTTTGCTGAGCATCTCTCTCCACGGCGACACTCCAGCTGGCATAGTTGCTTCCGGCCGAGGACAGAGGAGCGTCATAGGCATTGCGCGAACTCCGCTCGGCTTCACAGCGATCTCGCACATTGCAGGCCACATCGCCGAAACGCGAATTGTTGATGACCAGATCCCTCTGCACTCTCTTCAAGCCCGTACGCGACAAGGCTCTGGCCATCTTCCAGAGGTCCTCGTCCGTCAGCGCGGGGTCCCCGCCACCAAGGAAGATCAGATCCTGAACGCTGCCCTTCGTCAGCGGCGTGGAACTCATGATCCTGGTCTCGAAGCGATGATCCGGTCCCCAGGTTTCCAGTGCCAGGGCTGCCGTATAGAGCTTTGTTATCGAAGCGGGAATCAACGGACGGCCCGGTGAAAGTTCAGCCAGAAGACGCTCCTCCTCCAGATCCACTACAGCGCCTGAAACGCTAGCGCCTTGCTCCTGCAGGGAAGAAAGCGCAGGCAGGTTCTCCGCACGAGCCGGGTCAAACAGCAGCAGAACGCAGATCGCGCCGAAGACAGTCCGGAAAATTTCTCTGGAAAACATGCCGACTTCACCACTTTGCCGTCTGCCCTCATTGTCACGAAGACGCAGCTTCGCTATTTGTCGGGTATGAGTAAAGAACCCGTACATATCGTCGGCGGCGGCCTGGCCGGCAGTGAAGCCGCATGGCAGATTTCGCGCGCCGGGGTTCCGGTGGTGCTTCATGAAATGCGCCCCAGCCGGAAAACCGATGCCCACCACACGGACTCGCTGGCTGAACTGGTCTGTTCCAATTCCTTCCGCTCGGACGATGTCATGAACAATGCCGTCGGCCTGCTGCATGAGGAGATGCGTCGCTGCAACTCCCTGGTTCTTGCCATGGGGGATCGTCATAAACTGCCGGCAGGCGGCGCTTTGGCCGTGGATCGCCATGGCTTTTCGGAAGACGTCACGACTGCACTCGAAGCGGAGCCGCTGGTCGAGATCGACCGCAGCGAAGTCCCGGGGCTTCCGCCCGAGGAATGGGGCTCCGTGATCGTTGCGACCGGCCCCCTTACGTCGGATGCCCTGGCCGAGGGCATACGTGGCCTCAGCGACGAGGAAGCCCTGGCCTTCTTCGACGCCATCGCACCGATCGTCTACAAGGAATCCATTGATTTCTCCAAGGCCTGGTTCCAGTCCCGCTACGACAAGGGTGACGGTCAGGATTACATCAACTGCCCCCTGAACAAGGACGAGTACGAGCGTTTCATCAACGCGTTGCTCGAGGGCGAGAAAACAGCCTTCAAGGAATGGGAGAAGGATACGCCCTATTTCGAGGCCTGCCTTCCCATCGAGGTCATGGCCGAACGCGGGCCCGAAACGCTGCGCTATGGTCCCATGAAGCCGGTGGGCCTGCACGACCCGAACAGGAATGAGACCCCCTATGCCGTGGTGCAACTGCGGCAGGACAACGCGCTGGGCACGCTCTACAATATCGTCGGCTTCCAGACCAAGCTGAAGTACGGCGTGCAAACCGAGATCTTTCGCATGATTCCCGGGCTGGAACAGGCGGAGTTCGCACGCCTTGGCGGCCTGCACCGCAATACCTTCATCAATTCTCCGCGCCTCTTGGACGCCACGCTGCGTCATCGCAAGGCACCCTATCTGCGTTTTGCCGGCCAGATCACGGGGGTGGAGGGCTATGTGGAATCGGCTGCCATCGGCTTGCTCGCAGGGCGCTTCGCAGCGGCGGAGAAGCTTGGGACGGACATTGTTCCACCGCCTCGCAGCACGGCACTGGGCGGGCTTCTGGCCCATATCACCGGGGACGCGGAAGCGGAGACCTTCCAGCCCATGAACATTAACTTCGGCCTGCTGCCGCCTGCCCCGGCTGCGGAGAACGGCAAGAAACTCAAGAAAAGGGACCGGAAGCCGGCAATGGCTGCCCGCGCCCTGAAGGACCTGGACACCTGGCTTGAAAATACCCGTGCGGCCGCTGAGTAGGACTCAGAACCGGCCGCGCCAGGCATTCCAGGTGATCTTCCAGACCCCCTTTCCCTCCTGCCTGGCGAGGCTCGGAGCGAAAGGGTCGTAATCCGCGCGCTCCAGGGCCTTGAGATAGAGGTCGCTCAGGCCGGCGAGCAACAGGGGGCCGCGCCGACTGCGAACAATTGCTCCGCGATGGCGACGTGCCTCCTCCACATGTTCGCGCGCGCGTTCGGCAAGACGCATGACCACGCCGGATATCTGGTCAGATCCACGCAATTCGAATAGATCGCTGCGCTTCACGCCTGCGACGGTCAGGTGGTCTTCGGGCAGATAGAGCCGCTTCTGTCGCGCATGGAAAGGCACCGCCCGCAACAATCCCGTCAGTGCCCAGGCAATGCCGACGTGACGCGCGACCTGTCGCTCCTGCTCGCTTGGCGGCTCTCCCAATGCAGCCAGTGCGATATAGAGTAGCTCCGAGGCCGTGGCTTCGGCATATGTCTCCAATTCAGCCAGATCGGCCGGGGGCTGCGGATCCAGGTCGAAGGACCGCGCTTCCAGGATGCGCTCGAAGGACTCCGCCGTCCGAGCCAGCCGGTCTCGTCCCCCTTCCAGCACCTCCAGCACGGGATGGGAGCGTGTATTGCCCTGCCACAAACCTTCCAGGCCCTCGCGCCACCACTGCAGCCGGATCTCGCCGAGGGTCGCCTCGCTGACCGTTTCCGCAGTCTTCGCAACCTCAAGGTTCCAGGCGTACAGCGCCCAGAGAAGTTCGCGCTGCTCAGGAGGAGAAAAGAGGGTGGTCAGATACCGCGCATAATCATGACGGCGCACCCTCTCGAGACAATAACTGGAAGCACTCTCGGGTTTCATGACGTGGGTCTATCACGCTCATCCCGCAGCTTCCAGTTCCGGCATAAGTCTATAGGCCACTTGAAGAATTCCGCTCGATTTCCGACTTGCCCCAGGCGATCCTTCTGTTCACATTCGCACGAGAATACCTATCTTTGTCTGATAAGGGACATCGCACGCCGGGGCCGACAGTGATCGGATCGGCTTTTCAAATTCAATAAGAAGGAGAGACTCAATGGCTTTCGAGCTTCCCAATTTGCCTTATGCCCAGGATGCCCTTGAACCCTATTACTCCGAGCGCACGCTCAGCTTCCACCACGGCAAGCATCATCAGGCTTACGTAACGAAGACCAATGAGCTGGTGTCCGGGACTGAACTGGAAGGCAAGTCCATCGAAGACGTCGTCAAGGCTGCCAAATCGTCCAACAACAAGATGCTGTTCAACCAGTCGGCCCAGGTATGGAACCATACCTTCTTCTGGCATTGCATGAAGCCCGGCGGCGGCGGGAAACCCAACGGGGATGTGGCCGCCAAGATCGAGGAGGCTTTCGGATCGCCCGAGAAGTTCGTTGAGGACTACAAGGCCTCGGCTGCGGGGAACTTCGGCAGCGGCTGGACTTGGCTCGTCCTTGAGGGCGGCAAGGTGAGAATCGTCAACACCGACGATGCGGACACCCCGCTGGTCTATGACGGCCAGACGCCGCTATTGACCATCGACGTATGGGAGCATGCCTATTACCTGGATTATCAGAACAGGCGTCCCGATTTCGTTCAGGCCTTCTTTGACCACCTGGTGAACTGGGACTTCGTGAACGAGAACCTTTCGAAAGCCTGAGGTCACCGAGAGTTGCGAAAAGAGGAAGGGCTGCCCTGATGCAGCCCTTCTTTTTTGCCTGTTTCGTCAGGCTCAATTTGTTTATGAGGGACAAGAACCGCTTTCGCCTGCAGGGAATGGAGTTTCCCTCAGGGAAAATTGCGAGCTGCACAAGACAGACAAGGGAGATACCTCGTGCATATGATTCGGGTTGTGGCGATTGTTCTCATCATTGCGGGGCTGGTGACCTTGGTTCTCCCCTACATCCCCCTCACCGAGGAGAAGGAAGTCCTCGATGTCGGCCCGATCACGGCAACCGCCGAAGAGGAAGAGAGAATCAACATTTCTCCCTTCATCGGATTCGGCCTGTTGGTGATCGGATCCGTCATGCTGATCTTCGACCGCAGGAACCACTGAGCGCCCGTTACGACGATCACATGCCCATGAGACAGAACGGCAAGCTCGGTTATCGCCTGTCTGTACGCCCAAGCATTTACTCGACCGCGATCAGCGCGGCGGCCACACGGCGCCCTTCGGCCAGCAACACATTGTAGGTGCGTGAGGCGGCCCCCGTATCCATGGGTTCGAGGGAGACCCCTTTGCTGCGCAGCGTGTCCCTGAACGCTTGGGACAGCATGACCGGACGCTTTCCGAAACCGAGCAGGAGAAGCTCGGTTTCCTCGTGGTCTGTCACGGGAACAAGGCTTTCGGCGGTAATATCCTCGCTGGTCGCAACCGCCCAGTTCAGTGTCCGGTCGGGCAGCACCAGCACCGAACCGTCATAACGCACGCCCGAGATCCGAAACCCGTTGTCTCCATAGGCCTCGATGACCTGCCGCCCCTGGGGAACGAGTGGCGTGACATCCATAACCCGTCTCCTCGTCGGTTCCGACTGAGAACGCTAGACCTGCGGCACGCCTTCCTGGGCCTTCGTTCGCCCTGTATCATCCTGCGTATTGCTGCCGCTCGGTTCGTTCTTGAGCCCCATATAGTACAACAGGGGGACAGCAACACCCACACTGGAGAAGGTGCCGATCACAATGCCCCAGATCAGGCCCGCCGTGAAACCGCGGATAACCTCTCCACCGAAGAAATAGAGGCATAACAGGGCCAGCAAGGTTGTCAGCGACGTCATCAGGGTTCGCGCCATCGTTTCGTTCAGGGCCTTGTTGAGAACCTGAGTGACGTGAAGAGACTTGTACTTGCGCGCGGATTCCCGAACCCGGTCGAAAATCACCACGGTATCGTTGATCGAGTAACCCGCAATCGTAAGGACCGCCGCCAAGGTTGCCAGATTGAACTCGATCTGGGTCACGGTGAAGAAACCGATGGTTCCGATGACGTCGTGTACCAGGGCCAGCAACGCCGCACCCGCAAACTGCCATTCGAAGCGGAACCACACATAAACGGCGATGCCCAGCAACGCCAGGAGGGTGGCGAGGGTGCCGGCCTCTCTCAGCTCCTCTCCCACCTTCGGGCCAACGAACTCCGTTCGGCGATATGACACGACCATATCGTCGATTTCGGCCTTGGCCTCTTCGATGGCCTCCTGCTGTGCCTCTGCATCGCCTTCCTGGCGCTGTATGTTGATCAGGATATTATTGGGCTCGCCAAATTCCTGGATCGTTACCTCGCCAAGGTCCAGTGCGGTGAGACGCGAGCGGAACTCCGGCAAATTGGCCGGCCCATCGGTTTCGACCTCGATGAGGGTGCCGCCGCGGAAGTCGATACCGAAATTGAGACCGATCGCCGCGAAACAGACCATCGAACCGGTCAGGATCAGCGCGGCAATTGCCAGCGTGATACGCCTCGTCTTGAGGAAATCAAGGTTCGGCTTTTCGGGAAAGAAGCGGATGAGAGCCATGAGGTGTTCGCTCTTTCAGATTGGCAGCTGGTTCGGGCGGCGGTGACGCAGCCACCCAATGATCATGGCGCGCGTCACCATGATCGCCGTGAACATCGAGGTCACCAGACCGATCGCCAGGGTAATGGCAAATCCCTTGATGGGCCCCGTTCCAAAGACAAAGAGCAGAACTGCCGCAATCAGGGTGGTGACGTTTCCGTCGATGATGGCCGACAGGGCCTGACGGTATCCCGTGTCGATGGCCGAGACAGGTCCGCGTCCATTCCTGACCTCTTCGCGTATACGTTCGAAGATCAGCACATTCGCGTCCACCGCCATGCCGATCGTCAGGACGATACCGGCAATGCCCGGCAGGGTCAGTGTTGCCTGTAATCCTGAAAGTACGGCGATAATCAGGATGATATTGCTCGCCAGCGCAAGGCTGGCCATGGTTCCGAACAGTCCATAGGCCAGCATGATGAATATGACGACACCAACCAGTCCCAGAATCGAGGCAATCTCTCCGGCCCGCACGGAATCCGCACCCAAGCCCGGCCCAATGGAGCGTTCTTCGATAACGGTCAACTCGGCCGGCAAGGCGCCAGCGCGCAGCAGCAGGGCAAGGTCCTGCACTTCCTGAGTGGTAAAATCGCCGCTGATGACACCGCGCCCCCCCGTAATCGGCTCGCGGATCACGGGCGCGCTTATGACTTTTCCATCGAGCACGATGGCGAAGGGCTGGCCGACGTTTTCGCTCGTCACATCGGCGAACCGCTGGGCGCCCACCGAGTCGAAGGAAAAGGACACCACCGGCTGTCCTTCCTGGAAGGTGGCCTGGGCATCGGTCAGGTTGTCCCCACTGACCATCACGCGGCGACGGACGACATACTCGACCGGCTCGCCATCAGGTCCGGCCTCTTGAGAGGGCAGGGCCTCCGATCCGGCGGGGATGCTGTCGGAATTCGGGGATGCATCCGTATCCACCAGATGGAATGTCAGTTTCGCCGTCCGTCCCAGGAGATCCTTGATGCGTTCCGGATTGTCCACACCCGGCAACTGGACCTGGATACGCTCTTCACCCTGTTGCTGGATCGCGGGTTCGCGTGTGCCCGTCTCGTCGATGCGTCGGCGGACGATCTCAATGGATTGCTGGACAACGTTGCTCGACCGCTCCGCCTTGGCCTGATCCGTCAGCCCGATACTGGCTTCGCCCTCCTCGTTGATATCGAATTCGGCGTTGCCGAGGAAATTGGACAGGGCTTCGCGCGCCGCATCGGCCTGCGAAGGATCTCGCAGGTTAAACGTCACCTCGTCTCCACGAACCGCCAGATCGGTGTAGCCTATGCGCTCGCTCCGCAATTCCGAGCGAACCGTATCCAGAAGCCCCTCGAGCTGTTCCTCGAAGACGGAGTCAACATCGACTTCAAGCAAAAGATGAGAGCCGCCCTGGAGATCGAGGCCGAGATTGATCTGTTCGTTGGGAACCCAATCCGGCAAGCTGTCCAGCATCTGGCGCGAGAGGACATTCGGCAGCGCAAACACGATACCGAGCAATAGCACGGCAACAACAAACAGCAGCTGCCAGCGCGAAAAATGGACCATGGCTCAAGTGCTCTCGAGGACGGGAAACAAGGCGACAGGCCCCTGGCGGGAACCCGGGGGCTTACTGCTTTTCTTCGGCTTTCGGCTCTTCGGCGTCGGCTTCGCTCTCCGCCTCGGCTTCATCGGGTTCAGCCTTCTTGGCCTGGCTCTGCTTGCCACGGCTGCCCTTTTCCTTGGAGGAGCTGCGAATGGGCGCTCCCTTTTCGAGAACCTCGGTAATCGTCTGGCGCATGACCTGAACGCGCGTGCCCTGCGCGATCTCGACCTCGACTTCGGAGTCGCTGGTCACCTTGATGATCTGCCCGACGATACCGCCGGATGTGACGATGCGATCACCACGCTCCAGCGACTGGATCATCTCGCGGTGCTGCTTCATCTTCTTCTGCTGCGGACGTATCAGCAGGAAGTAGAAGATGACAAATATCAGGATGAACGGCAGGACGGACATCAGGAGATTTCCGCCTTCGGCAGCGGCACCCTGTGCATAGGCCGGGGAAACGAACATGCTTTCTCCTCAGAATTGGCTTCCAGGACCGGAACCGAAACAGACGGTGGCCCACGCGAATGGGCGGACTATAGTCGTGAACGCACGAAATGCAATGATAGCCGGCAGAACCAGCAGCGTATCTCGCAAAGCACGCACTTCAGAGCAGAACCATCGCTCCCGGAACGCCAACGTGCCGCTCAGGCTCCCGGGTAGCCCCGACCGGAGAAATGCTCCGGACCGGACCAGTAGCGCAACAATCGGGAGAGGATGTCACTTGCGCCGTTCAGGTCTTCCTCGCTCAGGCCTGCCTCGCTCATTGCTTCCGCATGATGTTCGAAGAGGCGGTCCATGTGTTTGTAGATAGCCAGTCCCTTATCACTGACCCGCACGTGGGTAGAGCGGCGATCATGCGGAGAACGCTCCTGGACCAGGTAACCGTTTTCCACCAGTTTCTTGACGTTATAGGACACATTTGAGCCAAGGTAGTATCCGCGTTGGGTCAACTCGCCGACAGTGACCTCTCCTTCCCCGATGTTGAAAAGGATAAGGGCCTGCACGTTATTGAGATCACGGATTCCTTCACGCTCGATCTCAGCCTTGACCAGCTCGAGGCATTGCCGATGCAGCCTCTCTATCATGCGGATCATGTCCAGATACGCAGCTTTCACAGGGACATCTCCTAGTTCTACAGTCAAGCGATCCTACTTGGGAACTTTGACGGGGTTTTTAAACCATCTGGCTTTATAAAAAATCCTGAGAGTAAATCCCACGTTTCATGCAGAAGTTAAAGCACAAATACTCTACCGGAACGTTTGTTTGTCGGCTGCCCACTCACATCTCCGGTGAGTGAGGAAATAGTCTGATTATCTCTCTACCGTCTTAACAAAAAGTGTGTGCCAAGCCTCTGTCCTTACACAAATATGCTCAATCGAACACGAGTTCCAATGAACCGAGAGATTCGAAATGCGCCTGCACGATTTCCGGGGAAACCTCCCTGACGGTGGAAGGCCTCCAGTCAGGAGCATGATCCTTGTCGATGAGGACAGCGCGAATGCCTTCGTAGAAGTCATGTCCGGCCATACAGCCCTGGCTCATGCGATATTCCATCCGCATGCAGGCATCGAAATCGAGATCCGCTGCACGCCGGATTTGTTCCATGGTGATTTTCAGGGATGTGGGCGAACGCTGTTCCAGGCTCTCGCGGACCTCTCGTGCCCAATCCGAGTCCTCCGCTGCAAGAGAGTCCAAGATCCCCTCGATACTCTCATGTGCAAAATGCCGCTTGATCCGCGCATGCTCGGCTTCCAGAGACGCAGCTCCCGGCGTTTCTGAATGGGTGTCCAGTATCTCAGCAATCTTGGCGTCCCAATGCCAGGGTTCCTCCTCAGAGACATCCAGCCGCGCAAATTCCTCGAGCACGCTTTCGAGACGCTCTGACGGCATGTAATGCGTTGCCAGCCCCAGATAAAGCGCATCGGCAGCTTTCAGGCGGGCCCCCGTGAGCGCGACGTATGCCCCGAAGGGTGCCGGCAATCGGGAAAGAAAATAGGAGCCGCCAACGTCGGGAAAGAAGCCGATGGCCGTTTCCGGCATCGCCATGACGGTTTTTTCCGTGGCCACACGATATCGCCCGTGAACGGAAAGCCCCATGCCGCCACCCATCGTGATTCCGTCAGGCAGTGCTATGAAGGGCTTGGGAAACCGCTTGATCGTGCGATTGAGAATATACTCCTCACGGAAGAAAATCCGTGTCAGTTCGCCTCCTTCCAGGCCCGCTTCGCAAACCGCGCGCACGTCACCCCCGGCACAGAAGGCCTTCGGGCCACTGCCCCGGATCACAACGGCCTGAACGTCTGGATCCTTGCCCCAGTCTTCCAGAACGGGCTGGAAGGCACGGATCATTCCAAGCGTCAGGGCATTGAGGGCCTTGGGCCGGTCAAGAGTAACGCAGGCAACCTTGCCCAGGCGCTCAAATCGGATATCCGGGTCCCCTGTCATCTTCTTTCCTTTGTTCCTTTGATGTTCATTCCGGATGGCAGCGATCGGAAAGGCAGATAACGCCCTCCACAAGGCAGGTCAAATCCTCTCTCCCCATGTCCTGCCATGGAACAAACATCCCTTTCAATCGAACGCGCGGGAGACATGAAATAATGCAGAGCAGAACTTGCATGAAAGAACGGCAGGCCGATCCCAAGAACTCGGAGGATGATGCATGCCCTATATGCGGGAATGTGAATTATATTATACACCTATAATGTGAATGAGAGATCAGCCTTACATATACTTAAGATATACGTTGTGTAACTGAAACTCTTCCTGTGAAGTTGCCCAGCATACCTCTAAAGTTATTCAATGCGCACAAGAAGAGAGTTTCCACTATAGAGAGAATATTCCGTGAGTGATCCTTGTATTGTAACTTCATCAGACATTCCGGATATGTCCGGGCAATCGCCAAGCGCATGGTGGATCGATGACGAGGGTAACTGGCGTCCTGTTGATGATGAGAGCGAACTTCCTCATCAGCGCGACCCAGCCACTTCCCATTCTGAGGCGCTTTCATTCCTGTACGATTGGCTAGGCATGATTCGTATCGACGTCCGCGCGACAGAGACCATTGTCGAATGGGACGTTCAGAACGTACAACCTACCTGTCTTGAGGAAGCCAAGACCTTTCTCGACCGTCCACAGCAGGGGCGAGAGATCGTTCTGCACTACTGTTATGGTGGCTGGTGCAGGGAACGCTTTCCAAATGCTGCATCCGCTCTCGAAAGACTTCTGGAAACCGAAGCCTATCGCCACGTAGCACCTTTCGAAGGCCCCACGATTCATCCGATCGATCTGCAGAAATTGGATAGAGAACAGCTTCAGTACCCGATTCGCCAAGCTCTACAGCTCTGGGAGTCCTGGAAGGCGGCTCCCGAACAGAGCCTGTTGGCCTTTTTCGAATCTCCCGAACTTCTGGAGGACATGATACTCTATCGTCGTGACGAGACGGGCCAGCTTGTCTACGCCAGAATCGGCGGATCGTCCCTGTTTGCCCAAGCCTATGGTCACCAGCAGACCTCGGAACTCATCGGCCGCAACTGCGGCCTGGATCCCGACCATGCAACACCGCAGAACCCGATCTGTGAAGCTTACGAGACCGTGCTGGCCTCTGGCAATCCACGGTACGACAGATTGCGCGCCACGTACTCCCGTAATGACATGCGACACTGGATCAGCTGTGAGCGCCTGCTACTGCCTTTCACAACCCCTGTCGGCGAAGAGTTCCTGATTTCAGTCTGCTGTGCTCTCGATACAGTTGCGATTCCCACGTCTGGGGCTGGCGACACAATTTCCACCGACCTCTCCCGGACACAGATGGCTTGACAAGGCGCCTTCTTTGGGAATCACTTAGCAGGCGCCGATTTGACTAATCAGCTTGCGGGCGCTTCAAAAATGCAGCTAAAGCGAACGGAACCGCTCCCGCTTTGGCCGGCGCGGTTTTTGTTTTAAGGTCTGGCTGACCAATCAGCTCCCGGTGATTTGAGGGGCAGCTTGCTCCGGGTGATCAAATAGCTAAAGCGTCACAGACTGTGGCCCCTCTCCGGGATATCCGGGACAACACCAACCATAGAGGGCCTTATTCCATGAGCAGCTCATCCCACAATCCAGAAACCATTGTCTTGCATGCCGGCTACCGTGCAGACCCGGCAACGGGCGCTGTCGCCGTTCCGATCTATCAGACGACGTCCTATCAGTTTGAGAGTACAACGCACGCGGAGAGCCTCTTCGCGCTCAAGGAACTGGGCAATATCTACAGCCGGATCATGAATCCGACCTGCGACGTTCTGGAGCAGCGCGTGGCGGCCCTTGATGGAGGTGCCGCTTCTCTAGCCCTAGCATCGGGCCAATCGGCCTCGGCCATCGCCATTCAGAATATTGCCCAGGCCGGTGACAATATTGTCAGTTCTACCGACCTTTACGGCGGCACCTGGAATCTTTTTGCCAACACGCTTCCCCAGCAGGGCATCGAGGTGCGCTTCGTCGATCCATCTGATCCCGAGAACTTCCGGCGTGCAACCGATTCCAAGACGCGCGCCTATTACGCGGAAACACTCCCCAATCCCAAGCTGGAGATTTTCCCGATCGCCGAGGTGGCAGCTATCGGACAGGATCTGGGCGTTCCGCTTATCATGGACAATACAGCCGCCCCCATCCTCTGCCGTCCGATCGAGCATGGCGCCAGCATCGTGGTCTACTCGACCACGAAGTATATCGGTGGCCATGGCACCTCCATCGGCGGCCTGATTGTCGATGGCGGAAACTTCGACTGGGAAAAGCACACCGAGCGTTTCCCGCTGCTGAACCAGCCCGACCCCAGCTATCACGACGCTGTCTGGACAGAGGCAGCCAAGCCGCTTGGCCCGATCGCATACATCCTGAAGGCGCGCGTGACACTGCTGCGGGACCTTGGCGCCGCCATGAGTCCCTTCAATGCCTTTCAGTTCATCCAGGGACTGGAGACACTGCCGCTGCGCATGCGCGAGCATTGCCGCAACGCCGCGGAGGTCGTGCAGTTCCTGCAGGACCGCAGCGAGGTTTCTCGCGTCATCTACCCCACGATCAACGAAGATCCGGAAAAGCGCGCGCGCGCCGACAAGTACTTGCAAGGTGGCAAGGGCGGCCTGCTGGGCTTTGAGCTGAAAGGGGGCACGGAAGCCGGGCGGCGGTTCATCGATTCCCTCGAGCTTTTCTACCATGTGGCCAATATCGGTGACGCACGCAGCCTCGCCATTCATCCGGCCACGACCACACATTCCCAGCTGAGCGAAGAGGACCAGATACGCTCCGGTGTAACGCCGGGGTATGTGCGCCTCTCCGTCGGGATCGAGCATATCGACGATATCCTGGCCGATCTCGACCGGGGTCTGACAGCTGCCAGCAAAGCGATGACCTGACCCTCGAGACCGGGAAGACCGTCACTTGGGCGGGCGGGAACCTTTCCTGCCCGCCCTCGTCGTTTCGGCATGCCTGTTGGCAATTGGGAAAGCTTGTTGCCTTCTGCTCTGGGATTTAGACTGCCGGAAACAAATTCGGAAAGATCGATGTCAGAGCGTCACACGCGTGATCCTGCCGCTCATGGCCAGAGCGGCGAGAAACTGGGCCTTTCAACCGGGACCTACCCTCTGCTGCGCCCCAGGCGGAATCGTACGGATTCTTGGGTGCGCAGCATGGTGGCCGAGACTCGTCTGAGCGTAGCCGACCTGGTCTGGCCAATCTTCCTGCGCGAGGATGAGAATAGCGACAGGGAAATAGCTTCCATGTCTGGGGTCCATCGTCTGACGGTTTCCGAGGCGGTCGAAGCCGCTGGATACGCGCAGCAACTGGGCATTCCGGCCTTGGCCGTCTTCCCTTGCATCGACGAAGACCGGAAGAATCCCGATTGCACCGAAGCGGTCAATCCCGACAACCTGGTCTGTCGTGCCGTTGCTGCCATCAAGGAAGTGGTGCCCCAGATTGGCATCATCTGCGACGTGGCTCTCGATCCGTTCAATGCAAACGGACATGACGGGCTGGTTCACAACGGCCGCGTCTTGAACGACGAAACCATCGCCATCCTCTGTCAGCAGGCAATCGTCCAGGCCCGTGCGGGCTGTGACATCATCGCGCCTTCCGATATGATGGACGGGCGTGTGGGCGCAATCCGCTGTGCGATGGACCAGGCCGACCTGCAGGACGTCAAGATCTGCTCCTATGCGGCCAAGTATTCCAGCGCCTTCTACGGCCCGTTCCGCGACGCCGTCGGCTCGGGCGGGAAACTGGTGGGAGACAAGCAGACCTACCAGATGAACCCGGCAAACAGCGACGAGGCCCTGCGAGAAGTCGCAATGGACCTTTCCGAGGGGGCCGACATGGTCATGGTCAAGCCCGGAATGCCGTATCTGGATGTTCTCCAGCGCGTCAAGGAGAGGTTTGCCGTTCCGACCTTCGCTTATCAGGTCAGCGGTGAGTACGCGATGATCCAGGCTGCCGGAAGAAACGGCTGGCTGGACGGAGATGCGGCCATGATGGAGTCCCTGATGTGCTTCAAGCGAGCCGGGGCTGATGCCATCTTCACCTATTTCGCTCCCCAGGCTGCGGAAAAGCTGCACGCCGGTTGAGGCCTACGCGATCTCATTCTGCATCGCCTGGGCAAATGCCAATGCGCTGCGGTCGTGCCATGGCACCATGCTGTCCCGGCCATGGAAACCGACATGCCCACCGGAGGCAGGCATGTATACGGTCAGTGCAGGATTCTCTCTCCAATTCCCCTCCTCGTAAAGTCCTCCGGGAATCCAGGGATCATCGGCCGCATGCATCATGAGCGTCGGCACGTCGATCCGGGGGAGATAACCCAGTGCCGAATTCTGCCTGTAATAATCTTCAGCCCCCCGGAAACCGTTGCGCGGTGCGGTCAGTGTATCGTCGAATTCCCAGACGCTTTTCAACTGCTTCAGTCGACGACGATCCTTCACCTCCTCCGGCTGCGCACTGGCCAGGACTTCCCGCCGCATGCAGTCGAGCAGGTAACGGTGATAGATGCGGTTGCGCGGTTTCATGATCGCTTGCTGCGTCTGCATGAGATCAATGGGGGCAGACACGGAGATCGCGAAACGAACCGGCAGCGGAAAGTCCCCTTCCCCCAGAAACTTCAAGGCCATGTTGGCGCCCAGGGAATATCCCATCAGGAACACACCCCGTTCTTTCAGGTTAGGGAGCTTCTCGCGGAGCTGCCCCAGTACAGCCCGCAGGTCTTCGCTGCGCCCTGCATGGTACGACTGTCGGCAGAATACGCCTGAGGGTCCGGCGCCTCGATGGTTCAGTCGCAATATGTCCCAGCCGTGTTTCAGGAAGTAGTGCGTCGTGTTGCGAACATAGAGCGAATCCTCGCTGCCGGTCAGACCGTGCAGCAGGACACCGAGCGGGCGCGTCGACTCAGGACTCCCACGGCCAAGCGTACCCAGCAGGCAGTCTCCATCCTGCTGCTCGAACGCGAGCTGCTCCTGGGGCCAGTCCGTCAGCCTGGCCACTGGCCTGACAATCATGTTCCTGACGGTCTGCAGGTCCCCTCCCAGCCAGGGTGGACGCGGCTCGAAGAATGGGAGTTTCATGGTTGTCGAAGATACCTCGGTCGTGAGACAGGATATGGGTTTCTCAAACTCCATAATATAGCCGGCTTTACTTCGACGGACAGATCACAGAATAGTCTCTTTTCCCTGCAACTCCTTTTCCGGCACAAGGTGAAGTCCCTCCCTATTTTCCCAGTCATTCTCAGCGGGATATCTGATGACCGCCGGAAACGAAATCCAGAGCAGCCCGAAATCCTCGCGCATGGCGCAGGGCGCCTGGTGTCTTTTCGACTGGGCCAATCAAGGCTATCCGACTGTCATAGAAACCTTCATATTCGCGACCTTCTTTACAGAAGCTGTTGCAGCCTCACCCACCGAAGGCACCACGCTATGGGGCTATGCGCTCAGTGTGGCCGGCGTCCTGATTGTCCTTTGCAGTCCGATACTGGGCGCCATCAGTGACGAAGGCGGACGCCGGAAGCCCTGGCTCCTGTTCTTTTCCCTTTGCTGCGTGAGTGCCTGTGCGTTGCTGTGGTTCACGCGCCCGGACCCGGCCTGGGTCGTCTGGGCCCTGATCTTCTTCTGCATCAGCGCAACAACCTTTGAATTCACCCAGATCTTCTATAACTCCATGCTCTCGGATCTGGTTCCCATGAACAGAATCGGCCGCCTCTCGGGGCTTGGCTGGGCCGCTGGATATGCCGGCGGACTGACGGTTCTCAGCCTCATCCTGGTGCTCTTCGTACAGCCTGAAACGCCGTGGCTGGGACTGGACAAGGACAGCGGTGAGCATGTGCGGATTTCGACGCTGATCGTGGCAGGCTGGTGGGTACTCTTCAGCCTTCCTCTCTTTTTTCTGGTGCCAGATCGGCCCTCGCACAACCTGCCGCTCGGTCAGGCTACGCGCCGCGGCATCCGGACCCTTCTGGAAACGCTGAGGAACATTCGCAGCTATTCCAATGTGGCCCGCTTTCTGATTGCGCGCATGATCTACAATGACGGGCTTACGACCCTCTTTGCCTTCGGCGCCATCTATGCCGCGGGAACCTTTGGCATGGAATTCGAAGAAATTCTGCTGTTCGGCATCGTCCTGAACATATCCGCCGGCATCGGGGCATTCACCCTTGGCATGCTCGACGAACAGCTGGGCAGCAAGAGGATCATCATGCTTTCCCTCGTAGCGCTCATTATCATCGGCGTGCTACTGATCGTAACTCAGTCCATCACCGTTTTCTGGGTCCTTGGCGCTGCAATAGGGTGCTTCTTCGGGCCCGTGCAATCGGCGAGTCGCGCGCTTATGGCCCAGATCGCACCGGAAGGCATGGAGGCCAGAATGTTTGGCCTCTATTCCCTGTCAGGCAAGGCAATCGCTTTCGTTGGGCCTGCGGTACTTGGCTTGGTCACGGATATCTTCGACAGCCAGCGTGCCGGTATGGCCACGATCGCCGTTTTCTTCCTAGTCGGCCTGCTGGTGCTCATGGGCGTCAAGGATCCGAGACAACCATCACTTCATTTCCGTGCGCGGAAGTGAATGCGAAATACGGGCCATCTGTGACACACTGACGTCACTCACCACAGCGGCGGAACGGACAAACGGCAGGATGTTATCGGCAAGTTTCTTCTCCAAACCCCTGAGAGTGCTTTTCTTTCTTTCCATGCTGCTGTCGGGTCTGTTTCTCCTGTGGCATCCCCCTGCCCCCGGCCAGGAGGCATCGAGCGCCCGTTCCACGATCCTTGTCCTGAACTATGAGGGCCCGATCGGCCCTCCCAGTGCCGAATACCTCTCGCAGGGACTAACCATGGCCAGAGAGCGCGATGCGGAGCTGATGGTCCTGCGGCTCGATACTCCTGGTGGGTTGGATGGCAGCATGCGGGACATGATTCAGGAGATTCTGAATTCTCCGGTCCCCGTCGCGGTCTATGTCGCCCCGAGTGGTGCGCGAGCGGCAAGCGCGGGAACCTATATTCTCTACGCTGCCCATGTCGCCGCAATGGCACCGGGAACCAACCTCGGTGCGGCAACTCCGATCAAGATGGGCGGCCTTCCTATACCCGGAACGGGTAGCGGCGGCAGCGAGGAACAGCAGGCTTCCGAAGGCGAGGAAGCCGAGACAGACGAAGAGAACGGACAGCCGGCCTCGGAGGAGTTGGACACGGCTTCGGTGAAGGCCATGGAGGATGCCGTCGCCTATATACGTGCACTTGCCAAACTTCGCGGACGCAATGCCGACTGGGCCGAAAGGGCCGTGCGCCAGGCGGCAAGCCTGTCCAACAGCGAAGCGCTGGAGGAGAACGTTATCGATATAGAGGCACGCTCCCTCGAAAGCCTTCTGGAACAGATCGACGGGAAATTCGTCGCCCTTCCGGATGACCGGCGCACCCGACTCTCCACATCCGATGTTGAGATCGAGGAAATTCAGCCCGACTGGCGCACTGAGCTGCTTGCCATCATCACGAATCCCAACCTGACGCTGATCCTGCTTATGCTGGGGGTTTACGGACTGATCTTCGAGTTCATGAATCCCGGCATGTTCTTCCCCGGCATTGTCGGGGCGATCTGTCTGCTTCTCGGGCTTTATTCCGTGGCCGTTCTGCCGGTCAACCTCACTGGCTTCGCCCTTCTTCTCCTGGGGCTCGCCCTGATGGTCGGAGAAGCCTTCGCGCCCTCCTTCGGCGCACTCGGGATCGGCGGAGTCGTTGCATTCGTCCTGGGAGGAACACTACTCTTCGATTCAGACATGCCTGGTTATGAAATATCGCCCTGGACTCTGGGCATCATGACGACGATCAGCGTCCTGTTGCTCATCATCATACTGCGCATGGCAGTCGCCTCTCATCGCAAACCAGTCAAAGCCGGCGCAGAGGAGATGATCGGTCAACACGGAGAAGTCCTGAAGTGGACAGGTAACAAGGGTTATGTCTTTGTTCACGGGGAACGCTGGAAAGCCGTTGCAGAAGAATCCCTCAAGAAGGGACAGGCTGTCGAGGTTGTCTCCCTTGACGGTCTCACCATTAAAGTCAGGCCAGTAGACGCTGATACGTGATATCGGTTCTGTCCTGATCAGGAGTTGAAACCATGACTCTCGATCTCATCATCTATCCCATCCTGGTTGTCCTGCTGCTGGTTCTGGTGGCAGCCTCCATCCGTATTCTGCGGGAATATGATCGCGCAGTTGTCTTCACCCTGGGCCGTTATACCGGTGTGAAAGGTCCCGGCCTGATCATCCTGGTCCCTTTCATCCAGCAGATGGTTCGTGTGGATACACGTACGCTCGTACTGGATGTGCCCAGTCAGGACGTCATCTCTCGGGATAACGTTTCGGTGCAGGTGAATGCCGTCATCTACTTCCGGGTGGTCGAGGCGTCCAAGTCAGTGATCCAGGTGGAAAACTTCATGCAGGCTACCAGCCAGATCGCCCAGACCACGCTTCGCTCTGTGCTGGGCAAGCATGAACTGGACGAAATGCTGGCCGAACGCGACAAGTTGAACAACGACATCCAGGAGATTCTCGACAGCCAGACCGATGCCTGGGGGATCAAGATCGCCAACGTCGAGATCAAGCACGTCGATATCGACGAAAGCATGGTACGGGCGATCGCCAAGCAGGCAGAGGCCGAACGTGTCCGGCGCGCCAAGATCATCAACGCGGAAGGCGAACAGCAAGCCGCACAAAAGCTGGTCGATGCCGCCCATATCCTCGGAGGTGCACCCGAAGCCATGCAGCTGCGCTATCTGTCCACCCTGCACGACATCGCCGGAGACAAGAGCTCAACCATTGTATTTCCCTTCCCGATCGACATGGCCTCCACATTGCAGTCCTTTCTGAAGGGCGGTCAGATCAAGACGGACTGATCGGTCAGAGTTGCGGATTTCATCTGGCAACGCATATATCAATTTGATATATGCGTATCACCGGATGATTGATCTGCAGCCATGGATACACGTACGCTCTGCCTGACCATTCTGCAAAAGGGTGCTGCCAGCGGATACGAGATCAAGAAGACGCTGGAGGAAATGCCCTATCGCATCTTCCAGGAAACGGGATTCGGCTCCATCTACCCTGCCCTGAACAGGTTGCTGGCCGCCGGCCATGTGAGCGTCCGCGCCCACGAACAGAAGAAGAGGCCGGACAAGAAGGTCTATGCCATCACCGACGCCGGCCGGGCTGTCCTGCAGGAAAACCTACTGCAATCGCCGGCACAGGATCGCTTCAGATCGGATTTCCTGTTCCTTGTCTTCCATGCCGAACTGTTGCCGCTGGACAGACTAAGTGCGCTTCTCGACGAGCGCATCGCCGAACTGGAAGCACGCGTAGAGAGCATGAAAGCCTGCGATCTTTCGGCTGAAACGGCGGGCCGACACTTTGTCCACGGCTATGGCCTTCTCTACTATGAAAATGCACTCAAATACCTTATGGACAACCGCAGCTGGCTGGAAGCCGAAGCAGCGGTACGGCAGGGGAAAGAAATCTAGGATGCTGTTACAGGCCTGTTCCGGGGCGGCGAGCAGTTCAAGTGGAGCCGAAAGATGACGCGTTCGTACCTGCTGGCCGGACTCATTGCCGTTGCCGCCACCCTATGGGTGATTACCGGCACACTGCTCCAGGACAGTGATTCCCGGGAACTGGAAAAGGATCCTGCCCAGATCAGCGAGACGGCCGAGATCCAGCGTGTCCAGGTCCGTACGCTGAATGCGCGCCCCTACGTGGAGGAGGTTCGGGTTACCGGTCACAGCGAAGCGAACCGCATCGTCAACCTGAGAGCCGAACAGGCCGGTCCTGTAGAGGAGTTGCCTGGTTCCAAGGGCAGTCGCGTCTCGGCTGGCGAGACCCTCCTGCGCATCGCGGAACAGGACCGCGGGGTAGCCCTGGAGGAAGCCCGTTCCAGAACAGCACAACGCCGCCTGGAGTATCAGGCGGCTAAACGCCTCAAGGACCAGGGGTTCCGGGCAGAAACGCAATTTGCCGAATCTCGCGCGGCCTATGACCAGGCCCTTGCTGCCGAACGGCGTGCGGAAATCCAGGTAGAGCAGCTGACCATAGAGGCCCCGTTCGACGGTATCCTGGAAACCCGCGATGCAGAACTGGGTGACTATGTCGATGTCGGTCAGGAGGTGGCGCAAGTCATCGACCTCGATCCCATCATCTTCGTGGCCATGCTCAACGAGCAGCAGCGCCCCGGCCTCCTGACCGGAGGCCCGGGATACGTCCATCTGCCGGATGGTCGGGAACTGGAAGGACGGATACGCTACATTGCCTCGTCCGCGAATTCCGATACCCGGAGCTTCCGTCTGGAACTGGAAGTCACGAACCACGAGTACGACATTCCCGCCGGTATCACGGGAGAACTCTTCCTGCCGCGGGAAACAGTCAACGCACACAGGATCTCTCCCGCAATCCTGACCCTGACGGATGAGGGGCTGCTGGGCGTCCGCGCCGTCGAGGACGGAAAGGTCAAGTTCCACGAAGTGGATATCATTCACCAGGGCAGCGACGGTGCCTGGATCGCCGGATTGCCGGAGGAAGTCACCCTGATCACCGTGGGACAGGAATTCGTGCGTGACGGTCAGGAGGTTATTCCCGTTTCCGAGGGCGAAGAAGGCGTCAGCAGCACCTCTCCAGACGAGCAGCACCCGTGAAAGCTCTGATCAATGCCGCCCTGACACACAGCAGGACCATTGTCGCAACTCTGGTCCTGCTGCTGCTCGCCGGCTTCTATACCTATGTAACCATCCCCAAGGAAGCCGAGCCGGACGTCAATATTCCGATCATCTACGTGTCGCTGATCCAGACCGGCATCTCACCCGAGGACGCGGAACGTCTTCTGGTCAAGCCCATGGAACAGGAACTCTCCTCCGTGGAGGGGGTCAAGGAGATGCGCTCAACCGCGTTCCTGGGCGGCGGTTTCGTGCTGCTGGAATTCGAAGCCGGCTTCAATGTCGATGAAGCCATGGCCGATGTCCGCGAACAGAGCGACATAGCGCGGGCGGAACTGCCCGAGGATGCAGAGGAACCACGCGTCTCCGAGGTCAATCTCAGTCTGTTTCCGATTCTGGTCGTAACCCTTTCGGGCGATGTTCAGGAGCGCACCCTCCTGCAGATCGCACGTCGGCTGCAGGACAATCTCGAAGGCCTGCCCAATGTGCTGGAGGCAGAGATTGGAGGAGATCGCGACGAACTTATCGAATTGCTGGTCGATCCTATGATGATCGACAGTTATGCATTGGATGCCCAGCAGGTCCTGCAGTCTGTGGATCGCTCCAATCGTGTGGTTGCGGCCGGGGAAATGGACACCGGTGCCGGTCGCTTTCCGATCAAGGTCCCGGGGCTTTTCGAGTCCAACGAGGACATCCTCAACATGCCGGTCAAGACCAGCGGTGATTCCGTGGTCACGTTCGACGACATAGGCTCGCTACGACCGACCTTTGTCGACCCCAGCGACATCGTGCGGGTTAATGGCAAGCCTGCCCTGGCGATCGAGATATCCAAACGCACCGGCACCAACATCATCGAGACCATCGAGCAGGTCAAAGCGGTTGTCGATCAGAGCCGACAGGCCTGGCCCGAAGGAATCCAGGTCAATTACAATCAGGACAAGTCCACGGACATCCGCACGATGCTCTCGGACCTTCAGAACAACGTGCTGACGGCCGTCCTGCTGGTCATGATCGTGATCGTAGCCGCAATGGGGCTGCGTTCAGCCGGTCTGGTCGGCGTCGCCATTCCCGGCTCCTTCCTCACGGGCATGCTTGTGCTGGGCCTTTTGGGCTTCACCGTGAATATCGTCGTTCTCTTCAGCCTGATCCTGGCTGTCGGCATGCTGGTCGACGGCGCCATCGTGGTGACCGAGTACGCCGATCGCAAGATGGTGGAGGGGCTGCCCAGGGAAGAGGCATATGCCCTGGCCAGCAAGCGCATGGCCTGGCCGATCATCGCCTCGACCGCCACAACGCTGAGCGCCTTCCTGCCACTGGTTTTCTGGCCGGGAACGGTGGGCGAATTCATGAAGTACCTGCCCATCACGCTTCTGGCTACGCTCACGGCCTCCCTGCTGATGGCCCTGATCTTCATTCCGGTTCTTGGGTCGCGCTTCGGCAAGCCGGGAGAGACTGCCTCCACCAAGAAGATGCGGGCCCTTTCCTCCGGCGACAGGAAAGATCTGGAGACTCTCGGAGGGCCAACGGGCCGGTACATCAACTTCCTGCGCCGTGCCCTTCGCCATCCCGGCAAGGTCCTGCTGGCTGCCGTTGTCGTACTGTTCGCCGCGCAAGCCAGCTACGCTGCTTTCGGCAAGGGCGTGGAATTCTTCCCGGAGGTTGAACCGGACAATCTGTCCGTCTGGGTTCACGGACGCGGCAACATGTCGATCCATGAACGCGACGAACTGGTTGCCGGGGTGGAAGAGGAGATTCTGCAACTCGCGGAGGAAAAGGGTGAATTCCATTCCATCTATACGCAGACCCTGACCACAGCCGGCCGGCAGGACGACTCCGAACCCCAGGACCTGATCGGTCGCATCCAACTGGAGTTCGTGGACTGGTTTGCCCGGCGCAGCGCTAACGAAATCATTTCCGACTTGCGCCAAAGAACGGCAGATATTCCAGGCATTTCGGTCGAATTTCGCAAGCAGGAAGCCGGCCCCCCCGTGGGCAAGCCTGTCCAGATCCGCGTCTCTTCCCAGGATCCTTCGCGGATCGAGCCCGTCATCGACCGGATTGTCGGCGCCATGCGGGACATCGGCGGCTTCGTGGACCTCGAGGACGGAAAGCCGCTGCCCGGCATTGAATGGGAAATGACCGTGGACCGTGCGCAGGCGGCAAAATTCGGTGCCGACGTGACGCTGGTCGGTTCCTACGTTCAGATGGCCACCAAGGGACTGGAAATCGGGACATACAGGACGGATGAAAGCGACGAGGAGATCGACATTGTCGTGCGCTACCCGCGCGAGCGCCGAAATATCTCGCAACTCGACAATATCCGGGTGGAAACCGATGCCGGCCTGGTTCCGGTCAGCAACTTCGTGAATCTCGAGCCTGCTCCGAAAGTCTCTCTGCTCCGGCGTGTGGAAGGCAATCGGACCATGACCATTCGCAGCGATGTAGAACCTGGGATCCTGCCAGACACCAAGGTTCAGGAGATCCGACAGTGGATGGAGGACGCCGATCTCGATCCGGCAGTGAACATCACCTTCACCGGCGAAGACGAGGAACAGCGCGAAGCGCAGGATTTCCTGGTCAAGGCTTTTGCTGTGGCCCTTTTTCTCATGGCCATCATCCTGGTCACGCAGTTCAATTCCTTTTACAGCGCCTTTCTGATCCTTACGGCTGTGATCCTTTCCACGATTGGGGTCATGCTTGGCCTGCTGGTTACCGGCCAACCCTTTGGAATCGTGATGAGCGGTATCGGGGTCATTGCCCTGGCGGGCATCGTCGTGAACAACAACATCATCCTGATCGACACCTTTGACCGCATCAAGCTCGAGGCCGGAACACCTCTGGATGCAATCCTCAGGACCTGTGCCCAGCGTTTCAGACCGGTCATGCTGACCACGATCACGACCATCCTCGGACTGCTGCCCATGGTCTTTGCCGCCAGCATCGACCTTCTGAATGGCACCTTCAGCGTCGGCGCACCCTCGTCGCAGTGGTGGACACAGCTTGCGACGGCCATCGTATTCGGGTTGACCTTCTCGACGTTGCTGACACTGGTTGTAACACCCAGTGCCCTCCTCTTCCGGGAGAACATTGCTGCATGGTGGAGCCGCCGTCGCCAAAAGAAGCATTCCAGCCGCTCAATCGCACGATTCAGCAAACAGAACTGAGCGAGACCGCTCCATTTAACGCGGTGTTAAACCGTTTGCTGCCAGACTGCCGTGATCCGACGGATTCTTGTGAAAGTCATGCGATGGCAAGCGAAAGCAGTGTTAGACAGACCGTAGATTCAGACTACGACCAGCAGAGCGAAGACGCCAAGGTCAGCCTGGCCCTGGAAATCAGCCGGGACGAGGAGCTTCCTCTTCAGCTACATCATGTGGAACTCTCCGAAAGCGGAGAAATTCGCAGGCGTCGCAAAGGTGCGGACCTCACTTTCAGCTTCGTTCATCGCGGCATGCCCTTCGCCTGCGAGTGCAAGACCACTGACGATCCCGTATTGAAGATTGTCGGGGAGCTCGGCAAATTGCCGTTCACGGCCGAATCCGCGAAGGCACGGCGCTTCCTGAAGCATCTGGCAATTGCTACAGGCGGACTGTCCAAGGGACACTTTGCCATTATAGACGATCAGGATGTGCGTCTGCTGGCAGAAGTGGTGCCGCCCCAAGGACTCACACCCGTCAGCATCATTGCCGCGCTCAGTGCAGTGCTTCTGGAATTCAAACCCTTCTTCGACCTGGCAGAGGAAGCTCTTGCTCCCGGGAAAACGGCCAGCCGGTAACCCTTCCAGGTGGCTGCGAGCGAGCGCCCCTTCACCAGCAACTAATTCGACTCATTCTCCTGCTCGTCCTCAAGCCCGGGAACAACGAAGACCTGTCCCGGATAGATCAGATCAGGGTCCTCAATCTGGTCATCGTTCGCTTCATAGATGACCGTGTAGTGAATGCCACGTCCGTAGGATCCTCTTGCAAGCCGCCAGAGGCTGTTGCCAGGCTGCACCACGACCACTTCGCTCCCTTCGATCTGGTCAGCCGAGATTTCCTCACGCACGAAGGGGGTTTCCAGACGCGCAACCACGTCGCCCTGCTCGTCCACCTGGTCTATGCGGATTGTATATTTTCCGCCTTCGATGGATCGATCAGGGCGAATCTGCCAGCGTCCTGCGTCATTGGCGCGTGCCTGTCCGACGAAGCGATCATCGACATACATGAAAACCCGCTCGCCGGGATTGAGCTGACCACTGGCCAGGAGTTCCCCTTCTTCGTCATAGGTAATGGAATCCAGGGAAAGCTCCCCGGCAATCAACCCGCCCTCGGGGCCCTGCAGGACACGTGTTTCCCCTTCTCCTTCACGCGGCATCAGAACGGCCAGGGGACGGGTGCCGGCAGCCTCAACCGTTTCGCCATCACCCCGCGATTCGGTTTCCGGAGCACGCTCACCACTGTCAGTTTCCTGCGTAACCTGCGTGCTACCCTCTTCCCGGGTTTGGGGTTCGGTCCGTGGGCGGCCTTCAGGAACGGACACCACGACTACATCCCGAGACGCCAGCTGCTCGCCGTTTTCGGAAACACTGGACAGGCTGAGCTCATGGTCTCCCGAGAGCAGCGTCTGGCTTGGCACGAAGACCCACTCCCCCCTCTGATCGGCTTCCACGGAAGCAACTTCCTGACCATCGGACAGGATATTCACCTGGCTACCGGGGGTGGCACGGCCAGCGGCTACAACGCTTCCGTCCCGCTCTACCCGCACAACGTCAAAGCTGGGCAGCACCGTGTCGGCCCCGGTTCCGGAAACGGCCTCGCTGGCCCCAACGGCGGAGGCCAGTTGTTCGCTTCCAACGGGCGCATCCTCCGCCGTATCCTCCGGCTCCTGAGCACGATTGCCCTGCTCGGGCGCTGTGGCATCAGATTCGATGACGTCAGACTGCTCAGCCTCAAGATCCTGTGTATCAGGGTCTATCGTGCCAGCTTTCCTGCTACCGGGTTCAGCAGTCTCGGTTGTTGTCTCGGCAGTCGCGGGCTCGGCGGCAGCGCTCTCGGGCGCCAAGGTGTCGGGATCCCTCGCATCACTATCTTTTGTCCCAGCCACTTCGGAATCGATCGCCGGGGCCTCCTGGCCTTCCTCCGAGTCGGCCGCATCCAGGGCTACCCGATCTTCGGAATCTGCAGGCTCCGATGTGGTCTGAGGCGAGGTCTCCTCCTGGCCTTGCTCCCGGGATGAGGCCGTGGAGCCTTCCTGAACACCATCTGCTTCTTCGCTGGCAACGGATGGTGTATCGCCCTCGCCCTCCTGGGGGGGCACCGCTTCTCCTTGGGAGAGTGCATCTCCATTCGCGGCGGAAGACGTTGTCTCCGTAACTTCAGAGGTTTCTTCCGCTTCAGAGGTTTCTTCCGCTTCAGAGGTTTCTTCCGTTGCGGTGGTTTCTTCGGCTGCGGTGGTTTCTTCGGCTGCGGTGGTTTCTTCGGCTTCGGGGGTTTCTTCGGCTGCGGGGGGTTCTTCAGCGCGTTCGGTCTCGGAATCCGTCTCGCTCACACCGTTTTCGACGGTCGCGACACTCTCTTCCGTTTCACGATCCTCATCGCCGAAGAAGATAATGCCACCCGCGACAACCAGGATTCCAAGGGCGACAACAGCAATAACAAGAAACGACTTCAAGGCGACGAGAACTCCTCAGAGACAATTTTTAGACATTAATATGCCGCGCTAGTCGTGACAACGACACAGCATTCACCTCTTACATAAGAAAAAAATGAAGATTCCCCAAACGCCTGGTGCTTCAGGTGCCCCCCTCTTATCCTGCGCAGTGGGCTTGCAGTATCCCCCGCTTTGAGGTTTCTTCCCCCGCTCATGATAGAGTTCAGCTGCCCCTTGGATCAGGATGAGGCTTTGATGCCCGAGATCACGTCATTGTGTGTCTACTGCGGTTCCTCGAAGGGAAACGACCCGGCCTACGTGGAAGCTGCCCGTGAACTGGGGTATGCAGCGGCCGCCCGGGGCATAAGAATCGTCTTCGGCGGCGGGCGCGTCGGCCTTATGGGAGAATTGGCCGATGCAGTGCTGTCGGCACACGGCGAAGTTCTGGGGATCATTCCCCGTCACCTCATGGAGTTCGAGGTCGGCCACAATAACCTGACCGACCTGCGTGTGGTCGAAAGCATGCACGAGCGCAAATTCGAGATGTTCCGGGAATCCGACGCTTTCTGCATCCTTCCCGGCGGCTTTGGCACCCTGGATGAGACCTTCGAAATGATTACCTGGGGTCAGCTTGGCCTGCACGCCAAACCCGTCGGCCTGCTCAATGTCAATGCCTTCTGGGCCCCGCTGGTCCGGATGCTGGAACATCAGGCCCAAGAGGGATTCATCAGGCAGCATGATCTGAAACGCTGCTTTGTTGCCGAAACGGTCGAGGACTTCTTTACGCAACTCGAAACCACCCCGGTGATCCCTGAAAACCCGAAAACCAAGTGGAGCTGAGCGGGTTCCATCCGGATCGAGGGCCCGGCTCGCAAGGCTTGTAGCCTTGGGCAAGCCTGCTATTCTGCGCGCCATCTGACACCCACCCTAGGACAAGACGGAAGAGGCAATGGCAAAAATCAAGGTTCAGAACCCGATCGTCGAGCTCGACGGTGACGAGATGACTCGCATCATCTGGGATTTCATCAAGAACAAGCTGATCCTGCCCTATCTGGATGTCGATCTTAAGTACTACGACCTCAGCGTCCAGGAACGCGACCGCACGGACGACCAGATCACCGTCGATGCCGCCGAGGCCATCAAGCAATACGGCGTCGGCGTAAAATGCGCCACGATCACTCCCGATGAAGGCCGTGTCGAGGAGTTCGGTCTCAAGAAGATGTGGCGCTCCCCGAACGGCACCATCCGCAACATCGTCAATGGCACGGTCTTCCGCGAACCGATCATCTGCAAGAATGTTCCGCGCCTCGTGCCGGGCTGGACGCAGCCGATCATCATCGGGCGCCATGCCTATGGCGACCAGTACAAGGCCACCGACTTCCGCGTTCCGGGACCGGGCAAGCTGACCATAACCTTCACGCCCGAAGGCGGCGGCGAGCCCATCACACACGAAGTGCACAACTTCCCGGACAGCGGCGTGGCAATGGGCATGTACAACGAGGATGAATCCATTCGCGGTTTCGCGCGCTCCTGCTTCAACTACGGACTGCAGCGCGGCTATCCCGTCTATCTCTCCACCAAGAACACGATCCTGCAGTCCTATGACGGCCGTTTCCGGGATCTCTTCCAGGAGGTCTTCGACGCCGAATTCAAGGAAGCCTTCGACAAGGCCGGCATCACTTACGAGCATCGCCTGATCGACGACATGGTGGCCGCCGCCCTCAAGTGGTCTGGCGGATTCGTCTGGGCCTGCAAGAACTATGACGGCGACGTACAGTCCGACACCGTGGCTCAGGGCTTCGGGTCGCTCGGCCTCATGACTTCGGTGCTGATGACGCCGAACGGCAAGACCGTCGAGGCGGAAGCCGCACACGGCACGGTCACACGCCACTATCGACTGCACCAGGAAGGCAAGGAAACCTCGACCAATCCGATCGCCTCCATCTTTGCCTGGAGCCGGGGTCTCTTCTATCGTGGCACCTTTGACGAAACACCGGAGGTCGTGGACTTTGCCCGGAAGCTGGAGCAGGTCTGCATCGATACCGTCGAGGATGGCGACATGACCAAGGATCTCGCCCTGCTGATCGGCCCCAACCAGAAGTGGCTGACCACCAACCAGTTCCTCGACAAGCTGGATGCCAACCTGCAGAAGGTCATCAACTCGTGAGTGGGGTCCTGAGAAGCCTGGCCTTGGCGCTATCCCTCCTGTTGCCGCTGCAGATTGCAGCGGCCCAGGAAGGCCCCGACAGCGAGAATGTTCTCGTGATGGAGCTCGAGGATGGCCGGGTGCTTATCGAAATGTTGCCGGAGGTCGCTCCGGATCATGTCGAACGCATTCGCACACTGGTTCGCGATGGTTTCTACGACGGGCTGAAGTTCCACCGGGTCATCGAGGGCTTCATGGCCCAGACCGGTGACCCAACCGGAACGGGCCGCGGCGGGTCGGAACTACCGGACCTGGAAGCGGAATTCTCCGATATACCCTTCGAGCGGGGAACCGTTGGCATGGCGCGCAGCAGTGAGCCTGACAGTGCCAACAGTCAGTGGTTCATCACCTTCGACCGTGCCCCCTGGCTGGACGGCGAATACACGGTTTGGGGGCAAGTCCGCCAAGGCATGTCCTTTGTAGACCAGATCCGCAAGGGCAACCAGCAACGCGGCGGGATCGTCGACGATCCGGACGAGATCGTGCGCATGCGTGTTCTCGCCGATATCGAGTAAGCGCAGCAGCAATAGGAGGGACCAGGGTTTGTCCTCGGATACCGACAACACGCTTATCCTCGAACTTGACACTGGTTCTGTGACAATCGCCCTAAGGCCCGATCTGGCCCCTAATCATGTGGCCCGGGTCAAGGAGCTGGTGCATGAAGGATTCTATGATGGCCTGCCCTTCCACCGGGTCATAGAGGACTTCATGGCGCAAAGTGGCTGTCCGCATGGCACCGGCACCGGTGGCTCCGGACACAACCTGAAGGCCGAGTTCAGTGACGCACCCTTCCAGCGTGGAACGGTCGGGGCCGCCCGCGCCCAGCATCCGGACAGCGCCGACAGCCAGTTCTTCATATGCTTCGGGGATGCCGACTGGCTTCAGGGGCAATACACTGTCTGGGGCGAGGTCATCGAGGGGATGGAAGCTGTGGACGCACTCACCAAGGCCCCATCGGGTGCACCGGGTGGACTTGTTCCGGAGCCCGACCGGATCGTAAAGGCCTGGTTGCAGGACACCAGAGAATAAGAAAAGGACCGGCCTCTTTTAGCAACCGGTCCTTTCTTATCTTGAAGGGCTCTCCTGCCGATGCTCAGTAGGCCGAGATGGCCGCTTCGATGGCCGCGATAGCGGCGTCGGCCTGAGAGGCATTGGGTCCTCCGGCCTGGGCCATATCCGGACGCCCGCCTCCACCTTTTCCGCCCAGGGCTTCGGCCCCGACACGAACCAGATCAACTGCAGAATAGCGCTCCGTCAGATCTGACGTGATTCCGACCACCAGGGAGGCTTTGCCCTCATTCGTCGAAATCAGGGCGGCGATGCCCGAACCAAGCTGCTTTTTCAAATCGTCAGCCATGGGCTTCAGGTCCCTGGCCGGAATGTCCTCGAGGACACGCGCGGCCAACCGGGTTCCATTCACCTCACGGGTCATGGTCTCGCTTGCCCCACCCGTCGCCAGTTTGCGGCGCAAGTCCGAGACTTCCTTTTCCAGTCGGCGGCGCTCCTCGAGAAGTGTCTCGATACGTTCCGGAAGCTCCGTGGGGGACACACGAAGGCTGGCCGCCGTATGACCCAACAGCTCCTCCTGTTGCTCCACGTATCTCAGAGCGGCCGAGCCCACCATGGCCTCTATACGTCGGACCCCGGCGGCTAGTGCATGTTCGGAAATGATCTTGAAAAAACCGATATCGCCGACACGGTTAACGTGGGTGCCACCGCAAAGCTCGGTCGAGAAATTCCGGTTGGGCCCCTTCTCCTCGTCGGGCCCGCCCATGGAGATGACACGCACCTCCTCGCCATACTTCTCGCCGAACAGGGCCAGAGCGCCTTCCTGGATCGCTTCATCGGGTGTCATAAAACGGGTTTGCACCTCGGCATTCTGGCGGATGCGTTCATTGACCATGTCCTCGATCGCAATGAGATCGTCCCGCGTCAGAGGATGCGGATGACTGAAATCGAAGCGTAGTCGGTCAGGCGCCACCAGCGACCCCTTCTGGGTGACATGCTCGCCCAGTCGCCGCCGCAGGGCTTCATGCAAGAGATGCGTGGCCGAATGATGGGCCCGCAGGTTCCGGCGCCGGGTGCTGTTTACACGCATTTCCACGGCAGTTCCCACACGCAATGTGCCCTTGCGCACCTGCCCATGGTGGACATGCACGTCACCAGCCTGCTTGGTGGTATCCTCGATCTCCACCTCGACACCGTCCGGGGAGAAGACCACCCCGGTATCGCCCATCTGGCCACCGCTTTCGCCATAGAAGGGCGTCTGGTTGGTCAAGAAGGCAATCTTCTGGCCCGCCTCGGCCTCTTCGGCTTCACTTCCATCCACCACGATGGCTTGGACGATGCCCTCGGCCGTCTCGGTCTCGTATCCCAGAAACTCCGTTGCACCGTGCTTGTCCCTCAGAGTAAACCAGAGCGCCTCCGTGGCGGCTTCACCGGAACCGCTCCAGGACCTGCGGGCCGCTTCGCGCTGGCGTTCCATGGCCGCCTCATAGCCAGCCACATCCACGCTCAGGTTCCGCCCGCGCAGAATGTCCTGGGTCAGATCCAGGGGAAAACCAAAGGTGTCATAAAGCTTGAAGGCGACCTCGCCCGGCAGGGGCTGGCCCTCGCCCAGGCGCGAAACCTCGTCCTCCAGAAGTTTCAAGCCACGCCCCAGCGTGTCCTTGAAGCGCGTCTCCTCCAGCTTCAGGGTTTCCTCGACCAGCGCCTGGGCGCGGTTCAGTTCGGGAAAGGCCGTGCCCATCTGCTTGACCAGGGCCGGCACGAGCCGCCAAAGCAAGGGATCTCGCGCACCCAGCATGTGCGCATGACGCATGCCGCGACGCATGATTCGCCGCAGGACATAACCCCGCCCCTCATTCGATGGCAGAACACCATCGGCAATCAGGAAGGACGTGGCCCGCAGGTGGTCCGCGATCACACGGTGAGATACCGCGTGGGACCCATCCGGATCGGTCCCGCTGGCCTCCGCGGAGGCTTCGATCAGGGAGCGCATCAGGTCGATGTCGTAGTTGTCGTGCTTGCCCTGCAGGACGGCGGCGATGCGTTCCAGACCCATGCCGGTATCGATCGAGGGCTTCGGCAGTTCGACACGTTCCCTGCCGGCCATCTGTTCGAACTGCATGAACACGAGATTCCAGATCTCGATGAAGCGGTCGCCGTCCTCGTCCGCGCTGCCCGGCGGACCGCCGGGGACGTTCTCACCATGATCGAAGAAGATCTCCGAACAAGGTCCGCAAGGCCCCGTATCTCCCATCGCCCAGAAGTTATCCGAGGTGGGGATGCGGATAATACGATCCTCGGGCAACCCGGCTATTCGGCGCCACAGGTCATAGGCATGATCGTCCTCGTGATAGACCGTGGCCAGCAGCCGATCCTTCGGCAGACCGAACTCCTTCGTCACCAACTCCCATGCAAGCTCGATCGCGCGCTCCTTGAAGTAGTCCCCGAAGGAGAAGTTGCCCAGCATCTCGAAGAAGGTGTGGTGCCGCGCGGTATAGCCCACGTTTTCCAGATCGTTGTGCTTGCCGCCGGCGCGCACGCACTTCTGGGAGGTGACCGCGCGCGAATAGGGACGCGACTCCGCACCCGTAAAGACGTTCTTGAACTGCACCATGCCTGCATTGGTGAACAGCAGGGTCGGATCGTTGCGCGGCACCAGAGGCGAGGACGACACGATCTCGTGCCCGTTGCGCTCGAAGAATTCCAGAAAGCGACTGCGAATGTCGTTGGTCGTTGTTGTCATGACTGTCTGTTGCATACCCACGTGTGTCTGCCGGAGATTTAAGGCGCATGCGTCCCTTTACACAAGGCAGGATTTGGGTCGGCCGTCCTGCGAGAGCAATGCCCGGTCACCAGACAGGTCCGAGGCGTGGAATCCACAATCGCCTGCCCTCGTGATGCGCACGAGCAGAAGTCCCGACACACCATCAATGCAACAAATTCATGCCCGACTTGTAGGCACGCCGAGGTTCACTCGTCGTTATCGGACTCCGCGGCCTCCTCCGACTTGCTGTCGGCCAGCATGGCCTCTGAAACCATTCCCGCATTGGATTTCACGGCATGCTGAATGTTCTCGGCAACATCCGGATTTTCCTTAAGGAAACGCCGCGCGTTCTCCCGGCCCTGGCCGATGCGCTGTCCCTCGTAGGAAAACCAGGCGCCGGACTTCTCCACCACGTTGGCCTGGACTCCCAGGTCCAGGATTTCTCCGGCCTTTGAGATTCCCTCGCCGTACATGATGTCAAACTCCACCTGCCGGAAGGGCGGTGCCATCTTGTTCTTGACCACCTTCACCCGGGTCTGGTTGCCCACCACGGTATCCTTCTCCTTGATCGAGCCGATGCGGCGAATATCCAGGCGGACCGAGGAATAGAACTTGAGTGCATTGCCGCCGGTCGTGGTTTCCGGACTGCCGAACATGACACCGATCTTCATGCGGATCTGGTTGATGAAGATCACCAGCGTGTTCGAACGGGAGATCGAAGATGTCAGCTTGCGCAGAGCCTGGCTCATCAGGCGCGCCTGCAGGCCAGGCATCTGATCGCCCATGTCACCTTCCAGTTCGGCCCGCGGCACCAGGGCGGCCACGGAATCGATCACCAGCACATCCAGACCTCCGGAACGCACCAGGGTATCGGCGATTTCCAGCGCCTGTTCGCCGGCATCCGGCTGGGCAATCAGCAACTCCTCGATATCGACGCCGACCTTCTTCGCATAGCTCGGATCAAGTGCGTGCTCGGCGTCCACGAAGGCACAGGTTCCGCCCGCCTTCTGGGCTTCGGCCACGGCATGCAGGGCGAGCGTGGTCTTGCCGGAAGATTCGGGTCCGTAGATCTCGACCACCCGGCCACGGGGCAAGCCACCGATACCAAGGGCGATATCAAGTCCCAGCGAACCGGTGGAAACAGATTCCGTCTCAACCACCTCACGCTGGCCGAGACGCATCACAGAGCCTTTTCCGAAAGCCCGTTCGATCTGGGAAAGCGCTGCATCAAGCGCTTTGTTGCGGTCGGAAGTTTCTTTGTTCACGAGTTCGAGCACCATTTCTGACATTGGAAGAGCTTCTCCTCTTATCCCATGCGCGTGGAGTCGCTGCAATGGTCAGAATGTACTTGATATGTTCTCCCCCAACAAGAAAAAGATCAAAACAGGAACACTTCCTCGAACCCGCCGGTTCACCCCATCACTTCCTTCACCTTGCCCGCCAGTTGCTTGAGACTGAAGGGCTTGGGCAGGAAATGGATCCCCTCGTCATTATCCATCTGCTCGCGAAAGGAATCCTCGGCATAGCCCGAGATGAAAATGACCTTCAGCTCGGGGAACAGCCGCCGCGCCTCGCGTACGAGAGAGGGGCCGTCAAGCTGAGGCATGACCACGTCGGTAATCAGCAGGTTGATGTTGCCGGGATCCTCCTCCCCGGACTCCGGCGGAGCCTGCAGCATTTCCAGGGCCATTTCCCCCGACCGGGCTTCCAGCACCTGGTACCCCTTGTTGCGCAAGGCCCGAGCAGAGAAGGCTCGCACCGCCTCTTCATCCTCCACAAGCAACACGGTACCCCGCCCCGTCAGATCCCGGGACGACTGGACATCGATGTCCTCTTCCTCGCTGTGTGCCCGGCTGTGCTGCGGCAGATAGATGGAAAAGCGCGTACCCTTGTTCAGGTGGCTGTCGACGAAGATATACCCCCCGGTCTGCTTGACGATTCCGTAGACCGTGGAGAGCCCGAGGCCTGTTCCTTCTCCCACCTCCTTTGTCGAGAAGAACGGCTCGAAAATCCGGTTCAGGTTCTCCCGTGAAATGCCGCAGCCCGTATCCTCCACCTCGACCAGCACGTAGTCGCCTGGCGGCACGGTTTCGTTACCAATCCGCCGCGAACTTTCGAAAGCCACATTGCTGGTACGGATCAACAGGCGACCACCCTCCTGCATGGCGTCACGCGCATTCACGGCAAGATTGATGATCACCTGTTCCAGTTGCCCCTGGTCCGCCTTGACCGGTCCCAGGTCACGCCCGTGCACCACCTTCAACTCTATGCGCTCACCGATCAGGCGGCGCAGCAGGTGGGAAATCTCGGCCAGGATATCGGTGACGTTGAGCACCCGCGGTTGCAGGGTCTGCTGCCGGGAGAATGCCAGGAGCTGACGCACCAGATTGGCGGCCCGATTGGCGTTCTGCTTGATCTGCATAATGTCCACGAAGGACTGGTCCCCGGGACGGTGGCGCAGCAGGAGAAGGTCGGAGAAGCCGATCATCGCGGTCAGCAGGTTGTTGAAGTCGTGCGCGATACCGCCTGCCAGCTGTCCCACGGCCTGCATCTTCTGGGACTGTGCGAACTGGATCTCCAGAGCCTTTTGCTCCGTCGTATCGATCATGTGCGCGATCAGGCCGTCTTCCGCATCTTCCCCGAAACTGCGCAGCGTCAGGGAACAGCGTAGTTCCCTGGCACAGGCTAGCTGGATATCGGCAAAGGAGGGCCCGCTCGCGACAGGATCGGGGGCCAGCGCCTGCTCCACCGTCGCATGCACGCGTGCGCGCGAACCTTCTGCCACAAGATCGGCCAGCGGCTGACCGACCGGACTTCTGCCATGGTCGTCGACCATCTCCTGGAACGCTTGGTTACACTCGCTTACGCGGCCATCCCGGCTCAGGAGTGCAATTCCGACCGGGGCCTCGCTAAACAGCCGCTGGAAGCGCTGCTCCGTCAACTCCAGGGCGGCTTCGGTCTGACGTTCGGCCGTCAGATGACGCACCACCGAACGGGTACGCAGCTCACCTGCACTTCCTGAATCCTCGACCTGGTCCTGAATGATCAATGCCGTGAAGCTGCTTCCATCGGCACGCAGCAACTCGACCTCTCCCTCTCGGCGGTCCGTGGGAAACGGCAGATACGCCTCGTCCGGACGCATCGCCTGGGGCGCCAGGATATCATGCAGGCGCAAGTTGCCTTCCGTGAATTCACTTACCCCCCGTCCCAGCCATTGCGCCAAGACGCGGTTGACGTAAATGAAGCCCCCTTCGCCATCCACCGAATAGAATCCGACCGGAGCGTGTTCCAAGAGGTCGAAGAAGCGCTTGTGCTCGTTTCGCAGCACCAGTTCCATTTGCCGGCGCAGCGTGATATTGCGCATGGTCCACAGCGTATCCTGGGATTTCCCGATAAAGGGGAAAGCACTCACACGGAACCACTGCTCGGTCTCCTCTCCGTCCTCTCCTAAGGGCAGCGAGATTTCGGTTTCCGCGTGTGCACCAGCTTCGATCTGACGCTTGAGGCGTTTGATTTCCGCCCGCTCGTCCTCAGTCTCCAGCTGCTGCAGGATCCAATCCGGCAAGGGATGGCGCCCCTTTATCGGCAGAGCCTCACAGGCCGGATTCGACAGCAAAACCCTCTGCCCCCGACGCACCACCTGCATCGGGTCCTCAACAGCTTCCGCAGCAGATTCAAATAGTCTGAGCCTGTGCTTGACCTGCACATACCGCCACGCAAGGACAGCAGCCCCGACGATCAGGGCGCTGATCAATGCCAGCTCGAGTACCGCCCCCCAAATCATTGTACCTGAATGCCCCTTCCCCGATCGAGAACGCCATATCTGTTAGCATGAATGGTCGCGCCGGAGGAAATCTCTCCTTCTTCAGGACTCACGAAGGCCGCGATCCTGATCCCCCTGATAATTGTCCCTTGATGCGCATGACATAGCCGATGATTTCGGCCACGGCCTTGTAGTGTTCTGGTGGGACCTCTTCGTCGATCTCGACCGCATCGTAAAGGGCATGAGCCAAAGGACGGTTTTCCACCAGGGGCACTTCGTTCTGGCGAGCCACGTCCCGGATGCGCAAGGCAACGTCGTCGATACCCTTGGCCACGACTGTCGGCGCATTCATCTCTTCCGAGTTGTACTTCAGGGCAATGGCGTAGTGCGTGGGGTTGGTGACAACGACATCCGCGGAGGGCACGGCTGCCATCATGCGGCGCCGGGAGCGTTCCATGCGGATCTGACGCAGGCGACTCTTCACCAATGGGTCGCCTTCGGACTGCTTCGTCTCGTCGCGCACCTCCTGCCGGGTCATGCGCATTTCCTTGATGTGCTTATAGCGCTGATAGGCAAAGTCCGCAGCCGCGATCACTGTCATCATGGCCAATACGGCGATGAGGAGGCGCAAGGATTCTGCCCGCAGGAACACAAGAATCTCCTGCGGCTGCAGATCGCTGAGGTTCAGGATTTTCTGCCCCTCAGGCCAGATGACAGCCGCGATAACCACCCCGATCAGTGTTATCTTCAGAATTCCCTTCAGGAACTCCATGATTGCCCGACTGCCGAAGATCTTCTTGAAGCCGGAGACAAGGGAAAGCTTCGAGAGCTTGGGCTTGAGAGATTCGAAAGAAAAGATCAGGCCGAACTGCAGGAATCCGGAAGCCAGGGCCAGAACAATCATGGCAAGAAACGGCAGGGACAGCGCGATGGCGACCTGCATTACCGTGTCGTACATCAGGGTCTGTGCCGTGCTGCTTTCCACGATTATGTCATGCGGACGCTCGATAAAAGGCAACAGCGCAAGGCCGATACGATTGACCACCCAGGGTGACATGACACCCAGAATCAAGGCGAACCCCAGTATGATGAACCAGTGGTTGACCTCCTGGGAACGCGCGACCTGACCCTTTTCGCGTGCATCCTGCAGGCGTTTCGGGGTCGGTTCCTCGGTTTTCTGGGAATCGTCTTTCTGTTCCTCGGCCATGCCCTGAACCCTTGAGCCTCAGTCGCCCAGGAAGGAGAGGAAGGTGCTTTCCATCTCCCCCAGGAACAAACGCATAATAATCGGAAGACTGAGCATCAATACAATCAATCCAAGCGCAATCTGTAGCGGCAGGGCAATGAAGAAAACCTGCATCTGCGGCATGAGGCGCGAAAGCAGCCCCAGGCCCACATAGAAGAACATGGCCACGGCAATGAAGGGGGCCGACATCTTCACGGCCAGAACAAAGGTGTCCGCCACAGTGCGCGTCACCATGTCCGCCATATCCCCGATGGGCACCCTGTTACCCGGCTCCATCACCTCGTAGCTGGCAACCACTGCTTCCAGGGTCAGGTGGTGAATCTCCAGGATAAAAATCAGCAGCAAGGCCGTGACGGTCAAGAATCCACTCGCAATCGAAGCCTGCTGGGCACTGATCGGATCGTTCACCAGCGCGTTCGCCATGGCCGTGGTCTGGGCAACGATCATTCCAACGACGTTGAGGGCATTAATGAACAGCCGGCCCAGCGTGCCCAGGAAAACGCCGATGATGATTTCGCCGGCCAGCAGGACAAACAGCATCAGCGGCGCACCCGGCATGGCCGGCAGGCCCTCGGCCAGTACAGGATAGACAACCAGTGTAACCATGAGAGCCAGGGCCAGGCGGGTGCGGGTGTTGATATAGGTCTCCCCGATGCCCGGCAACAGAATGAAGGCCGCACCCACACGCGCGAAGATCAATAGAAAGGCGAAGACCCCCGCAGGCAGCAGTTCTTCCAGCATCAGCCTCAGCCGGACGCCACGATATGGTCAACCAGCCCTTCCGTGAACTCGGTCAGGGTCGTCAGCATGAAGGGCAGAAAGAGTATGATCGAAAGAAAGATCGCCAGGATCTTCGGGACGAAGGAGAGCGTCATTTCCTGCATCTGGGTCAGAGCCTGGAAAAGTGCGATGATCAGGCCTACGGCAAGTGCGACGATCAGCACCGGCCCCGAAACCTTCAGCATGACCCAGACAGCCTCGCGGGTGACCTCTATGGCCTCGACAGCCTCCATGATGCAACAACCGACCTAGAGTGTCAGATCGGCATGCGCAGAATATCCTGATAAGCCTGCACAGCCTTATCCCTTATCGACACCACTGTCTGCAGTGTCAACTCTGCCTTGCTGACCGCCATGACAACCTCGTTCATGTCGGCATTGCCCATGGTTGCCCGGAAACTCTGTTCCTCACCGCCGCGCATCGTTTCGATCGCTCCCTCGGTGGCCTCCTTGAGAGCTTCCGTGAAATCGCCGCCCTCGCCTCCACTCCCGGAAACCGGAGTGCTTGCCGTACTCGCACCTGCCGCCTTCCCGGCAACGCCACCCAACTGCGAATAGGCGGATACGGCTTCGTTGAAACTGACCATTGTCTGTCCCTTTCAGGTATTCTCTGGCTGTACTTCAGCCGTCCTGGCCGTTGCCGCCCGCCTAGCGCAGCAGGTTGATTGTCTGTTCCAGCATCTTGCGGGAACCTTGTTGGACGCGCAGGTTTGCCTCATAGCTTCGCTGGGCTTCGCGCATATCCGTCAACTCGATCAGGGTATTCACGTTCGGCATCAGGACATAACCGTCCTCGTTGGCGGCGGGATGTCCCGGATTGTATCTCTGGTTGAATTCGCTGGGATCCAGGCTGACCCGGTCAACCTCCACGGTTTCCGCCCCGATTTGCCTATTCAGGACATTCTTGAAGTTGACGAGCTTGCGCTGGTAGGGCTCACCACCGGGTTCGGAGGCTGTGGAATCCGCATTTGCCAGGTTCTCAGCAATGACCCGAAGGCGGGTTCCCTGCGCCTTCATGCCGTCCGCGGAAATCGTGAGCGTGTTGAAAAGATCCATGATTTTCTAGTCCATCCCTGGGCTTCAGCGTGCCCCGCCGCCGGCGGCCATTTTGAACATTTGGGTATACTTGGCGTAGAGGTTCGTGACAGTCGAGTGGTGCATCTGCGTATTCGCGATCTTGCCAAGTTCATCCTCGACCACGACCGAATTGCCGGAAGGCACCGTTTCATAGCGATCCCTCACCTCGTCCCGACGCACGCTTCCGGAGCCGGGATCGCGCGTTCCGCTCATATGGCTTGCATGAGTCGCGGTCGTCTGCAGCAGAAGATTGCGCCCCCTCAGCATGCGCTCGAAGGAACCTTCCTTGAGATCCTGGCTGACATAGCCGGGCGTATCCGCGTTGGCAATATTCTGCGACAGCACGGACTGTCGCTGGGACAGCCAGTCCATTCGCTTCGCAAAGACATCAAAAAGTGCGAACTTGCCGCTCATTACGTTCTTCCGGCCAGAGTACAGTTGGTCACGGTGACGGTGGCACAAGACTTGTTAAGAAAGTGTAAATGCTGTTACAAACGATTCAGGCTGGATTCGCTGTAGTCTGACCGCCGGAACAGGAGCCTCACCCGCCGATGCTGTATCTCACGAGAAAGATAGGTGAATCGGTCATCATCAACGATGATATCGTGGTGACGGTGGTTGATATCCGCGGCAAGTCCATAAAACTGGGTTTCACCTTCCCATCGGATGCCAGCGTTCTGCGCGAAGAAATTTATGAACGTATCCAGGCGGAGAACCGGGCGGCTGCCAACGGCAGCGCGGCGCTTACCCTTGAAGAGGAAGAAACCGCCAAGGACAGCGCCGAATCCTGAACGGAATGGACATTCGACGCCTGCCCTCAACACTTCATTAACCATAGTCCTTCATTCTGGCCCGCAGCAGATCCTTCTCTCAGGCAACAGAATGGATGCCCCATGGCGGAGCCGCCGTCCAAGCGCAACGAAAAACCTGTGCTTTCCCGGAACGTAGAGGAAAAGAGGCCCCTCGCCGTTGCTCTGAGCGGTGAGGATGGCGAAAGCACGCGCGTCGTGGCCCGGGGAGAAGGAGCTCTGGCCGAACAGATTCTCTCGCTTGCCTTCAGTCATGGCGTGAAGGTCCGGCAGGATGCTGCCCTTGCGGAGATCCTTTCGACACTCGAGCCGGAAAGCGAGATTCCGCCCATCGCCCTTGCCGCGGTTGCGGAAATTCTCAACCACCTTTATCAGGCGGAAAGACGCTACAGGTCGGACTCCTCGACTCCGACTCGCCAGGAATGAACGGACACATCATGGGGCCTGCGGACTACATACAATTTCTCATCGCCCTGGGCATCGTAATTGCCCTGTTGCTCGGCCTCTCCTGGGTCGCAAGGCGTTCGGGACTGGCCGGCCGGTTGGGGGCACTTACCCCTACGGCAAAGCGCGAAAAGCGACTGAAGGTCCTGGAAGCTCTGCCTCTCGACTCCAAGAAGCGCCTTGTTCTCCTGCAGTGGGACAACCGTGAACATCTCATCCTGCTAAACCCCGGCAGTGCACCTGACCTTCTGATCGACAGCTCATCACAGCCAGATACCAGGCCGCCCGAATCATCGAACGGGGGAGAGCCCGCGTGACGTTCGCAAGAGATTTTGTGAAGAACCGCGTCCTGCTGACGGTTCTGCTGTCGGCCATCCTGGCTGTCGCAGCCATCTTTCTAAGTCAGCCTGCCCTGGCCCAGAGCCTCAGTCTCGACCTCGGTGGCGAGGAAGGGTCGACGACCAGTCGCATCCTGCAGCTCGTCGCCCTGATTACCGTTCTCAGCCTGGCGCCTTCGATCCTGGTCATGGTGACGTCCTTCACACGCATCGTGGTGGTGTTGTCCTTCCTGCGCAGCGCGCTTGGCCTGCAGCAAACGCCGCCCAATATGGTCCTGGTTTCGCTCGCACTCTTCCTGACGGCCTTTATCATGATGCCGACCTTTGACCGGGTCTATGAAGAAGCCATCGTACCGCTCGTGGAAGAAGAGATCGACGAGATGACGGCCTTCGAACGGGCGAGCGATCCCGTCCGCGACTTCATGCTGACCCATGTACGAGAGCGCGACCTTCAGCTGTTTGCCGATCTTTCCGACGTCGAGGAAATCGAAGCCCCTGAGGCCACTCCGCTGCGCATTCTGATTCCGGCCTTCATGATCAGCGAGCTCCGGCGCGCCTTCGAGATCGGTTTCCTGATCTTCCTGCCGTTCCTGATCATCGACATGGTCGTGGCCTCGATCCTGATGTCCATGGGCATGATGATGCTGCCCCCGGTCATGATCTCGCTGCCCTTCAAATTGATCTTCTTCGTGCTGGTCGACGGCTGGTACCTGATCGCGGGTAGCCTGATCCAGAGTTACGGCGGCTGACGTCAACGCAGGCCGGACTCTGCGTACTCCTGAAGCTTGTCACGATAGCTGGTCATGAAGCTCCTGGCTTCAGCAACACTTGAGAGGTCGGCGGTTATCGAACTTTCCTCATGGGGATCGAAATCGTCGACCAGAAGGGCATAGGCTTCGGCGTGTGCACTGTCCTGCATGGCCGCGTCATAACGTGATGCCAATTCACCCAGTTCCGTACTGCGTCCCGCCAGGGTAAGCGCCACCGCATAGTTCAGAACTCGCCCGGAGTCACTCTCTGTGAACTCTTCGCCTTCCTGCGACACATCGGGCAGTATGCCCGACAGGGCATCGGCTGCTTCACTCCAGCGAGAATTGCGCCAAAGGATTTCCGCCTGCAAGTCCCGCGCCTGTGCACTGTTGTCGCCCTCCAGCAGCTCCAGGGCCGCTTCCACCTCGCCCTGCTCGCTGCGCGCATGGGCGCGCAGGTATATCCGTTGCCGGGACAGATCCTGCTCCAGCCCGGAAACAGCTGTTTCCTCGAGCGCGTCCAGCGCCGCTTCGGGATCGTCATCCAGCAGGTGCAAGGAGGCCAGACGCGCACCGACGCGGGATTTCTCCGTGCCTGCGAGACGATACTCCACCTGATATTGCAGAAGCCGTGCGGCCCGTTCCAACAGGTCCATGGCCACCAGTTCGTCGGCAAGCCGAGCGATCAGACGTTCCCCTTCCGGACCCGCCGGCATAAGTTCACGGAATTCTTCATAGAGAGCCAAGGCTTTCATGGGCGTCAACTGATCCAGACGCTCCTCGTCAAGCAAGGTATCCCGAAAAATCTTGCGCATGCGCCTGGCCGCTTCGTCAGCACCCGGCGCCTCCGGGAAGTAGGTCACCGCTCTTCGAAGTGAACGCAGCGCCTCTGCGGGGCGGCCCGTCTCAAGCTGGAGATCCGCCAGGCGCGTGAGAAGCGCGTACTCGAAGTTATCGCCACGCCAGGCAAAGCGCAGGCGCTGCAACTCATCGATGGCCTCCTCGTAGCCGACGTCCCCACTCTCCAGCCTGTCATCCAGCAAGGCCAGGCGTGCTTTCGCAGAGGCTGCATTGCTGGAGCTTTCGGCGGCACTCCTCCAGAATTCCCTGGCCTTCTCCATCTCTCCGCGCCCTTGGGCAAGGCGACCTGAGAGATAGTCCTGGCGTGCCCTGGCGAAGGAACTCGAGGCATCTTTTCCGGCAAGAGCAAGATACTCTTCCGCTGCATCGAAATTATCCTGATGCAGCGCAGCCTCTGCCGCCATGTGTCTGAGATCGAGCCGAATGTTGGCCGGGTAGTCGTCAATCAGTTCACGCGTCTCGGCGAAGGCGCGTGAGGCCACTGGCCAGTCCCGGGCCCGGGCGGCATAGGCCGCCTGCCAAAGGCCCGCCTCAGGCCTGTTCGCCAGAACGGGTCCGCCAAGCCGCCCTGCTGCAGCCTCGTACTCTTCCGTCATGATGTTGGCCGCCGCTCGCATGACACGCACTTCCGGATCATGAACCAGGCTTGGCTCCTCCTCGACGAGCCGGTCGAGAGCGCCCAGCGCCTCGGCCATCAGCCCACGGGAGAAATAGAATCGTGCCAGGTCCAGGCGTCCGAGCACCCGGGCATGCCCTGTCGCACCGGATAGATTGTCCTGCAGTTGCTGCCTTGTTTCCGTGTACCCTTCGCCCGTGTCGAACCGCCAGGTCTCAAGGTCGAACAGTCGCTCTTCCGGAGATTCGGCCGCGGGGTTCTCAATATCCGCCGTATCTGCTGCCGCGGAGAGATACAGGCCGTCTTCGGCCACCACGTTCACGGAGTCCTCATCCTCGCCGACCGTCACCGAAACGCGCTCATCCAGGGGCTGAACAACAATGCCCTGCAGCGTTTCCATCAGGGAAAACTGCGGGAAATGCCGCGGCCGGGGGAATAGCTGGCCGTCCGAAGTCAGCGGCACGACCCGCAAGGAACCGCGTGAGCTGTCTTCGACTTCGATCACCTCTCTTGCACCGCTGGCGGCTATGGAAAGCTGCTGTCCTTGCGCTGTTTCCTGTCGCTCCAGCAACGGTGCACGCGGGCGCACCGGCTCCTCGGGGCTGAGGATAATACGCCATTTCCGCCCTTCGCCTTCCACGCTGGCCTGCAAGGGATAGGACAGGGGAACCTCCAGGACCGTTACGTCCTCCCTATCTCTCGTGCGAACGCCGGAAAATTCCGGTGCGGCTTCCCGCAACCTCTCCTCGAAGCCCTCCGGCGCAAGACGGTCCAGGACCACCAGCAGCCCCTTCTCCACTTTCAGGGCAGCCAGACCGGTCGCTTCCGGCCAGCGCAGTTCGAGAATGACCTCATCCGGCCAAGGTGCGGTATGACCTGTATGCGGAAACCTGTCCTGCCGACGCGGCTGACGCGTGATATCCAGACTCACAGCATCCGGACCCTCCTCCTTTTCGGCAAGCGAAGGAGCGTCCGAAGCCAGGGGCCCATCCAGGACAGGCTGCGGAGGGGCCGCAAGCGCAAAGGGAGAATCGGACGCGAGGCCTGCGCCGGGCTCACCTACATCCACCTCGACAACATTCTCCCGGCTGCGACTTTGGAGTTGTGCCCCCGGCTCATGGTGAAGGGTCACCCTCAGCTTGTTGTCCGCCAGATCGGAGTCGATTTGCGAGACACGCGGGAGTATCGAAACCATGTCATCGGGAAACTGCAGAGACCCGGCCCCTTCAAAATGAAGTGTACTCCGGTCTGCACCGCTTTCCAGGCGATAGGATACGGGCGTCTCCCAGGTGAACCGCAAACGATCGAAGACCTCGTGGGGCTCGCCTTCCACCAGCACATCCGGAGGTGGCGGCGGAGGCGGCACTGCAGGTCGCAGATCCAGCACGATCCGTGAGCCGCTGAAGCTGCTGCGGACCTTTCGGCGATCACTGAGCTCAAGCAGAATACGTCGCCCGTAGTCCGCGATCTCGACGGCACCGAGAATGGGTCCCAAGCTGCTGCGTGCCGGGGTGAAATCAAGTTTGACAGGACGATTGAACTGCAGCACCAGGTGTCGACCTTCGACCTCTGCCTGCAGGTTTGGCGTGTCTTCAAAATCCAGGACCAGACGATAGAAACCCGGGTGAATGCCGCCCTGTACGGGCACCGCACCACTGTCCGTTTGCGCCCCTGCTCCAGAAGTCGTCAGGGCAAGTGCAAGCACCAGAAAAAGAAAACGCAGCACCGCAGCTTACTCCAGATCGCCGGCATCCCGCAGGACCACAATTTCCGTACGCCGTCCCTGCCGGAACCCATCAGATGAGTTTTCACCCGAGGCTTGGGTCAGTTCCTCGAAACGTCCGTCACCGTGACCGCGAATGACGATATCGGGACGATACCCGGATTGCTTCAGGAAATGCGCCACCCAGGCGGCACGTGCAAGAGAAAGTTCCCAGTTGCTGTGCGGTCCGTCCTCGATAGGTTGGGGGTCGGTGTAACCTACCACCTCGATACGGTTCCTGATCCGGGCCAACAGGCCGCCAATCGTGAAGATGGCTCGCTCCGCACGGGGGATAGGCTCTATTGCCCCGGTTTCAAACAGCATGTCGTGCGGCAACTCGACGATCAAACGGTCTTCTCGCCGATGGACGGCGGCTTGATCAAGGTATTCGCTGCCTGCGAATTCCGCTCGAAGCTGGGCCGCCAGGTAGTTCAGGTTGATCCCCGGCCTCAAGCGGGCTGTCTCCATGTCCTTTTCATGATCCGGAGAGACAACGGGATCTTCCTTGAGGGTCTCGAGTTGCCCCAGGAAGTTGCTTCTCAAGGCGTCCCAGTTCTGTTCGTCCAACGTCATCATGGCAAACATCATGACAAAGAAGGCAAGCATCAGAGCCACCAGATCCGTGAAGGTCACGAGCCATGCACCGCTCTTGCCGCCAGCACCAGCGCCCGAGGGAATGCCTCCTGTCGCCCCCATCCCTGGCGCAAAGGGAATATAGGGACCCTTTTTGCCCTGTTCCGTGCCCCTACCGCCGTCTTGGGACGTCATGGCCTGGTCTCCGGGACATCATCGGGTTCACCCTCACCACCCCAGAGACGAACCACCATGCGAACCTGCCCTTCCTCGCCGGGCAGGAGACCGCCGGAAAGCTTGGATTCGGGCAGGTCCCGATCAATGAAGGCGCGCACAAGAGCTCCGGCACGCATGAAGACAGGATCCTTGCCCGCACTGTCCAGAAGATGGCCCATGGACTGTCGGGCAAAACCATTGAACAGCTCCACGTCGTAGTCCTGCTCGTTGGCCTCACGGACAGCCAACTCGGCGGCGATACGGTCTATCAGGCGTTCTGCACGGCCATTGAGTCGCGTGCTGCCATTCAGGAAGACGTCCTCGACCGGCACTTCCAGGCGCAGTTCCCCCAGAGCCGGATCGACTTCCATGTTCGCGTTGGGCAGGTAGGAACGGAAAAGACGACTGAGTTCACTCAGGGCAGGAGCGCCCCCCTGCTGGATTCCATCGGCACCCGGCAAGGGATCGATGGCGCGGTTGACTTCAACGCGCCCCTCGAAGGTCTTGTTCACGCTTGCGACGACCTTCTTGACCCTTTCGGTCTCGAATTGTGCCAGGACAGTCAGAAGTATGAAGAAGGCCAGCAACAGGAGCTTCAGGCTCAACAGGGCCATCAGGCTGCTTGTACTGGATCCGGATCCCTGCCTTTGAATGCCTGGCTCTATCCGCATTACACGCCTCAGTCAAAGCTGGCGAGCAACGCGTCGATGTCATCCTGACTGATGGCGCTTTCGCCGGACTGCGGCCCGTTCATGAGCGCGGCATCCGCTTCTTCGGAAGTCTTCTGTGGCTTGCGCTCACGCACTGGCCTGTCTCCCGGTTCACCGAAAGTCTCCAGCAAGGCGTGAACCTTTTCCTCGATATGCGTCAGACAGTGAATCACCTTGGTGATACGCTGTCCTGTTATGTCCTGGAACCCGCAAGCCTCATAGACATTGGTGACGGCGTTCGTGATTCGCTCCGCGGTTTCCGGCGGCAGGTTCGCCGCCTCATTCTCGATGGCCTCCACGGATTCCATGATCGTATTCGTGGCCTGCTCGGTGGCGCCAACGATGGCTTCCAGCTCTTCGCCGGCCGCCGGAATGTGTTCGTCGGTGATTTCGTCGGGCCTCAGGGAGGCGATTTCCTGACGCGCCGAATGGATATAGCGAGAGAGCGCCTCGATCTCGCCGTAGACCTTCAGATTGACGCTGGAGAGATCGCCCTGGGCCGTATTTATGATGCCCTCCACGATACTAACCAGATCATCCGGATTGATGTCCTTGTAGCGGGTGACCAGAGCCTCGAGGCGCTGTTCGTATCCGTTTGTTTCTGTTTCGGCTGCCATGCTTCATGACCTCAGAACGCGCCGAGAACGGCCTGCAGCTTATTCTTCAGCGTTGCAGCGTTGAACGGCTTGACGATGTAGTTGGTAACGCCGGCCTGCTTGGCAGCAACCACGTTTTCACTCTTGCTTTCCGCCGTGATCATGACGAAGGGCAGATCTTTCAGCTTGGTGTCGGTACGAACTTCCTTGAGCAGCTGCAGCCCGCTCATGGGCTCCATGTTCCAGTCCGAGATGACAAGCTGATAGGGCTTGTCGCGCAGCTTCTGAAGGGCCGTGGCTCCGTCCGTCGCTTCATCGACATTATTGAAACCAAGCTGCTTCAGCAGGTTGCGAATAATCCTGAGCATCGTCTTGTAGTCGTCAACGATGAGGATCTGCATATTCATGTCCACACCTGCCATGTAAAATACTCCGTCTTTTTTCCGTGTGTTCCGACTTCTTGCCTTGGACAGTACAGAACTGCCCTGATAAGCAAACTAGTCGCTGCTTCTTAACGTTGGGTAAAGCCGCGCAAAATTTATGGTGCTGGGGTGATTATTCGCCCAGGACCGGAAGTTCGCGCTTTTCTGCCATGCGCACGGTGATCTGCTGCGCGCGATCCGGGCGCATTTCCGCCAGTATCGGCGCCGAAATGCGCTGCTTCATGCGGGTGATCACGGCCAGGAGAACTTCCATGTCCAGCTGCTCGAAGATGCGGGCCGCATCCTTGGGCTTCATCTTCTCGTAGATCTGAACCAGGTTCTCCAGCTTCTGCTGCTCTTCATCGTCGAATTCGCCCAGAAGGCCCTCGATCCTGCCCTGCATTTCCTCGAGCCTGGCAATCTTCTCCTCGACACGGGTCTCGGTCGCCTTGAGCAAGGCTTCCTTCTCTTCCAGCGCCTTCTCGCGCTGTTCCAGCTCCTGCCGACGCCCGGCCAGGGATTGCAGGAGCTCGATCTCCGTCTCCGTCATGGAAAACGGATCGACGGCGGAAAGACTCTTTTCTCCGTCAAGTGCCTGATCTGCGCGCGCCTTCCCCTCTTCCGGCGCTTGAGGATCGGTCTCGGCCACCTGGTCTCCTGCTTGAGCGGCCTGCTGGTCCTTATCCTCGGCACGCGCGTTCTCCTGGCCTTCTTCGGCGACGTCCTCCTGGGCGGCGACCTCCACACCCTGCCAGACGTCGATGACACGAAAGCCAAGGGTCAGCGTCGCGAGAAAAATGACCAGAGGCAGGAGTCTCAGGCGCGGCGTCCGTTTCAACTGCACGGCGCCATCCTTCAGCGATACCGTCATCGAATTCCATCCAGTGTCTTGAGTAGCTCTCGTGCTTCCGGAGAAACGGATTCGGCGGACTTGCTTGCCTGTTTCTTTTCGCGATTTCCGGCAGTTCCGGCCGTCTTCTTGCTGAGCGGCTCGACTTTCCCACTCTGCACATCACCGTCCGAAGGCTGCGGGCTTGCCGATAGCCCCCTTGAGACGGCCGTCTCAAGGCGATCGGCCACGGAGGTCCCCTTCTCCACCAGGAAAACCAGATCATCGGCCAGGCTGCGCGCCTCCGAAACACGTCCCTCGACGGCACTGACATGGGTCTCCAGGTCGCTTCCCAGCGTGTGCGAACGCTCCTGCAAACTGGCGATGCCCTTTTCCGCATCCTGGGTGGCCTTGGCAAAGTCACCAACCATGCCCTGCATTTCTTCACGCAGATTGCGGAACTGGTTGAGTTTTCTGTTTAGAACGATCGCATAAACGATTGTCACCACGAGCAGAACGGCAAGTCCTGCATCTATCATCAATTCCACTGTCATTGGTCGAACTCCCCGGGCCCGCGGATCAACTTGTCGGAAATCCTTGCGGCAATATGGCCGTTGCGCCGCCCCATTTGTCCCTTGAACATCTCCACGTCCCCGCAGCGCAGGGCAACCTTGGAACTGGGTGTCTTGTTGAGGGGGATCTGATCCCCGACCTTGAGGTTCAGGATACTGCTCAGCGGCATTTCAAGCTGGTCGAGCACGGCGTCGATCGCCACCTCGGTATGCCAGAGTTCCGCACTCAGATGGCTTTCCCAGATGGAGTCCCGGCCGAACTTCTCACCCATGAACATCTGCAGCAGCAGTTCGCGGACCGGCTCCAACGTGGCATAGGGCAGGACAAGCTCGACGCGGCCACCGCGATCCTCCATGTCAATGCGAAGACGCGTATTGATCGCCGCATTGGCGTTGCGTGCGATGGCGGCAAAGCGCGGATTTGTCTCAAGACGCTCGAAGCGGAAGGTCACCGGAGACAAGGGGTCGAAGGCCGCCGACAGATCCATCAGGATCACGTTCATAAGCCGCGTAATCAGGTTGCGCTCGATCGTGGTGTAGGGACGCCCTTCGATGCGCATGGCCGCCGTTCCACGACGCCCGCCCAGCAGCACGTCGACGATGGAATAGATCAGGTTGCTGTCGACGATCATCAGGCCGTAGTTGTCCCATTCCTCGGCCTTGAAGACGGCCAGCATCGCCGGCAACGGAATGGAATTGAGGTAATCGCCGAAACGTTGCGAAGTGATGTTGTCCAGGCTGACCTCCACGTTGTCGGACGTGAAATTGCGCAGTGAGGTGGACATCATGCGTACCAGGCGGTCGAAGACCACCTCGAGCATCGGAAGCCGCTCGTAGGACACCCGCGTCGAGTTGACGATGGCATTGATGCCCTCGTTGTCTCCGCCCCCTCTGCCGTCATCATCGAAGCCCAGCAGGCTGTCGATCTCGCTCTGATCGAGCACGCGCTCGGAAGACCCCTCGACCTCCTCGCCGTCTTCCGAATCCGCCATGGCCTCCCACTCGGCCATCAGGGCATCGTAGTCTTCGTCGGTCTCCGCGTCCGGGGTCTCGTTGTTGTCCGGCATATCACTCATGGGGCGTCCACTGCTCTCCGGGGTTTACTGAACCAGGATCTGGCGGAACAGCACATCGCTGATCTCGGGCTCGTCGACCGTCGTATTGGCGCGCATCAACAGTTCCTCGCGCAGGCGCTGCATTCCGGCCGACCCTTCCAGGTCGTCGACGCGCAGTTCCCGAAGGTAAACCTGAAAACTGTCGATAATCCGCGGCTGGACCTTCTCGAGAGCCGCCAAGGCGGCAGGATCCTTGAGCTCCAGGCTGATGGAAAGCTTCAGATAGCCGGACCGGCCGTCATTTGAATTGAGATTCACCAGCATGTCCGGAAGCTCGTAGAAAACCCTGAGGTCCTCGGTTTTCCCCTCCTCTTTCTCACCGGCCTCCACCGGCACCAGCAGCTTGTCCAGCATGCCGGTGAAATAAAGGGCAGCGGCGCCGCCCCCCAGAATCAGAAGGGGAAGAAGGATGAAGAGGACAAGCTTTTTGCCACTCAGACCAGACTTCCGGGGCAGAACCTCGACTTCATCATCCCCGGTATCATTGTCTACAACCGCATCGGCCATTCTGGTCGCTTCCTGAATCATTTCGTTATCTGCAGGTTCCGCAAACCTAACGGACGATGGTTAACAACTCGTTTCTCCGCAGCAGAAGTTTCGTTGCGGCAGCTTTTGCCCGCCGGAACGAAAAGATTTCCGAAATCCCCCGTCCGCCTTCAGATCGAATTCCATAACTCATTGAAATAAAATAATTTAACGAACTGGCACGCTTCCTGCTTCTGCGAAGGTGCAAGAAGCTCACAAAAGAGCTCGGCACGAAATAAGGACAGACGAACCATGGAAAGCCCAAGTTACATAGCCCTGTCACGGCTGACCGGCCTCCGCCGGGAAATGGATGTCGTGACGAACAACCTGGCAAACATGAACACGCCAGGATATCAGCGGGAATCGATGATGTTCTCGGAATATCTTGCCGATACCCGTGACATGGGAGCCGGCGCCTTCCGCAAGATCAGCATGGTCCAGGACCTGGCGAGCGTGCGCGATCTGAGTGAAGGTCCGATGATCAACACCGACAATCCGTTGGACGTGGCCATCTCCGGACCCGGCTACTTTACGGTCGAGACCGAAGATGGAGCGCGCTATACCCGAAAAGGCAACTTCTCGCTGGATAACAACGGTCAGATCGTGACCTCCGAGGGGGATCCGGTCATGGGCATGGACGGCGCCCCCATCGTATTGCCTCCGGAAGCTTCGGACGTTGTCATCAACAAGGATGGCACCATTGCGGTCCGTGATCCCGCCAATCCCTTGGGAGGTCTCCCCATTGGCCAGATCGGAGTGGTGCAGTTCGAGGAGGAATATGAACTCAAACGCGAGGCCGGAGGACTTCTGAATGCGGAAGACCAGGAGCCCATGGCCGCGGAGGCAGAAGACGTCTCCATCCTGCAGGGTATGCTCGAGGATTCAAACGTTCAGGGTGTCGTTGAGATGACCCGCATGATCGAAACCATGCGTAGCTACCAGTCTACCAAGAACATGATGGACCAGGAACACGAACGGCAGAAACAGGCCATTCAGATCCTGGGTTCATCTGGACGCTAGGCATGACCTCGAACAGGACAGCCCTTCGGTTTACAGGAAAGGAAATCTGATCATGCGCTCTCTCAGCATTGGCGCAACCGGCATGCTTGCTCAGCAGATGAACGTGGATGTCATCTCGAACAACATCGCCAACATGAACACCACCGGCTTCAAGCGCGGCCGGGCCGAATTCAACGACCTGCTCTATCAGGACCTGCGTCGCGTCGGCTCAGCCTCCTCGGACACCGGAACGATCGTTCCCTCGGGGGTTCAGATCGGTCTCGGCGTCCGCACGGCAGCAGTCTATCGCATTCACGAGCAGGGCAACCTGGAGATCACGGACAACAGTCTGGACCTGGCGGTGAACGGCCGCGGCTACTTCCAGGTGGAAATGCCCAATGGCGAGACGTCCTATACCCGTGCCGGCTCCTTCCAGATGAGCCCGGACGGGGATATCGTGACCCCGGACGGCTTCATGGTGGAGCCTGGCATCAATATCCCGGCGGAGGCCACATCCATCTCCGTGAACGAGAACGGGGAAGTCTGGGTCAAGCTGGACGGCCAGGTAGCTCCGCAGCAGGTGGGCCAGTTCGAACTGGCTGTCTTCCCCAACGACGCAGGCCTCGAAGCCATGGGCCAGAACCTGTTTCTGGAAACACCCGCATCGGGCGCGCCCCAGGCTGCCGTTCCCGGAGAGGCAGGCTTTGGCACGATAACCCAAGGCGCTCTGGAAACCTCCAACGTGGACGCGGTTCAGGAAATCACCTCGCTGATCAGCGCCCAGCGTGCCTACGAGATGAATTCCAAGAGCATCCAGGCATCCGACGAGATGCTGCGCAGCGTCACCCAGCTTCGCTGATACGGGAGGATAACATGATGAAAAACTCACTACTGACGAGCCTCCTGACAGCCGGCTTTCTATCCATCGCCGTCCCTCAGTTCGCTGCAGCCGAAACGGAGCCGGATGTCGAGGAGATGATCTCCCTCAACCGCTCCATCGTTGTCGAAGAAGAGTTCGTGAGGCTCGGCGACATCTTCAGTGGTCTCGAGGACCAGGCCGACACCCCGATCGGACGCGCTCCGGCAGCCGGGACGACGGTGCAACTGGAAGCCCGCTGGCTGGCCACATTGGCTCGCAACTACGGAATCGACTGGGCTCCTCGCTCTCGATTGGAGTATGCCGAAGTGGAACGGTCCAGCATTCGCCTGGAGCGCGGAGAACTCCTCGACATGATCGAGCAGGCTTTCCGTGTTCGAGGCGAGGACATGGACCTCGACATCTCTCTGGAGGACCCGCAGGAAACCCTGCATGTCCCACGCGTCGACAACGCGGAAGCTGGCATTGTTGGGCTGGAGCGCAACGAAGAGAGCAATCGCTTCCGCGCACGCCTGGTCTATCCTGACAACGGCTCTCCCCTGGTGCGGGTGGAGTTGAGCGGGCGCGCCTATGAACTGGTGGATGTCCCCACGCTCAATCGGCGCATCAGCCCCAGTGATGTCATCCGCGAGGCGGACATCAGCTGGGAGTCCGAGCGGGCCGACCGCCTTCATGCCGAAGCCGTGACGGACCCGGTCCAGATGATCGGCAAGAGTCCCCGCCGTACAGTGCGCGCCGGCACCAGCCTGCGTGCGAGCGACCTCAAGGAACCTGTTCTTGTCACAAAGAACAGTTCCGTGACCATTCGCTATCGTAACTCCAACCTGCATCTTACCGTTTCCGGGCGGGCACTGGAGGAAGGCACGGACGGCGCTGTCATTCGTGTCATGAACGCCAAGTCCAATCAGATCATCGAGGCTGTTGTGGAGGATACGGGACTCGTGTCCGTAGGCGGCCACAGTACGGCCATGCTGAACTGACCATGTCCGGAAGGATCCAGATCATGAAAATCACCTACATCTCCCCCCTGCCCCGCTTCATGGGCAAGCTCGTAATGATCGGCCTGCTGGGCCTGGCTCTGGCCGGCTGCAATGCTGCCGAACGTCTCTCCCGGGTCGGCAAGGCGCCGGACATGTCGGAAATCGATATCCCGGTCAGCCCTCAGGCCCAGCAACAGGCCGCTCTCACGAACCCGCGGCAGCAGGCGGCACCTGAACCCCAACAGCACGCCAACTCGCTGTGGAAAAGCGGCAGTCGTACCTTCTTCGAAGACCAGCGTGCCAGCGAAGCGGGCGACATCGTAACCGTGGTTATCCAGATGAATGACAGCGCTGAGATGAACAACACCACGAATCGCAGCCGTAACAGCGACGAGAACTCGTCCCTGAATTCCTTCTTAGGCTACGAAACCAGGTTGCGGAACGTCCTGCCAAACGCAGTCGACCCCGGAAACCTTGTCTCTGCCGGAAGCACTTCGGAAGCCGGCGGCACCGGTAATATCTCCCGCGAGGAGGAGATCGACCTCAGGATTGCGGCCATCGTCACCGATGTCCTGCCTAACGGGAACCTCGTCATCTCGGGACGCCAGGAAACCCGGGTCAACTTTGAACTGCGCGAGCTAAAGATCGCCGGAATCGTGCGGCCCGAGGACATCACGACCCTCAACGAGATCAGCTACGACCAGATTGCTGAGGCGCGTGTTTCCTATGGTGGACGTGGAGAGCTCTCCGACGTGCAGCAGCCGCGCTATGGCCAGCAGGTCTTCGACATCATCTGGCCCTTCTGAGGCCGGGAAAACGGATACTTCCAGGCGTCTGTCCCGAGCTTGGAAAACTCAGGGCCGGTTCATCGAACCGGCCCTTTTTTCATGACTTCAAAAGTAGATACCGTGCATAACGCGCGGATCAGTCGTCGCGCTGGGTACGCTCCAGGCGTTCATGACGCTCTTGCGCCTCAAGCGACAGCGTTGCAATCGGCCTGGCTTCCAGCCGACGGATCGCAATCGGCTCACCCGTCTCTTCGCAATATCCATAGCTGCCATCCTCGAGACGCTGCAGAGCGTCATCAATCTTGGCGATCAGCTTGCGTTCCCGGTCGCGTGTCCGCAGTTCCAGGGAGCGATCGGATTCCAGTGATGCGCGATCGGCCACATCCGGCTCGGCCAGGCTTTCACTTTGCATGTGATTGATTGTTTCACCGGATTCCTTGAGAAGCTCGGCTTTCCATTGAAGCAGCTTCTGGCGAAAGTATTCCCGCATCTGCGGATTCATGAAGCTTTCGTCTTCGGAAGGCCGATAGTCGGGAGGCAAGGTAACCGTCATACGGAACTCTCACGGCAAATGCTAAATGCGCGCGGAGTATATGATTTTTGAGGGCGGGGACAAGCCCCCTGAAACGGCGCAATTCCGCTATTGCCGAGCTGACCCATTCTCCCGCTCAGCGCTGCAGTTTCGCCAGTTCGACCGCAGCGCGAAGCTCGATGTCCTGCAGGATGCCTTCCAGCTGCGGATCGCCACTGTCTTCCGGGCGGTCCGCAAGCAACTTGCCGATACGCTCCAGCAACGAGAGGGACAGCCGTCCCGAGAGAAGCTCCAGGCGCAATTCCTCGAGTTGGTCCAGGACGTCCTTGGCATGCTGATGGCTGCGTTGGCGCTGATCGGATCCGCCCCCCACCTCCTGCAGGCTGAGAAGGGAATCCACCGTGCCGACCGGTCCGCTTTGATTGACCGAGCTGCTCTGACCGCTGTCACCGAGGATCCGCGAAAAAGATCCATCCCCGCTGCGGCCACTGGATGTGCGGCGCTTCGCGCCAGTCGATTGCGTTGAGGAGAATGAGTCGATCTTCATGAGCTGACAATTTGCCAAGCGTTGATTGATGGAATCGCAGTCTGCCGTGGAATGGTTAACGACGGATGAAGAGGTCATACAGCCGGGAAAAAATTACCCCCTGCACCAGGAACTTCCGCTCACCTGGCGCTTGGAAAAATTTTCACCTCCGCATAATACATTGTTTTCGAACAAGAAATTTAAAAAGGGGAATCTGGCATGATCCTCGCATACCATTCCTGCAAGAAGGCCGGAAAGGCCGTTTGGACAATACGGGACAGAAAGATGGCCATGCGTTACCTGCGCTTCATGAGCACCGTGATCTCCCTGACGCTGCTGCTTGCCGTCATGGCGATTTCAATGGAACGGCCGGCTCACGCACAGAACCGGATCAAGGATATCGCCTCATTCGAAGGCGTGCGCAGCAACAAGCTAATTGGTTATGGCCTTGTGGTGGGACTGAATGGGACGGGCGATGACCTTTCCCGTTCGATCTTCACCCGTGAAAGCCTGATCGGCATGCTTCAGCGCATGGGCGTCAACACGCGCAGTCCCGATCTCAAGACCGAGAATGTAGCCGCTGTCATGGTCACGGCCGAACTGCCGGCCTTTGCGCGCCAGGGCACCAACACTGATATTACTGTCTCCGCCCTGGGCGATGCAGACAGCCTTCAAGGCGGAACGCTCCTGGTCACACCGCTCTTGGGTGCGGACGGGGAAGTCTACGCAGTTGCCCAGGGGCCGCTTTCCGTCGGAGGCTTCGAAGCAGAGGGAGCAGCTACGTCCGTGACTCGCGGCACCCCAACCAGTGCCCGCATTGCCAATGGCGCCACGATCGAGAAGGAGATCGGATTCGAATTGAACAGCCTGCGCGAAGTCAAGCTGTCCCTGCACAATCCCGATTTCACCACCGCACGCCGCGCCGCGCAGTCGATCAATGCCCTGCTCAACAACCGCACGGCCGAGGCCATCGACAACGCCACCATCAACATTCGCGTACCTGCCGACTACCCCGGCTCCACCGTGGACCTGCTGACCGACATCGAACAGTTGCCGGTGCGCGTGGACCAGCCGGCACGCGTCGTCATCGACGAGCATTCCGGCGTGATCGTGATGGGCGAACAGGTCCGCATCTCCGAAGTGGCGATCGCTCAGGGCAACCTAACCATCCGCATCACCGAAACCCCCCAGGTCAGCCAACCCAACCCCTTTGGCGAAGGCGAAACCGTGGTGGTGCCGCGCACGCAGATCGAGGTGGATGAGGACGAGGAGCGCAAGCTTGCCGTCATGCCCGAGGGCGTCAGTCTGCGGGATCTGGTCAACGGTCTGAATGCACTGGGTGTCGGCCCGCGCGACATGATCAAGATCCTGGAAGCCATCAAGGCTGCCGGCGCACTGCAGGCCGATCTGGAGGTGATGTGATGAACGCACTCGACGGGACAGCCACATTCCAGACGCTGCAAGGCATCGCCCGGGACAATATTGCAGCCACCAATGCTCGCCAGGCTGCAGCCAAGGCTGAAAAGGCAGGCCAGAATGGGAGTGAGATGGATCCGCGGATCCGGGAAACGGCACAGGATTTCGAAGCCGTCTTCCTCTCCCAGATGCTGGCGCCGATGTTCGAAGGCCTCGAAACCGAAGGGTATTTCGGTGGTGGGCAGGCAGAAGGCATGTACCGCTCCCTGCTGGTCGACGAAATCGGCAAGTCCGTGGCCCAGCGCGGCGGCATTGGAATTGCCGACACGGTGGCCCGCGAAATGGTCAAGATGCAGGAGGAATAAGACAATGTACGGTAATCAGGCCATTGCACAGCCTCCGGAGGAAACCTCGATGATGCGCCTCATCGAACTTGCACGCGAGCTGACCTCCGTTCTGGATCGTGAGATCAACCTCCTGCGCCAGCTCGAGATCAGCAGCATCCAGGAATTGTCCGAACAGAAGGCCCAGTTGACCGAGGAATACCGTCTCCAGGCTCGCGAACTGCAGGAGAACCCGGGTTTCACGGAAAGCCTTGAACCGCGATTGCGTGACGAGCTCGAGGATGTGGTCGACCGATTGAGTGAAACTGCGCGCGCCAACGAGAATGCCCTGAAAGCGGCCATGGACGCCCACGATCGCGTATTCAGGGCCATCGCCGGGGCCGTCGAGGCCCAAAGGCGCGAGGCCAGCGGTTACGCGTCCTCGGGTCAGCACAGCAGCGACCAACCGGGCAGCGCCCCCGTTTCGCTTCGCATCAACGAAAGCCTTTGACCGCTTGCCGGTCCCAGCAAGGAAAGACACAGACCATGACATTGCAGTTCCGCGATACGAGCCACACCGACGGCCTTCATGTGCCCGGCATCTCCGTTCCCCATGCCGGCATTCCCCACGGCTTTCGCCCGGCCCGCGAGACCGGCAAGCACAGGAAGGGGGCCAGAACCTGCATCGAGCTCTCGTTCCCGCGTGGCTTGCTGGGCTATCCCGAAGAACAGAATTTCCGACTCAGTCCGATGGCCGAAAGCCAGTTGCCGAATGCCTTCCTGCTGAGCAGCCGGAAGGATGGCGGACCACGATTCATCGTCGTGCCCCCCTCCTCTGTCGGCGGGGAACTTCCGGAAGACGAGACGGAATGGGCCGAGCGGCGCCTTGGTATTGCGGCGGGCGACCTGCGCACACTGTTGATCGTCACTCCGTCACGCTGCGCGCGGGGAACCCGCTTTTTCGCCAACCGCCGGGCACCTCTGCTGCTCGACTGGCGGCGACGGATCGGCTGGCAGCGCATCCTGATGGATGAGATCCTGCCCATTCGTCATCCGATGGCCGCCGAATGAACGGCATGCGCATGACGACAGAAACTTCACCCGGGCGGCAAGAACTGCCCCGCCCCGTCCCGAAGCCAAGGACACTGGATAGAAATCCAAACTATATCAACAAGCTGAAGCACGATTTCTTTGGCACGAACCTTGCTTGTCTGCAATCGACAGATAGGTCCCATCCACTCCTTGAGGGATAGAAAGACATGAGCGTCTATGGAGCAATGAACACAGCGGTCAGCGGCCTGGGGGCCCAGTCCTCCGCCCTGGCCAACATCTCGGACAACATCGCCAACTCGCGGACCACGGGCTACAAGCGCGTCGACACCGCCTTCTCCACCCTGGTCACCGCCTCCGACCAGAACCAGCACCAAGCCGGCGGCGTCCGCGCTCGCCCCTCGTTCCGTCACGACGTCCAGGGCAACATGGAACAGAGCCAGGTCAGCACGCACCTCGGTGTGACCGGCAAGGGCTACTTCTCGGTCAGCCAACCGGAAAGTGTGGACCCCAACAGCGGTGAAGTGAACTTCAAGCCCAGCAGTTTTTATACACGCGCCGGAGACTTCGAAGTCGACAAGAATGGCTACCTCGTGAATTCGTCAGGCTATCACCTGAATGGTTGGGATGTGGATCCGGGAACAGGAGTTGCCAATACGGCAGACGTGAAACCCATTCAGATTTCACAGTTGCAGGACTCACCCGTTCCAACCAGTAACATCCAGTATGCGGCGAACCTGCCCTCTCAGTTGGATCCGAGTACAACATTGCCGGCAAACTCCATCCAGATATACGATTCCGTTGGCAACCAAAGGAATCTTGACCTCGTATGGAGTAAAACTGCCACCAACAATATCTGGGAGCTGTCCATCAATTCTCCCGATGGCACTCCTGTCAGCTATGGTCCCGTCGAGTTTGAATTTGACAACGGGCGGATTGCTGCTAACGGCATCGATACAAGTGCGGATCCAAACATAACACCGCCCGCCACCCAGGCAGCTGGAGACCCAGCCGAGATAACTCTGCAGGGCCTTGATTTCGGGTCGGGGATTGATCCCCAGGATATCACCATCAACCTGGGAAATTTCGAACGAGCCAATGGCACGACCCAATACACGGGCACTGAACTGCAACTCAACTCCCTGGACCAGAACGGTGTGCCTCCCGGAGCTTTCAAGGATCTCTATGTCGATGACGCGGGCTATGTGAACCTGAACTACGACAATGGTCAGACCAAGACTTACTTCCAGGTCCCCCTGACCCAGTTCAACAACCCGAATGGCCTGACCCGCCTGGACGGCAATGCCTTCCAGCAAAGCCCGGAGTCCGGCGTGCCGCGCCTGAATCCGCCGGGTCTGGGCAGCAACGGTACGATCTCGTCGCAAACGCTCGAGGCCTCCAACGTGGACATCAGTGACGAATTCACCAAGATGATCACGGCCCAGCGAACCTATTCGGCGAACTCCAAGGTGATCTCCACGGCCGACGAGATGCTGGCCGAAGTGATCAATATCAGCAGGTAATCGTTAACCTTTCAGTCCTAGACTGAAACAAACCAGGGAAAGGAGGCCGGACATGTCGTTGAGCGTCGCGTTGAACAATGCCTTTGCCGGCCTCCGAGTTTCCCAGGCCGGCACCGAGGTTGCCAGCTCCAATATCTCCAATGCCCAGGACCCGAACTACACCCGCAAGGTCCTGCAGCATTCCAGTCATTCCAGCACTGGCCTGTCCGGGCCATATATCGAGGGTGTTGAGCGCCGCGTGGCAGATCGGATCGCCGAGGACGTCCGCAGCCTGACCTCCCAGGCCTCCGGCAACGAAACCCGAGCCGAAACGGCCGAACGGCTGGGCGAGATGCTGAACATCGATGCCGATAATCCACGCCTGATGCAGCTCTTCAGCGACTTCGAGACCGCACTGCGCGATTTCGAGGCCACACCGGAGAACAACACCATGGCGACACGGGTAATCAGCACCGCTGATGCACTGGCCAAGGAAGTCAACCACCTCTATGCGCAAACAGAGAGCATGGAGGGGGAAATGCGGGAGGAAGTTGGAAAATCGGTGGACCACCTGAACGACAAGCTGCTCGAGATCGAGAAGCTGAACAAGGAGATCGCCAGCACCAAGGCCTCGGGTGAGACCGTCGGCAACCTCGAAGACCGACGCGATGCCGCCATCAAGGAAGTCTCGGGTCTCGTCGACACCCGTGTGCTTATGGACGAGCAGGGCCGCGCTCAGGTCTACACCTCCAGCGGCACCCAACTCGTTGGCATCTCGGCTCAACAGTTCTCCTGGGATGGCGACGATATCATAAAGGAGAACGATGGCAGCACCGTCACCAATGCCTTCAAGGATGGGGAAGTGGGTGCACGAGTGCGCATGCTGGACGACACGCTCGCAGGCAACAACGATCCGGCGGCTGGCACGATCCAGAAACTCAAGGATCAGCTGAATGGCTTGGCTGTGGATCTGCGAACCACGGTGAATGATGCCTATGGCGGAGCCGGAGACATTTTCTTCCAGACCCCTGCCGCCCCTGGCGCCGGTACATTGCAGGTCAAGCCAGCGATCTTGAATGGCACTGAAGCCCTCCAGAACGACGCAGGCGGCACTGTGTCCCAGGCCCTGATCGACGACAACATCGGCGGCCAGCTTGGGGGCATCATAGAGAACACCGCCAGCTTCAAGGCGGAAAGCAAGCACAACCTGGAGAACGCCACGGCTTCGCGCGATGCGCTGGAAGCGAAGTTTCGCGGCAAGGTCGGTGTGGATGTGGACCAGGAGATGGCGGACCTGATTGCCCTGCAGAACGCCTACGCCGCCAATGCGCGGGTCATGCAGACCGTCAGTGACATGATGGATACTCTTATGAACGCGGTGGCACGATGACTTCCATCAACAGCACATATGGCCGTTTTCTGGATCTGACCCGGCAGACACAGTCTCTGAACAACGAGCTTTATAGTCTTCAGGAGCAACTGGCGACGGGCAAGAAGCCCGGTGGCCTCGCCGGCGTCTCGCGCGACGCCGGGCAGCTGCTGAAGGGCAAGGAAGTGACCCAGCGCACGGAGTCCTACCTGCGTAGCCTGAATGCCGTGGATCGGCGCACGGAGATTTATGCGAATTCTTTGAATTCCCTATCGGAAACAGCTTCGGATGCTCGCGAAACCCTGATCCGATTGGATGATCAGGATAAGGTCACCGAACAGATCCTGACGGATCAGATCGACGGCTGGCTAAACGATATCGAAGCCGCTTTGAGAACCAAGGATGGAGACCGTTTTCTCTTTTCCGGGTCGGCCACCGAGGAACCTCCTACAGTCAGCCTTACCGATATTGACGTCACTGATATCACAACCCTGAAACAACCAGGAGATCCGGCTGAAGTTCCCGGCGACTCCCCTGCCTATGCAAATGGGGCAATTAACGGTGCGGATCTTTGGAACCGTGATGGTATCCATATCGATGATAGCGAGAGAATGGAATACGGTGTCAGCGTAGCTGAACCGGCCATCCAGGATTTTGTGAATTCCCTGCTCTATGCCAAATCCGCGGTCACCGACACCACCGTGGCTGATCCTGACGCCCGTCTTGCCGAAGCTCGCGACTGGCTGCAACGTGCCGTTACAGGATTGGGAGAACTTGAGGCCCGCAACGGCTTCAACCAGGAACGAGCCGCCGCGAAGCGCGAGGTTCACAATGGAACCCTGGACTTCCTGGAGAAGACCGCCGGCAAAATCGAAGATGCCGATCTGGCCGAGGTGTCAACCAAGCTTTCCATGACCCAGACGGTTCTGCAGGCCAGCTACCAGAGCACATCCCGTCTGCTCCAGACCTCGCTGGTGAACTTCCTGCGCTGAACGGGCTTGGCGCCTGCCCGACAGGTTTCCTATATCCCCAGAGATGTAAGCACCCACTAAGTTCTCAGGGACAGTGCGGCATGTCACGCACCTTGATCATTCTCGGCCTCACCATCCTGGTCGCGGGACTTCTGTGGCCCTGGCTCAGCCGCCTGGGTCTGGGGCACCTGCCGGGCGATATCCTGATTGAGCGGGAAAACTTCACGCTCTACATCCCGCTCGGGACCGGCCTGCTCGTCAGCATCGTGATCTCGATCATTCTCTGGTTCATCAATCATTGATGGCAATCCTGCCTTGAAAGGCAGATATACCCTCTTGCCAAAACCTCTCTACATAAGCGCAGCTCTCGCTTGAAATGCGCTTTGATGCTGGTGTGGCCATCCCCTCATTTCTTCGGAAGAAAATCAATTAGACGATTGATACACATGATTTTCATTTCAGGTCAGAATATTTTAGGGCACAACCATTAACTATAGATTTTTGTTGATATGCATTTAAAATTGTTTTTACCTTTTAAGTGCGCCCCCTAGATCCCTCTCGGAAAAGCTGTTCAAGAGCCACACCATGGATCCCTTTCTGAGCTATGATCTCTACTTTCTGGTGCAGGCTGCGATACTGCTTCTCTTTCTTCTCGCCACCTTCGTACAGCTGATCTCAGCCCTGGACGATCTCTTCCTCGACCTGGCGGCACTCGCCTGCAAGTGCGGGCTTCGCAGCACCTCCAACTGCGGCACCCATAACCTGATAACGCTGCTGGAGAGCGGCAAGCCCGAAAAACCCGTGGCGATCATGATACCGGCCTGGAAGGAGGCCGCTGTCATCCGGAGCTCAGTGGAACATCTCCTGAAATACGTTGCCTACCGGAACTATCGCATCTTTATCGGCTGTTACCCCAATGACCCGGATACGATCCGGGTCGTAAGTGCCCTGGCCAAATCTCATGATCGGGTCGAGATGGTCGTCCTGCCGCACGACGGAGGCACCAGCAAGGCCGATTGCCTCAATCACATCGCTAGTGCAATCCACAAGTCGAACAAGGCTAGAGCCCATCCCTTCGAGGCACTCATCCTCCAGGATGCTGAGGATGTCGTGCATTCTCATTCCCTGCGCGTGTTCAATTATTTCCTGGACGAGCACGATGTCGTTCAGTTGCCGGTCGTGGCCCTGCCACGAGCCTGGCACGACCCGACCACCGGGCACTACCAGGACGAATTTGCCGAAATGCACGGCAAGGAACTGCTTGTGCGTGCTGCCTTCAGTGGCCTCGTTCCGGGAGCCGGCGTCGGAACTGCCTATTCGGCCAGCATTCTGGAGAAGATTCGGACCAAGGGGGATATCTTTCGCACCGATGCCCTCACTGAGGATTACGATCTCTCCTTCAGGCTTCATCGGATAGGTGCTCGTTTCTGCTTTCCACAGGTGCACGATGGGCAGCGAAGCGGCCTTGGAACTCGCCGTGATCTGGTGGCGACGCGCGAATATTTCCCTCACAGATTTTCCAAAGCGGTGCGCCAGAAGACACGCTGGACACTCGGTATCGGGTTCCAGGGATGGTCACGTCTTGGCTGGCATGGCTCACCCTGGCTTCGCTACCTGCTGTGGCGGGATCGCAAGACACTCTTCTCGGGCCATGCAGCCGTGATTTCCTATACCGTCCTGGCGTTCCTGCTTCTTCAGCCTCTGCTCCATGCGCACCTTTCCTTCACGCCCCATCCAATTTTGCCGCCCGGCCATGTGCTCTGGCTGCTGCCGCTCGCCAATATAGGCTTCTTCGTCTATCGCCTCGCCCATCGTCATTTCTGGACCTGGCGTCTCTATGGCTGGACGGCCCTGCCCATGCTCCTGCCCCGCTATTTCTGGAGCGTGGCCATCAACTACTGCGCCCTGGCACGTGCCAACTGGCAACTCTGGGCCGCCGTCTTCCTGGGTCGCCCTCTGGCCTGGGAGAAGACAGACCACAGTTTTCCCGACCCCTCGGACCTGGATGACGATGAACCACCTCCCGACGACCGCGGAAAGGGCTCATGAAGAACATCCTCGGAAGTTGCCTGAGCATGATGGGCAGGATAGTCCTGATCGTGCTGAGCATCGCCATTCTCTACAGCCTGTTCTTCACTCAGTCCGGAAAGGCGCTTCCGGAAGATCATGAGAGCGCTTATCTCAAATGGACCGGTACGCATCTCGAACGAATTCGCCTTCGCCACCCGGCGACAGAATCAGCTGACATGGCGCTCTTGCGGAAGCTCGCCGGGGACGCGGAACCATCCTTCTGGAAGAGAACTCTCCAGCGTTACCAGGGCATCCGAGCCGCAAGACTTGCCACGGACCGCGCACCCGAGCATTCCGTGCATTCTCTGCAGACAGTCGTCCTCGAGGCACCGGACAATCCCTTTGTAAACTATCACCATCTCCAGAACCTGATTGCACGCAAGCAAACACAGGCAGCGCTGCGCAAATCCCTTATGCTTTCGGCAAGCCATCCTGAATTCGGAGCTGCGGCACGGGTGGCAGCCCGTCTAACAGCAGACATCGGGAGACCCAACGAGGCCACAGTCCTGTACCGACAGGCTCTCGCTGCCTGGCAAAGTGAAAGCGCCTTTCTCGAAAGCCTGGAGGAACTCCTCCACCTCCTGCGCCAAGAGAATCAGAACAGAGATATTGTCACTCTCTACAATAAGTTGGTTGAATATGCTCCCCTGACGCATGACCACTACATGATCGCCGCCTACAGCCATCTGGCTCTTGGCCTGGAGCTGCGCGCCAACGAGCTGTTCATGAAGGTCAGTCAACTCCCTGAAACTCCCGATCGCCTTGCGCGGCAGGCGCTTTTCATGAGCGCTGTGATCCTCGAAAGACAGCGGCGCATTGCGGAAGCCCTTCTTGCGCTCGAAGGTGCTGTCGCTTTGGAGCGTTTTCGCAGCGCTGATCCAAGAGAACGCAGCCAGAGAGCCACAATGATCGGACACCTGTCCGAAAAGCTGGGGGCCAGGCGCGTCACGCCAGCGTATTTCGGCCTGGCCCACCAGATCCTGCCAGCGCCAGAGAATAGCCGCCGGTTCGTGCGGGCACTCGCCACCAGTCGACGTTCTTCGCAAGCCCTGCAGCTCCTTCTCGAACGCCAGGCAAGGCATGACTGCTGGAACACAGCTTCCGATATCTCCAAGTGCCTGACACGATTGGCGTCCAACGAAGACAGCCGCCGTATTTCACAACCCGGGCTCGAAAGCCTGCTCCAATCGCGCGACGGCCAGACACAGCTGCTGGACATTGCTCATGGCCTGCAACAGAGCGATGAGCCGCTTCGCGCCGCAGAGCTCTTCGCCTTGCTGGCCGGCAACGCTCCGACAAGATCTATCCAGCAGGCCCGGTTGCTGGATCAAGCGACTGCTCTCGCCCGTGCCAGCAGACATGACAAGGCCGCAGTCATATATCTCAAGGCCCATAGACTCGTGCCGAACAAGGAAAGCTGGCACAGAGCGGTCAGCGCGACTCAACGCACGAAGGACTGGAGAACACTGGACATGCTTTTCCGGGATAGCACCCGTCCCCGGAACATCCCGCCTGTCTTGCAAGCACTCGCCTGTCGCACCGACGCCAAACTGGACAACCTGGACGCTGCCTTCTCGTGCTATACGAACTTTGTCCGGCAACACCCTGAGGAAGAAGCCCTTATCCGCGAAGCTGTGGACCTGGCCGATCAACACCAGAAACCGGAAATGGCCATTTCTTATCTGGAGGCGCTGAAGGGAGTGAGGTCAGCGGAGGAACTCCTGGATCTGGGGTACAGATACAAGAGCCTGCAGCGCACGGCGGAAGCCGAAGAACATTTTGATCGCGCCTATCAGGATAAAGGCCTGGCACAAGCCGGACTCGCCCTGGCACTGTCCCTGCGCAAGAGAGGACGGATAGCCCGCGCAGCTGCCTATTTCAAGGAGCTGCACCATCGTCCTGATCTGCCCCGGAGAAGCCGCCTTCTGGTCGAGAAGAGCCTGGGCCACATTCATGCCCGCAGCCATGATCACGCAAAGGCCATCGAACACTGGACGGCAGCACTGGAGCTCAGGGACTCCGCCAGCGTGCGGCTTAGATTGGCCAACTCACTGGCAAGGGACGCGCGCCACCAGGAAAGCCTCAGCGAACTCGAGACAGTCGACCGCACGTCCCTGAGAGATGCGGAGAAAGCGCTCTATCACGACCTCCACGCAGAGCATTCCTTGCAGGCTGGCAATCAGGACTACGCTCTCGTTCACCTCAACTATGCACTGCAGCAGGAAGCCACTGCAGATCGATACCTGGCGCTTGCCAGCGAACTGAAAAGAGCCGGACACGACGGTGATGCCTTGCATTTCCTGGAAGAAGCTCAAGCCAGGTACCCCGAACGCGAAGTCTTCCGCGTCGAACAGGCCTATCTTCTGTCCAGAACCGGCAAGGATACGGACGCGGCAGAGCTGCTGGAACGGGCCCTGGAGCAGGATCCGCACTTTCCGGGTGCGCGGGCAAACCTGGGCTTCACCTACCTGAGACTTGGCGAAACGCAGAAAGCCGGACAGGCACTGCGTCAAGCCATGGACGAAGGGAACTATGCACGACTGCCGGAGTCCAAACCTGCCGACAAACCGCCGAAAGCCGTCCTCCAGCAACAGCACAGGCAGCTTGATCGCCCCTTTTCCCTGACCTTCAGCAACTTCCTTTGTTTTCCTGAGGGCGCGGCCTGCCAACGCATGATCAGTCCGTTCGGACAAAGCCATGACTTAGGGTATGGACAGTTCTCGGCTGGCTGGCGCCCTCTGGGCGGAACCGCTTTTCATGGCTGGTCGCACCTTCTCGAGTTGACCGCACGAGTTTACTGGAGCAACAAAGCAGGCCTTACGACCGGTAATCTCGACACCTCACAAGCCGCCCTCGGCATGCGAACCTACCCCTTTCCCGATCGCAATTACTGGCTGAGCGGCGAGCGTGTCCTGCCTGTAGGAGATCAGGCGGTCAGTGGTTGGCTATTACGTGCCGGATTCTCCGAGAGCCTGGGCGATGATTGGCGGCTGCCCGGTGCTGGGCTTCGCTTCTACGGGCATTCCTATAACGAAGCCGCCCGTCTGTTTTCGGACAATGACCTGACCTCCGCCTTTTCGGAAGGCCGTGCCGGCCTCTCCTGGCAAGCGGGCAGAAGACTGATGTTGCTGCCCTTCGGTTACGTCAGGGGCGGCGGACAGATCATTAAGAGTTCGGACAAGCGACGTGATGTCAGGGAGAACGAAACCAGCAGAACCGTAATCCTGTATCCCGACACGACGGGCGATGTCTGGGTGGAGGGAGGCCTGGGCCTGTCCGCACGCTGGCGTTTCAATCACGACCGCTACAACGGCTATCTGGGGCAGACGGAAACCCTGTTGCGGATCGGACGCGATATCCACACGACCTGGGGCAAGCCTGCCACGCGTGTCTCCCTGCACTTCCAGGTCTCGTTCTGATGAGACTGCCGGGACAGGTATTTCTGACCTTGGTCCTGCTCGCTTTCACGGGCCTGGCAAATGCCGATAGTGATCAGGCCTGTCCTGCTTTCTTCAAGGAAAGTTTCCTTCAGCCTACGAACGCCCAGAAAGCCTGGAGCGAGGACAAATGGACCCGCCTCCTTGGAGAGTGGCGCGCCCTGGGGCTGGAAAGCCTCATTCTTCAATGGTCACGCTATGGCGATACCGATTTTCATTCAGGGAAAACAGCATCCTATGGAGAACTGCTTGACCGGATATTTAAGGCGGCCCGGAACCATGACATCCAGCTGACCCTCGGCCTCAAGTATGACCCGGCGTTCTGGGAGCGCATCGAGAAAAGCACAGCTCACCGGGCGGTCTATTTCGAGCAACGCCGGATGGAGCGAGCGCATCTGCTGGAAGGATTGGCGCATTACGCCCATCATCCCAACTTCGCAGGATGGTACCTTCCCGACGAGATCGATGACATCAACTGGCGGGGGGCTGCCGAGCGCACCCAGCTGATTGCCTATCTCAAGACTGCGCGCCAACAGATCAGCCGGCACTCCCCGCATCCCGTCAGCATTTCTGCTTTCGCGAACGGTGACCTGCCAGCCGACAACTGGGCCAACTTCTGGCAAGAAATCCTCGAACAAAGCGGCATCGACGAACTCTATTTCCAAGACGGGCTCGGCGTCGGGAAGCTGGAGCCCACGGAAGTCACTCTCTACCTAGAAAGCATGACACAAATGCCCTTCGCCGCAGCGGGCAACCTGAAAGTCATCACGGAACTTCTGGAAAGCGACGAGCAGGAGAGCTTCCGGGCCACCTCGTGGGACCGGCTCAAACAGAACATGCGTCTTCCTGCCCAGGGGGGACTGGAAACCGCTGCCTTTGCCTACCACCCCTATCTGAATCCCAATGAGGGCCATGCGGCTGCCAAGCTTTACAGGGATTACAGAAAGGCCTGGAAACGCTGCGCAGAGTAATTGGCTCCTAGGGAATCTCCTCCGGCAGCCCCACCTCCTTCAGCAACGTCTTCTGGCGCTTGTCCAGGGTTTCGGCATCAAAATCCTGAATGATCTCATGGAACAACTGGTACCAGTTGACCTCGGCCTTCAGGCGCATGAAGACCGAGCCCAGGCCGATGGCCGCCCGATCCATCAGGACGAATTCCCGCGGCGGCTTCACGCCGCCGAGCCGGCGCAGTTCCTTGTGTACCTGCCCCACGGTCTCCGCACCCTTGGCCCCGCCGGGGTCGTCCAGGATCGGTTGCTTCCTGTCCTCGAGCAGCGGCTTGTAGACGAACTTCGCCCAGATGTTCAGCGCCTCCAGCAGGTCGGGCCGCTCCGCCACGTCCTTGAAGCCCCAGGTCTGGTAGGCCGCAATCGCCAGATCCCGGTCGTCGTCGTGCAGGGCATGATAGAGGTCGATCACGCCCTTCACGAAGGAAGCGTCGAAAACACGGATACAGCCGAAATCCAGCAGGTTGATGCTTCCGTCGTCACGGACGGTGTAATTGCCCAAGTGCGGATCGCCGTGAATCACCCCGTAGTAATAGAAGGGCGTGTACCAGGCCCGGAACATGTTGTGGGCAACCTGGTTGCGCAGCTCCTGATCGGCATACCTGTCGATGAAATCGATGAGGGAATGCCCCTCCAGCCAGGTCATGGTCAGCAGGCGCCGTGTCGTCAGGTCGAGGATCGGTTCCGGCACATGGACGGTCTTTTCCTCCGCCAGCATGCGACGATAGAGTTCCATGTGCTTGGCCTCGCGCTCGTAATCCAGTTCCTCGCGCAGGCGGGCGGTCAGTTCGTGGTAGATGTCCGAGGTGTCGATCGCCTTGTCGTACTGGCGATAGACGCGGAAGGCCCATTTCAGCTGCTCAACGTCGGCCTCCACGGCCGAGGCCATGTCCGGGTACTGCAATTTGCAGGCAAGCTTTTGCCCGTTCTTCTCGGCCCGGTGTACCTGCCCCAGCGAGGCGGCCGCCGCGGCCTCCTTCTCGAAGCTGTCGAAGCGCTTCTGCCAGCCCGACCCCAGTTCGGTGCGCATGCGTCGACGCACGAAGGGCCAGCCCATCGGCGGCGCATGCGACTGCAGCTGCCGCAACTCCTCGGCATACTCGCGCGGCAGGGCCTCCGGGATGGTGGCCAGGATCTGCGCGGCCTTCATCAGCGGCCCTTTCAGGCCGCCCAGAGCGGTCCGCAGCCCCTCGGAATGTTGCTGGCGATCCAGCGGACGCTTGAAGACGCGTGCACCCGCCAACTGGGCGGCCAGCATGCCGACCTCCCCGCCGACCTGAGCATAGCGGCGCCAGCGGCGGGAAAACCGTGGATCCTCGTCCTCGAAGGACTTGTCGTTCTCGCCATCTGTCATGAAGTCCTGCCTCTTGTCACGAGGTTCCGGTAAGGAAGGTCATTGCGCCGCAGACTGGCCATCAAGGCTTTCCAGTTCGTCGATCATGCCTTCGATGACAGACAGGCCCTTCTGCCAGAAGGTCGGGTCGGAGGCATCCAGGCCGAACGGCGCCAAGAGCTCCCGATGCCGCTTGGTGCCCCCGGCACGCAGCATGTCCAGGTACTTATCCGCGAAACCTTCATCGGCCTGCTGATAAACGGCATAGAGTGAATTCACCAGGCAGTCGCCGAAGGCATAGGCATAGACATAGAAGGGCGTATGAATGAAGTGCGGGATGTAGGACCAGTAGATCCGATAGTCCTCGTCCAGGTCGAAGGCGGGCCCCAGGGCCTCCCTCTGCGTCTCCATCCAGATGTCGGCCAGATCCTGCTGTGACAGCTCTCCTTCACGTCTCCGGTCGTGGACCCGGGTTTCGAAGTTGTGGAAGGCGATCTGGCGCACAACGGTGTTCAACATGTCCTCCACCTTGGAGGCCAGCATGGCCTTGCGCTTGGCCGGATCCTGAGTGGACGCCAGCAGCGAACGGAAGGTCAGCATCTCCCCGAACACACTGGCCGTTTCCGCCAGAGTCAGCGGCGTATCGGCCATGAGCGGTCCCTGCGGCCCGGCCAACACCTGATGCACGCCATGACCGAGTTCGTGGGCCAGGGTCATGACATCCCGGACATGCCCTTGGTAGTTCAGTAACAGGTAGGGGTGGGCCGCCGGTACCGTGGGGTGTGCAAAGGCCCCCGGGGCCTTGCCGTGGCGGGCCGGCGCATCGATCCAGTCCTGTTCGAAGAAGCGCTCGCCCACCTTGGCCAGATCGTCCGAAAAGGCGGCATAGGCATTCAGGACGGTGTCCTGGGCTTCCTCCCAGGGAATGATTCGCTCGTCGTTTTCCGGCAGCGGCGCGTTGCGGTCCCAGAAAGCAAGCTTGTCCAGGCCCAGCCACTTCGCCTTCATGGCATAGTAGCGATGGGACAAGCGCGGGAAGCTCTCCGTAACCGCGGAAACCAAGGCGTCCACCACCTCGTCCTCGACGAAGTTGGCCAGGTTGCGCGAAGAGACGGGGCGCGCGAAACCGCGCCACTGGTCCTCGATCTGCTTGTCCTTGGCCAATGTGTTGGTGATCAGCGCGAAGCTGCGCTCGTTCGCCTTCAGTCCGGCCGCGAAGGCCCGCGCCGCCCGTTCACGAAGCGCCCGGTCCGGAGAACTCAGCTTGTCGAGGATCTCCGTGCTGGTCAGGGCCTTGCCGTCCAGGTCGAAGCGCAGGTCGGCAAAGGTCTCGTCGAACAGCCGTGTCCAGGCGGCACGCCCGGTTACATGCTTTTCGTGCAGCGTGCGCTCGACATCGTCGCTCAGCTGATACGGCTGGTAGGCGCGCAAATCCCGCAGCCAGGGCGCATACCTGGCCAACCGTTCGGAGGACTCGAGCATGGATTGAAGCTGGGACTCCGCCAGACGATTCAGCTCCAATTCGAAGAAGAGCAGATGACTGGAGATATCCGTCGCCTGCTCCTGCATCGATTGATAGAAACGGCGGTTCTCGCCGTCCGCCATGTCTGCGGCATACACCAGTTGGGCATAGCTCATGATGCGGCCCAGCATTTCCTGGACCTCTTCATAGGTCTCGATCGCACTGCCCAGCTGATCGCCGCTCAGGTTGGCAAGTCGCCCGGCATGATCGGCTTCGAAATTGCGTGCCTTCTCGCTGGCATCAGCAAGATCTCGCTTCAGTTCTGCGCTGTCCTTGCCGGGATAGAGGTCGTCCAGGTTCCAGACCGGCAACTGCCCCAGATCCTGGTTTTCAACGGATGAATTCTGCGCGTCGTCCATGAACTTTGTTTTTCCTGCCTTGAAACTGTCTGATCCTTGCTACGCCATATAGCCTTCGGGGCCCCTTGCACCAATAGCCCTACAGATCATTTCCGGACTCTGTGCTATGCCTGTCCGCAAAAGAGACGACAGAAATCAAGGATAACGCCGGGGTAGGAGATGGATTACAGCAAGGTAGCAAGCCTGCCGAGCGCCTTTTTTGACAAGGCCGACGAGATGGGTGAGCGCCCCTTTCTTTGGGCCAAGACGAACGGAGCATATCAGCCCTGGTCGTGGGACAAAGTGCGCCACCAGGTCATGGCCCTTGCCAGCGCGCTCAGCCATCTGGGCCTGAAAAAGGGCGAGCGTGTCCTGCTTGTCTCCGAAAACCGACCGGAATGGTTCATTGCCGATTTTGCCGTCATGGCGTGCGGGGGAATCACCGTACCCGCCTATATAACCAATACGAGCGAGGATCACGAATACATCCTGAAGGACAGTGGAGCCGGGATTGCCATCGTCTCGACGGAGACATTGGCAAAACCTCTCGTGAAAGCTGCCGTGCGAACCAACGGCTGTCGTCTTGTAATAGCCATGGAACCATTCGAGGTTCCCCAGGCCGATGCCCCGGAAGAACTTCATCAATGGGACACGTTGCTACAGGAGCACCAACAGGCCTCGTCCTTTCCCCAGACGACCCTCGAACAGCTCCGGCGTGACGATACCGCCTGTTTCATCTACACCTCCGGAACAGGCGGTGCCCCGAAAGGCGTCATGCTGAGCCACGGGAATATCCTGGCCAATTGCGTGGGCGCCTATGACCTTCTGTCAGAATTCGGCTTAGGCCGGGAAAGATTCCTTTCCTTCCTGCCGCTGTCCCATTCCTACGAACACACGGTGGGCCAGATCTTCGCCATGACCATCGGGGCGGAAATCTATTATGCCGAAGCGGTGGAATCCTTGCTGACAAATATCTCCGAATGCCAGCCAACCATCATGACCGCGGTTCCCCGCCTCTATGAAATGCTCTATCAACGCATCAATCGCAGGGTGGAGAAGGAAGGACGGCTCAGGAAATACCTGTTCCGACAGGCCGAAAGGCTTGGTCGCAAGAAATACCACAATGGGGAAAAACTGCCCCTCTGGGATCGTCCCCTCGATCTTCTGGCCGAAAGGACGGTGCGCAGGAGCATTCGGGATCGGTTCGGAGGTCATCTCAAGGGGATGGTCTCGGGCGGCGCCGCCCTGAACACCGACCTGGGCCTTTTCTTCCATGCGCTGGGCCTGCCGATCCTGCAGGGCTACGGACAGACGGAGGCCTCCCCTGTCGTTTCGGTCAATCGGCCGCACCGCATCAAGATGGACACCGTGGGCCCGCCCCTCAAAGGGGTTGAGGTCCGTACTGCCGAGGATGGAGAAATCCTCGTGCGCGGTGAATTGATCATGCAGGGCTACTGGAACCGCCCGGACGAGACGCAGGAGACGATCCGGGAGGGCTGGCTTCACACCGGGGACATCGGCGCGATCGATGACGACGGTTATATCCGCATTACCGACCGGAAGAAGGATATCATCGTGCTCTCCGGCGGCGATAATATCTCGCCCAGCCGGATCGAGACTCTCCTCAACCTGCAGCCGGAAATCGCGCAATCCATGGTCTATGGCGACAAGCGCCCTCACCTGGTGGCGCTGGTCGTACCGGACACCGAGTGGCTGAAAAGTCGGCAGAACGATCCGGAGGAAGCAGGACAAGAGGCCATGGCACAAGCTGTCCGGGAGGCCGTGAACCGCGTTAATCAGGGCCTGTCGGTGGTGGAAAAGGTCCGGCGGTTCACCATTACGACCACCCCCTTTACCGTCGACAACGACATGCTGACGCCGACCATGAAGATCAGGCGGCACGTCATTCTCGAGCAGTACGGCAAGTCCTTGGAGTCACTCTATTGAACCACGTCCGAACGCCTGAAATCCTCCGGTAATCCAGTCACCTCAATCTGCCCTTCAAGAGCAACTTCCTTTCGAGCCATCACCGGCTCGACCCGCTTGAATTGCTTTTTTTCCCGCTCGTTGCGTGATCTATCGACAGCGGAATCGAGCGGCATTACGCTCTGACGGATGGTGCCGCTGTGGAAGCGACCCTCAATGCCAAGGCCGGAGAAACGGCCAGCCTCCTTCACCCTCGAAGGACCAGGGAAGGTACATAATGCCCGAGGCGTCTGTTCGACTAGACGACAAGTACAGGCTTGAAAGCGGCCGGATCTTCCTGACCGGCACGCAGGCGCTCGTACGCCTGCCCATGATGCAGCGCCAGCGCGATCTGGCCAATCAGCTGAACACGGCCTGCTTCATTTCCGGCTATCGGGGATCGCCTCTGGGGGGACTGGACCAGCAGCTCTGGAAGGCGCGCGGCTTCCTCAAGGAAAACCACATCCATTTCCAGCCCGGTGTTAACGAGGATCTGGCGGCGACGGCTGTCTGGGGCAGCCAGCAGAGCACGCTCTATGGCGATGCGAACTACGACGGTGTCTTCGCCATGTGGTACGGGAAGGGCCCGGGCGTCGACCGCAGCAGTGATCCTCTGCGCCACGGCAACTACGCCGGCAGTGACCGGCATGGAGGCGTCCTCGTGGTCGCTGGCGACGATCACGGTGCGAAGTCCTCCACCACTGCCCATCAATGCGAATTGACCTTCCTGGATCTTGCGATCCCGCTCCTGAATCCGGCCGGGATCCAGGAATTTCTCGACTTTGGGCTCTACGGCTGGGCCATGAGCCGCTATTCCGGGTGTTGGATCGGCTTCAAGGCAGTCACGGAAACCGTCGATACCAGTGCCTCCTGCAGCGTCGACCCCCATCGCATCCAGATCGTGGAGCCGACGGACTTCGACATGCCCGAGGATGGCCTGAACATCCGTTGGCCCGACCCGGTCCTGACGCAGGAAGAACGCCATCATCGTTACAAGCTCTACGCGGCACTGGCCTTCGCCCGTGCCAACAACCTGAACCGTGTCGTTCTGGATTCTCCGAAACGAAGGGTGGGCATCATCGCCACAGGCAAGGCCTACCTGGATGTGCGTCAGGCCCTGGACGACCTGGGAATCGACGAGAAACTGGCCCACGAGATGGGCCTTTCGCTCTACAAGGTGGGTATGTCCTGGCCACTCGACCCGCAAGGTGTCCGCAACTTCTGCGAAGGCCTCGACGAGGTCCTTGTGGTCGAGGAAAAGCGCGCCTTCGTCGAGAATCAGGTCAAGGAACAGCTCTACAACTGGCACACCGCCCATCGCCCGCGCATTATCGGAAAGTTCAACCGTGATTACCCGGATGAGCCGGCCTCTCCCATCCTGCCCGCCTATGGCGAGTTGAGCCCGGCCCAGGTTGCGCGCGCCATTGCCGCCCTCCTGAACCGGCATGACATCACCACCAGCGACATTGAAAGCCACGTCGCGTTCCTCGAGCAGCTGGATGCGTCCCTTTTCAGCGAGAAGGCACCGATCCAGCGGCTGCCCTATTACTGTTCCGGATGCCCGCACAACACCTCCACCAAGGTCCCCGAGGGCAGCCGTGCGATGGCGGGAATCGGCTGCCACTACATGGTCCAGTGGATGGATCGGAACACCAGCACCTACACGCACATGGGGGGCGAAGGGGTAACCTGGGTCGGCCAAGCGCCCTTTACGCAAACAGGTCATGTCTTCGCCAATCTCGGCGACGGGACATACTATCATTCGGGAACGCTGGCCATCCGCCAGGCTGTGGCCGCCGGTGTGAACATCACTTACAAGCTGCTCTACAACGATGCTGTTGCCATGACCGGCGGACAGCCGGTGGACGGCCCACTGGACCCCGCCATGATCACGCGCCAGCTTCATGGCGAAGGTGTCCAGAAGACCGTCGTGGTCAGCGACGAACCCGAAAAGTATCCGCTGGGCACGAAGTGGGCTCCCGGCGTCACGGTGGAACATCGGGACGAGTTGGACCGCATCCAGCGCGAGCTGCGCGACGTTCCAGGGGTTACGGTCCTGCTGTATGACCAGACCTGTGCCGCGGAGAAGCGCCGCCGCCGCAAGCGCGGCACTTTCCCCGATCCGCAGAAACGCGTTTTCATCAACGAAATGGTCTGCGAAGGCTGCGGCGATTGCTCGGTGCAGTCCAACTGCGTCTCCGTCCAGCCCAAGGAAACGGAGTTTGGCACCAAGCGTACGATCGACCAGTCCTCCTGCAACAAGGACTTCTCCTGCCTGAAGGGCTTCTGCCCCAGCTTCGTGACTGTGCATGGCGGCCAGCTGCGCAAGGGCCAGAGCGCCCAGGTCGATCCGTCAAAGCAGAAACTGCAGGAGGTTCTGCCGGACCCCGAGCTGCCGGATCTGGAAGCCCCCTACAACATTCTCGTGACGGGGATTGGCGGAACCGGTGTGGTGACGATATCCGCACTGCTCGGCATGGCAGCCCATATCGAGGGCAAGGGTGCGAGTCTCCTGGACATGGCCGGTCTCGCCCAGAAGGGTGGCGCGGTTCTCAGCCATGTGCGCATCGCGCAAACGCCGGAAGAGCTGCATGCCGTGCGCATCTCGACCGGCAATGCCAATCTCATCCTCGGCTGCGACAATGTCGTTGCAGCCGGTCAGGATACGCTTTCCAAGGTCCGCAAGGGCCATAGCCGGGCGGTCATCAACAGCCACGAGACGGTCACCGGCGACTTCGCCCTGGACTCCACGAGCTACCGCTTCCCTTCTCAGGATATTGCCCGTGTCCTGCGCGACGTTTTCGGCGAGGAGGCCGTGGATTTCGTCGACGCCTCCCACATTGCCACAACGCTGCTCGGAGATTCGATCGCCAGCAACCTCTTCATGTTGGGATATGCTTGGCAGAAGGGGCTGATTCCCTTACAGCAAAGGTCCATCGAACAGGCCATCGAACTGAACGCCGTAGCGGTAGACTTCAACAAGCAGTCCTTTCTCTGGGGACGCCGGACCGCTCACAACCCTGCCGAGGTCGAGAAGACCATCACCCCGCGCGAGGACAAGCCCTCCGTGGATCATCCGCAGACCCTGGCCGAGTTGATCGAACGGCGGGCAGCCTTCCTGAAGGACTACCAGAACGACGCCTATGCCCAGCGCTATCGGGATCTTGTGGAGCGAGTCCGCCGCACGGAAGCGGACAATGTTCCCGGACACGAAGAGCTGGCGACAGCCGTCGCCCACTACGCCTTCAAGCTGATGGCCTACAAGGACGAGTACGAGGTCGCACGACTTTACAGTCATCCGGATTTCCGGCGGCGCCTGGAAGAACAGTTCCAGGGCGACTACAAGCTCAGTATTCACCTGGCTCCGCCCCTGATGGCCCCGCGTGACCCGCAAAGCGGTCATCTGCGCAAGAAGGAATATGGCCCTTGGGTTCTCGGCATATTTCGGGTTTTGGCCAAGATGAAAGGCTTGCGTGGTACTGTCTTTGACCCCTTCGGCTATACCAGGGAACGCTGCCACGAACGCCAGCTGATCGAAGACTACTTCGCAACGGCCGAGCGGCTCTGCGAAAACCTCGACCGGGACAATCACTCACTCGCCGTGGAGATTGCCAGTCTGCCCGACCAGATTCGCGGCTATGGCCACATCAAGGAAGAAAACATCGAACGCGCCCGCAAGCAGGAGGCCGAGTTGATGGAGCGTTTCCTGGCGCCCAATCCGGTCCTGTCCGCCGCGGAATGACGTCAGATCCTATAGAGATGAAACGGACATGAATGGAAAAGGGCGGTGCCAAGACACCGCCCTTTTCCACACGACCCGGAGCGCTGGGTCATCACTCTTTCAGAGCGCCCTTGACCGTACGCCCTCTGCCCGCATAGCCGGGGCCCGGCACTTCTTCGCGCAAGGCCCGCATCAGGCCGATGACCATGAAGATCATAATGACCGAGAATGGCAGGGCAGCCGTGATGGAAGCCGTCTGCAGGGCAGACAGCCCCCCTGCAGCCAGCAGGACGGCAGCCACCGCGCCTTCACTGAGGCCCCAGATTACGCGATGTACCATTGGCGGCTCCGGATTGCCCATGGAGAGCAGCGTGTTCACCACCAACGTCCCGGAGTCCGAAGAGGTGATGAAGTAGGTCGCGATCAGGAGGGTTACCACCGTGGCCGCAATGGTCGTGAGGAAGCCGAGGTCAAGCGCGTCGAGCGTTGAATAAAGCGCAAGCGTCACGTCCTCGTTCACGGCCGTGACGATACCGGCATTCTCGAAAAGCTGCAGATAAATTGCCGTGTTCCCAAAGATCGTCAGCCAGATGAAGGCCAGGACGGTCGGGACGAGCAGCACACCCAGGATGAACTCGCGAATGGTGCGCCCCCGGGAAATGCGTGCGATGAACATGCCCACGAAAGGCGCCCAGGCGATCCACCAACCCCAGTAGAAGGCGGTCCAGCCGTCCTGCCAGCCCTCGTCCTGATGCGCATTCGACCAGAGGCTGAGGGGGATCACATGTCCGACGTAGTCCCCGACATTCTGAATGTAGGAATTCAGGATATAGCGCGTGGGACCGAAGGCGAACAGGAATACGAGAATGCCGATGGACAGCCAGAGGTTAAGCTCCGAGAGGATCTTGACCCCCTTTCCGACCCCGGACATCACAGAAAGTGTGGCAATGGCGGAAATAACGGCAATCAGCACCATCATGGCCAGAATGCTTGGGGCCTGCCCGCTGTCCGTCTGGGTCACGAAGAACTGCATGCCCGTCAGTTCGTACATGCCGGTCGCAATCTGCTGCACCCCTAGGCCAAGGGACGTGGCGACCCCGAAGACCGTACCGAAGACGGCAAGGATGTCAGCGGCATGTCCGATCGGGCCGTAGATACGTTCTCCGATCAAGGGATAGAGCGCCGAGCGGATGGTCAGCGGAAGCTTTCGGCGATAGGCAAAATACGACAGCGTCAGCGCCACGATCACGTAGATTGCCCAGGGATGCAGGCCCCAGTGATAGAATGTCAGACGCATGGCTGTCTGAGCTGCATCAGGCGACATCGGGTCTATGTTTGTACCTTCGCCGATGAAGGGATTGGCCTGGAAATGATAGATCGGCTCGGCAATGGACCAGAAGACCAGCCCGATGCCCATGCCGGCCCCGAACAGCATGGAGAACCATGAGAAATAACTGAACTCCGGGCGATCGTGATCGTCACCCAACCGTATGTTGCCGAACCGGCTGAACAGCAAATAGATCGTGAAGAACAGGAAGCCTGCGACAACTGCGAGATAATACCACTTCAGGGCGAGCAGAATGGCGTCCTGTATTGCCTGAAAAACTCCTCCGGCCGTTTCCGTCCAGACGGCGGCAAACACCACCAGTGCAAAGACAATGAACTTGGACCAGATGGCAACCGTCGGATTCAGTCCCTTCAAGGGACCGCTTTTTGCAATCATCTGCTTTCCCCTGCCTTGATTGTTTCGTATGAGCCATCCCTGCCTGATAGCAGGGAGTGACTGGCATGCCCCCCATGCCCACGATCAGACTGAGTTATAATGATCAGCAAGGAAGGGAAGCCCAAGGGCCACTCCGGAGTCCTCTCATATCTTTACAGAAAAAGCACGAAATAGTCCGAGGAGCATGGTAGTGGCCCGGTGAACGGTGTTCACACCTGTGGGCTGTCGGTGCCGTTTCCGACCATCTCAGCCGCCGCCCGCCCCGTTCCAGTTGTCATGACAGGGCCAGGCGCCGAAAGTCCGTTGGACTGTGATATCCAATGATTCAGCCCGGACGTTGCATTCTGGGCTATTCTGACATGCCCAGAGCCTGTTTATAGACTTCGAGAACTGTTTCCTGCTCTTCACGGTCCGACTGGTCCATTTTGCGCAGGCGCACGACCTGGCGCATGATCTTGGTGTCGAAGCCGGCTGCCTTGGCTTCCGAATAGACTTCACGAATATCGCTGGTGAGACCGGCTTTCTCTTCTTCCAGCCGCTCGATCCTCTCGATGAAGGATTTCAGACGATCCGCCGCAACACCGCCGACATCGCTCATGTCCCAAGCTCCCGAAATGATGGTGTGTATGTGTTCAAAGACGTGCGTGGCCTGCTTCTCCAGGCCGGACGGCCGCGAACCTATCCCTTCGCCTGCCCTCGGGCAATGGAATAGGAACGAAACGGCTTCAGGAAAACTCAGTGTCTGCCCCCTCCGGCCTGGAATTGCTTGTTCTGCTCGTCGGTTGCCTCTTTCTGGTACTTTTCCTTCCACTCGCTGTAGGGCATGCCATAGACGATCTCCCTGGCCGTTTCCTTGTCCAGGTCGATGCCCTTTTCCTGCGCGGACTCCTGGTACCAGCGTGACAGGCAGTTGCGGCAGAACCCGGCTAGGTTCATCAGGTCGATGTTCTGCACGTCCTTGCGCTCATCAAGATGCGCCAGCAGCTTGCGGAAGGCTGCCGCCTCCAGCTCTGTGCGGGTCTGGGGATCAAGATCGGGTTTCATCTTCGCCTCCAATCAGCTCTTGCCGGGAGACATCCGTCTCCGAGAATGTGTCGATGAGTCCTATGAAACCTGTCAGGCTCGGGGTTTCAAGCCCTCACAGGCCGGCTGAGGTCTCGCGGATCAGAAAATCGACCACCTCTTGCAGAGCCGCCTCTGAACTGCGTCCCTTGTCCAGTTCTTCCTGATAGACTGCCAACTGCCGATGAGAACTGGTGCCGCGCTGCAGAATCTCCCTGGCTTCCTGCACCTCATCCCAGCACTCCAGGGCTTCTGCATCCTCCTGTACCAATTCAAATATCTCCTCCAGCAGGTCGGCATAAGGCACGATCTCACCGCGCCCAAAATCCACCAGACCTTCATCGACTCCATAGCGCTGGGCGCGCCAGCGGTTTTCCTGGACCAGCATGGTGGAATAGCGTCGCCAACGCTGGTTGCGCCGTTTGAGGCGCCAGAGCATGCGCAGCAGGGACTGGTAGAGACCGGCAATGGCGAGCCCATCCTGCAGACGGGTACAGATATCGGGAATCCGCAGTTCCAGGGTTGGAAAGCGCGCAGAAGGGCGAAGGTCCCACCAGATCTTGCTGGCGTCGTCGATCACTCCGGCCTGGATCAGGACCTTCAGATGGCGCTCGTACTCTCCCCAGGACTCGAAGCTGACAGGCAGGCCGGTGCGCGGCAGCTCGTCGAAGACCGCCATGCGATAGGATTTCAGGCCGGTATTCTCCCCGCGCCAGAATGGCGAGGAGGTCGAAAGGCTGAGCAGGTGCGGCAGGAAATAGGCCACCTGCCCCATCAGGTCCATGCGTAGGTCGTCGTCATCCAGACCCACGTGCACATGCATGCCACAGATCACCAGGCGGCGAGCCACTGCCTCCATGTCCCGTCGCAACAGGTTGTAGCGTTCCTTGTCGGTATGCTTCTGGGCCTCCCAGGCGGCAAAGGGATGCGTCGAGGCGGCAATCACCGCCAGGCCGTGGGTCCCCGCCACCTCGCTCACCGTGGCCCGCAATTCCCGCAATTCCTCTGCAGCCTGCTTCAGGTTGCGACAGGTGGTGGTGCCCACCTCGATCTGCGACTTCAGGAATTCCGGACTGACCCGACTGCCCAGACGTTTCTCGCAGGTCGCAAGCAATTCGGCTGGCGGATCCACGGCCAGGTTCCGCGTATCGGGATCGACGAGAAGGTATTCCTCCTCGATTCCCAGGGTGAAGCTCGGCTCGCCCGTCATGTCTGCAAACGATCCGCCTGGGCCACCAAGGGGTTCAGCACCGCAGCTATGATACGAGCCCACTGCTCGGCCCCATTGCGAGTATCGATCAGGTCCTGCCTGACCTCCAGGAGTACCGGCGCAAGACCGCGCCCCTCCCCATGCTTGTGCAGGCTGTAGTCTTCCGGCGAGGCTCCGGAATAGGGCTCGTTCTCACCGACCGTGCACCCTTGGGCACGAAAGCCCTCGATCACCGGCCGTGCCAGGCGTTCGTCTTCGTTCCACAACACGCCAATCTGCCAGGGACGGCGAACCCCCTCCATGATCGGTGTGAAGCTGTGCAGGAAGACCAGCAGCGGCCGCACGCCCTTCGCCAACTGTGCCTCGATCATCCGGGCCACAGCTGCGTGATAGGGCTTGAAGAAAGCATCCACACGCTGCTGCCGGCATTCTTTGCCAAGATTGCGGTTGCCGGGAACCGGCGTTTCGTCGCTGATCTCGGGTATGGAACCTTGCGACTCGAGGTGTCGGTTCGGATCTATAACCAGGCGGGAGAATCCGGCCAGCAAAGTCGGTGCATCCAGCATGCGCGCCAGAAACGGCGCCACATCGGCCACGCCTATGTCCCAGGCAATGTGTCGGGCCAGAGCGGACCCGTCCAGACCCAGCCCAGCATAGGATTCAGGGATATGGCGGGACGCGTGATCACAGAAGATCAGCACCGGCGAGGCGCCGGAAAGACAGAGAAATTCAAAAGGAGGAGGTTCGCCCACAGCCTCCCTGTCCACCGCCCGCGGTGGATGTGCGTGTCCTCTGAACAGCTCGTGCACGGGTGATTGGGCTGCGTCCTGTTCCATTCTCTTGCCATTGTCCTGAAAAGTGATCATGTCGCGTCAGCATCGATTGACCCCGGAACCTGCATAAGACTAAATCTCGCCATGGAGATAAAGCCCAACACTTTCTTCTGCGTGGACGGCCACACCTGCGGCAATCCAGTGCGCCTGGTTGCCGGCGGGGCCCCGCTTCTGGCCGGTGAGAGCATGAGTGCGCGCCGCCAGGATTTCCTGAAACGTTATGACTGGATCCGCACGGCGCTCATGTTCGAACCGCGCGGACACGACATGATGTCCGGTTCCATACTGATGCCGCCAACGCGGGAAGATTGCGACATCGGCATCCTTTTCATCGAGACCAGCGGCTGCCTGCCAATGTGCGGCCACGGAACCATCGGCACCGTGACCTTTGCCCTGGAACGCGGCCTGGTACAGCCCTCTGAAGCCGGTCTGTTGAAACTGGATGTACCAGCCGGCCGCGTGGATGCCGAGTACAAGACGGACAGTACAGGCCGTATCGAGGCGGTGCGTATCCGTAATGTGAAGAGCTACCTGGCCGTGGCCGAGCAGCAGGTGGAGTGCCCGGAGCTGGGACCTCTGCGGGTCGACATCGCCTACGGCGGTAACTTCTACGCCATCGTCGAACCGCAGAGGAATTATTCCGGGCTGGAGGAATTCACGCCTGCACAGATCCTGCAGATCTCGCCACTTTTGCGCCGCAAGCTGAACGAGATTGTGGAGGTGGTACATCCGGAAGACCCCACGATTCGCGGAGTCAGTCACATACTCTGGACCGGCGAGCCTCGAGCGGAAGGCGCGCATGCCCGCAATGCCGTCTTCTATGGCGACCGGGCCATCGACCGCAGTCCTTGCGGCACCGGCACCTCGGCCCGTATGGCCCAGCTCGCCGCGCGCGGGCAGCTGAAGCCGGACGACGAGTTCGTGCACGAGAGCATCATTGGCAGCCTTTTTCGCGGCCGCGTCGAGGAGGCGACCGAGATCGCGGGGCTCCCTGCCATTGTGCCCTCCATCGAAGGCTGGGCTTGCATGACAGGCCTGAACACGATCTTCCTCGACGAACGGGATCCCTACGTGCACGGCTTCCAGTTGGCCTGAACCGGACAAGGGCGCCCTTGCCGAGGATGGATTATCGTTCCAGTCTTCTGTGCTTGCAGATGGCTTTCCCAAACCGACAGGAAATGCGACGGACATGTCCGAGAGCGACAGCAGCTTCCACGCCAGGGTCACGCACAGTCTCTCCGATATTCCCGCTGCCGATTGGGACGCCTGCGCCGGCACCGGCAACCCCTTCCTGACACATGCGTTCCTTTCGGCACTCGAGGAAAGCGGCTGCGTCTCGGCCGAGACCGGTTGGCAGCCCTTTCATATCCTGCTGTCCGACGAGGATGGACACCTTCACGGAGCCGTCCCTCTTTATCTGAAGAACCATTCGTTCGGCGAATACGTCTTCGACTGGGGATGGGCCGACGCCTATGAGCGCGCGGGCGGCCAGTACTATCCCAAACTCCAGTGCGGCGTGCCCTTTACGCCTGTCACGGGACCGCGTCTTCTCACTGGAACGGCAGAGCATCCGCAACATGCACAACGCCTGCTGATCTCTGCTCTTTCCTCCGTTGCGGAGCAGACGGGTGTCTCCTCACTGCATGTGACCTTCCCGACCCGCAACGAATGGGATGCGCTCACCGAGGCCGGCTTTCTGGCCCGCACGGGGCAACAGTACCACTGGTACAATCATGGCTATGCGGATTTCGACGACTTCCTGGCCACCCTCTCCTCTCGCAAGCGCAAGAACATTCGCAAGGAACGCGCCCGTGTGCGCGAGAGTGGGATCACCTTGCGCGCGCTCAGCGGCGAAGAGCTGCATACCACTCATTGGGAAGCCTTTTATCGCTTCTACATGGACACCACCGATCGCAAGTGGGGACAGCCCTACCTGTCACTGGAGTTCTTCCTGCACCTGTCCGAGAAACTGGCCGACCGGATCGTTCTGATCCTGGCCTATCATGATGACCAGCCCGTGGCCGGCGCCTTGAACCTGCGCGACGATGAATGCCTGTACGGCCGTAACTGGGGATGCGCGGCGGATTTCCGTTTCCTTCATTTCGAAGCCTGTTACTACCAGGCCATCGACTATGCGATCTCTCACGGCCTGTCGCGCGTGGAAGCCGGTGCCCAGGGCGAGCACAAGATCCAGCGCGGCTACTTGCCCGTGGAAACCTACAGCGCCCATCTGATACGCGACCCGGCTCTGCGCGAAGCCGTTGAAAGCTACCTGAAACGCGAGCGTGAAATGGTCCGTCACACGATCGATCACCTGCAGGAGGAAAGCCCCTACCGCAGGGAAAATTCCCCGATCCCGGACAGGCAGTCCTGATTCAGGCGCGCAGCAGCAGGGTGGTCCAGTCGCCGAGCCTGTAGCGCGCTTCCAGCGCGAGCCCCGCCGTGCGGTGGCGTTGACGCACCCAGCGTTCCTGATGCCAGAGCAGGCCGGACAGAATGACGTGCCCGCCCGGTGCCGTATGGCGGGCGGTGTCGGTGGCCATGCAGCAAAGGGGGGCTGCCAGAATGTTGGCGACCACCAGATCATAGGGCCCCTCGGCCTTGATTGCGCGATGGGCGTATCCCTGGCTCAGGTAGGTCCGGATGCGCCGGGAAACCCGATTGAGCCTGGCGTTCTCGCGCGCCACCCGGACCGAGCCGGGATCGTTGTCCGCAGCCAGGATTCCGGCTTTCGGCCAGAGATAGGCCGCACCCATTGCCAGAATGCCGGAGCCGCATCCCATATCGAGCACGCGCTTCTTGCGGCCGCGCTTGGCAAGATCGCACAGGGCCAGCAGGCATCCCCGCGTCGTCTCGTGCCGCCCTGTACCGAAGGCAATGTTTGCGTCCACCAGCAGCGGAATCGCACCGGCGGCGGGACGCTCCTGGACATGACTGCCATGGACATAGAAACGTCCTGCCTGCAAGGGTGGCAGGGCCGCCTGGCTCTCCGCCACCCAGTCGGTTTCGGGCATGATCTCGTAGTGATAATCGGGCATGGGAATGCCGCATCCCAATGCAGCAGCCGCCATTCGTCCGAAAAGCTCTGTTTCACCGGGATCCGCGCCCAGATAGACCTGCAGCGGCGTGTTCTCGTGCCGGTCAGGACCGCCCACGGCAATTGCCGCTCCCAACCCTTCCAGGGCGTTCTCGAAAACCGGAACCGCCTGCGACGGTACGGAAAAGGTTAGGCAGTAAATTGGCTGGGTCATGGGCTGCTGGGTGATCTTCTGTTGATCCGGGAATTGCACGCAAGCGAGGCGTTTTCAGTCCGCCTCATCGGCCGGTACGACGAAAGAGGCCATGACCTTCTTCTCGCCGCCATGATCGAAGCGGATGGTCAGGCGGTCGCCATCCACCATGTCCACCGTGCCATAGCCGAACTTGCGATGGAAAACACGTGCCTTCGGAGCATAGCCCGCCGTATTCGGCGAGAGCTTCTCGACAGACTGGGCTTGCACGTCGATCACCTTGTCGGAGGCACGCTCCCGCGCCCGCATCATTCCGGGCGACACCCGGGTCTCGCCCCAGTCGTCGAAGCCACCGAAACGCCCACCACCCCAAGCCTGGGCGGAGGCACCGTAGAGCCCCTGGTCGCTTTCCTGAACCTTGTGCTCCTCGGGAAGCTCGTCGATGAAACGTGATGGAATGGCCGCGGCCCAGGATCCGTAGAGGCGACGATTGGCAGCGAAACTGACGATCGCGCGCACCTTGGCCCGCGTCAGGCCCACATAGGCCAGGCGACGCTCCTCCTCCAATCCCTTGAGCGCCTGTTCATCAAGCGCCCGTTGGTTGGGAAACAGGCCTTCCTCCCACCCCGGCAGGAAAACGGTCTCGAACTCCAAGCCTTTCGCGGCGTGCAGTGTCATGACCGAAACCTGATCCTGGGAGGTGTCCTCCAGGTTGTCCATCACCAGGCTGACGTGCTCCAGGAAGCCGGCGAGGGTTTCGAACTCCGCCAGGGCATCGATCAGTTCCTTCAGGTTCTCCAGGCGCCCGGGCGCCTCGATGGACTTGTCCTGGCGCCACATATCGGTATAGCCGGACTCCTCCAGGACGGTTTCCGCCAGTTCCGGATGCGGCATCTGCAGCATGTCGTCGCGCCACTTGTCGAAGAGGCCGATGAAACTCTTGAGCGCCCGACGGGCCTGGGGACGCAGTTCGTCTGTTTCCGTCAGCCGCCGAGCAGCATCGAAAAGGGACAATCCTCCGGCACGCGCCACTTCATGCAGGGTCTTCAGTGCTGCTTCCCCCAGCCCGCGCTTCGGCTTGTTGCAGATGCGCTCAAACGCCAGGTCGTTGTCCATGGAGACCAGCAAGCGCAGATAGGCAAGCGCATCGCGAATCTCCATGCGCTCATAGAAACGCGGCCCACCGACCACTCGGTACGGAAGGCCGAGAGTGACAAAACGCTCTTCGAACTCTCGGGTCTGCGCGCCCGTGCGCACCAGAATGGCGATTTCCGACAGAGCGTGGCCCTTGGTCTGCAGGGCCTCGATCTCGTCGCCCACGAAACGGGCCTCGGCTTCGCCGTCCCAAAGACCGCGCACGCGCACCGGCTCGCCCTGGTCGCCATCTGTCCAGAGCGTCTTCCCCAAACGGCCGGCATTATGCGAGATCAGACCCGAGGCTGCGCCCAGAATGTTGGGTGTGGAGCGATAGTTTCGCTCCAGGCGTACGATATGGGCACCCGGAAAGTCCTGCTCGAAGCGCAGGATGTTCCCCACCTCGGCACCTCGCCAGCCATAGATCGACTGGTCGTCGTCGCCCACGCAGCAGATGTTCCTGTGCTTCTGGGCCAGCAGTCGCAGCCAGAGATACTGGGCAATGTTGGTGTCCTGGTACTCATCGACCAGCAGGTAGCGGAACTGCTCCTGGTAGCGGCGCAGCACCTCCTCGTTGTTCTGGAACAGGCTCACGCAATGCATCAGCAGGTCCCCAAAGTCACAGGCGTTCAATTCCTTCAGGCGCCGCTGGTAGAGCGCATAGAGCGTCGGGGCCCGCCCGCCCGCGAACTCGCTGCTGTCCTCCGAGGACACCCGGTCGGGTGTAAGAGCGCGATCCTTCCAGCGTTCGATAATCGACATCAGCGCTCGCGGCGGCCAGGCCTTCTCGTCGATATTCTCCGCCTGCATCACCTGCTTGAGCAGCCGCAACTGGTCATCGCTGTCTAGGATGGTGAAATTCGATTTCAGGCCGACGGCTTCCGCCTCGCGCCGCAGGATACGCGCGGCCAGGGCATGGAAGGTTCCCAGCCACCAGCCCTCCACCGATGGGCGTCCCAGCAATTCGGCCACGCGTTCCTTCATTTCGCGGGCCGCCTTGTTGGTGAAGGTGACCGCCAATAGCTGACCGGGTGCCGCCCTGCCGCTGTAGAGCAGATGCGCCAGCCGCGTGGTCAGGGCCTTCGTCTTTCCCGTTCCCGCCCCGGCCAGCATCAGCACGGGACCCTCGAGCTGTTCCACTGCATTGCGCTGGGCTTCGTTGAGGCCCTCGGAGAATGCAGGAGGCATAGAGGCCGCTGCAGGCGGCGTGGAGGTGGACGAGGATACCGGCATGTTTCCTTATAGCCTTTTCCAGGCGGAGTCGCAGAGAGCCCCTGAACCATCGCCCGGCTCTTTGCTGCCGTATTGACCGGAAGGTTGGCTCCGGTCATCTATTTCACGGGCAGCAGGTTCACGGGAATTCCATGTCACATAGCATTGAACGGCAGATCCTTAAAGGCAGTCCTCCCGGAACGCAGCGGGAATTGGTGCTTCACCGCTTTGGTCCGGCCGAAGCAGACGCAAGAGCCTATATTCAGGCCTCGCTGCATGCCGACGAGGTTCCGGCCATGCTGGTGGCCCAGCATCTGCTGGAACTGCTGAAGGCAGCCGATGCGCAAGCTGCGATCAAGGGCCGTATCACCGTGGTTCCCTATGCCAATCCGCTTGGGCTGTCGCAGTTCGTGAACGGTGTCCACCTGGGCCGTTACAATCTGCCCGGCGGAGGCAATTACAACCGTCTATGGCCCGATCTGTACGACCTGATCCGAGACGAACTCCGTGGACGGCTCGGCCCCGATGCGAACACGAACAAACAGCTGATCCGGCAAGCCATGAAGCAGGCCGTCACGACGCTCCAGGTACACAGTGAACTGGAGCACCTGAAACAGCTTCTGGCCCGCGAGGCCTGTGATGCGGACCTGGTGCTCGATCTGCATTGCGATGACGATGCCCTGATGCACCTCTACCTGACCCCGGAGCACTGGCCGGCCGGCACGGACCTGGCCGCGGACCTGGAGTGTCGGGCCGTGTTGCTGGCCTCGGATTCGGGCGGGGGCTCCTTCGACGAAGCCTTTTCCACGCCCTGGCCGCGACTGGCTGATGCCTTTCCCGAACATCCGATCCCGCGCGACGCCTGTTTTTCCGCCACCGTGGAACTGCGTGGGCAAGCCGATGTCGACGACACGCTTGCCGCCGAGGATGCCAGGGCCCTTTACAGAGAGCTCCAGCGTCGCGGCCTTGTTGCCGGACTACCCTCGCCCGCCAAGGCCCTGCAATGCGAGGCCACGGCACTTGAGGCCTGCGAGCTGGCGAAGTCCCCTGCAAGCGGCATCCTCAGCTATCGTAAGAACTTGGGAGAGCGGGTTGCAAAAGGCGATGTCATCGCGGATCTCGTGGACCCTTCTCACTATGGCGACACCGCGAGCCGGCAGGAAATCCGCGCAAGCACCGACGGCGTACTGCTCACCCGGCGCTTGCACAAATATGTCCGTGCCGGAGACAACCTGGCCAAGATCGTTGGCACTGAGCCCCTGCCCGAGCGCACGGGTCTTCTTCTGGAGGACTAGGGAAACGGACGTCATGACCGAACAGGATTTCTCGAAAGCCAGCCCGGAAGATGCCTCCGAACTTGCCGAAATGGTCCGGGAACTGGCCGCAAGCGAGGGCAAGAGGAATACCGGGGAATTGAGTGCAGAGAAGGTTGCGGATTGGCTGTGCCAGGATCCGCCCGCCTTCGAGGCGCTCCTGGCCGGGCCACCCCGCAATCGACAGGGCTATATCGCTTTCTACAGGGCCTTTTCCCTTTTTCGCGGCGGACCCGTTCTGCTGGTGGAAAACCTTTATATCCGCCCATCAGCGCGCGGCAGCGGCCTGGGACGCCAACTCCTGAAGCAGGCCAGTGCCCATGCAGTGGCCCAGGGAATAGACCGCGTGGAATTGAACGTGCGCAGCAACAATCCGGATACCATTGCCTTCTACCAGCGCTGTGGCTTCCACCCACCCGGCGAGGAAGTCTTCCGGATCGAGGGAGCTGCGCTCAGGGACTTTGCAGGAAAGGATACGGACTCTTGATCCAGATACGCCCCGCACGCGAGGAAGACTGCGCTCAGATCCTGCAGCTCGTGAAGGAACTCGCTGCGTTCGAAGAGCTATCCGACCAGGTCCAGGCTACGGAAGAGGACTTGCGGCGCGATGGTTTCGGCCCGTCTCCGCGCTTTGAATGCCTGCTTGCCGAGACCCACGAAGGCTCTGGAACCTCACCGACGGTGGTGGGTTTCGCCCTATTCTTCCTAACATATTCGACTTTCGCAGGGCGGCCCGGACTGTATCTCGAGGATATCTATATCCGCGAAACCGCACGTGGCCTTGGAGCGGGCAGACAGCTGCTCGCCTGGTTGGCGGCCATAGCCCGAGCGAGGAACTGTCCACGTCTCGACCTTTCGGTACTGCACTGGAATCCGGCGCGCGGCTTCTACGAGAAACTGGGAATCCGCCACCAGTCTGAATGGCTCCCTTATCGGCTCGAGGGTGAGTATCTGCAGGAACTCGCCGATACAGCCCGGGACACGCTGTAAGAGCACTAGGTCCGGTCGGAGAGCGTGCCTCCTGCGCCGGCCGCCTTCGCACAGTGCGCACAGCAGTATACCTTGCCATCGCTCTCGACACCGTGCCCGATCACCTTGCAGTCGCAGTGCGGGCAAACCGGAGCCATCGCACGAATGGCGCACTCGAAACTGTCGAAGGTCAAGGTCTGGCTGCCCATGGTGATCTGGAAAGCCTTGTCATAGTCATTGCCGCATTGATCGCATTTGGCCATTTCCAGTTCTCCCGTTTTGTGAAATGGAACACTCTCCATTTCGTGATCTGCACATCCATATCAAAGGAAGAGATTGTGATCTTTCTCTGGCTTGTGCAGAAAACCATTCCCCGAAAGTAGGAGTCATTTCCCGAAATCGTAAGGGATACGTGTCCTTCACTACAACATCATGATTGAAAAATAACACTAACCGGCATGCGTGTAGCTATTAGTCTCGTTTATCGAGAAGGATATATTCTTTAACCGCAGGCTGTTCTGACCAGCCTGCCTGCATCAGGGAATCCGTCGATGAAAAGATCATTCCCGTTTCTCCTCCTTACCGGTATGGGCCTGCTGTCCGTCGCCAGTGCGACAGCCCAAGAGCCCTCCACAGCAACTGCAACCTTCGTGGACGCGAACGGCAATGAAATCGGAAATGCTACGGCCACCGAGACTCCAAGTGGTGTGTTGCTGGACCTTAGCGTTGACGGGCTACCCAAGGCGACCTGGGTTGCCGTGCATATCCATGAGAACGGAGAGTGCGATCCGGCCAGTGCTCACGATTCGGCCGGTGGACACTTTAATCCCGCCGGTCGGTCCCACGGCTATTTCTCGCCGGGCGGGCCCCATGCCGGCGATCTGCCCAATCAACACGTCCAGCCCAATGGGGAACTGCGAGCCGAGATCTTCAACCATCTCATTACCCTCGATGGCCCAGACGACGGAATCCGCAGTCGTGCGTTGGTCATTCACGCCGATGCCGATGATTACGAAAGCCAGCCTTCTGGCAATGCAGGACGTCGCCTTGCCTGTGCCGTGATCGAATGAGGCAGGCTCTTCCCGAGTGACGGCTGGGCGGCACCTGTACTGAAGGTGTCACAATCCTTCAAGACACCCCCTCTCCTCGGCGTTTAGCATATCCGCATCTGCCGAAGGAGAAACGCCGTGAATGTCGGTTTCATAGGTCTCGGAGTCATGGGAGAGCCCATGGCATTAAATCTCGTGCGGTCGGGAACGCCGTTGACGGTCTGGAACCGTTCGGCGGCGAAGTGCAAGAAACTGCAGGCAGCCGGTGCAAAGGTGGCGGCAAGTCCAGCTGGCCTCTTTCGCGTGACGGACGTCGTGATCCTCATGCTCGCGAACAGCGATGCGATCGATGCCGTTCTGAACCGCGGGACATCGCAGTTCGCAACCTTGGTCAAGGAGCACACCATCGTTCACATGGGGACCACGGCCCCGGACTACTCCCGAAACCTGGAAGCCGAGATACGTGCTGCCGGCGGACGCTATGTCGAATGCCCCGTCTCCGGGTCCCGCCAACCTGCAGAGGAGGGACAACTCGTGGCCATGCTGGCGGGAGAGTCGGCGGCAGTCGAACAGGTTCGCCCCTATCTTTCCTCCTTGTGCCACGAGACCATTCTTTGCGGGTCGGTTCCCCGGGCGCTGCTGATGAAGCTCTCGGTCAACCTCTACCTGGTCAACCTTGTGGCAAGCCTTGCAGAGGCCGTCCACTTCGCCGAACGGCATGGACTCGATCTCGAGCAGTTGCAGACTGTACTGGATGCCGGACCGATGGCGAGCGGCGTATCGCGACTCAAGCTTCCCAAGCTCATTGCCCGTGATTTCTCCGTCCAGGCGGCAAGTCTCGACGTCCTGACCATCAACCGCCTGATCGCGGAGGCCGCGCGGAAGGCCGGGATTGCCTCCCCCTTGCTCGATACCTGCCACGCGCTCTACGGCGAGACGGTGGCGCTGGGGTATGGTCAGGAAGACATGACAGCAGTTCTGAGCGCACTGGAGAGGCGCACAGACACTGGCATTACGCAAGCGCCGCAGCCCAGCATGCAGGCGTGAGGCCATAGGCACGCTTGAACTGCCGGGTCATGTGGCTCTGATCGGCAAACCCCGCTTCGTTGGCCGCCTCTGCGAGCGTGGCTCCGGCCTGGATACGGTGCCGGACAAGGTCCAGCTGACGCTGCGTACGGAAGCGACGCGGGCTTGTTCCGAACGCCGCCCGAAACTGACGGGCAAGGGTCCAGCGGTCAAGATCGGCCAGACGCTCCAGTTCCGCCATCGAGTGCCGCTTGGCGGGGCAGGATGCGATATGCTCCCGCACCCGGTCGAGCCCGGGGAGAAAGAGTGTCATCGACCTTGTCTTCCTGCGGGGCACCGCCAGGGCGAGCAGACGTGCGACGGCTGCCACCAGTTCGTTCTGCTCAAGCTCATCCAGGGTGCCTTCCATGTCCCAGACCTCCTGAATGGGAACATCTGGCATACGCGCCAAATCGACCACGGGCGTATCGACGAAAGGAAGCGCTTCCCCTGGACATGCCTCCTGGATCAGGGAAGGATCAATATAGACGATTCTGTAGCCGAAGCCCTCCTCAGTACCTGCTCCACCGTCGTGCAGTTCGTCGGGATGCAGGATATGGCATTGTCCCGGCAAGCAGTGCCAGAGCGCGCCGCGAAAATGGAAGGCCTGTACTCCGCTCAGGGTGATGCCGATCGCATAGGTGTCGTGACGGTGAAGCGCATAGGCCTTGCCGTAAAGATGGGCCTGCAGGCGCTCTATACCTGGCGCTGCCGATGCCATTCGAATGCTGTTGTCCGCCCTCTCGCCTGGCCAAGGCGGTGATGGAGCGGTTTCAGAAAGGGAACTCATCCTGTCCGGCTTTCGAGGCTACGGCTGCAAGAACGCAACCGTCTATTCGTTCAGTCAAAGGACTATACGCCGGACAACTCGGCAAGCGGAAGATCAATTGCAGCGGCCGACGGATCCCTCTCGACAGACGTACTCTCCATTCGTCCAGGTTGCCCCGGACAGCTCGGCAAAGGAAAAGTCCGTGTTGTCGAGCGTGGCGCCGCTGAGATCGGCATTCTGAAGATTCGCCCTATAGAAGCGGGCATCGCGCAGGTTCGCGCCTGACAGGTCCGCCCCACTCAGGTTGGCCTTGGTAAAGTCTGCATTGACCAATTTCGCTTCACTCAGATCGGTACCACTCAGATTGGCGCTGACGAACTTCACCTGATAAGCCTCAACCTTGGATAAATTTGCCTCGGAAAAATTTGCCCGGAAAAAGCTCGCCGAACGCAGGCGCGCTTCCGAAATATTGACACCCGAGTAGTCTAGACCATCGTGGGAGCAGCGTTGCCAGTCCACGCCCGTAATCGGGGGATCGCTGCAGCCCGCCAGCGTTTGGGAGGGGCTTGCCAGAGATGCCACGGCTGTGATCAACGCCAGAGGTAGCCAGAACAGAATCCGCATCACAGAAGAAGAGCCTTTCAAATCAACAGAATGTCACATCACACTAAAAACATGTCCCTCTCAAGGCTACCGTTAACCTTTTTCCGCTGAGAGTTGTACCAAGCTCTGCAGTTTGAGAACGCCAGCCTTCACTGAATTGCGTGTCTGATGCAGTGGCCGCACCTGCCAAAAGAGGATAGCGTCCGAGATCAAACGATAAAGTGGGGGATATCTTTTGATACGGTCCGTATTGGGTTTCTGTGGAGGTCACGGCCCCAAGGTTCTTTTCATCGGCGTTTTCCTGGGACTCGCCATCCCTGACCTGGCCGCCCTGCTGCGCCCGCATATAGGCCCGATCGTCGGCGTTCTGCTCTTTCTGTCCCTGCTACGCATCGAATGGCAGGCCATGAGTGGTTACCTGCGCCGTCCCTTCAGTCTGATCGCCCTGCTGGTCTGGCTCTTGGTGATCTCTCCCGCGCTGATCATGGTCCTGCTTCTTCCCCTGCCCCTGCCGGGAGCACTCGAAACCGCGCTCATTCTGATGGCTGCGGCCCCTCCCATCCTCGGTGCCAGCGCCATCGCCCTGCTGGTAGGACTGGACGCACCGCTCGCCATCGTCGCCGGACTGAGCGCGACACTCCTGGCTCCCATCACCGTGCCGCCAATATCCTTCTGGCTACTGGGCGTGGAGCTGGAGGTCAGCACTTACGAATTCATGCTGCGCATGGGCCTTGTCGTCGGCGGCGCGTTCCTGGCTTCGCTGCTGGTCCGCTTCCTGGCCGGCACCACGCGCCTGCGCTCGGCGGCGCGCGAAATCGACGGCGCCATCGTCCTGGTCATGCTTGTCTTTGCCATCGGCATCATGGATGGGGTGACCCAAACGCTCTTTACCCGGCCCTCCACGGTAGCCCTCTGGGTTCTCGCAGCCTTCGTCGCAAACCCCTTGCTGCAGATCCTGGCATTCCTCGTGTTCATCAAACTCGGACGCAGTCGTGCCCTGACCGCCGGATTGATGAGCGGCAATTGCAACATGGGGTTGCTGCTGGCCTCGCTGCCCGAAAGCACGGATTATGACGTGGCCCTGTTCTTCGCTCTGGCCCAGCTTCCCATGTACATGCTGCCGGCCCTTTGCCTGCCTCTCTATCGGCGACTCCTGCCAGCGAGTCAGCATTCTACATAGCAGCTGCGGTGCATTCGGGACACACCCCTTTGCCCTGTTGCCATGAGGCACTGCGATAACTGGCAATTAACCTTTCCATATGATAGTTGAGCAGGAATAAGTCACTGAGACCGAAATAGACGGAAAAAGCGGACGTGAAGGCGTTTACAGGGGGTTCGCTTGACAGTCTCGAACACAACGACCCGCAAGCGTTGAAGCAGGACCTGCGGCAAAGGCGGATATTCGGCAAGCTGGGGCAGAAAGCATGAAATCTGAATTCACACGGACTCAGGAGACAACAACGGCCGCATGTCATGGCCGCAGGAATGGTGGCTTATTCATTCCCGCAGTGGCTGTCCTCGCCGCAATGCTGTTTCTCGCTGGCTGCGGCCAGATTCCCGAATCCCAGAGACAGGCTGGACAGCCGGTGGACCTGCTTGCCCCCGGCGCAGTGCAGTACGCTCAGAACAGTGGCGACGAGAGCGACATCCTGAGCGACGAGGACGCGGAGGCCATATACGGCAGCAGCACCCCAGTCGAAAGCGACGACCCGCTCGAGCTGCTGAACCGTTTTGTCTTTGCGTTCAACGAGGCCCTGGACGTGATCCTGATCCGCCCCATGGCAGTAACCTACCGGGACCTCTTTCCCGACCCCGTCAAGGATTCCGTACGGAACTTCCTGAGACACCTCAGGTCCCCGGTCATCTTTGCCAACGATCTGCTGCAGGGCAATCCTGACAGGGCCAGCGACACGGCTGCACGTTTCTTCATCAACACGGCCTTCGGCCTCGGTTTCTTTGACCCGGCAAGTGAACTGGGACATCCCTATCATGACGAGGATTTCGGGCAGACCATGGCTACCTATGGCGCAGGAGAGGGCGCCTATATCGTATTGCCCGTTCTCGGCCCCTCTTCCCTGCGGGATACCGGCGGGCGCGTAGTCGACATGTTCTTCGATCCCCTGACCTATCTGCTGGACGGAGACGCAGCGATGCAGGAGAGCATTGTGCGCGCCGGCGTCAAAGGCCTGGACTACCGGTCACGCAACATCGAGAACTTCGACGAGATCATGGAAGATTCGGTGGACCCCTATGCCCGTTTCCGCTCGCTCTGGCGCCAGAACAGGCAGTATGAGATCGAGAACAGGGACAATAAGGTTGAAGGCCTTAATTGACCCTGGTTGTGCAGGATACAATTCTGGAAGACGGCTATAACTCACGGAATGCGTTTGGCGGAGATCACATGAAATCTGTTACGGGTTTTCTTTACGTCCTGATCCTGACCCTCGGTCTGACCACAACAGCTTACGCCCAGGGTAGCTCGGAAGAATTCATCCAGGACTTTGGCGCCAAGGCACTGCAACAGCTGACAGACCAGTCGGTCTCAGCGGAGGAGCGCGAGCAGCGTTTCCGGGGTTTGCTTCAGGAAGGTTTCGACCTGAGGTCCATTAGCCAGTTCATAATCGCGCGCCACTGGAGAGGGGCGAGCGAAGAGGAGCGCCAAGAGTTCATCCAGGTTTTCGAGGATTACCTGGTACAGCGCTTCCTGCCGCTTTTCGATAGATATCAGGGTGAAACCTTTCAGACGGCAGGCGCGCGCGTGGATTCCCAGAACGAGAATCTCTCGTGGGTGCGAGTCATCTTCGAGCGACCCCAGGGAGATGCGGTGAATACCGAATGGCGCGTGCGCCATCAGGACGGAGAATACAGCATCCTGGATGTGCGGGCGGAAGGTGCCAGTATGGCCCTGACACTGCGTGACGAATACGGCTCCGTCATGAATCAGCGCGGCGGTCTTTCCGGGCTGATTGATGTGCTCAAGCAAAAGCTGAATCAGGGCGCTTTCAAGCCCGACTGAATAACGATCGGCATGAGGTAAGAGCCTCTCCGCACGTTACGATCTATTCTTCGGGGACTTCGATATAAATCTCCTCGCCTTCGCGTTTGACGCTGTAGGTTTCCAGAGGTTCCTCCACAGGACCTTCCAGGGCCTCGCCTGTCTTGATGTCGAAAATACCCTGGTGGAGAGGACATTCGATGGTTTCGTCCTCCACGTAGCCTTCGTGCAGGCAGGCATAGGCATGGGTACAGATGTTGTGAGTCGCATAGAACTCGCCATCGATGTTGTACAGTGCGATCGGTGTTTCACCCACTTTCACCTCGATCACATTGCCTTCCTCGACATCCTGACTGGACGCCACCTTGTGCCAGGCCATTCGGAACTCTCCTTGAGCAAGATTAGGGTTCTCCCTGCCACCTCTGCTTGCGGCAGGGACTCTTTGGTAATGATTATCCTGGCTCCCCACATATCCTTGATGGCAGCAGAATTCCACCCCTCGCCCGAGTCCGGGAGATGATCTTTGCCGAAGTTTCTCTACCTTTTGGTCCTGATCCTGCTCCCCATTGCTCCTGCCACCGCCGAGCCCGTCGAAACCCTGATGGACCTGGTGAACGAATACCGCGAACAGGCGGACCTGCCTCCTGTGAGGCTCGACGCGCAACTCAGCCGAATTGCCGAGCGACATAACAGTGACATGGCGGAACGCGGATATTTCGCCCATTGCTCCCCTGACGGGGACTGCTTGGCGGAGCGCCTGCAGGAACAGGGATACCAGGCGCGCCTCTGGGCTGAGAACCTTGCAGCCGGCCAGGCCACACCACAGGACGTCCTGCAAGCATGGCACGAGAGTCCTGCTCACCGGAAGAATCTACGGCTGCGCGAGGCAACGCGCGCAGGGCTTTCGATCGACCATCACCGGAGTGAAAAGATCGCCAGCCCCCTGTGGACGCTCATATTGACGCGTCCCCGATAACTCGCTCAGCACAGCTCAGCGCAGGGATTCGAGTATCGAGACATAGTTGGCAACCGCCGTGCCCCCCATGTTGTACAGGCCCGCCAGTTCGCTCGCGGGCAGCTGCATGTCCCCCGCCTCACCTGTCAGCTGCATGGCCGCAAGAACGTGCATGGAAACCCCGGTCGCACCTATGGGATGGCCCTTGGACTTGAGGCCGCCGGAGGGATTGACCGGCAGGCGCCCCTCCTTCGTGGTCCAGCCCTCCTCGACAGCCCGTGCCCCCTCTCCGTAAGCCGTCAGGCCCATGGCCTCGTATTCCAGCAGTTCGGCGATGGTAAAGCAGTCGTGGGTTTCCACGAACGACAGATCCTCAAGTGACATGCGCGACTCGGTTAGGGCCCGCCGCCAGGCCTCCCCGCAACCCTCCAACCGAAGGATATCCCGTTTGGACATGGGCAGGTAGTCGTTCACCTGGATCGCGGACCGGAAGACCACGGCCTTGGGCAAGGCCAGGGCCGTATCCACATCCGTCAGGACCAGGGCGGCCGCTCCGTCGGAGACCGGAGAGCAATCCGTACGCTTCAGAGGACCGGCAACATAGGGGTTCTTGTCCGAGACCGTGCGACAGAACTCATAGCCCAGGTCCTTGCGCAGCTGCGCATAGGGATTGGCAACGCCATTGGCATGGTTCTTGGCCGCGATGGCCGCCAGCGCACCCGAGTGATCTCCATGACGCTGGAAGTAGCGATTGGCGATCTCGCCGAAGACCCCGGCAAAGCCGCCTTCGATCTCCCCTTCTTCCTTCACGTAAGCCGCCTTCAGCAAGGTTGCACCGATATCGGCGCCCGACAGGCCTGTCATCTTCTCGACACCCACCACCAGCACACGGCGCCCGCGTCGGCTCTCTATGGTCTTGAGCCCCTGGTGGATCGCTGCCGATCCGGTCGCACAGGCATTCTCGACTCGTGTGGCCGGCTTGAACCGGAACGCTTCGCTGTTGCTGAGCATGAGGGAGGCCGGAAAGCCCTGGGGTGAGAAGCCCTCGTTGAAGGTTCCCAGGACCAGTTCGTCGATATCCTCGGGCTCCAACCCTGCATCTGCCACGGCCTGCAGGGCGACCTCCGAAATCAGGGATTCGACATCCGCTCCTTCATGCTTTCCGAAGATGCTATGGCTCCATCCAACAATACAAGCCGTCATTACGTTTTATCCTCGCTGGTAAGATGGCTCATCTATCAGGAAAGAGGCTGCGGCGCGATTGTCTCCAGGAAGCGGATCGGCTGTCCTTGCGGCTGGGCAAGAACCTCACCATCCCGCATCACCGTGTGCCCCCGGATTATGGTCATGACCGGCCAACCCCTCACCTGCATGCCTTCAAAAGGCGACCAGCCGCACTTCGAGGCCAGCCAGGCGGAGGTAATGGTTTCGCTGCGACCCATGTCGACGACCGTGAAATCGGCATCATAGCCGCGCGCAATCCGCCCCTTGCCGGCAAGACCGAAGATGCGCTGTGGGCCCGCGCTGGTCATGTCGACCAGCCGCTGCAGGCTCAAGCGACCGGCGTTCACGTGGTCCAGCATCAGTGGCAGCAGGGTCTGAACCCCGGGCATTCCGGAGGGAATACGGGGATAGGTCCCCTGTTTCTCGTCCCGCGTATGCGGGGCATGGTCGGAGCCCAGGACATCGAACACCCCCTGGCGCACCCCTTCCCAGAGGGCTTCGCGGTGGGAAGCATCCCGGATCGGCGGGTTCATCTGGGCGAGCGCCCCTAGCCGCTCATAGCATTCCGGGGCGGACAGGGTCAGGTGCTGGGGCGTTACCTCGCAGGTCACCAGCTCCTTGCAGTCGGCCAGCAGGTCGACCTCGTCGCCCGTCGTGATATGCAGGACGTGCACGCGCCGTCCCGTCTCGCGCGATAGCGCGATGATGCGCCTGGTCGCCTTGGCCGCGGTTTCCACATCGCGCCAGACAGGATGCATTTCAGAGCCGCTGCCGTCCTCGATGACCGAAACACGCTCCCGCAGCCGCGCTTCGTCCTCGGCGTGAACGGCGACGCGGCGACGACCGCTGGCCAGGACGCGGCGCAGGGAGTCGTCATCCTCGACCAGCAGGCTGCCTGTCGAGGACCCCATGAAGATCTTCACACCCGAGCAGCCGGGCAGCGTCTCGAGCTCGGCCAGCTTCTCCGCATTCTCCTCGGCTGCGCCCATGTAGAAAGCATGATCCGTCCAGGCGCGTCCTTGTGCTCGGCTCAGTTTCTCGTTCAGGGCCTCAGCGGTCAGGGTAGAGGGGTTGGTATTGGGCATTTCGAATAGCGCCGTAACACCGCCCAGGGCTGCCGCACGCGTGCCGCTTTCCAGGTCCTCCTTGTGTTCCAGGCCGGGTTCGCGGAAATGCACCTGGCTGTCGATCACGCCAGGCAGAACCGTCAGTCCCTGTAGATTCAGGACGTCCCTGGCCGCTCCCTCCTCGAATTGCCCGATAGCGGCGATACGGCCCTCGGAGACGGCGACGTCCCCTTCAACGGGACCATTCGGCGTAAAGACATAACCGCCCTTGAGAAGCAGATCGAATGTTGCAGCCATGAAAGAAACTCCAGTCCGAGATGTCAGGCCGTGATGTCGGCATGCCCGCCCGGCTCCTCGGAAGTCCGGCCGGTGGATCCAACCGGAACCGCCTGTCCCTGAGCCCGGTAAAAGCACGCCATCCAGTGCTCCAAAGCCAGGTTTTCCTGATGATGTGCTTCATAGACGCGCCTTCCCCCTGCGGCAAGGCGATCATAAAGCATCGGATCCCGCAAAACGCGCTTCAATGTGCGCGCAAGGGCTCTTGCATCCCCAGCCGGGCTCAGCATGCCACTGTCCCCATGCCGGATCAAACCGGCAGGCCCCATTCCGCCCGTTCCCACCACGGGCCGACTCTGACTCCAGGCTTCGACCACCCCATACCCCAGGTTGTCGTTGGTCCCGGCCGCGACGACAACGTCCGCCGCCGCATACAGAGCTCTATTATCCAGGCCCGGCTCCAGCAGGCGCAGGCGACTCACTGTCTCGTGACGGCTGGCCAAGGCTTCGAGTTTCCTGTGATCGCGGCGCGGTGCAATCAGCCAGAGAAAGGCATCCTTCATGTCGGCCAGAGCCCGGATCAGGTGCATGGATCCCGAATCCCCTTTCGTCAGCGGCGTGCTCACCAGAAGATCGGCAGCACTCGGGGTGTTCAGGGCCTTTCGGGGAAAAGCCTGGCCGATCTCGTTCAGGACAGGCATGGCCGGCAGGTCCAGCAGGTCCTCGGGCCAGCCCTGTTCAAGTACGGCGTCTCCCAGATCCTCGTTCAGCGCGATCAGCCGGTGACAGGAACGCCACGGGGCAATGGAGCCATAATTACTGACCACGCCGACAAGACAGCGGTGACTCTCCAGTCGAAGGCTGCCCATTGCCTCCGGGCGCCAGACCAGAACCACATCGGGATGGACGATCTGAAGCCTTTCGGAAATCCGTGAAGACGTCGAGAAATCCAGCCAGCGCCGAAAGGGTAGCCTTTCCAGATTAAGGCCAAGGACTTCAAGGTGTTCGACAGGCAGAGCATTGTGCCGGATCACAACCTGTTGCCCCACCTCGTCGCGCCAGATGGGGTCGTGAAATGCGGAACATATCCTGGCAAACAGGCTGGAAAGCGCCAGGTCGTCCCGGCCGAAATCGGCAATATGCATCACGCGCATGCAAAGCCCCCACTGAGGACCGGCATTTCCCTGGAACCTTCTTGTTCCGACTCGTCCGGTCACCTACCTAGATCAGCAAGGGAAGGATAACAGCATGAGCAGATTTTTCGCCGTAAAACTTGAAGAGCGCGGTTTGCTGTCACTCAGTGGCAACGACCTGCGGGACTTCCTGCAGGGCATCGTCACCAACGACGTCAACCGGGTGACCGCCGAGCAGGCTATATGGGCAGCGTTCCTGACGCCCCAGGGCAAGTATCTCCACGATTTCTTCATCGCCCAACCGTCCCAGGGCACCTTCTGGCTTGATATCGAAGCGGCCCGCCGGCAGGACCTGATGAAGCGACTGAAGATCTACAAGCTGCGCTCGCAAGTGGAGATGGCGGACCTGAGCGAGGATTTCGAGGTCCACGCCCTCTATGGCGAGATCCCCGAGCATGTCTCGCTGCCGGATCAGGCCGGGGCCAGTCGCCCCATCGGCGAAGGCATTCTGTTACGGGATCCGCGCCATGCCGATGTAGGCCTGCGCTTGATCGCGCCGCGAGCGAAATCGGCCGAACTGCTGAAAGAACTCGGGACCGCACCAGGAGAGCGAGATGACTACGAAAGCAGGCGCATTGCCCTCGGCATTCCCGATGGCAGTCGCGACATGGAAATCGAGAAGGCTGTCCTGCTGGAGAACGGCTTTGACGAACTGGGCGGTGTGGACTGGCAGAAAGGCTGCTTCATGGGCCAGGAACTGACCGCACGCACCAAGTATCGCGGACTGGTCAAGAAGCGCCTGCTCCCGGTCGAGGTGGAGGGCCCCCTGCCCGAGGTTGGCAGCACGGTGACCCTGAACGGCAAGCAGGTGGGTCAGATCCGTTCCTCCGCCAATGGGCACGCACTGGCTCTGCTGCGCCTGGACACCTTCAAGAACGAGGAAACGCCGGAACTGCAGTCCGGAGAGGCCAGGCTCACGCCTCGCAAACCCGAGTGGGCAGGCTTCTAGACAAGACGGCACTGATACGGGCCAGGCGCTCGAAAGGCGCCTCGCCTGGGGTTAGTGCCAGTGCTCCGCAACGTTTGAGGCCTTCGCGTCCGTAACGGGCTCGCACAGCCTCCTGCAGCCAGTGTTCCGCCTGCGCGTTACGTGCCGCCATCAAACGATCCGGGACCGCCTGCAACCAACCCCAACGGTTTTCCAGGCAGGTCATCAAGGGATCAACACCGTCGGAGACCTGCAGCCCAAGCCGCAGGATCTCGATCTCGCTTCCATCCCTGGCCTTGGCGGGAAGGGCTTCGTGCAGGTCGGATTCCGCCTTGTGAGCGGGCGTTCCCATATCCGCCTTGGTCACCACCGCCACATGCGGAATTTCGGCGATGCCGGCCTTCATGAACTGCAGCACATCGCCACTGCCGGGCTGGACGCAGAAGACAACTGAATCCGCCACTCCGGCCACATCCGTTTCCGACTGTCCCACACCCACTGTCTCCACGATCACGCGGTCATACCGGGCTCTGAGATAGATCGCAGCCGACCAGGTTATATCGGCCAGCCCACCCAGACGATCCCGTGCCGCCATCGAGCGTACGAACAGCCCCTCATCCTCGGGATCGCCCCCCAGACGCACGCGATCGCCCAGCAGTGCACCTCCACTTTGCCGGGACGAGGGATCCACGGCGATCACGGCCACGTTCAGGCCCTGCTGGCGATTTGCTTGTATGAGGCCGCGCACCAGCGTGGACTTGCCGACGCCCGGAGGTCCGGTCACGCCGATCACATGGCCCCTTGGCGCCTGGTAGGCTTGCGTGAGCAGGCACAGGGTTTCCGCCGACTCGGAATGCCGCTCGATGGCTGCCAGGGCGCGCGCCACGGCAGCCTTGTCCACAGCGGTCGTTTCTGTCGCTGGAGAGTCACTCATGCGCTTTCTCTTGCGGGTTCGTGCTGCATTGCGTCAATCTTTATCTTGCCTTTGATCGCCTCTGATCCGGGAGTCCCGATGCATCCTGCAGAGTCCACCCGCAACAGCGGGATAACAGCGCACTATTCCCGCAACGGAGACCTCAGCCCTGCACTGGCACGCCTGCTGGAGGACAGGAAATTGCCAGTCACCTCAGAGACCTTGCGTGCCTTTGACCAGTTCCACACCCGCGGCCACCGGGCCACGAGCGAACTGGCCGACCTGACGAATCTGCACAGCGGGCAGACTCTGCTCGATATCGGCTGCGGTATCGGGGGACCGGTCCGGCAGGCCGCTCACGATCACAACGTTCGTGCAGTGGGCCTCGACCTGACCGAGGCCTACTGCCGGGCCGCCCGGCGGATCACGGACTGGCTCGAACCGCCTGTTTCAGCCCGGTTCCTCTGCGGCGACGCCACACGGCAGCCCTTTTCCGATGCGGCCTTCGATGTGATCTGGCTGCAGCACACCGGTATGAACATCGCCGACAAGCCAGCTCTCTATCGCGAAATCTTCCGGGTTCTCAGGTCAGGCGGAGCACTCGGCATTCACGAAATCACCGCCGGTGAACGCCAGGACGTGATCTATCCGACCCCCTGGGCCCAGCACGCGGAGCAATCATACCTGGTCCCACCCGCAGTACTGCGAGATCTCATAGACGGCGCCGGCTTCGAGGAAGAGCGCTGGCTGGACAAGACGAGCGATACGCGAACAACACAAAAGAATCTGGAGACACAATCCAAACAGGACCAGGCCGTTGGCGCGGCGGCTATATTGGGGCCCGAGTTCATGGACATGGCCAGGAACCTGAGGCGCAATCTGGACAGCGCACGCCTGGCCGTGATCATGGCTGTCTTCCGCAAGCCTGCGTAACAAAACCGCCCGAAGCGCTTTGCTCCGGGCGGTTTTCGGCCCAAGGCCCCTTGACTGCGTAATCAGACGTCGCGTTCGGCTTCCTCGAGTGCTGCCTGGGCGGCTGCCAGGCGTGCGATCGGCACCCGGAACGGCGAACAGCTGACATATTCCAGGCCGGTTTCGTGGCAGAAGCGAATCGAGGATGGATCCCCGCCGTGCTCGCCGCAGATGCCGAGCTTGATCCCCGGCCGAGCCTTGCGCCCGCGCTCGGTGGCAATGCTTACCAGTTCGCCGACACCCTCCTGGTCCAGCGAAATGAAGGGATCCTGTTCCAGAATGCCCTGAGACTGATAGGACGGCAGGAAATTGCCGGCATCATCTCGCGACAGGCCGAAGGTTGTCTGGGTCAGGTCGTTCGTCCCAAACGAGAAGAAATCCGCCTCCTCTGCAATGTCGGCGGCGCGCAAGGCGGCGCGCGGCAGTTCGATCATGGTGCCAACCAGGTACTGAATCTTCTGGGTGTGGTGCTCCATGACCTCCTGGGCCACCCGCTCCACCAGCGCACGCAGGATCTCCAGTTCCTTCTTGACCGAGACCAGCGGAATCATGATTTCCGGAACGATGGTATCGCCATCCCGCTTGTGTACCTCGACGGCCGCCTCGAAGATGGCCCGCACCTGCATTTCGTAAATCTCGGGATAGGTGATGCCCAGTCGACAGCCGCGATGTCCCAGCATGGGATTCACCTCGTGCAGCTTAAGCATGCGGGCCCGCGTCTGTTCCACGGGCACACCCGCCGAGCGGGACACTTCCTCGATTTCCGCCTCGCCATTGGGCAGGAACTCGTGCAGCGGCGGATCCAGCAGGCGAATGGTGACCGGCAGGCCCTTCATGATGCGGAAGATGTCGATGAAGTCCTGGCGCTGCATCGGCAAGAGCTTCTCCAGCGCCTTGCGGCGACCCTCCTCACTCTCGGCCAGGATCATCTCGCGTACCGCCACGATACGGTCGGCCTCGAAGAACATGTGCTCGGTCCGGCAGAGTCCGATGCCCTCGGCCCCGAAACTCACGGCCGTCCGACAGTCGGTCGGTGTTTCGGCATTGGTGCGCACCTTCAGTGTCCGCACGCGATCGGCCCACTCCATCAGGTGCGCGAAATCCCCACTCAGCTCGGGCTCGACGGTTGGCACATGGCCCTGGATGATCTCGCCCGTGGCTCCGTCGAGGGTGATCAGATCCCCTTCCTTCAATTCCACGGCGCCAGCCCTCAGCACGCCGCTCTTGTAATCGATACGCAATTCCCCGGCACCGGCCACGCAGGGACGCCCCATGCCCCGTGCCACGACGGCTGCATGGCTGGTCATGCCGCCGCGTGTCGTCAGGATGCCCTTGGCCGCGTGCATCCCATGGATGTCCTCGGGGCTGGTTTCGATACGACAGAGGATGACTTTCTGCCCATCGTTCGCCAGTTTCTCGGCATTGTCGGCGGTGAACACGATGGCGCCGGAAGCGGCCCCGGGCGATGCCGGCAGGCCGCGCCCGATGACCTTGCGCTCGGCTTCGGGATCCAGTGTCGGATGCAGCAGCTGGTCGAGAGAGGCCGGATCAACGCGTTGGACTGCCTCCTCTTCGGTGAGGACGCCATCCTGGACCATATCCACGGCAATCTTGAGCGCAGCCTTGGCCGTCCGCTTGCCGGCGCGCGTCTGCAGCATGTAGAGCTTGCCGCCCTGCACCGTGAACTCGATGTCCTGCATGTCGCGATAGTGCTGTTCCAGCAGGCCGCGCACCTCCAGCAGTTGGCGGAAGACGTCCGGCATGACCTCTTCCATGGCCGGCATGTCCGAGCCCTGCTTTTCCTTGCTGCGCACCGTGATGTTCTGCGGCGTGCGGATACCGGCGACCACGTCCTCACCCTGGGCGTTCACGAGATACTCGCCATAGAATTCGTTCTCGCCGGTGGAGGGGTCGCGCGTGAAGGCCACGCCGGTCGCACAGTCATCACCCATGTTGCCGAAGACCATGGCCTGGATGTTCACGGCAGTGCCCCAGGCTTCGGGAATCTGGTGCAGGCGCCGATAGGTCACTGCGCGCTGGTTGGTCCAGGACTGGAAGACAGCGGCGATGGCCGCCCAGAGCTGGTCCTTGGGGTCCTGCGGGAAGGGCGTGCCAATCTCATCGGCGATCTTCGCCTTGTATTGCTCGATGACGCCTTTCCAGTCCTCGGCCGTCAGCTCCGTGTCCAAGTTGACTCCCCGGTCTTCCTTGGCCAGTTCCAGGATCTCCTCGAAGTGATAGTGGTCCACGCCCAGAACCACATCCCCGAACATCTGGATAAAGCGGCGATAGCTGTCATAGGCGAAACGTTCATCGTTGGACTGGCGTGCCAGCCCCTCGACCGTGCTGTCGTTCAAGCCAAGGTTGAGGACGGTATCCATCATGCCAGGCATGGAGACACGCGCGCCCGAGCGCACGGAAACCAGAAGCGGATTGCTCGCATCGCCAAACTTTGCACCGGTAATCTGCTCGATGTGCTTCAGCCCTTCTTCGACCTGCTTGGCCACATCGTCGGGATACTCCGAGGTTTCCGTGAAATGCGCACAGACTTCCGTCGTGATGGTAAAACCCGGCGGTACGGGCAGGCCGATGGAAGCCATCTCGGCCAGATTCGCCCCCTTGCCACCGAGAAGGTTGCGCATATCGGAACGACCTTCGGAGTCTCCGCCGCCAAAGTTGTAAACCCACTTGGACATCTTGACACTTTCTCCCGATAGTCAGCGCTGCTTGACGCGCCTTGTCTATCCTTCAATCTGCGAAAAATCGGCCACTTCCCCCAGCGTCAGTCCGATGCGAGCCAGAAGGTTGAGGCGATTTTCCCGCAACTCCCTGTCCTCGGCATTGACCGTCACACTGTCGAAGAAGGCGTCCACAGGACGGCGCAAAGCCGCCTGGGCCGCCATGGCCGTTGCGAAATCCTCCCTCCCCAGGGCCGCTCGGGCTTCGGCCGACGCTTTTTCCAGCGCCTCATGTAGATTGGCCTCCGCCGATTCCTCGAGACGCGCGGTTTGCACGTCTCCTTCGAACACACGGCCGTCTTTCTTGGATTCAATCCGCACGATGTTTGCCGCACGACGCCAGGCCGTCAGCAGGTTGGCCCCGTCATCGCTGTTCAGGAAAGCCTCCAGGGCCTCCACCCGCGCCAGCAAGCGCACCAGGTCATCCTCGTCCCCCAGGGCGAACACGGCGGAAATCAGGTCATGGCGCACACCGCGGTCACGCAGTGTCACCTTCAGCCGCTCCGCCAGGAATTCCATCAGGGACGTCTCGACAGACCGCGTCTCCGGTCCCGTATAGGCCTCGGCCGCCCCCTTGAAAACCTCAAGCAGTGGCAGGCGCAGTCCGTTCTCGACAATCAGGCGGATAACGCCCAACGCCGCGCGGCGCAGGGCATATGGGTCCTTCGACCCGGTCGGCTTCTCGTCGATCGTCCAGAAGCCGACCAGGGTGTCGATCTTGTCGGCCAGCGCCACGGCCACGGAAACCGGTTCGTCGGGGCAGGCATCGTTGGGCCCCAGGGGCGAGTAGTGCTCGGCCACGGCCCGGGCCACTTCCTCGTGTTCCCCGTCATGGCGCGCGTAATAGCGCCCCATGACACCCTGCAGTTCCGGGAATTCCCCCACCATCTCGGTCGTGAGATCGGCCTTGCACAGCCGTGCGGCCGAGCGAACCCGATCCACGTCCGCTCCGTCCATGCGATGCGCCAGTCCCACGGCCAGGGCTTCGATCCGCACGACCTTGTCGGCAAGCGTCCCAAGCCGGGCGTGAAAGACCATCTGCGAAAGCGCTGCCACCCGGCTTTCCAGGCTCTGCCTGCGGTCCTGGTCCCAGAAGAAGCGCGCATCATCCAGGCGCGCGCGCAGCACCCGTGCATTCCCGGAAATGATATTCTCGCGAATGGTCGAGCCTTCGGGCGCGGGCATGTTGGCCACCAGCAGGAAACGATCCGCAAGCGCACCATCGGGCCGGATCATGGCGAAATAGCGCTGGTGACTGCGCATGGCCGTGATCAGCACTTCGGGCGGCAGGTCCATCAGGTCCTTGGGGATCGGCACCATCAGGGTTTCCGGCCACTCCACTAGGCCGGTCACCTCGTCCACCAATCCCGGATCCGGCCGCACGGCCAGGCCGGCGGAATGCGCGAGTGACGCGCTTTGCTCGACGATCAGGCGACGACGCTCCTCCTGATCCACAATGACATAGGCTTCGCGCAGCTGGCGCTGATAGTCCTCGAAGGACTCCACCTCGAACGGACCCGGTGCCAGGAAGCGATGGCCGATGACACCGGCATGCGCGACCTCGAACCCCCTGTCAGCCAGGTTGATGGCATCACCCACCGGCTCGCCGTTGAAAAGCGCGACAATCCTGTGCAGCGGGCGGACCCAGCGCCCCTGCCCACTCGCCCACCGCATGGACTTCGGCCAGGAAATACCCAGCAGTGCTGCTGAAATGATTTCCGGCAGGACCGTGCGTGTGGCACGCCCCTCAATGTGACGTACAGAGAAATAGAAACTCCCCTTTGGCGTCTCGCGCACCTCGGCCTCGGAGATATCGTTCAGGCCATTGGCCTTCACGAAGCCTTCCACCGCCTTTTCCGGGGCGCCGACTTTCGGCCCCTTGCGCTCTTCGCTCACATCGGGCTGCCGTTCGGGCAGCCCCCGCACGACGGCCGTCAGGCGGCGCGGCGTCACAAAGGTCTCGAGTCCTTCATGGGCAAGGCCAGCCTCCCCCAGCTTGTCGCCCAGGAGACGCTCCAGATCGGCGCGTGCGCGTGCCTGCATGCGCGCCGGGATTTCTTCCCCGAAAAGCTCCAGCAGCAGTTCAGGCACCTGTCGCCTCCCGTGCCTGTTCGTTCCCGGCAAAGCTGCTCACCCAAACCTCGCAACAGCCCTTGGCAAGTGCGCGCACCCTGCCGATATAGGCCTGCCGCTCGGTAACCGAGATAACACCGCGCGCATCCAGCAGATTGAAGAGATGGCTTGCCTTCATGCATTGGTCATAGGCTGGTAGGGCCAGCTTCTGTTCCAGCAGCAGGGCGCATTCCGCCTCCGCATCGGCAAAATGGCGGAACAGCCGCTGCGTCTCCGCATGCTCGAAATTATAGGCCGAGAACTCCCGTTCGGCCTGCAGGAAGACATCGCCGTAGCACTTGCCGCCTCTGGCCTCGGGCAGGCCGTCCCAGTCCAGGTGATAGACGTTGTCCACGCCCTGCACGTACATGGCCAGGCGCTCCAGCCCGTAGGTCAGCTCGACGGGCACCGGGTCGCAGTCGATACCGCCCACCTGCTGGAAATAGGTGAACTGGGTGACCTCCATGCCGTCGCACCAGACCTCCCAACCCAGCCCCCAGGCGCCAAGTGTCGGGCTTTCCCAGTCATCCTCGACGAAACGAATGTCGTGCTCCAGGGGATTGATTCCCATGGCCTCCAGGCTGCCCAGATAGAGCTCCTGGATGTCGGCGGGCGACGGCTTCATCAGGACCTGGAACTGGTAATAATGCTGCAGCCGATTGGGATTCTCGCCATAGCGGCCGTCGGTCGGGCGGCGCGACGGCTGGACATAGGCGCAGTTCCAGTTCCGCTCCGGCCCCAGGGACCGCAGGGTCGTAGCCGGATGGAAAGTGCCGGCGCCCACCTCCATGTCATAGGGCTGCAGCAGGACGCAGCCCTGCTCCGCCCAATAGCTTTGCAGCTTGAGTATCAGACTCTGGAAACAGGTCTTCGGGTCGGCAGCGATCTTGGGCATGAAAACAATCGGAATTGCGCTTCTGAAGGCGAGCGCACCCTATAGAGAGGAGGTCGGCAAATCAAGCCGCCGGAGGGCAGCCCCTTCTCCCCACCACCATCCTGGTATCCATACTCCAAGCCTTCCCCCTTCGAATGCCCCGCACAGGCCTTCGGGTCGGTCGCAAAATGATATGAAAAGAGAATTTCAACAAGTAACGCATTGAGAAATATAAATTACTGAATTTACCCCGCGGTTCGGTTCATCCGAATGGTCTACCTACGCGTATCAGGACATGCATGTGGGATGAGAGACACCCCGACGACAGGTAGTCATAAGATCAAGGAATGAAACAAAGATGTCTTTCAAGGAATTGCTTTCCGGTCGCGACAAACGCGCCGCCGACCAGGTTTTTGTTGCGCTCGACCGATCGATGGCACGCATCGAATTCGACCCTCACGGGCACATACTGGAGGCCAACCAGAACTTCCTGAACATCACTGGGTACGGCCTGCAGGATATCCTTGGACAACATCACAGGATACTCCTGCCGGAAGGCGAGAGTGAAACGCAGGAATACAAGGCCTTCTGGGAAGCGCTACGCAGCGGAAACGCCCGGCAAGCCACATTCCTGCGGATCGGCCGCGACGGACAGCGTATATGGATGGAAGCAACCTACAGTCCGGTTCTTGATTCGCGAGGACGAACGCTCAAGGTGGTCAAGTTTGCAAGCGATGTATCGGCTCGGATCAACGAACGGCTAATGCTTCAGAGCATCCTGGATGCAACCAGCCGCTCGCAGGCCATTATCGAGTTTGATCCGCAAGGCCACATCCTGACAGCCAACGAGAATTTCCTGAAACTCATGGGATACACCCTGGAAGAGGTGCAAGGCCGTCATCACAGCCTATTCGTGGAGCCCGAAGAACGCGAAAGCGCGGCCTATGCCGATTTCTGGCAGGCGTTGTCCCAGGGGAGGTTTCATGCCGACCAGTTCAAGCGCCTGACCAAGCAGGGAAAAGCCGTATGGATCGAAGCCAGCTACAACCCTGTGCTGGACCACGAGGGACGACCCATCAAGGTCGTGAAATTTGCCAGCGACGTCACCGATCAGGTCAGCATGCTGCTGAAGCTCAAATCGATTCTCGATACCAATTTCATAGAGGTCGACCAGAGTATCGCTGGACTGGACAGCAGGGCTGAAGAGGCCGTGAGCATGGTGGACAATGCCTCGACGATGGCGCGTGACGTAGCCGCCAGCGCTGAGGAACTGGCTACTACGGTGCGGCACGTCTCGCACAATATGATCGAAACACGGGATGCGACGGAACAGATGCTGGAGCAAACCCGGAAAGCCAATGAATCGACTCGTCACATGGCCGATTCAGCATCTTCCATGAGTACGATCATCGAAACCATTCAGGGGATAGCGGGCCACATCAACCTGCTTGCCCTGAATGCCGCCATTGAAGCCGCCCGCGCTGGAGACGCTGGCAAGGGATTTGCCGTCGTGGCCAGCGAAGTCAAGACATTGGCCGGACAGGCCGGACAGGCCACGGAGCAGGTTTCAGAACAGATCAGAAGTATTCAGCAGGTTTCAGAAGATTCCGCTAAGGCGCTGGAGCGTATCCAGGCCTCTGTACAGGACGCCAAGGATAGCGCTGTCGAAATTACCTCGGCCATGGAACAGCAAAGCGCGGTCACAGGGGCGGTCTCCGAGAACATCTCGGACATCTCGCAAACAATCGGAAATTTCTCGGAGAATATCTCCGCCATACGACAGGCCGCGACGCAGGTTGCCGGCTCGGTGGATCGAACACGGGAGGCAGCAGAGGTGCTGGCTCAGTAGGTTACGCTGTCAGTAGGGACAGTCGGCGCGCCCGCAATTCTGGGGATGGCTGGCCGGAACATAGGCGCCGCAATAGCCACAGGCCTGCATCTCCTCGACCTCGCCTCTGGCCTTGCGCGCTTCCTCTTCCTTCTCGCGCTCATACGCCCGCAGCTTGGCCTCCGACTTGCGGGCGGCATCCAGGCGGTTGACCAGTTTGAAGCCGTACCAGACAACCAGCACGACGACCACCAGCACCAGTAGCTTGGTAAGGGAGGGAAGTCCGAACATGCTCGCATTTATGCCTCTGCACGCGGCACGGTCAAGCACGCGTGAAGATACCGACCACCTCCAGATGCGCCGCCCAGAGAAACTGGTCCACCGGGACCACGCTCTCCAGTTTGTATCCGCCCTCGGCCAGAATGGCGGCGTCGCGCGCGAAAGTCGCCGGATTGCAGGAAACGCCGATCACGCAAGGCACCGAGCTGTCCGCCAGATGCGCCGCCTGTTCCTTTGCACCGCTGCGCGGGGGATCGAAAACGACGACATCAAAGCCGTTCAGTTCCTCGGGCCTCAGGGGCTGGCGGAAAAGATCCCTGTGTTCGGCCTGGACGCGCCCGGCAAGCCCGTGGCCATTGGCTGCCGCCTGCAAAGCGGAGAGAGTTGTGCTCTCTCCTTCGACAGCCCTGACCGACGCCCTTTGCGCCAGGTGAAACGTGAAGGTTCCACAGCCCGAAAAGAGGTCCAGCACGGATCCCGTCGTTGCGGGAACACCTTCCAGAACGGTCTCGACCAATAGCTTTTCGCCATCCGCAGTCGGCTGGAGGAACGCGCCCGGCGGCGGTCGAACGATAACCTCTCCAAAGCGAACCTCAGGTGCAGAGCGTTCAACCACAGGCTCGACAGGCGCATCCGACGCCTCGCGCCAGGCAAACCGCCGGATCTCGGGCAACCGTTCAGGGTTCGCGAACACCTCTCGTGCTTCCAGATCTGGCGCGCCCACCCCACTGAGAAGGACATCGAAGCCATTGTCCACTTCCGCGATATAAAGATCAGCAATTTCATCTTTTTCCAGAAATGGCTGTAAGTATTTCTTGAGAGTTCGGCACAAGCTGAAGAGGCTCGGCGTCAGGATGTGGCATTCTTTCAGGGCCACGATCCGATGGCTGAACCGCTCGCGGAAACCAAGCTCTACCCCGTCCCCCGAAGGTCGCGCCGCCAGCAGGGCACGACGTCTCGTACGAGGGGAAACCTGGCGCAACGGCCCGATCTCTCCAGCCTGCACGTCAGCCCGGCTCAACGCCTGGACGAGCAGGTTCCTTTTCCACGAGTCGTATGTCTCCTTGGAAAGATGCTGCAGCTGACAGCCGCCACAAGGGCCGAAGTGCCGACAGGGCGGCTCCATTCTATCCGGCCCTTCCTCGAGAAGCTCCAGCGGTTCGCCCCGCCAACCGCCGGCCTTCTCGGCCGTCAGCCGCACCCGCAGGCGATCGCCCGGCAAGGTCACGGGCACGAAGACAGGCCGGCCTTCGAGGGTGGCCACGCCATCCCCTCGCCCGCCCAGGGCCTCGATCTCAACGACTGCCTGCCGGCCTCCTCCCTTTCGTGCACGGCGTCCCATTGCTTGCCTGATCTTTCCTTCCCGGTGCATGGCGTATAAGACTGCCTGGAAGCGCTGTATGACGACCGTTACAGTGAATTGCAACATCCGCTGGAGTGCCCTGCCCAATGCGTCTCGTGGTCTTCCTGCTGAAGTGCCTGGTCGGCTTCCTGGCAAGCGTGGGATTTCTCGCCCTGCTGCTGGTAGCGGGCGTGGCCTTCCTTTTCACGCACTTCGAGAGCCACTTCGAGGACTGGACGGGCCAGGAGGAGTTGCCCTCGCGGATGGTCCTGATGCTCGACACGGCAGACGGTCTGGCAGAGGACGCGTCCGCTCCGAGCCTGCCGATTTCAGGCCTTGGCAGGACTCCCAGCCTGACCAGCCTGACACAATCCCTGGAACGGGCTGCCGAGGACTCTGCTGTGGAAGGCCTCGTGGTGCGGCTCGGATATGGCAATCTGAGCGCCGCCGAAGCACAGGAACTGCGCAGCCTGGTGAACGATTTCCAGGATAGCGGCAAGTTCGCCATCGGGTTTGCGGAAAGCTTCGGGGAAGCGGGGAACGGGACCCTGCACTACCACCTGGCCACGGCGATGGACGAAATCTGGCTGCAACCCTCCGGTGACCTGGATCTCATCGGCTTCCAGATGGAAACCCCCTTTCTTGCAGAAGTCCTGGAAGACTGGGATGTCGAGGTCCGCTTCGATCAGCGCCTGGAGTACAAGGGCCTGGCGGATACGCTGACACGCGAGAGCATGTCCCCCGAAGTCCGCAGCAATCTGCAGCAGCTTCTCGACTCTTGGTTCTCCCAGGTCGCCGCTTCCATTGCAGAGGGACGCGGACTGGACGAGGCCCGCGCCAGGGAGGCCATCGATCAGGGACCCTACGCCGCGCAGGAGGCCCTGGAGGCCGGCCTTGTGGACCGGCTGGGCTATTGGGACGAACTGATGGGCCGCTTCGAGGGCGACAGCAATGGCAGCGAATCCTCGGCGCCTCCCTTCGTATCCATCGCCGACTACGGAAGCCGGCAGGAAGAGGCCGGCGAGGACGCCCCTGTCATCGCGCTCGTTCATGTCAACGGACAGATCATGCTGGGCAACAGCGAAGGCGGTGCCCTCTCCGCTGCCGGAGCTGCTGCCGACCGCATCAGCGATGCCATAGCAGAGGCCGCCTCGGATGACGACGTCGCGGCCATCCTGCTGCGCATAGACAGTCCCGGAGGCTCCTATGTCGCGTCCGACACGATTTGGCGCGAAGTGGTCAAGGCACGGGAAAGCGGTGTTCCCGTCATAGCTTCCATGAGCTCGGTGGCTGCCAGCGGCGGATACTTTATCGCCGCTCCCGCAACACGCATCCTCGCCTTGCCCGGCAGCATAACCGGGTCCATCGGTGTTGCAGGCGGCAAGCTGGTGCTGACAGGCCTCTGGGATCGCCTGGGCGTAAATTGGGATGGAGCCAAGGCCGGCGAGAACGCAGATATATGGAGCACGAACGAGGACTTTGACGAGACCCAATGGGAACGCTTCCAGGAGGGCCTGGACCGTGTCTATGCGGACTTCACAGAAAAGGTTGCCCGGGGACGCGGCTTGAACCAGTCGCAAGTGGAAGCGGCGGCGGGCGGACGCATCTGGAGCGGCCAGGATGCCCGTGACATGGGTCTTGTGGACGAACTGGGCGGCCTGCGCCGTGCCATCGAGATCGCGCGAAACGAGGCCGGCCTGTCCGCCGATCAAGAGGTTCGCCTGGCGCCCTTCCCGGATCCCGACGAAGCCCTGCTCGACTGGCTGCGCCAGACCTTTGCGGGGCGGATCGAAAGCCCCGAGGTCCTGGCGAGACTGGAAAAGCTCGTGATGCTGACAGAACGCCTGGCCCCGCTTCTGGACAACCTGGGTCCGCTCTCCGCGGACAGGCACAGAGATCTCCTGCAGCGCGACATCTCGGAGCAGCCCTGACAGGACAGGCTCAATCCTCCCTGCGTCCGGCCATGAGGAACTCCCGGTTGCCCCGAGTGCCGGCAATAGGACTGTCCGTCAGACCCAGCAGGCGCCAGCCGGGTTTGGCCGCCAACCAGTCGGCAGCCGCCTCACAAACCTCCTTGTGCAGCTGTGGATCGCGTACCAGTCCGCCCTTGCCCACACGCCCACGTCCCACCTCGAATTGCGGCTTGACCAGGGTCACCAAAACACCCCCCTTCCGAACGAAATAAATGGCTTTTTCCAGCACCTTGGCAATCGAGATGAAACTGGCATCACAGACCAGAAGGTCCACTTCTTCAGGAATTTCCCCGGATGTCAGATGGCGCGCATTGACCCCCTCCAGGCAGATCACGCGCGGATCCCCCCGCAAGACCGGCGCAAGCTGGTCGTGCCCGACGTCCACAGCATAAACCCGCGCCGCCCCCTTGCGCAGCAGGACTTCGGTGAAGCCGCCGGTGGAGGCCCCGATGTCGAGGCCGACGCAGCCGCGAGGATTCAGCTCGAAATGGGAAAGCGCATGGTCCAGTTTCTCTCCGGCGCGCGAGACCCGCTGAGGGCCGGACGCCTCGAGACTCAGCTCACTGTCAGGCGCAAGCAGCTGGCTGGCCTTGCTCACCCTGTGCCCGTTGACCAGCACATGCCCTCCCGCAATCAAGGCCTGCGCCTGTTCCCGGCTGGGGGCGAGACCGCGGCGAACCAGAAGCCTGTCGGCGCGTTCCCTGCTCATCCCCTGTAAACCGCCCTTTCCAGAAGGCCGAGTTCGGTCCGCCGGCCGAAACGGCGAATGGCCAGGATCGCCACCGTGGTCAAGCCGAAGGCTAGTCCCATCCAGATACCTACACCTTCGTACCCCATGGGAAAGGCCAGCAGCCAGGCACTTCCGATACCTATGCCCCAATAGCCGAAAGCAGCATAGATCATGGGAACGCGGGTATCGCTCAAGCCGCGCAGCATGCCGCCACCAACCACCTGCCCCGCATCGGCCAACTGGAACAGCGCGGCCACGGCCAGGAAAGAGATGCCAAGAGCAAAGGCCTCGGCATTCTCCGGATTGTCAGGGTTGAGGAAGGCGCCGATCAGCACTTCGGGAATGGTAAGGAACATGAGGGCAGACAGGGACATGAACGCCAGTCCCAGGCCCAGGGCGATCCAGCCGGCCTGGCGCACACCTTCCCGACTGCCGGCGCCGGCGGCCAGGCCGATACGAACGGTTGCGGCTTGGCTGACGCCAAGCGGCATCATGAAGGTCACGGTCGCGCATTGCATGGCTACGGCATGGGCCGCCAGGGCCGTGGTGCCGAGCCAGCCCATCATCAGCGAGGAAACCGCGAACAGTCCTGCCTCACTCATCAGTATCACACCGATCGGCAGGCCCAGGGACAACAGCTGGCACAAGCGCTGCCAATCCGGCTTCCAGAAGCGCACCAGAAGATCGTATTTCCGGAACTGCGAGTCTTTCAGCACATAGACCAGTAGCCCCAGAAACATGGCCGTATGGACCAGGGCCGTGCTTATCCCCGTGCCCAGAAGTTCCAGGCGGGGAAATCCCAGCATGCCGAACATCAGGAGAGCATTGAGCGCGAAGTTCAGCGCCACACAGGAGAGCATGGCCACCATCGCGGCACGCGGTCTCGAAAGGGCGGAAATGAAGTACCTCAGGACCACGAACCCCATGCTGGCGGGAAAGGCCCAGAGCGCGGCCCGCAGATAAGTCTGCGAGTCCGCGGCAACCATGGGAGTCTGACCGATCAGCAGCAGCAGCTCTTCGCTGTACCAGAGTATGACCATCGACGGCAGGGAAACCAGAAGCGACGCCCAGAGCCCCTGCCGCACGGTCCGGCGGGCCCCGACCTCGTCACGGGCGCCGATGGCTTGCGATATCATGGGAGCTACCGCCGAGAGCACGCCCAGCGTGAAGAGCCAGAAGAACATGAAGACATGCACGCCCAGCGCCCCGGCGGCGAGGGCGTCCTGGCCCAGCCAGCCCATCATGACGACATCGGTTGTCTCGATGGCCACCTGGCCAAGCTGCAGGGCCACCAGCGGCAGGGCCAGCCGCAATGTTGCCGCCAGCTCGGTTTTCCAATCCGTCAGCCTGTAGCGCCTGGAGTATCCCCTTCCCAGCAGCCGTGCTGCCTCAGGGAAACGGAGACGCTTCATGCCGTGGCGGGACGGGTATCGGCGTCGTTGTAGCCAAGCGAGCGCAAGGCGGAAGCGACGATTCCCTCGGCGCTGAGTCCGATTGCCTGATACTGCTTGTCGGGCTTGCCATGGTCGATGAAGTGGTCCGGCAGGTAGAGCGGCCGCACCTTGGCACCGCTCTCCAGAAGGCCTTCACCGGCCAGCCAGTACATGACCTGGCTGCCGAAGCCACCGATCGCTCCCTCTTCCAGGGTCAGAAGCACCTCGTGCTCCGCGGACAGGCGACGAACAAGGTCCGTATCCAGTGGCTTGGCGAAACGGGCATCGGCCACGGTGGCGGACAGCCCACGGGCCGCCAGTTCGTCGGCCGCTTTCAGTGCTTCGCCCAGGCGTCCGCCATAGGACAGGATGGCCACCTTAGTCCCTTCGCGCAGAATGCGCCCCTTGCCGATCTCCAGCGGGACACCCTGTTCGGGCAGTTCGACACCCTGCCCCTCGCCGCGCGGATAGCGCAGGGCCGAGGGGCGATCGTCGATCTGCACCTGGGTGGCCACCATGTGCATCAGCTCGGCTTCATCGGAGGCGGCCATCAGGATGAAGCCCGGCAGGCAGCCAAGATAAGTGATGTCATAGGAACCCTGATGGGTCGCACCGTCGGCCCCCACCAGGCCGGCCCGATCTATGGCGAAACGCACCGGCAGCGACTGGATCGCGATGTCATGAACCACCTGGTCATAGGCCCGCTGCAGGAACGTGGAATAAATCGTCGCGAAAGGCCTCATCCCTGCTGCCGCCAGACCGCCGCAGAAGGTTACCCCATGCTGCTCGGCGATACCCACATCGAACGTTCGCTCCGGAAAATGCTCCCCGAACTTGTCCAGTCCGGTGCCCGACGGCATGGCAGCCGTGATGGCGACGATCCTCTCATCGCGCTCGGCCTCACCGATCAGCGCCTTGGCATAGACCGAGGTATAGGACGGGGCCTTGGGTTCGGCCTTGGCCTGCTCCCCGGTTACCACATCGAACTTGGCAACACCGTGATACTTGTCCTTGGCTTCCTCGGCCGGGGGATAGCCTTTGCCTTTCTGGGTCACGGCATGCACCAGGATCGGTCCGTCGTGCTCTGTGTCACGCACGTTTTTCAGCACCGGCAGCAGATGGTTCAGGTTGTGCCCATCCACGGGACCGACATAGTAGAAGCCCAGTTCCTCGAACAGCGTCCCGCCGGTCAGGAACCCGCGCGCATATTCCTCCGCCCTCTGGGCGGCCTTCTGCAGCGCCCCAGGGAAACGCTGGGAGAGGGACTTCCCGAAACTGCGCACGGACTGATAGGACTGCGAGGACAGCAGCTTCGAGAGGTGCGCGCTCATCGCCCCGACGGGTGGAGCGATGGACATGTCGTTGTCGTTCAGAATGACGATCAGGCGCGAATTCCGTGCACCGGCGTTGTTCATCGCCTCGTAGGCCATGCCCGCCGACATGGCGCCATCGCCGATTACGCAGACGACCCGGTGGTCTTCCTGCTTCAGGTCCCGCGCTATGGCATAGCCCAGTCCCGCCGAGATGGAGGTGGAGGAATGCGCCGCTCCGAAGGGGTCGTATTCGCTCTCCTTCCGGCTGGTGAAACCCGAGAGACCGCCTTCCTGGCGCAAGGTGCGGATACGATCCCGGCGCCCAGTCAGGATCTTGTGCGGATAGCACTGATGCCCCACGTCCCAGATCAGCTTGTCCTGAGGGGTGTCGAAGATGTAATGCAGCGCCAGGGTCAGCTCGACGACCCCCAGTCCGGCGCCAAGATGACCGCCGGTGTGCGAAACCGCATCTATGGTTTCCGTGCGCAGCTCCTCGGCCAGGGCTTGAAGATCCCCCTCCTCGAGCAGACGCAGATCGCTCGGGGTGGAAACCTTGTCCAGCAGCGGCGTCTTACTCATCGTCACTCCTTGCAGCGCTAAAGGGCCAACCCTTTTATATGGTCAGAACCCGTCGGATTCTGAAGCCGTCACGCTTTTCGCTCGAGAACGAACACGGTCACGGCTCGCAGAAAATCGGCCTTTGGCCCGAAAAGATCAAGATATTCCCGGGCTTCTGCGAGAAGGTCGCTGGCCTTCTCCTCGGCGCCTGCGGGTCCCAACAGATCGACGAAGGTCGCCTTTCCCCGGTCTGCATCCCGGCCGACGGGTTTGCCGGTTTCCGCTTCGCTTCCACTATGGTCCAGTAGGTCATCGGCAATCTGGAACGCGAGCCCGAGCCTGTCTCCGAACGCGGCAAGGGCGCGATAGGCTTCATCTCCGGCCTGGCCAAGTTCGGCTCCGGCCGTGCAGGCATAAACGATAAGGGCGCCTGTCTTGCGGCCCTGGAGGGCAATGATGTCCTTCAACATCAGGTCGCCCGCTTGAGATTCGGCGGCCAGATCCAGGGCCTGCCCTCCGGCCATCCCGTGCAGGCCGGCAGCTTCGCTTAGCCCCTTGACGAGCTTTATGCGCACTTCCGCATCAGGGTGGGTGGCTGGATCGGCAAGCACGCCAAAGGCTTCCGTCAGCAGGGCGTCACCGGCCAGGACAGCCGTGGCATCATCGAAAGCTCGATGCACCGTAGCCCGGCCGCGCCGCAATTCGCTGTCGTCCATGGCCGGCAGATCATCGTGCACGAGGCTGTAGCCATGGACCATCTCCAGGGCGGCGGCCACGCGCATGGCTCTGTCCTCCGGCACGTCGAACAGTCCCGCGCTTTCCAGCAGCAGGAAGGGGCGCAGCCGCTTGCCGCCACCCAGCACGGCGTAGCGCATCGCTTCACCCAGGCGGTACCGCTCATCCTCAGGACAGGGCAAGAGTCGATCCAACTCGGCTTCCACCCGGGCCGCCGTGTGCGCCAAACGATCCTGCATCAGCTCAGGCCTGGCATTCGGAGGTCAGCTCTGATCCAAGGGTTCCGTTTGCGGCGTCCCGTCCGGCCCCATGCCGATCTTCTCGATCTTGGCCTGAGCCTCGCGCAGTTTCAGCTCGCAATGCGCCTTCAGCTTGGCACCGCGTTCATAGGCATCGATAGCCTCATCCAGACGCCCCTCACCCTTCTCAAGACGCGTGACGATCTGTTTCAGCTCCTCAAGCGCCTCCTCGAAGTTCATCTCGGAGATGTCCTTGCCCGTTGTCTCTTCGCCAGTCTTTTCTTCGTCCGTCGTCTCTTCAGTCATATCAAACGTTTTCCCGTCACCTTCAGGTTTGCATTAGGGCCCTGACATGCGCTGCCGCGGAACTGCCAAGTGCCCGCAAGTCGTACCCGCCCTCCAGCAGCGAGACAACCCGGCCGCCGCAGCCGTGCTGCGCCGCTTCGACGGTCTGTTCGGTTGCCCAGCCGAAGTCGTCCTCGTGGAGCTTCAGGCCGGCCAGCGGGTCAGCTTCATGGGCATCGAAGCCGGCGGAAATGAACACGAAGTCCGGAGCAAAGGACGACAGGCGCGGCAGGACGATGTTGGAGAAAGCCTCTCGGAACTCCTCCGAGCCCGCCCCTGTCGGCAGGGGAATGTTCAGGATATTGCTGGCAATCCCGCGTTCCGAAGCGGCGCCGGTACCAGGATAGAGCGGCATCTGGTGGGTGGAAATCAGCAGCAGGTCCGGGTCGTCCCAGAAGGCCGCCTGGGTTCCGTTGCCGTGATGCACGTCGAAATCGACCACGGCAATACGGTGCAGTCCGTGGAAAACGCGCGCATGCTGCGCAGCGACAGCAATATTGCTGAACAGACAGAACCCCATGGCCTGAGCCGGTTCCGCATGATGGCCGGGGGGACGCACGGCACAGAAAGCGTTGTCCGCATCCCCGATCATGACCGCGTCCACCGCCGCGCAGGCCGCACCCGCAGCCCGCAAGGCCGCTTCTCCCGAATCCGGCGAGAGAGTCGTGTCACCGTCCAGGAAACCAACGCCCTCGTCCGGCAGGGCCGCAAAGATACGCTCGATATAGCTCTCGGGATGCACCCGCGTGAGCTGATCACGACTGGCCTGTGGCGCCTCGCGCCATTGCAGCTCCCGGAATTCCTCCGCCTCCAGGGCCTGCAGGACGGCACGCAGGCGATCTGGATTCTCGGGATGTCCACGGCCGGTCTCATGACGCAGGCAGGCATCATGGGTAAAAAGAAAAGTGCTCATGGAGATGCGGTCCAGACGGCTCTTGTTGTTCCTGTGGACGGCAACATACCAGCTGCCGGGCGTTGCTCCGGGAGGATCCCCCTGCTACCAAAAGACAGTCTACAAGGGAGGACCCGCCGGTGGCCACGACAAAGCTACGGACAGTGCAGGAAAACAGCAGCGGCATTCTGCCCGATCTGGCGATCGAGGACCTGATCCGACAGGGAGCGGTGCGCTCCGACGAGGACAACCTGGTCGGCCAGACTCAGCCGGCAAGCCTGGACCTGCAACTGGGGACCAAGGCCTATCGCGTGCGGGCCTCTTTCCTGCCGGGTCGCGACAAGACGGTGCGTGAGCGCATCGACGAACTATCCATGCACACAATCGACCTGACGCAGGGCGCGGTCCTGGAAGTCGGCTGTGTCTATATCGTGCCGCTGCAGGAGAGCCTTGCCCTGCCCGCGGACATCTCCGGCCTGGCAAATCCGAAATCCTCCACGGGACGCCTCAACGTCTTCACCCGCCTGATCGCCGACAACACGGAGCAGTTCGACCAAGTGCCGGAGGGATATCATGGCCCTCTCTATGCGGAAATCGCACCCAATGCGTTCAGCGTACTCGTACGTCCCGGCGTACGCCTGAACCAGCTGCGCCTGCGGCGCGGCACTCCCGACATGAACGACCAGGACCTCAAGAATCTTCACGACGAGGTCGGCATCGTCGGGGCGGGCGGCGGCAACCCCGGTACCGCCGAGATCCGCAAGGGACTGGTCTTCACCGTCGATCTCAAGGGACGCGGCGACACGACTCTGATCGGCTATCGGGCCAAGCGTCACACCTCCGTGATCGACCTTTCACGAATTGGTGTGTGCGATCCTGCCGAATTCTGGGATCCGCTCTACGTCAGTGCCCGCAACCAGCTGATCCTCGATCCCAACGAGTTCTACATCCTGGCCTCGCGTGAAAGCGTTCGCATACCCCCCGATTACGCGGCGGAGATGGTTCCCTATGACACGCAGATCGGCGAATTCAGGGTACACTATGCGGGTTTCTTCGATCCGGGCTTCGGCTGGCGCGAGGATCGCAGTGGGGGAACGCGCGCCGTACTTGAGGTTCGCTCCCACGAAGTCCCATTCGTGCTCGAGGACGGCCAGGCCGTCGGACGCCTGGTCTACGAGAAGCTCGCGTCACGCCCCGAGAAGCTCTACGGCGCGGATATCGGCTCTTCCTACCACGCCCAGGCCCTGACGCTCAGCAAGCACTTCCGCCCCTGGCAGGGCTGAGATCACCCCAGCATTCGCCAGGCATGGCGGATGAAGAAGATCCATCCGACCATGAAGGCAAGGCCGCCGACCGGGACAATCGCCCCGAAAAAACGAGGCGCGCCGAGTGCCATGGTATAGAGCAGGCCGCAGAAAAGCAGCGTTCCCACGGTGAAGGCATAACCGGCAATCGTTATATCCAGGCCGCGACCCGGCTGCCGGCCCAGGATACCCAGGGCGATCAGGGCCAGCGCATGGAACATCTGATAGCGTACGGCCGTGTCGATCCAACCCAATGCCTTCTCGTCCAGCCGTGCTTCCAGTCCATGTGCCGCAAAGGCGCCGATCAGAACCGTCAGAAGCGCGCTGACACCGCCCACCAGGATCCACACAGGCATTTCTTCAACCTCCCTGCCATTGATTGCGCCGGACCAGGACCTCCTTCAGCAGGCTCGGACGGTCCGTCATGATGCCGTCGACGCCCAGGTCCAGCAGTCGTTCCATCTCGTCTTCCTCGTCTATAGTCCAGACGTGAACCTGGACCCCGCGCTTCCGTGCCGTATGCACCAGCCTGCTAGTCACGAGCGGAATGCCCTTGTAACGGGGTGGCACCTGGACCGTCGGAAAGCCGGTGGGAAGTTTCACCCCATGGGCCGACAGCCAGAGACTGGCGACTCCCTTGTGCCCCGGCGCCCAGCAAAGATCCTTCCCCAGCAAACGGCGCAGGCGCCGTACGCGCCCCCCGTCAAATGAGGCCACGCAAACCCGGGGGACAGCATTGCAGACCGTGATGGCCTGGGCCAGCGGCTCCACGACAAGATCGCTTTTCGGATCGATGTTGAAGAGCTGGCCTGGAAAGGCGTCGAGAACCTCCTCCAGACACGGTATGGCCTGACCACCCTTGGTGCGCACATGATTGAGCTCGGCCCAGCTGTAGTTCGAAACAAACCCTTGCGCATTGGTCAGACGCTCCAGGCTTTCGTCATGAAAAACCACCGCCACACCATCGCGCGTGGCCTGCACGTCCGTTTCGATATACCGATAGCCCAGATCGGCGGCCTGCTTGAACGCCGCCAACGTATTCTCCTCGGCCTCCAGAGCCCCGCCACGATGAGCAAAGGCGATCGGGCACGGAGTATCGAGATATGTGAAGTGCCGGGTCATTGTATGAGACCTGTTGGGCTCCTTGGGGCCGGGATAGGGCTTTGCCTTGCGGATCGAGAGTGCTAGAGCAATGCCAAACTGTAAAAGCTTGAGACAAGGTCTCTACCCTGACCCGATCCGGAGCCGTGGCAACCACCTTCATGCAGCTTAGCGACTTCGATTTCCACCTGCCACGCGAGCTGATTGCACAGCGTCCCGTCGAGCCCAGGGAAAGCGCGCGCCTGCTGTATGTAGGCAATGAGCTTGCAGATTACCGGGTGCATGACCTGCCCGACCTGCTGCGCCCGAATGACCTTCTGGTCTTCAACGATACGCGCGTGATTCCGGCACGGCTCTTCGGGCACCGTGATCAGGTGCAGATCGAGGTCACGCTTCACCGGCAAACGGCAGACGGACGGTGGCGTGCCTTTGCCCGTCCGGGAAAGCGCCTGCGCGAGGGCCAGCGGATCATATTCGATAAGGACTTATCGGCGCATATTCTGCACAAACTTGAGGATGGGGAACTCGAGCTCGACTTTTCCCTCTCGGGTGCAGAGTTCCTCGCGGTCCTGGAACGAAAGGGGCATATGCCTCTGCCCCCCTATATCCAGCGTGAAGCAGGCTCCGATACCCGGGACAGGCAGGACTACCAGACCGCCTTCGCCCGCGAACCCGGAGCCGTCGCCGCCCCCACCGCAGGTCTGCACTTCACTGAGTCATTGCTGGACAGACTTGCCGCGCGAGGTATCGGGACAGCATGGGTGACGCTGCATGTTGGGGCCGGAACCTTCCTGCCGGTCAAGGTCGAGAACATCGAAGAACACCGGATGCATCTGGAATACGGCCGCCTGTCCCCGGAAACCGCCGAGCGAGTCAATCAGGCGCGTGCAAGCGGGCGGCGCGTCGTGGCCGTCGGCACCACGGCTTTGCGTTTGCTGGAAACCGCAGCCGCAGAGGATGGCACCCTGAACCCCTTTGATGGCGAAACCGGAATTTTCATCTATCCGGGCTATCGATTTCGTTGTGTGGATATGTTGATGACCAATTTCCACCTGCCGAAATCGACGCTGTTCATGCTGGTCTGTGCCTTTGCCGGGACCGAGCGCATGAAGGCCGCCTACGCCCACGCCGTCGCGCAGGGCTATCGGTTCTTTTCCTACGGCGATTCGACCCTGCTGGAGCGCTCATGAACAAGGATACCGGCACCAAATTCAGCCTCCATGCCCAGGACGGTCTTGCCCGACGCGGTCAGGTAACGACAGCACATGGTGTCATTGACACCCCTGCCTTCATGCCGGTTGGCACGGTGGGCAGCGTCAAGGGCCTGTTGCCCGAACAGGTGGCCGCAAGCGGAGCGCAGATCCTGCTGGGCAACACCTATCACCTGATGCTGCGTCCCGGCGCGGAGCGCGTGGGACGCCTGGGAGGCCTGCACAGGTTCATGAACTGGCCTGGCCCCATTCTGACGGACTCCGGCGGCTTCCAGGTCATGAGCCTCTCCGCCTTGCGCAAGATGACCGAGGAGGGCGTGACCTTCCGGTCCCATCTGGATGGCAGCAAGCACCTGCTGACACCGGAACTGTCCATGGAGATCCAGCATCACCTGGATGCCGACATCACCATGGCGTTCGACGAGTGCACCCCCTTTCCCGCCACCTACCCTGAGGCGGAAAGCTCCATGGAACGATCCATGCGCTGGGCCTCCCGTAGCAAGCAGGCCTTTCAGCCGCGTCCCGGCTATGGCCTTTTCGGGATCGTCCAAGGCAGTGTCCATGAGGATCTGCGCCGCCGTTCCGTTGAGGCCCTGATCGATATCGGCTTCGATGGCTATGCCGTGGGTGGGCTGGCTGTCGGGGAAGGCCAGGAGACCATGCTGCAGGTCCTCGACTTCACACTGCCACTGCTGCCCGCGGAGCACCCGCGCTACCTCATGGGGGTCGGCACCCCCGAGGACATCGTCAAGGCCGTGCAGCGGGGGATCGACATGTTCGACTGCGTGATCCCCACGCGTGCCGGGCGGACAGCGCGTGGCTATACACCGCGCGGCACGCTCAACCTGCGCAATGCACGGCATCAGGAGGATTCCCGCCCGCTGGACGAGGCCTGTAGTTGCCCGGCCTGTATCGGGCACAGCCGAGCCTACATCCACCATCTCTTTCGCGCAGAGGAGATGCTGGGACCGATCCTTTTGACACTGCACAATCTGCATTACTATCAATCCCTGATGTCGGGATTGCGTCAGGCCATCGAGGAAGGCGCTCTGGATCACTTCGTGCAGGCCTTCCGGGAGCAGCAGGCGCTGGGCGACATCCCAAAAACCGAGGCCGGAACATGAGTGACGATACGGACCTGAGGCTGACACAGCTCGGCAGCGACAGTCGCCTGCCCGCGTCTCCCGACGAGGCTGTACTGGACCCCATCGCCAACCCCCACCCGGACAAGCTCTACCTGGTGCGTTTTACCTGTCCGGAGTTCACGTCGCTCTGTCCGGTGACGGGCCAACCGGACTTCGCCCATCTGGTAATCGATTTCGCACCCGATCAGCACCTGGTCGAGAGCAAGTCCCTGAAGCTTTTCATGGTTTCCTTCCGCAATCACGGCGCCTTCCACGAGGACTGCACCTTGGATATCGCGCACAGGCTGGAGGAGGCCATTGAACCACGTTGGCTGAGGATCGGGGGCTACTGGTATCCGCGCGGCGGCATTCCCATCGACGTCTTCTACCAGTCCGGGCCACCTCCCGAGGGCCTCTGGCTGCCGGATCAGGGGGTACCAAGTTATCGTGGCCGCGGCTGACACCCATAGCCTCAGGCAGATGATCCGCCAGCGGGCGCTGGAGATCGGCTTTGATGCGGTCGGGTTTGCACCGGCCGACCAGCCCGACACCGCCGGCGAGCACCTGAAGGACTTTATCGGGTCCGGATACCACGGCGACATGGGTTGGATCCCGGACACCTACGAACGCCGCCGCCACCCCCAGGCGCTGTGGCCAGAAGCCCGTTCGGTCGTTGTCCTGGCCCAGAACTATGGGCCCGAGGATGATCCGCTGGAGATCCTGGAACAGCCGGAGCATGGGGCTATATCCGTCTATGCGCGCCATCGCGACTATCACGACCTGGTGAAGAAGCGCCTGAAGCAGCTGGCGCGCTGGATGCACGAGGAACTGGCCGGCGATGTGAAGGTCTTCGTGGATACGGCCCCTGTCATGGAGAAGCCCCTTGCCCAGAGTGCCGGCCTCGGCTGGCAAGGCAAGCATACCAATCTGCTGTCCCGTGATCTGGGCAACTGGTTTTTCCTGGGCGAGGTCTTCACGACGCTGGAACTGCCGACGGATACACCCGAGGTCGAGCATTGCGGCAGTTGCCGGGCCTGCCTCGATGTGTGCCCCACAAACGCCTTTCCGGCACCCTTCCAGCTCGATGCCCGGCGCTGCATCTCCTACCTCACGATCGAGCACAAGGGGCACATCCCCGAGGAGTTTCGCAAGCCCATGGGCAACCGTATCTACGGCTGCGACGACTGCCTTGCGGTTTGTCCCTGGAACAAGTTTGCGCGTCATACGCATGAAGAGAAACTGCGTGCACGCGAAGACCTTCAGGCTCCGTCCCTGGCCTATCTGGCGTCCCTGGATGACGCGTCTTTCCGGGAGTTCTTCTCGGGCAGTCCAATCAAGCGGATCGGGCGCAATCGCTTCTTGCGCAACGTCCTGATCGCCATCGGAAATTCCGGGCAGGCGGAGTTGATTCCCCATGCCGAACAGCACTTGCACGACGAGTCACCGCTGGTTCGTGCCATGGCGGTCTGGGCCCTCCTGCAGCTGCTGTCCGAAGAGGACTTCCGGCGCTTGCGTGAACGGCATGTCTGCCGGGAAACCGACAGCGATGTGCAAGCGGAATGGAGTCGTCTTTCGTGAACGAGGAGGCACGCATTCCGACCCACATCTGGGTGATGGCCGGCGTTCGCCAGAGCAACCAGCAAGGCATCCCGGCCATGCTGCGTCGGCGCGGTGAAGCCATGGACGGGCTGGTTTATCTCAAGATATCCCTGCTCGACGGTCATGCCTGGGTGCTCACCCGTCAGCGGGATCTCGACAACCGGCTGACGTGGGTTTCCGTGCCGCGCGGGGAAAAGCTGTCCGAAGAGGACGCGGAAAGCTATCTGGAGCGGGCTGTCCAGCGAGATCCCGACAGCTGGATCATCGAAGTGGAGGACCCGCAGGGCGCGAATCCCTTTGCATGAGACCGTTACTCCCTTCGCACAGAAGGACTCGCGCCCCTGTCAGGCGGAATGCCGGCGAATGAAATCGGCAATCCGGGGCTTGATCTGCTCGCGCCAGCGCCGGCCATTGAAGATGCCGTAGTGCCCGACCCCCATCTGCATGTAGGTTTCCTGCATCACGCGGGGCAGGTTGCTGCAGAGGTCGTGCGCCGCCAGTGTCTGGCCCGGGGCGGATATGTCATCCAGTTCGCCCTCGACCGTAAGCAGTGCCGTGCTGCGGATGCTCGCCGGATTCACCTGGTGGTCACGCCATTCCAGTTCGCCCTTGGGCAGCAGGTGCCTCTGGAAGATCCGGTCAACCGTCTCGAGATAGTATTTGGCGGGCGTGTCCATCACGGCCTGGTATTCGTCATAAAACGCCCGATGTGCTGCTGCCGAGTCTCCGTCGCCGCGCACGAGATGCCGGAACATGCGTAGATGAGCATCGAAGTGCCGGGACGGATTCATCGAGATGAACCCGCTCAGCTGCATGAAGCCAGGATAGACCATCCGCCCTGCCCCGTCATAGTACGAGGGCACTTCGGTTATCAGCGTCCGCTCGAACCATGACAGCGGCTTGGATTCGGCAAAGCGTGTCACCTGCGTCGGCTCGGCCCTCGTATCGACCGGCCCGCCCATGAGGGTCATCGTCCTTGGTTGGGCGGGATCGTCCTGAGCCGCAAGCAGGGATACGGCAGCCAGCACCAGTGGTGCCGGCTGACACACAGCAATCACATGACAATCGCGGCCCAGATACCGCATGAAGCTCATCAATTCGTCGAGATATTCGTCGAAACCGAATTCCCCCTCGTCACAAGGGATTTCCCGCGCATCCCGCCAATCGGTTACATAGACATCATGGTCGGCCACCAGTGCCTGGATCGTCCCGCGCAGCAGCGTGGCATAGTGTCCGGACAGCGGGGCCACCAGGAGGACCTTCGGGTCCTTTGCGGCATCCGGGCTATCCCGGTGGAAGCGTTGCAGATGGCAGAAAGGCCGTTCGAGAATGCAATCCCGGTGCACCTTTTGCCGCTGTCCGTCCACTTTGACGCTGTCTATACGCCAGTCGGGGCGCGGTCTCTGGCGCACGGCGTCATCAAAGATCTCGAGGCCGGCTGCGACCGACTTGCCAAGATGGGTATAGGAAGCGGGAAAGAAGGGATTGCTCAACAGCCCGCGCGTAAAATCCCCGGCCAACCGCCAGGGCATCAAAGCTGCGTGCTGAAACTCATATAGCCGATAAAGCATGCTGGATATTCCCGCCTCTCACTGACTGCGGCGGCTGTCTCCGCCGTTCCGATACCATTCTTGGTCTTTAAGAGTTACCATTCCGTAAGCGGAGAAACACCCTTTTATCTCGTTATCCCAATAGTGCGCACATGGGGAAACAGCCGGCTGGAAGATCCAGCCGGCTGTTTCCATTACCAAACATACCGCTTGAGTCCGGAAAGTCCTTTTCTCGCAAACAGCATGACGAAAATCAGCAGGCAGCCGAAGATCACCAGGCGCCACGGCCCCAGCCCGCGGAAGTATTCCTGGAAGCCGATCAGCAGGAAACCGGCAAAGAGTGACCCCCACAGCGTTCCTCGACCCCCGACATAAGCGATCGTCAGGATCTCTACAGTACGATAGACACCAAATTCCTCGGCTGTTGGCGAGAGGATACTGATGTAATGGGCATAGAACGACCCCATGATACCAGCAAAGAAGCTGGCGATCGTGAAGTTGTATATCTTGTACTTCGTTGTATTGAGCCCCATGCTCTGGCTTGCTAGCTGGTCTTCGCGCAAGGCTTGGAACGCAAGGCCGAAACGCGACTTAACCAGCCACCACATCAGTCCCATGATGATGGTGCCGAGGATCAGAAGCAGATAATAGTAATTCAACAGTTCCGCGCGACTGAAATCGAGGCCCAGGATATCCGGGTAAGGCGGAACGGACAGTCCTAGCATGCCGCGTGTATAATCCGGTGTGTTTGAGATCGTGAACCGGATCGCCTCGCCGACGAAAAAGGTCATCAAAGCGATGTAGAGCCCCCGCAGACGCAGGGTAATGATCCCCACCAGAAAACCCATGAAGGCGGTCAGGAGACCACCTGTAAGCAGCCCCACCCAAGGGGAAATGCCATAATTGAAGGTTCCCAGGGCAGAGGTATAGGCACCGACCGCGATAAACCCCGCGTACCCGAAGTTGATGAGTCCCGCATAGCCGATCATCAGATCGAAGATCGCCGCCATCAGCCCCATCATGACCGCGGAAATGAAGATGCGGGTGATGTAGTCGTTGTCAATCAGCGACGGAACGAAGAGCAGCAGGACGACCAGGACCGCAATCTTGAGGACGCGCGCTGTCTTGCTGTGCCAGATGTTCAGACTTGCCGCCAAGACATTCGCGTTGGTCATGCTCTTTCCACCTTGCTTGAAGAGAACAGTCCACTGGGCCGGATGATCAGGATTACGATGACCAGAACCGCAGTCATCACGTTCTGCCAGCCGCCCGTCATGAAGAAGGATGAATAGGCTTCGATGATGCCAAGCAGCATGGCTGCAATGATGGCCCCTGAGATATTGCCTAATCCGCCGAGAATGACACAGGCGATCGACTTGATGACTGGATAGAAACCAACCGTCGGATGAGCCGGGAAAAGAGAGATCAGCAAGCCGCCGGCCAGACCGGCCAGGCCAGCACCGATGCCAAAGGTATAGGTATAGATACGTTGGATATCGATCCCGAGGGTCTGGGCCGCACCGGGATCCTGGGATGTCGCGCGAATGGCCTTGCCCAGATCGCTGTAGCGTATGAAGGACCAAAGAGCCAAGCCGACCAGGACGGCCACGGCCACGATCATCATTCGTTCATAGGTTATGATGATGGGACCATAGACGAAAGTCCCCTCCACCAATCCGGCAACCCCACGGCGTTCCGTTCCGAAAACGGCTAGAGCTAGGTTCTGCATCACGACGAGCATGCCGATGGTCAGAACGAAGGCATCCAGCAGCCAGTCACGCCCCGCACGCTTGCGTAGAGTGGCGATAAGACTGCGTTCGATCAGGACACCAACCCCGAACAGCACAACAGCCGCCGCGGCCACCCCCATGGGCCAGGGCAACCCCAGAACTGCCGTCACGAAGAACATCACATAGGCACCGAGCATGAACAGCTCACCGTGAGAGAAGTTCTTCACGCCCATGATCCCGAAGATCAGGGAGAGGCCGGCAGCCATCAGCGCATACATTGAGCCACGCACAAATCCTTGGGCAAGGACCTGGGCCAGGATACCCGGATCGAGTAAAAGGCTGAAATCCATTAGATCCACTCCTTCACAATTTCATCCAGCCGCTCAGCGAACTCCTCCTTTGTGCCTTCGTGGCGGTTCTCGCCAAGTGCCAGGGCGTAGACATAATCCGCGATGGAAATGGACTTCTTCACGTTCTGATCGACGATCAGGATGGTGTATTTCTCTTCCTTGAGTTTGGATATCTCCTCATAGACCTCGGTGACCAATTTGGGCATCAAGCCCACCGAGGGCTCATCCAGCAACAAGGTACGCGGACCGGTCATGGTCAAACGCGCAATCTCGAGTATGCGCTGCTCGCCCCCCGAGAGGATGCCTGCCGGCAGTCGCCGCTTTTCCTTGAGACGGGGATAGCGTTCATAGACACGCTCAAGGGCCTCACGGCGCTCCCTTTCCGAGCCCAGGATCCAGCCACCCAGCTCCAGGTTCTCTTCCACAAGCATGCGCGGAAAAACGCTGTGTCCCTGGATCAGATAGGCAATCCCCTTGCGCAGCATGTCCTTGGGGGCATAGCCAAGAATCGATTCCCCGTCATGACTTATGCTGCCGCGCTCAGGCTTGAGGTAGCCGTATATGGTTTTCAGAAGAGTGGATTTTCCAGCCCCGTTCGGACCGATGATCACGGTGACGCGGCCATCTTCCGCAGTCAGGTTCAGACCGTTGAGAATGGGAACTTCCCGCGTGTAACCCGCTACGACATCAGAAACTTCCAGGCCCATTGCTACTGCCCCAAGTAGGCTTCGATCACGGTTGGATTCTCGCGCACTTCCGAGGGGGAGCCGCGAGCAACATTCCCGCCTGCGGCCAAGACCGCAACCGTATTGCAGAGTTCACTCACGTGCGGCATCTCGTGACTTATCAGCAGGAAGGTCTTTCCTTGATTATTGAGCTTGCGCACGATTCCGATCAGGACCTCAATCAGAGCCGGGTTGATTCCATTGAAGGGCTCGTCAAGCAGGATCAGGGTGGGATCGGTCATCATCGTCCGCATGAATTCCAGAAGCTTCTTCTGGCCGCCGGAGATCTCGACCGCAGGATTGGCCTTCACGCCGTCGAGCGTGGCCATTTCCAGCAGTTCTTCCGCACGACGGAGGGCTTCCGGACGGCTCATGGACAGCGGCACGGTCGGCACCAGCATGTTCTGCAGCACGGTCATTTCATCGAAGACCCGAGCGACTTGAAAGGTTCGACCGATTCCCATAGTAGCGATGCGATGCACCGGCTTGTTGGCAATCTCCTGGCCGCGGAACCGAACAGACCCGCCATCCGCCGTGTAGATTCCGTTGATCACGTTGAAAAGCGTCGATTTCCCGGCGCCATTCGGACCCATGATTCCCTGGATATCGCCTTCCTCGACATCGACATCCACACCGTCCAGGACGACGAGGCCATCGAATTGCTTCTTAAGCCCTCGAACTTCGAGCAGACTCATACGCTTCAGCTTTCCTTGCTGTCTCAGAAATAAGGTTGCAATGACATGAAAGGAGGAGAAGGCGGACTTCGGTCCGCCTTCTCCGGAAATTTCTGCGGATCAGAGCCAGGGCGGCGCCTCGAATTCGCCCTCGGCGTGTTTAAGCGGCCAGAGAATCTTGGCCTCTCCGTCCTTCAACTGGACAAGCGGGAAGAAGAAGCCTTCCTCGAAGCCGCCCACCTGGACTTCGCCTGGGCAGAGTGCATTCTCGCCCGCCTCCTCGGCAAAGTTGATGCGCTGCCATACACCCTGGTGGTCAAGTTCACGGGCGCTTTCAACCAGCGCATCGAAATCCAGCGTGCCGGCATCCTGAAGGACCTTTAGGCCAGCAGTCATGTAGTCATAGCCCTGCTGACCTGCCGGTGCCAGAGACGGATCCTCGTCGTACTTCTCGCGATAGCGCTCGATCCATTCCTGCTGATAGGGAGCGATGACACGTGGAGAATCCATGGTCACCACGTAGTCCGAAGCCTCGCCAGTCAGTTCATGCCATTCACTGAACCAGGTCAGGCCATGACCGATCAGCAGCGCAGGAATCTGCTGATTTCGGAACTGCTTGACGAAGTTCGATGCACTGACATTACCCGTAACGGTCATGCCAACCACCGAGACGCCCTGGGCGCGATACTTCGTGAGAATGGAGGAGAACTCCGTCTCGTCCAGGGGGATCACGTCATAGGGCAGAACGTCGAAGCCGATATTCTCCAGTGACTTGACCAGGGCATCGCCCCAGCCACGGCCATAGTCGGTGTCCTCCACCACGACGGCCGCCTTCATGTTCGCCGGTTCCCACAGGCCTTCATTCATGAAGTGCTGCAGTGGTTCGCCGTAGAGTCCGGCAAAGATGGGCGGAGAAGACCAGCCCTTGAACCAGTGCCTGTAGTTCGAAGGATCCTCGTTGATCTTCTCGCAGATATACTGGGATTCCCCGCCGTGTCCAATATGCACGATCCCCATGCCGGCTTCGGCCTCCGAGACCGCCATGGCAACCGAGGAATGCCAACCGGAAACCATGAACTCCACGCCTTCACGGCTGACCGCATTCTCGACAGCCCGGACGGCACGCTCCGGATTGGATTCACTGTCCACCCAGACGATCTCGATATCGCGCTCCTGGCCATCTACGGTGACAGGCAGCAAACCGTCTTCACGGGCATCCTCAACGGCCATCATGGCTCCGTTCTGGATTCCCTCGCCGGTCCGACTGGCCGCCCCTGTAAAGGGCCCCATGACACCGACCTTGATTGGGCCGGAGTCCGACTGCGCCCGGGCAAGACCGGGGGCCGCGAGAATTGTTGCCGCTCCCAGCCCGACTGTGCTGGCTGTTTCCATGAAACGCCGGCGGGTTACACCGCCTGAAGCGGGATTGCGCGCAAGTTTCTTGTCTTTGCTGGTCATTGAATTGCTCCCCATTCTTTGGATTTTGCACGTCTTGAGACCGTGAACCCAATTGAGAAGGGTGTTTCGATCATCTCCACGGCCTAATAGGAACGTGAGCTAGGGTTAACGCTAGCATGATCTTTTCTGAAGAAGCAATCTCTCTGTTTTTACGGAGAAATTTTAAGCTTTAGATAAAATCACGAAAGCTAAAGGATCAATTTTTGGTTGTTTTTCTTGCGCAGGCAGCACCACCGCCCCAAAGAAAAGACCGGGCAGATACCTCTCTGCCCGGTCACTTTCTCGCGCTTGCGCCTGGGTGTCAGGCGGCCTTGCTTTCTATGGTCTTGCGGCTCTTGTCCGAGTCCGAGGAGTCGATCTGAATCGTCCTCGGCTTCATTGCCTCGGGGATTTCGCGCACAAGATCGATGTGCAACAGACCGTTCTCGAGGTTCGCGCCGGTGACCTTGATATGGTCCGCAAGACGGAAGGACCTCTGGAAGGCACGCTCGGCGATGCCTCGATACAGGTAAGTCCCTTCCTGCTCATCGTTGTCCTTTTCCTTCTTGCCCTCGATCACCAGCGAATTCTCCTGAACCGTGATGTTCAGGTCCTCTTCCGAGAACCCGGCCACGGCCATGGAAATGCGGTAATCGTCCTCGCTGCGCTTTTCAATGTTGTAGGGTGGATAGCTCGGCGTCTCTTCATAACGCGCGACATTGTCCATCAGGTCCATCATGCGGTCGAACCCGACGGTGGCTCGAAGCATCGGCGAAAAATCCAGGCTACGCATAACTATATCCTCCTTTGAGCGATACAGATGTTGGAATGTACCCCTTGCGGGTCACGAACTGTGGGAAGCCCCTACTGGCGACTCCCCAACAAAATTTGAGATAGGAATTCGCAAGCGGACCTTCAAGAGGAAAGACCACCTGAATCTGGAACTCTATTCCCAGGCTACTTTCCGTTCGCACTAGAATCGGAACTCGCCTCTTCTTCAGAAGACTTCTCTGCTTCTCGAAAAACCCAACGGACTTTAAGTCCAGGGTTGTTGTCTTCCAGGGCAAGTTCGGATTCATGAAGGCGAGCCACGGCAGCCACAAGACTGAGCCCCAGCCCGCTGCCTGGTTCACTGCGCGCTGTATCCAGACGCACGAAGCGTTCGAGCACCCGCTTGCGGTCGGCTTCTGGAATACCCTCTCCCTCGTCGGCGACCGTAACCTCCACCTGTTCCTGCTGAGGCGTCAGGGAGACAAGGACCTGGCTATCCTGCGGGCTGTACTTGATCGCATTGTCCAGCAGATTGGCGAATGCCTGGGCCAGCAGTTGCCGATGACCGCTCACATAGACCGGAGTCTCTATGTCTGCCCGCAAGCGCAGGCCCTTGTCCTCGGCAAGAGGCTCGTAGAGTTCCTGCACATCTCTCAAGACCTCGCTCAGGTCCAGGGTTTCCAGACGCGTCCGGCTGACCCCGGATTCCGCTTCGGCAATGGCCAGAAGCGCATTGAACGTGGTCTGGATGGTGTCGATCTCGGAAAGCGCCTGTTCCAGGGTCTGGCGATAGCTTTCCACATCCGGTGGCCCGAGCAGGGTAAGCTCGATCCGCCCCTTGAGATGGGTCAAGGGACTTCGCAGGTCATGGGCCAGGCTGTCCGAAACAAGCCGCATGCCGGTCATCAGCGCCTCGATACGCTCCAGCATGCGATTCAGGTTGCCAGCCAGACGATCGAACTCGTCATTACCGCCTTCGCGTGGAACACGCTGGCTGAGATCCCCGTCCATGATGCGTCGACTGGTTTCGGCCACGGCATCGACCCGGCGCAGGATGTTGCGGCCGAAGATCCAGCCGCCCCCAAGCCCCAGCGCCAGGGTGACGCCCAGTCCCCAGGCCAAGGCCTCCTGCAGGTTCTGCTGAAAACTGGCACGCGCCGACATGTCACGCCCGACCAGCAGGCGATAGCCATTGGGCAGTTGGAAGCTGCGGGCACCGACCAGGATCGGCTCATCCCCGCGCTCGCGATGATAGAGGGGCAATACCGTCCAGCGGCCATCCGCGATGGCCGTTTCCGGCCAATTTCTCAGATTGCCGGCCACGGGATTGTAGTTGCTGTCCGTCAGCAGGTAGACACTCTCCGCCTCTCCGCCCCGGCCACTGCGCTGTGAGATGGCTTCCTCGAGACCGCTGATTCCCTCGTTGCGATAGCGTTCCTCCAGGCCGGTGATCTCGGCTGCGACGGTCTGGGCAACCTGGCCTTCGATAAGGGTAATGGTCGACCAGTAGATGAAACCGAACAGCAACAGGACCGAGACCCCGAAGAGCGCCACGTAGGCCAGAGCGAAACGGAAGGTCGCACTGTTGGAAATTCTAAGTATCTGCACGGAGCATGTATCCTGCGCCTCGCACGGTGTGCAGGAGCTGTTTGTCGAAGCCCTTGTCGATCTTCTGTCTCAGGCGGCTCACATGCACATCGATCACGTTGGTCTGGGGATCGAAGTGATAATCCCAGACTCCTTCCAGCAGCATCGTGCGTGTCACCGTCTGCCCGGCGTGGCGCAGCAGGTACTCGAGCAGCCTGAACTCGCGCGGCTGCAGTTCGATGGCCTTTCCGCTGCGTTCCACGCGCCGTGACAGCAGATCCATCTCAAGATCTCCGGCCTGCAGTTTCGTTTCCACGGCCGGTGCATTGTTGCGCCGGACCAGCGCCTCGGCGCGGGCCTGCAGTTCCGAGTAGGCGAAAGGTTTCGTCAGATAGTCATCCCCGCCAGCACGCAGACCCGCCACGCGCTCGTCGACCTGCGCCAGGGCACTGAGAATCAGCACCGGTGTGGTACTGCCGTTGGAGCGCAGCGCCTGCAACACGGCAAGGCCGTCCAGCTTGGGCAGCATGCGGTCCAGGATGATCAGGTCATGGCTGCCTTCGCTGCCCAGGAACAGACCTTCATGCCCATCCGACGCACGGTCCACGACATGTCCGCTTTCCGTGAGTCCCTTGACCATGTAGTCGGCCGTCTTGTCATCATCTTCGACGATCAGGACACGCACCGGAATATCCTTTCCGAATCTTTCCGTAGTGAATTCGCGGAGGAGTATAAAGCGACGACGCGCCAGGATGAAATATCCGGCGCGCCGTCGAGGTAAGCCGGAACCGGTCCAGGGGAGAAACCGGCTCCGGCAGAAGCACCGCGGTGAAGGAGAAACCGCTGGTGTCAGGCGTCGCCCAGGCGGAAACCGAGGAACAGCGGGCTGCCGTCCCGCTCGACAAGGAAGACAACCGTCTTCTTGCCTTCGCGAGCCGCCTCATCAAGCTGCTCCTCGACATCGTTCGGGCTTGTCACCTCCTGGCCATCCACCTGCTCGATCACGTCGCCGGGGGCCAAGCCCTGAGAGGCTGCACGGCCATCCGGCTCAACGTCCGTGATGACCACACCGGACATGTCCTCCGGCAGTCCCAGACGTTCCCGTGTCTCGTCATCCAGGCTGGAAAGCGTGGCGCCGAGACGATCGGAGCTGCGCTGGGCATCTCCATCATCCCCTCGCTGCTGACGGGAGTCGCTGAACGCCGCCATGCTTTCCTCGGTCTGCTCGGCAATCGTCGCCTCCAGCGTTGTCTCCTCGCCATTGCGCCAGACGACGATCTCCACGTCCCGGCCGGCCTGGACTGAAGCAACGAGCCGGGGCAGATCGCGCATGCTGTCTACACTCTCGCCATTGAACTCCAGGATGACGTCGCCTGTGCGGATACCGGCGTTGTCGGCCGGACCGTCAGGCTCGACGCTGGCAACGAGAGCGCCTTTCTCCTCATCCAGGCCCAGGCCTTCCGCCAGTTCAGGCGTAACCTGCTGGATGCGCACGCCCAGCCAGCCTCGGTCCACTTCACCCTTCTCGCGCAGCTGCGTGATCACGTCGCTGGCAAGGTTGGAGGGAATGGCAAAGCCGATGCCGACAGAACCCCCGGAGGGCGAGAAGATGGCCGTGCTTATACCGATAACGTCACCTTCCATATTGAACATCGGACCACCGGAGTTGCCGCGGTTGATGGCCGCATCCGTCTGCAGGAAGTCGTCATAGGGACCGGCATTGATATCCCGGCTGCGCGCCGAGATGATGCCAGCGGTCACCGAACCGCCAAGACCGAAGGGATTGCCGACGGCCATCACCCAGTCACCGACGCGGACATCATCGGAATTCCCCATGGTGACATGCGGAAGCTCCTCTTCGGACGAGATCTTCAGGAGTGCCAAATCCGTCTTCGGGTCGCGGCCGATCACCTCGGCCTCCAGATCACGACCATCCGACAGCTTGACACGAATATCGTCCGCCTCGTCGATTACGTGGTTGTTGGTAACGACATAACCTTCGGCATCAATGATGAAGCCAGAGCCCAGGCTTGTGCCCGGGCGGTTCTGATACTGCTGAGGGCGCATGCCATCGAAGTGCTCCTCGAACTGCTTGAAGAACTCCTCGAAGGGAGAACCGGGCGGCAGGTCGAAGGGCATGGAATCGCGAGAACGCGAACCATTGTCCTCCTCGGGCACACGCGTTGAAGATATGTTCACAACGGCCGGACTGACCTCTTCAGCCAGGTCGGCAAAACTGTCGGGCGGTGACGCTGCCTGCGCCACCGCCGACCAGACCAGGAACCCACCTGCCACGAGGGCAGTCATCGGCGCCTGTAATGACTTGATCGCAAGAGACATATAAAGGGACCTCCTAGGTACTCCTAATAACTGACTATGATTTGTAACGCATGCCACCTAACACGGCTGTGTCGTGAATATTACAAATCGTTCATGTTCGGGGTTCACAGGATTGCGGAAAGCCTCCCTAGCGCCTCCTAGCGCCTGGCTGCCGCTTCAGCCAAGACCTGAGGCGTAAGGCGCCCTTCCTCAACCGCATGGCAACGCACGCGCACATCCCTGGCCTCCGTGATACCGGGAATTTCCTCGCGACATCTTGCGTCAGCAAAGGGGCAGCGCGGATGGAAATGACAGCCTGAGGGCGGCTCTATGGGACTGGGAACCTCTCCGGCCACGGGAATTCTGCGTCGTCCGGACATCTCCAGATCAGGAATGGCATCCAGAAGCATGCGGGTATAGGGGTGTTGCGGATTGTCGAAGATATCCCCAGCCCGGCCAGCTTCCACCAGGCGCCCCAGGTACATGACTCCCAGATAGTCCGAAATATGCGAAACAACGGCCAGGTCGTGGCTGATGAAGAGATATGTCAACCCCAGTTCCTCCTGCAGGTCCTTCATGAGGTTGAGAATTTGCGCCTGAACGGAGACGTCCAGAGCCGAGGTCGGTTCGTCGCAAACCAGGAATTCAGGATCACCAGCCAGGGCTCGGGCAATGGAGATGCGCTGACGCTGTCCGCCGGAGAATTCATGCGGATACTTGTCGCCATCCTTTTCCGAGAACCCCACATGCTCGAGCAGTTTGGCGATCCGCTTGCGCATGGGCGCTCCCTCCTCGAGCAATCCATGTGTGCGAATGGGTTCTGCAATGATGTTGCGAACACGCCAGCGCGGATTCAGGCTGGCATAGGGGTCCTGGAAAATGATCTGGATACGTCGCTGGAAAGGCGCGAGTTCCCGAGGAGTCTTGAGCCTGGAGACCGGCTTGTCATCGAAGAAAATTTCTCCCTGCGTCGGCTGATAGAGGCCTACGAGAAGGCGGGCCACGGTGGATTTGCCACATCCCGATTCGCCGACAAGGCTGAATGTCTTCCCGCGCGGAATGTCAAAGCTGATGTCGTCCACGGCGCGCAAGCTCCTGCGATGCCTGCCATGCAGCAGACGCGTCAGGAACGGCGGCGAGATATCGAAATGCTTGGAGAGCCCCTGGACGGAGACCAGTGGTGAAGATGAGTGCCACGCAGAGCTCTTGACCTGAAGGATGTCTGTCATGGCTCTGTACTTCCTGACATGGCCCGCTCTTCGTCATACAGCCAGCAGGCCACTTTCGAATCCTCGACCGGGATCGGGTCCGGGCGTTCCCTGACACAGCGCTCGAATACCTTCGGGCAACGCGGGTTGAAGGCACAACCGGGCGGAATCTCGGTCAACCGCGGCATGGCGCCATCAATCTGAGTCAGGCGTCCCAGTTTCTGCCCCACCGTCGGAATCGCTCCCATAAGGCCCTTCGTATATGGATGGAAGGGGTGCTTGATGACCTTCTGTACAGGACCGATCTCGGCCAAGCGACCGGCGTACATCACGGCCACCCGGTCCGCGGTTTCGGCAATCACGCCCATATCGTGAGTGATCAGCATGACGGCGGTTCCCTGCTCGCGGCACAGGCGCTTCAGAAGATCGATGATCTGCGCCTGGATCGAGACGTCGAGAGCTGTTGTCGGTTCGTCGGCAATGATCAGGGAGGGATTGGCGCAAACCGCGAGTGCGATCACGATACGCTGGCGCATGCCGCCCGAGAACTGGTGGGGATACTGATCGATGCGTTCCTTCGGAGCGGACAGCCCGACCTCGGACAACAGCTCGATACTGCGTCGCCGCGCCTGGCTCTCGGTCATGTCCAGATGGGTGCAGATCGTCTCAACCAACTGCTTTCCCACCGTATAGAGGGGATTGAGGCTTGTCAGCGGATCCTGGAAAACCATGCCGATCTGCCGGCCCCGTATGCGCCGCAACTGTTCATGCGACAGGTTGTCGATCCGCTGACCTTTCAGGCGAACCTCACCGCCGGCGATCTGGCCCGGTGGCTCCAAAAGGTTGATGACAGCCGTGCCTGTCAGAGACTTGCCCGCGCCGGATTCACCGACAACGCCCAGCACTTCGCCCGGCTGGATATCGAAGGACACATCGTCAACGGCAACCAGCGTGCCGCGTCGTGTCGGAAATTCGAGACGCAGGTTGCGAACCTCCAGCAGAGGCGTTTCTGATGAACTGCTTTCCGTCATTACCTCAACTTCGGATTCAGGGCATCGCGCAGCCAGTCCCCCAGCAGATTCACTGACAGGGCCAGCATCACCAACGCGATGCCGGGAAAGATGGTGATCCACCACTCTCCCGAGAAAAGGAAATCATTACCGATACGAATCAGGGTCCCCAGCGAGGGCGTGGTTGGCGGCACGCCCACACCCAGGAACGAGAGCGTGGCTTCGGCAATTATGGCCAGAGCCAGGCCGATGGTGGCGATCACGAGAACAGAACCCATGACATTCGGCAGGACATGCCGGAACAGGATGGTGAACGGCCGCACGCCAATGACCCGCGCCGCCTGCACATACTCCCGATTCTTCTCGACCATGGTGGTGCCCCTCACGGTGCGGGCATACTGGACCCAGTCCGACAGACCGATGGAGATGATCAGGACATAGATCGCCATATGATCCTGGTAGTCGCGTGGTATCATCGCCTTGGCCAGACCGAAGATCAGCAGCGCCACGAGAATGGCAGGAAAGCTGAGCTGCACGTCCGCGATCCGCATGATGACCGTATCGATCCAGCCTCCGCGATAGCCCGCGATCAGCCCCAGGGTCACCCCCAGGACCATGGCGAAGAGAACCGCACAGAATCCAACCAGCAGGGAAATTCGGGCACCGTAGATGATGGCGGAAAAGACATCGCGACCCTGGTCGTCCGTGCCGAACACGTAGAAATTCCCGCTCATCCCCTCTTCGAACGGCGGCGTGAAGCCGTCCATGAGATGCAGCGAACCAGCCTGGAAAGGCGTATAGGGAGCAATCAGCGGCGCGAAGATCGCCGCCAGGAAGAACATCAGCGTAACGATCGCCGAGAGAACCGTTATCGGGGAACGCGAAAAGCTGTGCCAGATATCGCTGTCGAAAACGCGATGCAGGAGGCCCTGAGGCCTGTCCTGCAGGACCGGCTCCCCATGCCCCTGTGCCGTGGTCTCCATTGATTGCTGTTCTGGTCCGGAGGCACTCATTCAGACACCTCTTCTCAAGCGGCCGCCCGCGCCGTGGGGGCTTCCACACGCAGGCGCGGGTCCACGATGTAGTACAGCAGGTCGACAATCAGGTTGATGATGACGAAGAACAGCGCGATCAGGATCAGATATGCTGCCATGACCGGAATATCGACGAAGCGAATGGCGATGATGAACAGCAGCCCCACACCCGGCCACTGGAAAACCGTCTCGGTGATGATCGCAAAGGCGATGATTGACCCCAACTGCAAGCCCGTAATGGTGATCACCGGCACCAGCGTGTTCTTGAGGGCGTGGCCGAAGTTGACCGAACGGTTTGTCAGGCCACGTGCGCGGGCAAATTTGATGTAGTCCGTACGCAGGACCTCCAGCATCTCGGCGCGGACAAGCCGCATGATCAGGGTCAACTGATAGAGTCCCAGTGTCACGGCCGGCAGGACCAGAGCCTGCAAGCCGCTGACTGTCAGGAATCCGGTGCGCCACCCCCCGAGACTGACCACCTCGCCCCGACCGTAGGACGGCAGCCACTGCAGATTGACGGCGAAGAGCCAGATCAGAAGGATGCCGATCAGGAACGTTGGCAGAGACACCCCGATCAGGGAAGCCGTCATCACGAAACGGCTGATCCAGCCATAGCGATTGAGGGCACTGTACACACCCAGAATGATTCCCAGGGTCAGGGCAAAGGCCGCAGAGGTCACGGCCAACTCGATGGTCGCCGGCAAGCGCTCCGCAATCAGTTCGGCCACCGGTCGTGTCGTACGATAGGAAATCCCGAATTCGCCCTGAACGGCGTTGCCCACAAACCGCAGGAATTGCACCGGTACAGGATCATTGAGGCCCAGCTGTTCGCGCAATTCCGCGCGCTGCTTCATGGTGGCTTCCTGGCCCACCATGTTGTTGATGGGATCGCCGACAAAGTTGAACAGGCTGAAGGCGACCAGCGCCACCACCAGCATCACCACAATGGACTGCAATAAACGACGTACGATGAAGGCGAACATCTGCAGGGATCAGTTCACGTTAACGATCAGGGCAATCGACAAAAGCACTCCGCCGGAACCTCTTTCGAGGTTCCGGCGGAAGCAGGGTGCACTCATTCAATTATCGAAGGTGGCTGTCGCCAGGTGCGGCTGATTGTCGGCCCGCAGAGGAACGTTCACACCTTCGCGCGTCGCCCAGTTCAGGACCTGCAGGTGGATCGGCAGGTAGACGAGCTCTGAATCGGCCAATTCCCAGGCCTCGGCGATCATCTCGTTGCGCCGCTCCTCATTCACCTCGGTGCCCATTTCCTGGACCAACTCGTCCATGCGCTCGTTGGAAAAGCCGGTGGCGTTCCAGGAGCCACGCTCTCCGTCATCGGTATGATAGAGATAGTTGAAGACGTATTCGCTGTCGAAGGTGGGGACACCCCAGCCAAGCAGGTAGAAGCCGACTTCGCGATTGCCAATGTCCTGGAAATGCAGGCTGCGGGTCTGGGAGACGAGATCGATCTCGATATCGATTTGACCCAGCATCCCGGCCACGGCCTGGCAGATGGCTTCGTCGTTGATATAGCGGTCATTCGGGCAGTGGAGGGTCAGCTCGAAACCGTCCTCATAGCCGGCCTCGGCCAGCAGTTCCCGTGCCTTCTCCTGATCGACGGCCAGCCGCTCATCGAGTTCTTCCGGATAGCCATTGATGAAGGGAGGTGCGATGGTCCCGGTCGGTATCGAGCGGCCACGCATGACGACCCGCTGGATGGTCTCCGCATCAACCGCATGGTACATGGCCTGACGCACGCGCTTGTCGGCCATGGGGTTCACGCCATCCACGTTGTCGAATTCGCTGTCTTCCTCGCGCAAGTTGAAACCAAGGAAGATGGTGCGGTTCTCCTCGCCCTGTTCGATGTTGATGTCGCCTTCTTCTTCCAAGCGCTCCAGGTCCTGCACGGGCGGATCGAGAACGAAGTCCAGTTCACCGGACAACAGGGCTGCGACACGCGTCGAATCCGAGGAGATCGGCGTATAGACGACGCGCTCGACCTCCATGGGAAAGCGGTCCATCCCCCAGTAGTCGTCGTTGCGCGTCAGCACGGTGCGTACGTCGCCTTCCCTGGACTCCAGCTTGAACGGCCCCGTTCCCATGGCATTGCGAACGGCGTAGCTTTCTTCGCCGCTGGCATAGTCCTGGGCGGTTTCCACATCATGCTCCTCGGCCCACTCCTTGCTCATCATGGAAATCTGGGTGAGTTGCTGGGGCAGGATCGGATTGGGCCCGGAGGTATGAATGTGGATCGTTGTGTCGTCGACAATCTCGATGTTCTCGATCGATGAGATGTAGTTCCGGAAATCAGAAGGTTCCGTGCGCGCCCGATTCAGCGAAAAGGCCACGTCCTCGGCCGAGAAATCCGAACCGTCGTGGAATTTCACATCATCGCGAATCTCGAATTCCCAGACCGTCTCCTCGACGGCCTCCCATGAGGTGGCCAGGCCTGGCTCGATCGACATGTCATTGGCCCGCATGACCAGCGGATCATGCAGATGCAGAGACATGGTATTGGTCGGACCTTCATTCTGGGCATGAGGGTCCAGCGTCAGCGCATCGCCCTGGCTTGCCCAGCGCAGTGTTTCCGCCTGTGCCGCCGAGGCCAGCGCCAGACTGCTCCCAAGGAGCACACTCATCAGAAGTGTTCTTGTTTGCATCGTGATTTTCCTCTCCCTGTGGACGGCTCTGGGGCCGATTTTCTGATTGAACTAAGTTCGAAGCACAACCGGTCAAAAGCCGATTTCATAAGGTATTGATTACCATGACACAGACTCTTTCGCCCTGTCAGCCAGGATTTTCATGAACAACCAAAGAGAAGAATATATTTCGAATAAAACAACCACTATGGGAACAATGCTGCCTTTCATCTGGTGGCTTATTCCGCGCTCAATCCCGGCGGCGACCAAGGAGGTGCAGGAAGGACCCAGCCACGTTCCCGGAAACCAGGCCTTCCGATCCACGGTCCCGACCGCGGGCATCCCGCACCGTGAATAGGGAGTCCGCGGGGCCGAGTGCCAGTGTTTGCGCATAGTGGAATTCATGGGCCGTCAGTTCATCGCTGGTATCCTGCCAGAACGGCAGCGTTCTACAGGCATGAAGCCGGCGATAGCCGAGATGCAGGCGCGGGGTTTCGAATGAGGTGTGAAGCGGCAGGAAGCCAAGCATCGGAAACTCCTGGCCCCTGGCATCCGTCAACAGCTTCCCCAGGGTCATGTAGCCTCCACATTCGCCATAGACGAAAGCGCCCCGCTCAACGACTGCCGTCATGCCCAGGCGAAAACGATCGGCCTGACTGAGCCGTTCCGCATGAAGTTCCGGATAACCACCCGGCAGATAGACCGCATCGCTGGCAGGATCCGGCACCTCGTTGTCCAACGGCGAGAAGAATGTCAGTTCCGCCCCACTGGACCGCCAATGCTGAAGAAGGTGGGGATAGACAAAGGAAAAGCAGACATCCTGTGCTATGGCCACCCTCTGTCCCGGAGGGTTTGGTAATTCCCCAGCGACCTGGGACCTGACGGGCTGGAAAGCCGGGCGGGTACAGATCTCCTGAAGTGTTTCCAGGTCCAGGTGCTGCTCCATTTTGTCCGCAGCAGTCTCCAGGAAGGCATCGAGATCGTTGCGTTCACTGGCCTGGACCAGGCCCAGATGACGGTTCGGCGCGTGCAGCTTCTCGTCGCGCGGCACGCCCCCCAGAACCGGAATATCCAATGGAGCCAGGGCTTCCTGCAACATCTCAAGGTGAACGTCCGATCCCACGCGATTGAGGATAATGCCGCCCAGCACCAGCTCCGGCTTGTGGTCGCGAAAGCCTTTCACCAGTGCGGCAACGGATTGTCCCTGCCCACGAACGTCGACCACCAGCACTGCTGGCAATCCCAGGGTCACGGCAAGATCCGCCGTCGAGCCGAGCCCGTTTGAAGCCGCGTCGAACAGCCCCATCACCCCCTCGACCAGAACAAGGTCACGATCCGCTCCTGCCTGCAGGAAAAGGTGCTGCAGAAGTCCGTCCGACATGGCCCAGGGGTCCAGGTTGAAGGCCGGACACCCTGTTGCCCGTTCATGAAAGCGGGGATCGATATAGTCGGGCCCGACCTTGGCACCTGCGACACGGACGCCTTTCCGGCGCAAGGCCCTCAACAGAGCCAGGGTGATCGTGGTCTTGCCGGCCCCCGAAGACGGGGCGGCGATGATGGCACCGCGCGAGTCAGCCGGCATCGCTCTTGTGCCGCAGGCCCAGAGGATCGGCCACGAGTTTACGGCCGGCCAGCGCGCCCACCCAGTCCAGGGCCGCACGCAAACGCACCACTTCCCCCAGGACCACCATGGCCGGTGGCTCGATACCCGAGTCGGCGAGTGCCTGAGGGGCTTCGCCAAGCGTTGTTTCCAGTACCCGCTGGTCCGTGAGCGTGGCCTGGCTGATGATCGCCATCGGTTCGTCGGCACGGCGTCCGCCTTCCATCAGGCAGTCCCGAATTTCGACCAGATGCTTCAAGGCCATATACATCACGATGACGGGAGACGACTTCGCAACGGCCGGCCAATCGATCGCACTGGGCGTCAGTCCCGTGGCATCGTGGCCGGTCAGGAAGGTGACAATGCTGTTTGTATCACGATGGGTGACGGGAATCCCGGCATAGGCCAGCCCACCGATTCCAGCGGATATGCCGGGAATGATGCGAAAAGGAATGCCCGCTTCGACCAGGGCCAGCGCCTCCTCCCCTCCACGCCCGAAGACGAAGGGATCGCCCCCCTTGAGTCGAAGCACACGCTTGCCCTGCCGTGCCAGCTCTATGATGCGCAGCGTGATATCCGCTTGCTTCGCGGAAGGTTTGCCGCCGCGCTTGCCGGCATACTCAAGGAAGGCATCGGAGCGGGCCAGGGAGAGAATATCCTTCCCCACCAGGGCGTCATAGATGATCGCGTCGGCGGAATGCAGGGCGTGGACACTGGCAAGGGTCAACAGCGCAGGATCCCCCGGGCCTGCACCTGCCAGCCAGACCCACCCCGGCTCGAACTGGGGCATTGGAAGGCCTTCAAGCATCCTCAACTCCCTTGCGGATAATTCGATCTTGCGTCTGGTCACTGCCCCGCAAGCCACCTATAAATTCTGCATGACTCGCAAGCCGGAAGGAACACTGCGGCGGGGCTGGACCACGGGCGCCTGCGCCACGGCCGCCACCAAGGCAGCCTGCATCGCCCTTCTTGAAGGCGACTTCCCCGATCCTGTCGAGATTCTCCTGCCCAAAGGCGAGCGCCCCTGTTTCCCGCTGGCCTTTGAGAGCCGGCAACCGGACAGCGCATCGGCCGGCATTATCAAGGATGCCGGAGACGACCCCGACGTGACCCACGGCGCCCTGATTATCTCGACGGTCCGTCACGCTCCGCCAGGTTGCGGTATTCTCTTCCGCGCCGGACCCGGTGTCGGAACCGTTACACTTGAAGGTCTGCCCGTACCACCGGGGGAAGCCGCCATCAATCCGGTTCCGCGTCAAATGATGCAGGACGTGGTCTGCGGACTGACTGGGCGAAATGTCCCCGACATGGAGATCGAGATCTCCATTCCCGAAGGGGAAAGGCTGGCGGAGAAGACCTGGAATCCTCGCCTCGGTATCACGGGAGGGCTCTCGATCCTGGGAACCACCGGGGTGGTGCATCCCTTCTCCTGCTCGGCCTGGATCCACTCTATCCATCGGGGGATCGATGTTGCCCGCGCCAAGGGAACTGAACGGGTTGCCGGCTGTACCGGCTCGACCTCGGAGAAAACGGTCCAGCAACTCTATGGCCTGCCGGATCATGCCATGCTCGATATGGGCGACTTTGCCGGCGGCATGCTGAAGTACCTGCGCCGCAATCCCGTGCCGATGGTCACGATCGGCGGCGGCTTTGGTAAACTGGTCAAGCTCGCACAGGGGTTTCTCGACCTCCATTCGGGGCGCAGTCAGGTGGATTTCGAGTGGCTTGCCGGAGAAATGGACAGCCTTGGCGCTTCGCCTGGGCTTGTGGATCAGGTGCGTATTGCCAACACGGCTGCACAAGTGCTTACGCTGGCAGCGGACGAAAGCCTGCCACTCGCGGAGCGCATCGCTGGGAAGGCGTGCGAAACGGCACAAAAGACCCTGGGGCACGCTCCTTGCCAGGTGGATGTCGTCGTGGTCAATCGACAGGGCCAAATCGTGGGGCAAAGCAATGGTTAGCCTGTTGATTCTCGGCGGTACGCAGGAGGCGGCGGAACTGGCTCGCCGGCTGACCCGCGACACCGACTGGCGCATCATCACTTCCCTGGCCGGACGGACGCGACATCCCGCCACCCTGCCTGGCGAAGTTCGCATCGGAGGGTTCGGAGGCAGCTCCGGTCTCGCGGAATACCTGCGCCAGGAAAGAATCGACCTGGTGCTGGATGCAACCCACCCCTTCGCCCAGAAGATGCCAGGCCATGCCGAGCGTGCAGCAACCCTTGCCGGCGTGCTGCGAATCAAGCTGCTGCGGCCGGCTTGGGTGCCGCAGGCCGAGGACCGCTGGATTCCGGTGCCTGGCCTCGAAGAGGCCGCCGAGGCCCTGCCCGTCTCGTCCCGGACTTTCCTGACCACGGGGCGGCAGGAACTGGCGCCTTTCACCGGTCGCAGCGATGTACATTTCGTGGTGCGGCTCGTCGATCGGCCGGAGGATCCCTTGCCTCTGGTGCAATACGAGGTCATCACCCAGCGTGGACCTTTCCGGACGGACGAGGAAACCGGCTTACTGACCGAGCACAGGATCGACTGCCTCGTCAGCAAGAACAGCGGCGGCAGTGCTTCGTATGCCAAGATCGAGGCCGCCCGCAACCTTGGCCTGCCAGTTGTCATGGTCGAGCGACCGCCCATCCCTCCCGGCGCCCTGGCAAACTCGGTTGAGGAAGCCCTGGACTGGATCGGCGAGATCATCCGCTGACCTTTTTTCTGTGCGGGCGCAGGACGTGAACATGGTCGGCATCATAAAGAGCGCTGTCCCGGAAACGCCCTGGTTCCAGCACCGGCCCCACTAGGACCAGGGCCGTGCGCGTGATCTTGGCCGCCCTTACCTTGGCCTGGATATCCGAAAGCGTGCCGTGGATATAGAGTTCGTCCGGCCAGCTGGCCCGATAGGCGACCACCACCGGACAATCCTCGCCGTAGTAGGGAATCAGCTTTTCCCGCACGACCCGCAGATTGCGGACCGAAAGATGAATCGCCAGCGTGGCACCGCTCTTGCCAAGCACCTCCAGATCCTCGCCCGGCGGCATGGAAGATGATTTCATGGCCGTTCGCGTCAGGATCACTGTCTGGCTTATTTCCGGGAGGGTCAGCTCCCGCCCCAACTCCGCTGCGGCAGCTGCGAAAGCCGGCACGCCCGGCACGATCCGGAAGGGAATGCCCAGTTCATCAAGACGGCGTATCTGCTCGCCGATCGCGCCATAGAGCGAGGGATCTCCGGAATGCACACGGGCAACATCCTGGCCACGTTCGTGCGCTGCCTGGATACGCGCGATTATGTCCTCCAGTGTCATCGAGGCGGTATCCTCGACGATTGCTCCCTCTGGCGCCTCGGCCACAACTTCGGCCGGCACCAACGAACCGGCATAGAGGCAGACGGGACTGCGCCGAATCAGGTTGAGTCCGCGCAAGGTAATCAGGTCCGGTGCCCCCGGCCCCGCACCGATGAAATGAACCGTCATGACGCCGTCTCCGTTTTCCTGTTCTTGGCCGCATAGCCCCGCGGGGTATAAACCCACTGTCTCCCGTCCGAACGCGGCACCACGCGGCTCTGAGTGCTGCCCACAAGGACAGTGGTCAGCATGTCCACATCATCGACCTCCAGATCCGCCAACCGAATCACCTCCATGCGCTCACCCTCACGGCCCAGATTGCTGCCCAGCACCACCGGCGTTTGCGGAGGCCGTGCCGTCAGCAGGATTTCCTTGGCCCGGGCCAACTGATGCCGTCGGCGGCGCGAGACGGGATTGTAGAAGGCAATCACGAAATCGCCTTCCGCCGCAGCTTTCAGACGCCGCTCGATCGCCTCCCAGGGGGTCAGCAGATCGGAGAGCGAAATGCAGCAGAAATCGTGCCCGAAAGGCGCTCCGATACGGGCCCCCATGGCCTGGAAGGCGGAAATGCCGGGCGCAACCTCGATCTCGATGCGCGGCCAGCGGTCATCCTCGCCTCGCTCCAGCAGTTCGAAGACCAGGGTTGCCATAGCATAGATACCGATATCCCCGGACGAGACCAGTGCCACATTGCGCCCCTCGGCCGCCAGATCGAGCGCGGCGCGAACCCGAACCTCTTCCTCGCCCAGATCAAAGACGTGATGCCGCTTGCCCTCAGTCAAGGGACCCAGCAGGTCCAGATAGAGACCATAGCCCACCAGGTCTTCCGCTTCGGTGATCATGCGCGTGACTTCCGGCGTACGCCACTCGGATCGCCCGGGGCCGATGCCAACCACCGACAGGCGGCCACGGGGCCTGCCGACCTTTTCGGGCTCGACCGGCGCGGAAGATCTGGCCAGAGCACAAGTTGCGCGCCGGCTTTTCCGCTTGGGCACCTCCAAAGTCCCGCTTTCACCCGCTGCGGCCAGGGCAGCAGCCTCTGCCACCCCATGACAGCCAACTTCCTGAAAGACCACTTCGGAGGGATGCGCCAATCGCGGTGTTTCCGCCTCCAGAATTTCTGATGCCAGGAAACGAGCGGGAACACCCAGCCCCTCCGCCAAATGATGGACGGCAGCTTCATCCGCCTTCACATCGATCGAGACGACCAGGGCCACTGCGTCCCGGGCATAGCCGCTTTCGGACAGCGTTTCCTCAACCAGTGTCTCAAGTTCAGTCGGCGAACAGTTCCGCTCGCAGCCGACGCCTAGCGTGAGCAAGGAAGGATGATAGACCAGACGCCGGCCGCTGCCTTCACTGACCCTCGGGCCAATGGCAACTTCAAGCGTTCCTTCAGGCAACTGAGGAAGACCCTGCAGAAAAGCGGGCAGAGAACTGTTTGTCCTAACCTTTTCCCCACTCATAAGCGCCGCAGAAAAGGCTTTTACATCCTGTGGATTGGCCAGGCACCAGCCACGAGGTGGATCGTCCAATGCCGTGTCGAACTTCAGGTCACTGGCAGTGGTGACCGCGGCCATGCCTTCCAGCTGCTCTGCCAGGAAACGCGCAAGGCGATTGGCGCCATGATGCCCGCCGAGCAGCGGTACGACAGTGCTGCCATCCTCGGCCAGGGCGAGAACAGGCGGCTCGCTGAACTTGTCGCCCAGCATCGGTGCCAGTATCCGGATCAGGATCCCGCAAGCGCAAATGCCGACGATCGGACGTTCTTCAGCAAACAGGGAGCGCAGTCGTTCGCCCGTCTCCGTGAAGCTTTCATCACAATCCTCGACACGCCCTTCCAGCCCATAGAGCGTGCTTCCCGGAAGCTGGGGCTGGAGCCGTCGTCCCAGTTCGCCTGCCGTGGGTGTGAGGGCGATGAAGGCCGTGTTGTGCGGAAGTTCTGCCGTCATCGCCATGCGTCTCCACGTCGATGGATCAGGATCATCGAGAAATAGGGCACGCCGTCCTCGGCAACTTCCTGCATGGACAGAATCCTTTGGGTCGCCAAGGTGGCGCGTTCCACATAGCGCGCCTGGTCCTGCAGCCCCATCCTCAGCAGAAGTGCCTGGACGCGTGCGAAATGTCGGCCGGGCTTGATAATGGCCACGGCATCAAAGGCGCGGATGCGCTCCTCCAGTTCCTCGTCAGGCAAGGGAGCCGGCAGGATGGCCAGCGTATCGTTCCGGGCTGCCAGGGGCGCGCCAAGCGCGGCAGCACAGGCCGTCAAGGAGGTGACACCGGGAACGACTTCGGTGGGAAAGCGCGCCGCGAGCCGTCCAAAGAGATACATGAAGGAGCCATAGAAGAAGGGATCGCCCTCGCAGAGCACAGCAACCTGGTGCCCTGAATCCAGGCAATCCGACAGCTCTCGGCTGGCACGGTCATACGCCGCCTGGGCCGGGCCGCGTTCCACGGTCATCGGTATCCGGATGGCGATTTCCCGCTGCCAATCCTGCAGGTAATCCGAAACGATGGAGCGGGCGAAACTCTCGCCATCCTCCAGCGTGGGATAGGCAACCACCTCGCAGGAGGCCAGCAATCGATGAGCCTTGAGCGTCAGGAGTTCGGGGTCGCCGGGCCCCAGGCCCAGCCCGTAGAGGCGGCCGCTCATATCCCGGCCCCTTCCGGCTTGCGAAGCGCCCACTGGGTAACAGGCATGGCGGAGCGCCAGCCGCGGAAGGGTCCAACCGGTTCAGCCCGGGACACGCTCAGGCGTTTCAATTCCCCTCCATGTTCCGCCTGCAATGCCGTGAGGCGGGCCTCACCTTCCAGGGTGACGGCATTGGCCACCAGCCGCCCGCCTGGCTTCAGCGCTTGCCAGCAGGCCTTGAAGACTCCCGTGGTGTTGATGCCCCCGCCGATAAAAACAGCATGGGGGGCCGGCAGGCCCGCCAGGCAATCCGGAGCCTCACCTGATACGATCTGCAGGTAAGGAACTCCCAAGCTTGTCGCGTTGCTGGAGATCATCTCGCAGCGCACTGCCTGACGTTCGATCGCCGCTGCCTGGCAGGTCGGATGGCACCGCATCCACTCCACGGCAACGGACCCGCAGCCCGAGCCCACATCCCAGAGCAGCTGTCCCGGCCCCGGCATGAGAGCCGAGAGCGTGACGGCACGCACCTCGCGCTTGGTCATCTGGCCGTCGTGTCGAAAAGCCTCGTCGGGCAGGCCCGGAACGGTAGGCAGTATCTCGGCCTCCGCGCCGGCCCGACAGGCAACGGCGATGGTGTTAAAATCGGCAATGGCGGGGAATTCAGCCTGGTCGGCGCGCAGGTGCAGAGTCCGTTCCTTCGGCCCTCCCATATGCTCCAGGACATGCATTTCACTGCCGCCGAATCCCTTCTCGCAGAGCAAGCGCGCCACTTCGGCCGGTGTCGCACCGCTGTCGCTCAGGACCAGCAGGCGGGCATCCGGCTGGATCGCCGGTATGATCAGGGAGGTCGGGCGGCCATGGAGCGTCAGCTGCGCGACATCCGGCAGGGACCAGCCAAGCCGGGCACAGGCCAGGGAAAAGGCCGAGGGCGCCGGGATCACCTGCATCTCTTCCATGGGAATCCGGCGAGCCAGGGTTGAGCCGATGCCGAAACAGAAGGGATCGCCCGTCGCCAGCACGCAGAGTGCCTGGCCGCGCCGGCGTTGGATTTCCTCGACCAGGGCGCTAAGCGGCGACGGCCAAGCCATGCGCTCCCGACCGTCCTCCGGCAGCATCGCCAAGTGGCGCTCGCCGCCGATCAGCACATCCGCTCCGGCAATCAGGGCTATGGCCTCTTCGCCCAGGCCCTCCAGGCCGTCCTCGCCGATCCCCACGATGGAAAGCCACCGGCTCATGGGGCCTCGCCTCCCGCCAGGGCATTGACGGCAGCAGCGGCAATGGCACTGCCGCCGCGGCGCCCGCGCACGGTAACGTAGGGAATCCCGAAGGGGTTTTCTATGAGTTCTTCCTTGGACTCGGCTGCCCCCACGAAGCCGACCGGAAATCCGAGAATCACGGCAGGGTGCGGCGCACCCTTTTCCAGGAGTTCCAGTAGGCGGAACAGAGCCGTGGGCGCATTCCCGATCGCCACGACCCCCCCGTCCAGATGCTCGGCCCAGAGATCCACGGCCGCCGCAGATCGGGTCGTCGAGAGATCCTGGGCAAGCTGCGGCACAGTGGACTCATTCAGGGTGCAGATCACCGCATTGGCGGCCGGTAGCCGAGAGGGAATGATGCCGCGGGCCAGCATTTCGCAATCCACCAGCACCGGCTTCCCCTCCTGCAGGGCCCCGACACCGGCCTCCACCGCATGGTCGCTCACGCGGATATCCCCGGCCAGATCGACCATGCCGCAGGAATGGATCATGCGGATCGCCAGGGCATGGGCCGCCTGTGGCAGATGCTCGAGCACGGCTTCCCGACGCACGGTCGCAAAGGACTGCCGATAGATTGCCGCCGGATCGCGCAGATAGTCTCTCTGCGGCATGATCATCTGTCCTTCTGACCGTCTCCGGCATTGTCCTTCAGCGTGCGAGGGCCCAGAGGATGGTCGGCATGCGGATAGGGATGATGATGCCCGTGCCCGTGATCATGGCCATGATCGTGATGATGCCCATGGTCGTGACCATGGTGGTGATGATCGCCATGATGGTGATCGTTGTGGCTGTGTTCGCCGGACCCGATACCCTCCACATGATGATGGTGGCTTTCCTGCGGCAGTCCCACTTCCGACTCGAAACCGAGCACCTGTTCGCGGTACTTGCACATCTGGCAGTTCATGTTGTTGGCGCCTTCCAGGATCTCCTCCACGCGCGCGGCCATGGTGTTCAGGACCTGTGGGTGATCGTTCAGGTACGGGGCCTTGATGAACTTGATCTCGGGATGGCGCGCCGCCACGCGATCCGTGTGCTCGTAGATCCGCCGCACCAGGACACCGGTGAACAGGAAATAGGGGAAGACAATGATGCGCTTGAAACCCAGGCGCGCCGCATGCTCCAGGCCGGGCTCCACCAACGGAAAGGTGACCCCGGAATAGCAGGTCTCGGCCCAGCCGAACCCCATGCCCTCCCAGAGCATGCGCGTGACCTTGGAGACGTTGGAGTTGGCATCGGGGTCGGAAGCACCGCGTCCCACCACGACCAGCAGCGTGTCATGCCGGGAAACGCTGTCGTCTGCACCGTCCAGGGCTTCCTGGATCCGGTCGCCGGCCGCATGCAGCATCTTGAGGTCAATGCCCAGTTCCCGGCCGTAATTGATCTCCAGGCCGGGATGCTGTGCCTGATAGGTGTTCAGCACCGAAGGGATATCGTTCTTGGCATGACCGGCCGCGAACAGCATGCCCGGCACAGCCAGGATACGCTCCACCTGCTGCTCGCGCAGTTTGTCCAGGCCATCCCGAATCACCGGCCGCGCGAACTCCAGATAACCGTAATCCACCGGCCAATCCGGGAAGCGCCGGCGCATGTGATCCGCCAGCGTCGCGAATTCCGCCACGGCCTGCTCATCGCGGCTGCCATGTCCACAGACCATCAATCCCAGGCGCTCGGCCATCGTCTTCCTCCTGCTTTAACCGTCTTGCTGTTTGCGATTCCGGCGACTCAGATCTGTCCGCCGCCGAGCATCCAGGCACCGGCCACGGCCATGACGCCACCTGCCACGCGCATGGCCGGGGTGTAGGCCAGACGGCCGGACGTCATTCCGAGTGCGATCCCTGCGGCATGCAGGAGAGCCGTCGCCAGCAGGAAGCCCGCAATATAGGCGCCCGGCGCACCGCCGCCGGGCATTTCCACGCCGTGCGCATAGCCATGGAACACGGCGAAGAGGCCGACCAGGGCTGCGCCAACTTCCCAGCGCACACGCACTGCTGCCGCGATCAGGACGCCAAGGACCAGGACCGACAGGGCGATACCGCTCTCGGCCAGGGCAAACTGCCAGCCGGCAAGGCCTGCAGCACCGGCCACAGCCATGGCCAGTACAAACATGCTCGGGACACTCCACAGCGCTCGTCCTCCCAGAGAATAGGCCCAGATTCCGACAGCCACCATGGCCAGAAGATGGTCCAGTCCAGTGACAGGATGCGTGAGCCCGCTCATGAACGTGGCTCCGGCCTGCGTCTCGTGTCCCGGATGCGCGGCGACGACCGAGGCCAAAAGCATGGCCGGCAGAAAAACGATCAGGAAACGGGACGTCCTGCAAATTGCTGTTTGAATCATTCTATCCCCCTTGTTGAGCGCAGCCCGTCGGCTGCACGTTTGTACAAATGCGTATCGGCCTCCCGCTCTTGTGCGGAAGGCAACTCGATTCATCGTTTGGCGGCAGGCTGACTGACTTGCGCAATGTCGACGCTTTCCGCGGACAAGCGCTTACAGGTGCTGGAACAGTTCCGGACTTGACCCCCGGCTTGGGTCGGTCGCACCGGATTGCCTTTCATCCCCTGACGGGGAACCGTCCAATGTTGGCCTTACGGTAGAAAGACCATGGCAAAGGGTCAAGCACTGTGGCACCACAACATGTCGTATCCTGGCCGCAGAGACTCCACAAAAGCAGCGGCACGACACTTGAAGGTCGGCGATGATTTACCATTTCTTTTCACAAAGGCGCCATTCTGGGCCTTTTCGCGGCGGGCCGCGATAACGGACGCCGACGAAGCATCAACCAGCAACCTTGCTCAACTAAGAGGAGGCCGCTGTACTTATGAGCAGATCTTCCTATCTGAACTCCCCTCTGCTGCTCGGATTCGACCAGCTGGAGCGTGCAATCGACCGCATGCACAAGAACAGTGGGGATGGCTATCCTCCCTACAATGTCGAACAGGTGGATGAGACCCATCTGCGAATCACGCTGGCTGTGGCCGGCTTTTCCGAGGATGACCTGGAGGTGAAGCTGGAAAATAATCAGCTGAGTATCCGCGGGCGCCAGCCCGAGGAGGACAGCGAGCGAACTTTCCTGTATCGCGGCATAGCCTCTCGTCAGTTCCAGCGGAATTTCATGCTTGCGGACGGTATGGAGGTTAAGGGAGCCCGCCTTGACAACGGACTGCTTCACGTCGAGTTGAAGCGACAGATGGATGATGAAGTGGTTCGCACTATCAAGATCGAGCGCAAGCAGAGTTCGAAAAGCGCGGAACCCAGCACAATTGACCAGGAATCCGCCTGAACGACAGGCCGGAGAAGAAGGGGTCTGACGGTGAGAACACGACAGACCGCCTGTTATCAAAAGGTACTTGTATCATGCAGAACACGACTCACAGCGATCTGAAACAGCTGACCCAGGACGACTTCCTGTCATTCGGCGTCGATGATGTCGCCTATGTACGTCCATTCCAGGGTGCCATCGGCATCTTCGCGGCAGATGGTACGAAAATCGCTGTCATGGCTGATTTCGATGTTGCCTGTGCCGCTGTGCGCCAGAATGGCATGGAGCCCATGACCGTTCATTGATATCGCCGAAAAGCAGCAGGGGAATGCCGGGATCGAGTCGACATTCCCCTACTCAAGGCGCCCTCTGTCCGCAATGGCGTCACGCAAACCCCCTCCTTGGTGCAGAAGGTTATAGCCTGACAGGTCAGGCGGCGTGACTGGCCGCGGACTCGGTCAATATGGCATAGAGCCCATCCCGGCTCTCTGTCCCCCGCAGCTTGTCGCAGATCGTGCGGTCGCGCAGCAAACGCGAGACGCGCGCCAACGCCTTCAGATGATCCGCACCCGCCTTTTCCGGCGCCAGGAGCACACAGATCAGGTCGACGGGCTGTTCATCTATGGAATCGAACTCGACAGGGGTTTCCAGGCGCGCGAAGAGGCAGTGCAGGCGATCAAGCTCCGCCAGCTTGCCATGGGGAATCGCGATGCCATAACCGACACCCGTCGTTCCCAGACGTTCACGCTCGACCAGCACTTCGAAGATCGCTCTCTCGGGCTGGCCGGTAACGTCCGCAGCACGCTTGGCAAGCTCCTGCAAAGCCTGCTTCTTGCTTGTAACTCGCAATGCTGGAAGAACCCCTTCGGGGCTCAGCATATCGGCGATATCCATAACAATTTGTCCTGATGCTAACTGTCGCGGTTGCCGCGTGGATCAACCCATCCGACATTCCCGTCATTGCGCCGGTAGACGACATTCAGGCCACCATGTGCCCGGTTGCGGAACATGAGAAGCGGTACCTCGGCAAGGTCCATGCGCATGACCGCCTCACCCACCGTCAGACTTGGAATCTCCGTCTCCATCTCGGCGATCACAATGGGCTGATCGCCTTCGCCGTCGATGGCCCCTTCACCGGCAGATGCCTCGCCTTCTTCCGGCTCCGGTTCGGGGGCCAGAATATACTGTTGAGCCGGCAGGACATCGTGGGCGGATGCCCGACCATTGTTATGATCGCGCAGTCGCCTCTTGTAACGCCTCAGTCGCTTCGCAAGACGGTCCGCTGCACTGTCAAAGGCAGGATAGACCTCGTTTGCCTCACCGGAAGCCTGCAGCAGCATACCACGCCCGATATGCACCGAAACCTGAGCACGGAAGAAATGCGACTCCTTCGACAGGGTCACATTCGCCTCTATGGCATCTCCGAAATACTTGTCCAGAATCGTGCTCAGTTGATCTTGGGCATGCTGGCGGAAGGCTTCACCGGTATCGATGTGCCGTCCTTTGACCGACAACTGCATGTGATGTTCCCCAGTAATGAGCTCGAGTGTCTTGTTCGGCCCGGCTCCAAAGCGCGCGGACCATATGTGCGGCCTGTCGGTAAGTCAATAGCAACAAATCACTCCACACAGACCGTACTGAAAGTATATCGGAAGCACCCCCCCTTCCTGCAAGACGGAAGGTTGTGACTTACTATCTTGCCCTTTGCGCTTTGTCACGACGTCGCTGAACCGACGATGGAATATTCATTGATTCTCGATACTTAGCTACTGTTCTTCGAGCGATATCGATATTCTCCCGACGCAACGCCGCGACGATGGCGTCATCGCTGAGTATGGCCCCGGCAGGTTCGTCGTCAATCAGCGAACGTATCCTGTGACGCACGGATTCCGAAGAGTGCTCGCCGCCTTCCGTTCCCGAAATCGAGGTCGAGAAGAAGTACTTGAGCTCGAACACTCCGCGTGGGGTGGAAATGAACTTGCTGTTCGTAACCCTGCTGACCGTGGACTCATGCATCTCGATGGCTTCCGCGACCGTGCGCAGGATCAAGGGACGCAGATGGGACACGCCGTGACGGAAAAACCCGTCCTGCTGACGTACGATCTCCTCGCTGACACGCAGGATCGTGTTGGCGCGTTGGTGCAGGGAGCGGACCAGCCAGTTCGCGGCCTGGAACTGCTCGTTCACGAATTCCTTTTCCTGGCGATTGCGACAGCGCGTCACGATGCGATTGTAATCGACCCGGTTGACCAGGACGCGCGGCAGCGTATCGGGATTGAGCTCCAGTTGCCAGCTCCCATCCGGGCGCATGCGCATCAGGATATCCGGCACCACTGGATCGGCCGGCTGGGTGTTGTATAACAGAGCCGGCTTGGGGTCGAGCTGACGCAACTCCGCCAGCATCTCGGCGAAATCTTCGTCATCAACGCCGCAGACACGCTGGAGCTTGCTGAAATCCCGGCTGGCCATGAGTTCGAGGTTGTCCAGCAGGCTGGCCATGGCCGGGTCGAAGCGGTTGCGGTCGATCAGCTGCAGCTTCAGGCATTCCTTGAGATCACGGGCGAATATCCCTGCGGGCTCCAACGTCTGGAGCGTCGCCAGAACTTCTTCCAGCCTTGCACGTGTACAGCCCAGCTGGTCACAGGCCTGATCAAGATCGACCTGCAGATATCCCGCCTCGTCCAGTCCGTCCAGCAGGTAGAAGGCGATCAAGCGCTCCTCGGCCGTCGCAAACGTCAGCTGCACCTGCTCCAGCAGGCCATCCCGGAACGAGCGTTCGGCCGCCAGGTTCTCATCCGCCGGGCGGCCCTCATCCTCGAAGCTTCCGCCTGTTCCTGCCGCGGCCGAGGGAAGGGACCATTCCCCCTCGCCTCCCCAGTCATCAGAAGGGCTGTTGTCGTCATACTCGTAGGTGGCATCCAGGGGCGCATTGCCGGCCTCGCCAAGGTTATCGGAAAGCGCATGATCAAAGCTGTCACGTCCGTCCTCTCCGAAGGCCTCGTCTTCGGATCCCCCGCCACCAAACGACTCTGCTGTCTGCGCCCCCTCACCGCCGGCTTCGCTCGTCTGGGCAGAAGCCAGAGCATCCTCACCTCCCTCCTCTCGTTCCAGAAGGGGATTCTGCTCCAGTTCGCGTTCGACGAATTCAGCCAGTTCCTGACTGGAGAACTGCAGCAGCTTGATCGCCTGCTGCAGCTGCGGCGTCATCACTAGCGATTGGGACTGGCGCAGCTCTAGACGCTGAGAAACAGCCATAGTGGAAAGCCTACAGGCTGAACCTTTCACCCAGGTAAACGCGGCGCACTTCCTCGTGGGCCACGATCTCGGATGGAGCGCCCTCCATCAGCACCCGCCCTTCATGGATGATATAAGCCCTATCAACGATCTCCAGTGTCTCGCGCACATTGTGATCGGTAATCAGGACACCGATGCCCCTGTCCTTCAGGTGAATCACCAACTCGCGTATGTCGTTCACGGCAATCGGGTCGATGCCCGCCAGCGGCTCGTCCAGCAGGATGAACTGCGGCTGCGCAGCCAGGGCCCTGGCGATCTCGCAGCGCCGCCGCTCCCCGCCAGAGAGCGAGACCGCCGGTGAGCGCCGGAGATGGGTGATGGAAAACTCATCCAGAAGAGCCTCAAGGGATCGTCTCTGGCGGGCCCGATCCTTCTCCACGACCTCGAGCACGGCCCGGATATTCTCCTCTACTGTAAGGCCGCGGAAGATCGAGGCTTCCTGGGGCAGATAGCCTATGCCCAGGCGCGCCCTGCGGTACATGGGAAGGTCGGTGATATCCTCGCCATCAAGGGCGATATACCCGGTATCTGGGGCCAGAAGCCCCGTGATGATGTAAAAAGAGGTTGTCTTTCCCGCGCCATTGGGCCCCAGCAGGCCAACGGCCTCGCCCCGGCGCAGGCGGATGGAGATATCCTTCAGGACCACCCGCTTCTGAAAGCTCTTGCCGATACTGACGGCTTCCAGCCCCCTATGCTGCGGGACCAGTCGGGCAATTTCCTGCGTTGCATCAACAACGTTGCTTGTATCGTTCATTGGCTCTCCGGGGCATTGTCGTTGTTCCCGGATGAACCGGACGTATCATCTTCCTCATCTGGAGAAATCAACCCGCTGACACCCTGGCCTTCCGTCGCCAACAGGCGGCTGACTCCGGTGCGCATATTTATCTCGGCCCGGTCGCCATTCAATTGATTGTTGCCGCGGGTGACCTTCACGTTGCCTTCCAGAGTCGCCGTCTCGTTATGGGCATAGTATACGCCCTGTTCCCCACTGGCGAATACAGTATCGTTCTCGACCTCGACATTTCCCACGGCCTCGGCTTCCTGCATCTCGGATCCGCCGTTCTCGGAGTCCCCGTTTTCAGTCTCCCCGTTCGCGGTGTCCTCGAAATAGGCCGTGATCACGTCTCCGCGAATCTGATCACCGTTCGCGCGATCGACAAAGGCGTTGCCGCGCGCAATGGCAATGGGACCGGGACCGTCGGCATTCTCCTCGTATTCCAGGCTGTCGCGGGCCGTCACGGTTTCCTCGGCACTTACATAGCGCAGATCGTCGCCGGTTACCTCCAGTGAACCTTCTTCCAGGAAGTAGATGGCGTGATCACCGAAGATCTCCTCGCCGTTCTCCGTCACGATCCGCACCTGGCCGACGGCCTCGACCTTGTATATGTCCTCTCGATCCTCCTCGCTGCGGTAATGGGCAAGCAGGCGGTCGGCATAGACCGTCAGATCGTCGCGCACGGCGACGGCATCGCCGATGGCGATATAGACCTGGCGATCCCGATGCCACTCGATCCCCTCGCTGGCCTGGACCTCGATCGTGGAGTCGCCCTGCTGAACGCTCATTTCCTGTGCGATGGAGAGGCTCGAGAAAGCCATGAGGGACATCATCAACGTCCCTGCCAGCAAAAGCCGTTTCTTCATTGTTCCGAAGTCCCCCCCTGATGCACCTGTTCCGTTTGCTGTTCGCCCTCTTGTTGCTTCTTCTCGTCATAGAGGGTCAGCTTGCTCTTGCCGGTAAAGTAAATCACACGCCCCTCATCTTCCAGCCGGAAGCCCTGGGAAATGATATGCCCTCCCGGGCCAAGACCGTTGACGGGCTGATGGCCTTCCGCACGTCCCTGAGAAAGTTCAAGGAAGGCCGACGACGTCATGATCTTGAAGCCTTCGTCGTTTCGCAGATTGACATCGCCTTCCAGGTCCATGTTCTCCGCCTTGCGGTCATACATACCGGAAAGCGCCGTCAGGGTCACCCAACTGCCGTCCTTTTCGAACAGATCCCCCTTGGGATTGTCCAGTTCCACATAGCGCTTGCTGCCGGAGGCGTAGTTGGCGGTATTGGCCGTCAGATTATAGGGGCGGCCCTTCGTATCGACCCCTTCGAATTGCGGACCGAGCAGGCGCGAACGGGACTCCTCGGAACTTCTCCGGTCACTGCTCTTGAGACCAAAATCCCCGGATTTCTCCTGAAGCTGCGGCCAGAAGAAGACCAGCCCCACGCAGACCACGGCCACGAGCGGTAAAATCACCCGCAGCCACCCCATCACCTTCCTGCTTCGGGAAAGAGCGGTGGGAGGACGAACGTTAGGGGGATCTTCGCTGTCAGTTGTCTTCATCTTTGTTCAGGCAACACCTTCGCGCAGGAGATCATGCATGCGCAGGAAACCTATGGGCTTGTTCTCCTCGACGACGAACAGGCTGGTAATCTTGTGGGCGTGCATCAAGCGCAGGGCCTCCACGGCCAGGGCACCAGCGCGTATCGTTAGGGGACTGGCCGTCATCACATCACCCGCCGTCTGCTCCAGCAGGTCGGCATCGATATGGCGGCGCAGGTCACCATCGGTGATGATGCCGATCAGTTCGCCAGCCGCGTTTACTACGCCAACACAGCCGAAGGTCATCGCACTCATGGTGATGATGGCCTCCTTCATCGAGCTTTCCGGCTGGCACAGCGGCAATTCGCCGGGGCCATGCATGATGTCGGAGACCCGTACGAGCTTCTTGCCAAGGGATCCACCGGGATGGAAAACCTGAAAATCCTCGGGTGAGAAACCGCGACGCTCCAGAAGGGCGATCGCCAGGGCATCTCCCAGGGCCAGCGCCATGGTGGTCGAGGTGGTGGGGGCCAGTCCCATGGGACAGGCCTCATCCACGGGCGGCAACAACAGGACCGTGTCCGCCGCTTCTCCCAGCACGCTTTCCCGGCGGCTGGTGATGGCGATCAGCGGGATATTGAATCGGCGGCTATAGGAAACGATCGCCGCCAGTTCGGGCGTGTTCCCGGAATTCGACAGCGCGATGATGGCATCACGCCGGGTCACCATGCCCAGGTCACCGTGACTGGCCTCGGCCGGATGGACAAACTGCGAGGGCGTTCCCGTGGAGGCCAGCGTGGCAGCGATTTTGCAGCCAACATGACCGCTCTTGCCCATGCCAGTGACGATAACGCGTCCCTCGACCTTCTGCAGTCGATCCAGGGCTTCGATAAACTCCGCGCCCAGGGAATCAGACAGCGCGTTCAGCCCTTCCGTTTCGGTGGCCAGAGCACGCCGCGCAGCGCCAATGTCATTGTGTTCGTGCTCTTGTTCGGCCGCAAGTTTACGGCTTGCCTGTACATCCATATCCAAAAAACCGGTCCCGTAATTCCAAGTGCATCAGATGATCACATCGGCGCAGGAAATAATATATACGCAGATGATATAGAAACCCTGTGCTTTAAAGCAGAAAAAAGCGGCAACGATAAGATCGCGTATCGTCGCAGACCGATCCCGGCAGCGTAAACGCTAGTGCGCAAAGATATCGACTTCATCCCAGCCGGCCAGGTCCAGCCGTGCCCGGTGGGGCAGGAAGTCGAAGCAGGCCTGTGCCAGGTCCAGCCTGCCTTCCCGCGCCAGCATGTCGTCCAGCCGTGCGCGCAGGGCATGCAGATAGAGAACATCGGAGGCGGCATAGCGCAGCTGTTCCTCGCTCAACTCCTCCGCACCCCAGTCGGAAGACTGCTGCTGTTTCGAGATGGAGACGTTCAGCAGGTCTGCGCAAAGGTCCTTCAGGCCGTGCCGGTCCGTGAAGGTCCGCACCAGCTTGGAGGCGATCTTCGTACAGTAGACCGGAGTACAGGCGATGCCGAGGTAACGCTCGATGGCCGCGATGTCGAAGCGCCCGAAATGAAACAGCTTCGTTACCGCCGTATCGGCCAGCAGGGACTTCAGCCGGGGCGCCTCGTAGCCATCGCTGAACTGTACAAGATGGGCCGTGCCGTCTCCCGTCGAAAGCTGTATGAGACACAGGCGGTCGCGTTGCAGGTTCAGCCCCATGGTTTCACAATCCACGGCGAGGCTGTTGCCTGTGATCTCGAAATCGGCAGGCAAATCGTTACGATGCAGGGTGACAGTCAAGAGCGGCTTTCCATCGGGAATGAGTAAGCGTATGGCTTCTGCAGCAAAGGCGCAAAGATATCGCCCGCTTGGCAGGTGTCAACTTTGCCCTGCAGAAATGCTATACAGCGCCACGAATCGAACAGCAACCAGCCGGGACACGCAACCGGATGCAAGTAAGGGGTGCAGGAGGACTCAATGGCTCAGGGTACAGTGACGATTTTCGGAGGCTCGGGATTCATCGGACGCTACATCGTCGAGCGCCTGGCCGATCAGGGCTGGACGATCCGTGTGGCGGTTCGCCGTCCCCAGCGTGCCCAGTTCCTCAAACCCCTGGGAAACGTCGGCCAGATCGTGCCCATTCCCTGTGACCTGAACAGCAGCGCGGCCATTCGCAGCGCCCTGGAAGGTGTCGATGCCGCCATCAACCTGGTCGGCATCATGCAGGAGAGCGGCAGCCAGAATTTCTCCAACCTGCAATCTCAGGGCGCACGCCTGATTGCTGAAACAGCTGCCGAACTGGGGATCGGCGCCTTCGTCCAGATGTCCGCCATCGGCGCCTCGGAAGAGTCCGGCTCGGAATATGCCCGTACCAAGGCCGCCGGCGAGGAGGCCGTCCGCAAGGCCCTGCCCGATGCGGTGATTCTCAGGCCCTCGGTCGTGTTCGGCCCGGAAGACGACTTCTTCAACCGCTTTGCCGTCATGGCGCGCCTTTCCCCCTTCCTGCCGCTTATCGGTGGCGGACATACAAGGTTCCAGCCGGTTTACGTGGGCGACGTGGCCGACGCCGCCGTGTTCACCCTGCAGGAGCCCAAGTGCTACGGAAAATTCTACGAACTGGGCGGACCAAGGATCTACAGCTTCCGGGAACTGATGGAACTGATGCTGAAGGCCATTCGCCGCAAGCGCCTTCTGGTTCCCGTTCCCTTCGGCATGGCTTCAATCATGGGCAGCGTCGCCCAACTGCTGCCCTTCGCCCCTATCACGGCTGACCAGGTCGAGTTGCTGAAGAGCGACAACGTCGTTTCGGACAATGCATTGACCCTGGAAAGCCTGGGCATCGAGAAGCACTCCGCCGAGGTCATCATTCCCACCTATCTGGACCGCTATCGCCCGGGTGGACGCTTCAACCCCAACTGACTGGAACGAACGGCACTCAGACATGGGGTTTCAGGTCTACGGGAAAGCGCGCCTGGATACGCTCCATCAGTTGGTCCCGGACATCGCGAAAGGCCTGTAGCTGGATTTCCCGGTTGCCCTCGGTCAGGGACGGGTCGAAAGTGTTCCAGAACTCCACGTCGCAGGCCATGGTGCGGGTCATCTCGACGGCGGCGTGCTGTGCCTCGGGCGAAAGCGAGACGACCAGATCGAAGGAGCTGTCCTGCAGGTCCTCGAAGGTCTTGCTCCGGTGCCGCGACAGGTCGATCCCCAGCTCGTCGAGAACTGCGATGGCAAACCCATCCACTTCACCGGCACGGATGCCCACCGAATCGACGTAGATCCTGTGGCCCAACAGGTGCTTGAGGATTGCCTCCGCCATCGGTGAACGGATGGAATTCTCGGTACAGGCGAAAAGTACGGCCCCCGGCAGATCTGCCATCGGCTTCATCCTCGCACGTGCAGGACACAGAGCAGGGTAAACAGCCGGCGGGAGGTATCATGATCCACCTCGATCTTGCCGCTCAAGCGCTCTCGCAGCAATTCGGCTCCCTCGTTGTGCAGGCCACGGCGGCCCATGTCTATGGCCTCGATCTGGGAGGGACTGGCCGTTCGAATCGCCTCGTAATAGCTTTCACAGACCAGAAAATAGTCCTTCACGAGCTTGCGGAACGGAATCAGCGGCAGGACGATGCTGCACAGTTCCTCCTCGCCTGTCCTGTCGAAAACCTGAAAGAGCAGTCGTGTGCTTTCCTCGATTCCCAGATGCAAGACGAAGGGTCCCGCGAAATCACCCTGCGGCGCAAAATGGTTCTCCTCCAGCAGGTCATAGATGGCGACGGCACGTTCGTGCTCAACTTCGGGATTCCGTCGGACGCCCATCCGCTCGTCGAGAGTGATATTGACGATGCGGTGGTCCGGCATGGATCAGTCGCCCTGTTTATCCAACCCCAAGCGAACGGCAAGCGACAGGGCGTGCGCGTCCAGACCCTCGGCGCGGGCCAGGGTCATGGCGGGCGGACCAACCGCCGGCAATGATGTTTCCGTTGCCTGGATCACGGAGCTGCGTTTCAGGAAGTCGAGGACGGAGAGTCCCGATGAGAAGCGGGCCGAACGGCCGGTGGGCAGCACGTGATTGGGGCCGGCCAGATAGTCTCCCAATGCTTCCGGAGTGTGGCGTCCCAGGAATATCGCGCCGGCATGACGTATATGCGCGGCCAGCTGCTCGGGCTCCGCCACAGCCAGTTCCAGATGCTCCGGCGCTACGCGATTCACCAGCTCGGCCGCCTCGTCCAGCTGTCCGACGCGTATCAGCGCCCCGTGCGTGTGCCAGCTCTCGCCGGCAATCTCGCTGCGCGGCAGTCGCTGCAGATACACCTCGATCTGCCGCTTTACCTTCTCGAGAAAGTCCGCGTCATCGGAGATCAGGATCGATTGGGCCGAGGTGTCGTGTTCGGCCTGGCTCAGCAGGTCGGCCGCGATCCATGATGGATCGTTCTCTGCATCGGCCACCACGAGGATCTCCGAGGGGCCGGCAATCATGTCGATCCCGACATGGCCGAAAACCTGGCGCTTTGCCGATGCCACATAGGCATTGCCGGGCCCGGTGATCTTGTCCACCGGGGCCACGCTTTCCGTCCCGTAAGCCAGCGCTGCCACCGCCTGGGCCCCGCCCATGCGATAGATCTCGTCGACCCCCGCCATCCGAGCCGCCGCCAGAACCAGGGGGGCGACCTGGCCGTCCGGCGTGGGGACGGCCATGGCCACGCGCGACACCCCGGCCACCTTGGCCGGAATGGCGTTCATCAGGACCGAGGACGGATACGAGGCCGTACCGCCGGGCACATAGAGCCCGACCGCATCGATGGCATTCCAGCGATGGCCGAGACGCACGCCCGTTGCATCATCGTAGGACAGGTCTTCAGGCTTCTGACGTCGGTGGTAATCGCTGATCCTCTCGGTCGCCAGTTCCAGCGCCTCCAGCGTCTGTCGCTCGCAGAGACGTTCAGCTTCATCGATCTCGCGCTTCGAGAACCGCAAGGTGTCTGCGCTCAGAGGTACCCGGTCCAGCTTCTCCGTCAGCTCCAGCAGTGCGGCATCCCCCTCGCGGCGGACCCGATCGATGATGGCCGCCACGATCTCGTCCACGGCCTGCTCCGAATCCCGCCGCGCCTCGAGGAATTCCTTGAAGTCCTGCTCGAAGGAGCTCGCGGTTTTGTCCAGCTCATACGGCATCTACGGCCTCGCGAAAGCGGTCGATCCAGCTGTTCAGCGCCGTGGGGCGCGTCTTGAGGGCAGCCCGGTTGACAATCAGCTTGGATGTCACCTCGGCTATGGTTTCCACCTCTACCAGCTCGTTGGCCGACAAGGTGCTGCCCGTGGAGACCAGGTCGACGATACGCCGGCACAGCCCCAGAGCGGGCGCCAGCTCCATGGCACCGTTCAGCTTGATGCATTCTGCCTGAACGCCGCGCGCCGCAAAATGCGAGCGCGTCACCGAAGGATACTTGGTGGCCACGCGGATATGGCTCCAGCGGGCAGGATCGTCGCTTTTCTTGAGGCTCTGCGGCTCGGCAACGGACAGGCGGCAATGGCCGATGTTCAGATCGACCGGAGCATAGATCTCGGGATAATCAAACTCCATCAGCACATCGTTGCCGGCCACGCCCAGATGGGCTGCGCCAAAGGCGACAAAGGTCGCGACATCGAACGAGCGCACCCGCACCACTTCGATATCCGGCAGATTGGTCCGGAAGCGCAGCTGGCGCGAGGACTCATCGGAGAATGCGGCTTCCGGCTCGATGCCGACCGCCTCCAGCAAGGGAACCAGTTCCTTGAGGATGCGTCCCTTGGGAACGGCCAGAACAAGCGGTTGGGGCTGCGGCACTGCGCGTCTCCCGTGGACTTCAGGAATTCCGAGAGCCGCTGCACGGCCCTCGACTGCACTCGACTCCGGAGATTTAGCCCGCCTCCGGTTCGGCGTCCAGAACATGCTCGGGTCGCGCAAAGGTTGGCCAGGGCTCTCCCAGGTCCTTCATATGGCAACGCACCTCGGACACCTTCAGATGGATTTCTCCCCCTTCGGAAAAATAGAGGACGATATCCTTCGGCCAGGTGGCGATGGTCAGCAGATTGAGGAAGTGGCTCTTGTCCTTGAGGTCGATATTGCGCGTGGACACAGAGCGAACCTTGTCGAACACGAGGCCGGCATGGGTGCGATGATAGACGGGGCGGGCCTCGGCATCCGAAAAACTGGCATCGTCTTTCTTGCTGTCTGAGTCCGCATCCGAATCCTCACTGGGCTCCGGTTCGGGAATGGCCTCTTCCTGGAGGTCACTGTCGACCTGAAGCTGTCGCACGGCACGGTCGATCCCTTCATCATCCTCCACTTCCTCCCACTTGAAGCGGTTGAGGACCATGACAAAGCGCTTCTCCTTCTTCAGGAAGGCAATATCACGCACGGGCACGAGCGAATCCTGCAGGCAGGATGCCAGCACATCCATGTCCGCAGCATCGCGGGCGCGCAGTTTCAGGGCCGTCGACTCTGTCATGAGGGGGTGCTCTCCTTGCTTCTGACGATGCTGGCTCCACAGGCAGCGAGTTTCTCCTCGATCCGTTCATAGCCACGATCCAGATGATAGACGCGATTCAGCTCCGTCTCACCCTCTGCTGCCAGGGCGGCCAGCACCAGGGATACAGAGGCCCTGAGGTCGGTCGCCATGACCGGCGCGGCCTTCAGGCGCTGCCGGCCACGGACCAGGGCCGAGGCGCCGTGAACCGTTATGTCGGCGCCCATGCGCATGAGTTCAGGCACATGCATGAAGCGATTCTCGAAGATCGTCTCCGTAATCATGGAGGCTCCTTCGGCCGTCGCCATCAGGGCCATGAACTGTGCCTGCAGGTCCGTGGCGAAGCCGGGAAAGGCCTCGGTCATGATGTCCGCGCCCTGCAAGGGCCCATTGGCCCGGCGCACTCGGAGTCCCGTTTCCACCGGATCGATCGCGACACCGGCCTGCCTGAGAACCTGAAAGGGCTTTTCCAGGTGATCCGCCCGCGCTCCTTCCAGACAGAGGTCCCCATCACTGATCGCGGCCGCCATGACGAAGGTTCCGGTCTCGATGCGGTCCGGAATTACGTGATGGGTCGCGCCCGCCAGGCTTGCGCGCCCTCTTATGGTGATTTCGTCCTTGCCGGCGCCTTCGATGTCGGCCCCCATGGCCGTCAGACAGTTGGCCAAGTCGACAATCTCGGGCTCGCGGGCCGCATTGACCAGCCGGGTTTCCCCCTCGGCCAGGGCTGCAGCCATCATGAGATTCTCGGTCGCACCGACGGACACGTTGGAGAAGATGATTTCCGCACCCTTCAGCCCATTCGGTGCCTGTGCCTGGATGTAACCGTCCGCCAGCTCGATCTGGGCACCCATCGCCTCCAGGCCGCCCAGGTGCAGGTCGACGGGGCGCGTTCCAATGGCGCAACCTCCCGGAAGAGACACCTCGGCATGCCCCTGCCTCGCCAGCAGAGGTCCGAGCACAAGGACACTGGCCCGCATCTTGCGCACCAGGTCGTAGGGCGCGACCGTCGAGGCAATCTCATCTGCCCTGAAAACGAGGCTACGCCCTGACGGACCGTTGCCCCTCTCCTCGACGCTGACACCCAGCAGGCCCAGCAGCTCGGACATGGTCCGGATATCGGCCAGTTGCGGAACATTCTCCAGGCACAACGTCTTCCGGGTCAGCAGGCTGGCCGCCATCAGGGGCAGCGCGGCATTCTTCGAACCGCTAATCCGTATCGTTCCATTCAGCGGTACACCGCCGGTGATCTTGATCTTGTCCATACAGTCCCTGCAATCTCGGCGCCGGAGTCCGGAGGGCAACCCCAGCGAAGGTTAGTCTTCGTTCCCCTGCTCCTGCGTGCCGCTCTCCTTGCGCGAACGCGTCTGCGCCTTGCGCTTCTTCAGGTTGGCACGCAAGGCCGCGGCGAGCCGGGACTGGCGCTCGTTGCCCTTCGCATCGGCGCCGGAGGAGTCAGATTTCCGCTTCGTCTGTGACATGGCAGCACTCTTGTCAGGCAATACGGCAGGATCAAGGTATATGACCGGAAAAACGGGCTTTTCCGAACGGGATACATCTGTACCTTACGCCATGCAACTTTCCTGTTGACGCGGGGCTTCTTCCTGTGTCGTCAACTAACATCGCTGCGGGGGGATGAAAACGGCATTCACAGTTTCACCCCGTTGGAAATATAGAACCAGACCGCTGATCATGGGGATCTCTCTTGCTGGATAGAAAATTCATCCTGGAAAACCTGGAGGCCGTACGAAGCAATTGTGCCAACCGGGGCATCGATGTCGACCTCGACAGCTTTGCCGAGCTCGACGGGAAACGGCGGTCCCTCCAGCAGGAGGTCGACCGCCTGAATCAGGAAGCCAACGCCACGGCGAAATCCATCAAGGACGCAAAGGATCCCGACGAGCGGCAGAAGCTGATCGACCAGGGCAAGCAGCTGCGCACCCAGCGGGCCGAGGCGGAGGAGAAGCTGCAGCAAGCCAAGGACGAGTTGGAAGCCCTGCAGTCCATTATCCCCAACATGAGCCACCCGGCCGCCCCCATCGGTGCTTCGGATGCCGACAATGCCGAGCTAGAGCGCGGCGCGACCCCCCTGCCCAGCTTCGACTTCAAGCCTCTGGATCATCTCGAGATCGGCGAGAAGCTTGACCTGATCGACATGGAGGCCGGCAGCAAGGTCACCGGCCATGGTTTCTACTTCCTGAAGAACGACGCCGTGTTGCTGGACCTGGCGCTGCAGAACTATGCCCTGAACATCCTGGTGAAGGACGGCTTCGCGCCCGTAACCACCCCGGACCTGGCACGCAACGAAGTGATGCGCGGAACCGGCTATGTTCCGCGCGGAGCGGAAACCCAGATCTACAGCATCGCCGAGACCGACCTCAGCCTGATCGCGACTTCGGAGATCACGCTGGCCGGCCTGCAGGCCGGCGAGATCCTTCCGCAGGATCAGATGCCCATCAAGCTCTGCGGAATAAGTCATTGTTTTCGCACGGAAGCGGGGGCACACGGTCGGGCTTCGCGCGGCCTCTACCGCGTCCATCAGTTCACCAAGGTGGAGATGTTCGCCTTCACCATGCCGGACGGCAGTCCCGAGATGCACCAGCGCATGCTGGACCTGGAGAAGCAGATCTTCGACGGCCTGGGTATCCCCTACCGCGTCATCGAGAACGCCACCGGCGACCTGGGCGCCGCCGCCTATCGGAAATACGACCTGGAAGCCTGGATGCCCGGCCGCGGCGACGGCGGGGAATTCGGCGAGATCACCAGCACCAGCAACTGCACGGACTACCAGGCGCGTCGCCTCAACATCCGCTACCGCGGCGAGGACGGCAAGGTTGCCGGATTCCTGCACACGCTGAACGGCACGGCGATCGCCATCAGCCGGGCCCTCATTGCGATCCTGGAGAACTATCAGCAGGCCGATGGCAGCGTGCGCGTCCCCGAAGTTCTGCGCCCCTTCCTCGGCAAGGACGTGATCGGGTCGACCGGCTGACCCGCTGCGTTGCCGCACGCAAGACGAACGCCCCGCAGCCCGTGCTGCAGGGCTTGTCGTTTACGAGCTTGCCGGAGATGCCTCGTTCTCGTCGCTTGAGATCTCGCCCATGGTTTCGCTGGGGGCCTCCGGCTCCGTCTCTTGAGGATCCGGCGTGATCGGCTCTTCCCGCAGTCCCTTCACCAGACAATAGCACATGCCCAGCATGATCACGCAGAAGGGAAGACCGGCCGTGATCGACGCCGCCTGCAGGGCTTCCAGCCCGCCGGCCACCAGCAGGACGGCCGCCACCACACCCTCGGTCACGGCCCAGAAGATACGCTGGCTCTTGGGCGGATCCGTGTGCCCGCCGGCGGTCAGCATGTCGATCACCAGGCTGCCCGAGTCCGAAGAGGTCACGAAGTAGCTGACGATCATGATCACAGCGATCAGGGAGATGATCGCATTCCAGGGCAATTCCTCGAGCATGACGAACAGGGTAGTTGCGACATTCTCCTGGGCCGCGGCCGCCAGCCCGACGCCTTGGTTGACCTCCAGATCCAGGGCCGTGCCGCCAAAAATCGACAGCCACACGAAGGTTGCCAATGTCGGAGCCAGAAGGACGCCCAGCACGAATTCCCGGATGGTCCGGCCGCGCGAGACACGGGCGATGAACATGCCCACGAAGGGCGCCCAGGAAATCCACCAGCCCCAATAGAAAATGGTCCAGGAGTTCTGCCAGCCCGTGTTCGCGAAGGTGTCGTTCCAGAAGCTCATGCCGATGAGGTTCTGCAGGTAATCGCCTGACGTCTCCACGAAAAAGCGCAGAATGAAGAGTGTCGGCCCCGCCACCAGGATGAACAGCAGCAGGATGACGCTGACTATGATGTTGAACTGGCTGAGGCGCTGAATGCCCTTGGTCAGGCCCAGCACGACCGAGATCGTGGCAAATCCCGTGATGATGGCGATCAGGACCACCTGGGTGAAGGAGGATTCGGTGATGCCGAACACGTGATTGAGCCCGGCGTTGATCTGCAGGACGCCGAGTCCCAGCGAGGTCGCCACGCCGAACATCGTCCCGAAAACCGCCAGGATATCTATGAGATGCCCGATCGGACCGTAGATCCTGTCGCCCAGCAACGGGTAGAAGGCGGAGCGGATGGTCAGCGGCAGCTTCTGCCGGAACGCGAAATAGGCGATGGACAGGCCCGTCACGGAATAGATCGCCCACGGGTGCAGGCCCCAGTGATAATAGGTATAGCGCATGGCCCGAATGGCCGCTTCCGCGGATTCTCCCTCGCCATGCGGCGGGCTCATGTAATGAAAGAGAGGCTCGGCCACACTCCAGAACAGCAAGCCGATACCCATGCCGGCACTGAACAGCATGGCAAACCAGCCAACCAGGCTGAAGCGTGGACTTTCGAAGGGATCGCCCAGCCGGACATGGCCGTAGCGCGACGCCATGAGGGCGATGACGAAGATCAGGAATATCGACGCCGACAGGATGTAGAACCAGCCGAAGCTCGACGAGATCCAGGACTGCACGTCCATGAAGACGCCTTCGGCGGTCCCGGTGAAGCCTGCGCCGAAGATGATGAATGCGATGATGAGTCCCGCACTGACCAGGAAGACCGGTGCGCAGACTTCGGGGAAGATGCCGAAGCTGGTCGTCCTGACCTTCGCAAAGTTCTCCTCGCTGTCCTTGGCCATGAGTCGCCTCTTTCTGGTCTTCACCTGACGGAAGGTATTTTCCCAGGGCACTATGGCGATTGACCCTAGCAACCTGAAAGACGTGAACAAGCCTCAGCATTGTGACAGCCGCCGTGACCACGGAATGCGCCCCTGAGTCATCTGCGGAACATTCCGCGGGAGTGCCTTCATGGCGACAAATTCACTGCCAAACTGTCGAACCATGAACGCAACAAGGCTCTACAGACTTTCGCATCTTCCCCTCGCACTTCTGCTTGTGCTCCTTCTGTCTCTGGGACTGCCCGGGACCTTGCAAGCCGAAGTTCTCGACGATGCGACGTATCGCATTTTCCTGAACGGCTTTCCCGTCGGCGAGCACCATTTGCGTGTCGAACGCCAGGGAGATCGCGTGATCGCCCACCAGAAGGGCGAGGCCACCATCTCTCTCGGCCCCATCGTCATCACCCGCGTCAAGCAGGAAACCGAAGAGATCCTGGAGGACGGGAAACTGGTCGAACTCAACATCACCAACACGAACGGCTACTACAACGAGAAGGTGCGCCACATCACCGCGCGGCGGGGAGAGAACGGCAAGATCAAGCTCAATGACGACGGGGATCGCGACCATGTCCTGCCGGCCTCCGCCCTGCCCGCCACCGGCTGGAATCCCGATGCCATGCAAGCACCGGTCCTGATCCGCCCGCACAAGGGACGGCCCTCGGACGTGCCTTCGGATATCGAGATCACCTATCATGGCGAGGAGCGCATCGACACACCGTCCGGACGCGTGATGACGGAAAGCTGGGAGATGGAGGGCGATCTTGACGCCCGCCTCTGGTACGAGAAGGAAACCCAGCATCTCATGCGCCTCGTCTTCCGTTACAAGGGCAACCGGGTGGAGTACGAGCGCCAACCCTAGGGGACCCGAATCGTCCGGACAGCCGCCGCAGCCGCTTGTTTAGGGATTTCTTAACCCTCCGCTGAGTAGAATTTTTCCTGGAATAATCCCTTCTGTGTCCCTGCAGGTTCAGGGGAAAGGGTCGCTTGCGGCTGTGCAGTCCATGTATCGCAGAAAAACCTGGCCTCTGCTCTCCATCTGGCGACGCTATGCGCGCCGCAAGGAGGGTGCCGTCACGGTCGAGTTCGCGCTGATCGCGGGCGCGCTCGTGCTTCTCATCGTGGGTATCCTGGAACTCGGCATCATCATGCTCATCAATTCCAGCCTCGAGGGCTCGGCCCGCAACGCCGCGCGCTACGGAATCACGGGCCAGGCCTCGACGATCAGCGTCGAGGAACGCGAAAGCCGGATCCGGGAAACCGCGGCCCGCATGCTGCCGAAGTTCCTCGATACCGATCAGCTCGACCTCCACATGCTGAACTACCGCGAGTTCGACCATATCGGCGAGGCCGAGCCCTTCGAGGATGCCAACGGCAACGGCAGCTACGACCTGGGCGAGACCTTCACCGACCTGAACGGAAACGGGACATGGGACGAGGATGCCGGCCTGGAAGGCGCCGGCGAGTCGGGCAGCATCGTCGTCTACGAGCTGCGCTATCCCTGGTCCGTCATCACCCCCCTGTTCGGACAATTCTTCTCCGACGGCAAACTGGACCTCTCGGCGCGTATCGTCGTGAAGAACGAGCCCTATGATGTTCAGGATCGCTAGCCTGTTCCGCATAGGCCGACGGCTGCGCGGCTTCCTGCGCGGGCGGCGCGCAGTCTCCGCCCTCGAATTCGCCCTGCTGGCGCCGGTCATACTGCTGTTGCTGATGGGCGGGTTCGAGATGTTCCGGCTCTATCTCTTCACCACCAAGGTGGATCGCGCCGTGGTCAGCATCGGGGACGTGACCGCACGCCTGCCTGAGGTCACCGAAAGCGACCTGGTGGATATCTTCGAACTGGCCGGCGAACTGGGCAGCCCCTTCGAACTGAGCGCGAGCGATTACCGCATCTATCTCGTCTCCATTTCCAACGACGACGATGACCTGACGGTCAACTGGGTGCGCGATCACGGCAGCCTGGCCGAAGACGGCCGGCTTGCGGATAACCTGGAAACACTGGTGGACCCGAATCTTGTCAGCGAGGAGTTCGACAGCCTGATCGCCAGCGAAGCGGTGTTCCGCTACGAACCGGTCTTCCCAGGCTTCCTGTTCGACGAACGCCGGATTTACCGCAACGCCTTCTTCCGTCCCCGCCTGGGGCGTCTGACGACGGTCAGCCCCTGACCCGGAAACAGCGGGACTCCTCGGTGATTCTGCTGCGATAAAGAAAACATTAACCAAAACCACCTATAAAAAACGACAGGAATTGGATCCAAGCCTGTTCGAAAGGGGCTGAATGCATGTGGCCGTCCACGAGAACTTTCCTTCGCCTGTCCGCTCTTTCCCTGTCACTCGGCCTGGCCGCCTGCGGTTCTGTCGACAGCCGGTACGAGCGGCCGGTCTCCGGCTCCAACCTCGAAGAGATCAACGCGAGTGGAATGAGTTCGGATCAGCTCGTACGCATCGCCAACGCCAGTGCAAGCTCCGGTGACCTCTCGCTGGCGATGAAGCTCTATCGGGATGCCAGCAAGAAGGCGCCGCGCGACCCGATGCCCTGGATCGGTCTGGGCGACACGATGGTCAGTGCCCGGCTGCTCGACCAGGCGACCGAAGCTTACGACAATGCTCTCAACCTGGAGCCGAACTCACCCGGCGCGAAGCTTGGCATGGCACGTATCCACTTGATGCTGGAGCAGGCTCCGGAAGCGCGCGCCTTGCTGGAAGAGGTGCAGGAGATCCAGCCGGAAAACTGGCGTATCTACAATAGCCTGGGTGTGTCCGAGGACCTTGCCAAGAACCACGCGCGCGCCCAGGATTACTATCTCCAAGCCCTGGATTTCTCGCCCCGCAACCTGTCGGTCCTGACCAACTATTCCCTCTCGCTGGCGCTCGACGGCAACCACGCGGACGCCATCTCGATCCTGGAAGACGTGATCGAGGAACCCTCGGCCACGGCCCGGCACCGTCAGAACCTGGCACTGGTCTATGGACTCGCGGGCTCCGAGAACAACGCCCAGCAAATGGCGCGCAGGGATCTCTCCGACCGGGATGTCGAAAACAACATGGACTTCTACCGCTTCATCCGCGGCATGACGAACGGCTCGGCGGGCGAGTTCATCCCGCGCCAGTACGACAGCCGCCTGGAGGGTCAGGCCGGGGAAGATAGCGGGCTCAGCGAAGCTGAAAGACAGAAGATGGAACAGGCCATGGACTCCTACTTCCAGTAAGGCCTGCAGTGCTGGATGGCTTCTCTCAATGTTATCCTGCTGAGGATGTCTTCCCCAACGCTTCTCTCAAGACATATACTCCAAAGCACTGAGGATCGCCGGCCCGAGAATGACGATAAACAGCGCGGGCAGGATGAAGGCAATCAACGGCACCGTCATGATGACGGGCAGCCGCCCGGCCTTTTGCTCGGCCGCCAGCAGGCGTTCCCGGCGGAATTCTGCCGACAGCGTGCGCAGGGCATGTGACAGCGGTGTGCCGTAGCGCTCGGCCTGGGTCAGGGCCAGCACCACGCTGGTCGCCAGCGGCAGGTTCACACGCTTCGAGAAGTTGGTCAGCGCTTCCTCGCGGTCCTGGAAGAAGGTCAGCTCGGCATTCAACAGCGAAAGCTCCTCCGCCGTCACCGCATTGGAGCGCTCGAAATCCTCGGCCACCTTCTTGAGCGCCCCGTCGAGCCCCAGCCCCGCCTCGGCACAGACCACCAGAAGGTCGAGTGCATCGGGAATGCCCTTGCCCAGCTTCTTGCGCCGAGATTCTGTTATCCTTCTCAAAGCGAAGTCAGGAATATAGGAAATGATCAGGGCAGTTCCGGCGACACCAACAAAACTGTATAACAAGCTTCCCTGGGTAATCTCGCTGGTCAGTATCACCGTCAGGGCAACTACAGCGCCTGCAATCGGCAGCAGCAGCTTGAGCGCCAGATAGATGATCACAGCCTCACGGGAACGAAATCCCGCCTGTATGAGTGTCCAGCGAATCTTTTCCGACTGGTCGTTGCCAACCAGCTTGATTCGGTCGACTACCTTGCCAAGAGCAGACATGGCCCTGGCGGGGCGCCAGTGGCGCTTCCTCTGGCGACCGCGCAAGCCTTCCTGGCTCTGCGCGCGCAGATCCTCGCGATAGCTGCTCAGTGCGCGCGCCACCCGCTTGCGCCGTTCGAAACGCAGCGAGCTGTAATAGACGGCGACAATACTGATGAAGGTCAGGACGGAACTGAGGGTGATGGCGATTTCAAGACTGTCAGGCATGGTTGGGGCCTCTGTTCAGATATCGAAACGCATCATGCGCCACATCACGATGGCACCGGTTACAATGCCGCCAGCGCCGATCCACAGCAGGAGATTCCCTGTATCCGACTCGAACAGGGGATCGAGGTAACCTGGATTTATTAGTGTCAGGAGACCCAGCAAGGCTATTGGCATACAGCCAATCAGATAAGCGGAGGCCCGAGCTTCCGATGACAGCGCCTTGATCTTGTTGCGCACCTGATGGCGCTGGCGCAGCAGATCTGACAGATTGCCCAGCGTATCGGCCAGACTGCCGCCGGTTTTCTGCTGCAGGGTCAAGCTGGTCACGAGGAAGTAGAATTCCTGGATGTCCAATCTCTCGGCAACACTTAGCAGGGCCTCGTCGAGCGGCACCCCCAGCTTGGTCTGGCGGCCGATACTGCTCAATTCGCTTCCCAGCGGTTCGTCGATTTCTTCACCCACTGCCATGAGGCTCTGGGTCAGGGGTAGACCGGCACGCACGGAGCGCACGATCATGTCGAGAACGTCCGGCAGCTGGGCCAGAATCTTTTTCTGCCGGCGCGCACCCAGATAGACGACGGTAAAGTGCGGCAGTCCGATCCCGAAGATCACGGACAGCGTTGCCTGCAGGATGAACGGCAACGGTAGCATACGCGAGAGCAGGAAGAAGGCCAGCAGAGTCAGCCCGCCCATCATGCAAAGATAACCGGCCGCCGAGATGTCGAGACCCGACTTCCTAAGCAGTCCGGTGATCTGCGAGAGGCGCGGCACGAAATTGAACAGCACAGTCTCCATGCGTGCCGAGACGCCGGTGCGCTCCTGCCGCCGTATTCCTTCCCGTTCCTGGGACGGCTTCTTGCCGCCGGTCGCGGTTCCTGCGGTCCCGACAATCATCGCCAGCCGCCGCTGCCGGCGGCGACGCTCAGACGCGCTGAGCAGGTGCCACAGGAAGGCCAGCAGGATCACGAACCCCAGGGTTCCCAGCGCACCGATAGCGGCGATCAGGACAGGCGCCGTCATGTCATGGCCCACAGCACGGCATCTTCCAGGCCGTAGTAACCGGCCTGCTCGATGAAGCGGGGGCGCACCTCACTGGAGACGAAACGTCCCATCAGCTGGCCGTCGCGCGCCTCGCCTTCGTACTGGAAGCGGAACAGCTCCTGCAGTGTGATGATGTCGCCTTCCATGCCGATCAGTTCCGAGACGTTGGTCACGCGTCGTTTGCCGTCGCGCATGCGCTCGATCTGTACAATCAGGTCCACCGCGCTGGAGATCTGGGCGCGGATGGCCTTGCTGGGCAGCTGCATGCTCGAGGACATGACCATGTTCTCGATACGGGTCAGGGCATCGCGCGGCGTGTTGGCATGGATGGTGGACATGGAGCCGTCATGACCGGTGTTCATGGCCTGGAGCATGTCCAGGGTTTCCTCACCGCGCACCTCGCCCACAATGATGCGGTCGGGACGCATGCGCAGGGAGTTCTTGAGCAGCGAGCGCATGGTGATTTCGCCCCGCCCCTCCACGTTCGGCGGGCGTGTTTCCAGACGCACCACATGGGGCTGCTGCAACTGGATTTCGGCCGCGTCCTCGATGGTCACGATGCGTTCCTGCGGATCGATCAGCCGCGACAGCGCGTTGAGCAGGGTGGTCTTTCCCGAGCCCGTACCGCCCGAGACGATGATGTTGAGGCGGCAGGCGGCAGCCACCTGGAGCAGGCGGCCCAGCTTCTCGGAGATATTGTCCTGCCGGATCATGTCGTCCAGCGTGATCTTCCGCTTGGCGAACTTGCGGATGGAAATCGAACAGCCGTCGATGGCCAGCGGCGGCAGGATGATGTTGACGCGGCTGCCATCCATCAGGCGGGCATCCACCATCGGACTGGCTTCGTCGACGCGGCGGCCGATGTTGTAGGCGATGCGCTGCGCGATCGCCGTGGCATGCGCCTCGTCGCGGAAGGTGATCGGCGTCAGCACGAGCTTGCCGTTGCGCTCCACGTAGACCTGCGAAGGCCCGTTGACCATGATGTCGGTCACGGTCTCGTCTTCCAGCAGGTCCTCCAGCGGACCGAGGCCGACCATGTCGTCAACCAGGGCGTCCGCAACCTCCTTCTGCTCGGCGGCCGTCAGGCGATAGCCGTCCTCCACCGAGATATCGGCCACCATCTTGCCGATCTCGCGCGCCAGCGCCTCGCGGTCCAGATGGACCGCGGCATCGAAATCGATGGTCTGATAGACCTTCTTGCCGATGGTCTGCCGAACGCTTTTCAGGCGGCCGGAATGCCGGCCTTCGGATGGTTCGTCCTCCATTACGGCCGCTGCGGGCGATGCCTGGACGGACGCCGGAGGCACCAGCGGGGAACTTTCCGAAAGGCTGGGGTCCGTTGCCGGCGGCGGACTCTCCGGTTCCACGGCAACAACAGGGATCTCTTGGCCACGGACGTCATACGCTCCGCCCGCGGTTCCATCCGTGACTCGCTGCGGTTTGTCGTCCTGTCGACGCCGTCCAAACATTCTTGGATTACCTCCCGATCAGGCGTTTCAGGATCGACCCACGGGTCCGGCGCGGATCGCCGCGGCCGCTGACGCGTTCGGCGATAGCCTTGATCTGCCTGGAGGCAGCGTGGGAGCCGGCGATCAGGGGTTCCCCCCTCAGTTCGGCGTCCTGGAAGGCTTTCGTGTCCAGGGAGACCGTGAAATCGATGTCGCGTCCCAGCTGCTCGCGTATTTCGCTTTCCTTGAAGCGTGCGCTGCGGCTGTCCGGGGCCTTGTTGGCCACCACAAGCACCTCGCCCGGACACTGCAGGGCCCCCAGGGCCTGGACATAACGCGCGGTATCCCGCAGGCCCGCAAGGGTCAGGTCGGTCACCAGCACGATCGTCGAGGCCGAGCGAACCATCTGAGCCGCCGGCGACAGCAGATGGCGCGGCAGGTCGGCCACCACGAAGTGGCACTGCTGGCGCACTTCCTGGAGGAACGCCTCCATGCCGCGGAATCCGGACGAGATGGGTCGTTCCAGCGGCGTTTCGCTGCCGAAGACGAACAGCTTCTCGTCCACCTTGCTAGCCAGCCGCTCGACGACCAGGCTGTCGGTACGGCGCGGATCGTCCAAGGCCTCCAACAGGCCTGAGACCGGATCGCTGTCCAGCAACAGAGAGGACACGCCCGTCTGCAGGTCCAGGTCCAACAGCGAGGTTCGGCGCTTGAACTCCGAGGAAAAGTGATAGGCTATGTTCGCAGCCAGCGTGGAGGCTCCCACACCGCCGTGCACGCCCATGAAGACGCTCAGGCGGGCGATCTTGCTGCCGATCCGCGTGTCCATCCCCTCCTCGGAGCTGACGACCGCCGTTTGCAACAGGCTGGAGTTCAGCGGCTTGACCAGGTAGTCGCTGACCCCCGCTCGCATCAGGTCCCGGAACAGGCCGACGTCGTTCTGCTCGCCGATGGCGATCACCTTCACGCCCGGCTCGCAGACATCCGCCAGCGCATTGATGTCCTGCAACGGCATCTTGGAGTCCGAGAGATCGACGATGAGCAGCGGCGGTGAGCGCACCTCCTCGAGCTGGCGTATGGCGACGGAAATGTCCCCACGCTGGATCGAGGCATGGGGGATCAGCAGCTGCTGGACCAGCCCCTTGATCAGCTCCTCCGACTCAGAATCACTGACGAAGGCCATGAACTGGGAGCGGTTCTCCATCACGCCGGTATCGGGCATAGCACGCATTTCCAAGGTATCCATGATCACTGCTCCCCGATCGGGAAGGGCTTGAGCTCGCCGGCTCGATAGCGCTCGATCGACCCGACAGCCGTGACGCCATCCATCGGCGCCAGGCCGCGACCCGGCGCCACGAGATCGCGGGGATCGGCCACCATCAGTCCCAATGCCCGTTCGTTCGAACAGCCGAGATTCGACATGGTGACGGCGTTGTGGCTGGTCCCGCCGGGCAGCGACCAGTCCCCGCATTCGGGGGGCACCACGGCATACTGCAGGGCCTGCACGATCACTTCGGGGGGGCTGTTCTCGGACGCGCGCAGCGAGCCGGACGAGCGAACCGGTAGCCCCAGCTCCTTCAGATGGGCGACCGCTTCCTCGCGCACCCTCGGCGCCGCGACATCGGTAACCGTGATCTCGTTGGCCCCGAGCAGGCGCGCGGCCATGACGTCGAGCCGGCGCCTGTCCTCGGCCTGCAGGGCCGTTTGGCCGCGCCGCAGCGGCAGGCGGTACTCGCTCTGCGATTCCCGGACCTCGTTCTTGTAGACGACCTCTCTCGGCGGTTCGGACACGCGGGGCGTACAGCCAAGCGCGAGCACAAGGGCGCTCAAGGCAAGGACGGTCGTGACTGTCTTCATGGTAGTATCCACCCCTATTCCAGGATAAAACCGGCACTGCCCTTGAGGCGCATGCCTCCAGGGCCGGTGGGGACGCCGTCGCCCCCGCCCAGGTTGCTGCGCGCCGTCCGGTTCTTGAGCAGCCGTTCGATGGAATTGCCCGAACGCAGGCCATCGCCTGGCGTCGACAGCAGGTCAGAGCCGGACACCGGTTTGACCACATAGGGCGTGACGATGATGATCAACTCCGACTGATTGCGGCGGAAGCTCTGCGAGGAGAACAACCCCCCCAGAACCGGCAGATCGCCCAGTCCCGGAAACTTGTCGACCGTCGAATTGATATTGTTTTGCAGCAGGCCGGCGATCACGAAGCTCTGTCCGCTCTTCAGCGCCACGGTGGTGTCCGCCCGCCGTGTTGTCAGAGCGGGAATGGATATGCCCTCGATCTCCACGGCACCGGTGCTGGTGATCTCGCTGACCTCGGGGCGCACTCGCAGGCTGATGCGGCCGCGGTCGACGATGGTCGGCGTAAAGTCGAGCCGCACGCCGAACTCCTTGAACTCAATACTGATCTGGCCCTCGTCCGCCGACACGGGGATGGGGAACTCGCCCCCCGCCAGGAAACTGGCGGACTCACCCGACATGGCGGTCAGGTTGGGCTCGGCCAGGATGCTCAGCAGGTTTTCCTGCTGCAGGGCATCGATCATCGCGTTGGCGTTTATATCCCCACTGGTATAGGAGGCACTGGCGCTGCCCAGTCCCCCTCCCGCCCGGTTTAGGCCGGATCCGTTCAGGAAATCGCGCCCGATGCCCAGCCCGAAGCCGAAGTTTCCGAAGCTGGCGAAACTTTCCCAGTTGATGCCAAGCTCGTCGGTCACCTCGCGCGAAACTTCCGCCACGCGGACCCGCAGGTTAATCTGGTTGACTTCGCTGACGGACATCATGTTGACCAGCGGAACCTCCTCGCCCATGGAGCCGCTGACCACCTCCATGATGTCGGCGGCCGCCTTGGCGGTAGAGACAGAGCCCTGGACCGCCACGCCGTCGTCCACGGCCTGCAGTTCCACCGTCTCGTCGGGAAGCAGCCGCTTGAGAGTGGCGTTCAGGCGCTTGAGATTGGGCGTGACATAGAGCTCGTACTCCGTCAGTTCACCGTCCTCCTCGCTCAGGACGAACAGGCGTGTCGTACCGCTTTGCTTGGCAAAGACATAGACGACCTCCGGCGAGTTCACCTGGACATCGGCAATATCCGGATCGGCCACGAAGACCTCGACGGCCGGTTCGTCCAGCTCGATCGCCCGGCCATCGCTGACTTCCAGGGAAATCTGCTGGACCTGTGCCAGCGCGGACGACAGCGGCACCAGCAGAAGAACCACCAAGATGGCGAGCAGGCACCGGAGAGGATTGAGGATAACAGAAAGCCTTTTCATTGGTTCATTCCGCCTGTTGGGCGCTTTCCTGCGCCTCCTCGTTCGACCTGCTGGTAATGATTTCACTGCCGCTACCGCGCATGACCGCAACCGTGCGGGGCGCGCCGGAGCGGCTCTTCGAGAGGGCCGGAGAGACCTCGTAGTCCCAGGATCCGGTGTCGCCGGTCGGCAACGGCAGCCTCTGCCCCGCCCGCTCGGACTCTGAGGCAAGGAAGGTGTTGCTCTTGGGTAGCTCGGCGATGCTCTGCAGGACCACTGTCAGCTGCCCCAGCTGCTCGGCCAGGATGATGTGCTCGGCCTGGCGCCTGTCGACCTCCAGGGTCATGGTCTTGGCGGGCTGGGCCGTCCGGTCGTTGTCCAGGGACTGGTCGACGGCGACGACCCGCAGGCCCGACTGCAGCGTTTCTGAGACCAAGTGTGTATCGCCGTTCTCCCCGTTCTCGACGCGGTGCGTCAGGATCAAGTCGACCTGGTCGCCGGGCAGCACGAAGCCGGCGTTTCCGGAGGCCGTGTTCACGTTGACGGAGATCGCACGCATGCCGGGCTCCAGCACGGCAGCCAGGAATCCACCATCCTCGGGCCGCAGGAAGGCGCGGCGCATCAGCGGCTCGCCCTCGCCGGTCTCGCGGCGCACCACAGCCCCGGTGATGGAGTCCATCTCGTTTTCGCTGCGAAGCACCATGCCCTCGGACACGGCATCGGCCGGCCAGGAGATCCAGCGCACGTCCTCGGGCCGTATGAACGCGCCTACCGAGAGCTCGGTCGAGGTGGCCAGCACTTCGACTCGGTCATAGGTTTCCCGCTTGACGACCGTGGTCTCCTCGGGCGTTGCGGCCGTCTTCCGGTCCTCGACCAGGTCATAGACGAGCAGCCCCACCCCCGCCGAGGCGGCGACGGCGGCGATCAGAAAGATAACAAAACGTAGACCCATTCCCGTATTCCCGGTTCAAAGCTGAGGAGGGCGAAAATGCCTCCTGCCGCAATTGCAACGCCGTAGGGAAGTCCCTGGGAAGATACTCGCCCTTCTGGCGAGCCCTCCGGGCCCGAGCCCGGCGTTGTCTGAGGGAACACTTTGGGGATTAACCCTTTCGAAACCGTAAACAGAGCCAGGATTCCTCCGGCAATCGACATGACGAACAGGAAGGTCGGCACCGCCGCCGGTTCCAGGAACAGCACCAGCACGGCCGCCAGCTTCGAATCACCGGCCCCCAGCAGCTTCGTCAGGAACAACAGGAAGCCGACGGCAAAGACGGCTGCGGCAAGCAGCAGGGGTATGAGGGGGTCGGCACCAGTCAGCGGGAAGCGCAGCCCGGCAAGCAGCAGGATCACCAGGCTGATCCAGTTGGGAATGCGCCGGCTGGCAATATCGCTGCCGGCCGCATAGACCAGCAGCGCCAGACAGGGCAGTGTGGTGGCCAGGAAGACGGTATTCGAAAGCACGACTGTGGGCATATTCGCACCCTGCCCCTCAGGTCACTTCACGATACGCAGGTTGTAGAGGCCTCGGCTTATGGTAGAAAAAACCTCTTCCAGCTTGCCACCGTCCGGCGCATGGAAATAGTTGCCATCGCCCGAGGCGCAGTTCTCCATGACCTGCTGGATGCTGCTGTTCACCCCGCCGCCAAAAGTGATGGTGTAGACTTGAATGCCCTTCTGCTTGACGGCCGCGCAGACACGCTCGGTCCGGTCGTCTATCTCCGCGGTGGCCTGATTCTTTGCCGTGCCGCCGAAATCGGGGAACAGGCGTTCGTCGGACAGGCGCCCATAGGCCGTATAGTCGGCATCGTATCTGTCGGGGTAGTCCGATATCGGCTGGCCCGGTGCACCGTCGGGCCAGTCGTACCAGCCGTTCGCCCCATCGGTCAGCAGGATGATCGCCTTCTTGATCTCCCACTCGTCATAGGCGACCGGCATCTCGTGTTCCAGGGCCGAGAGGTTCCAGTATGGCTCCCACTCCGGCGACAGGGTGCGCCAGCCCCAGGCCATGCCGATGTTGGTGAAGGTACCGCCCCGGAAATAGGCGTTCAGGCTATTCAGCCGGGCGTCGATCACCGCGCGGTCGTTGGTCAGCGGCTCGATCGGCTGCGGACAGCCCAGGTTGGGGCTGGTCGCCGTGTTTTCGTAGTGCTCCGGATCTCGGTAGGACGACCAGTGGTATTTGTCGCCCCAGTCGTTGTCGCCACGTACGCGGTTGCCATGGCGCGTGTACATCAACTCCTCCGTGGACTCCCACAGATAGCGAACAAAGCGCCCGTCCGCGGTGTCCGGCGGATCCTCGTCCAGGTCCAGCGGCAGGCGCGGCGGCGAGCGCTCGTCGGTCGAGCGTGCCTCGACGCAGCCCCGCCAACTCTCCTCGCCGAACTCGCCGGGATTGATGGCGTGACGCAGCCAGTTGCTGTTGTGGGTACCAATGCTCACGCTGGCCGAATAGGGCACCAGGCTGACATAGAAGTCCTCCGGGAAGGTCCCGTCATCCTCCGCCATGATCTCCGTCAGGACCAGCGCCGCCGACTTCATCTGCTCCAGCTTGGAACCGTACCCACGCCCCATCGAACCGGTAACGTCGAGAACCATGGAGAGCTCCAAACCGCGCAGTTCGCGCTCCACCGTGGCTGAGGCCCTGAGCGGGAAATTTTCGATCCCCACTAGCTTGGCCGCTACGGTAGAAATGCGCGCATCGGCCGTTACCTTGTATTGGGTGTCGCCCTCAATAAGTTCCATCTGGAAGTCCTCGAGAGTCACACCATTCTCGCTCTTGAAATTTGCCTTGAGGAAGGCCTCTGCGACCTTGTCCCTATCCTCCTGCCCATAACTCCTGGCCCCTGCCAGCGCTGCGCCATCCACTGCGTAGGAAAGGCGGGAGTACGCCATATAGGCACGTGCTGTATCCAGTCCCATGAATGCAAATATTGCAAGTAGGGATATCAACAAGGCTACAATTACAAAAGTTGCACCTTTTTCTTTACGAAGAAAATCCCTAAACAAATGGAAAAATTTTCCAGTATATTTTTCAATAAGTGCCTGGTACAAGACATATACACACCTAGTCACAAGCATATCTCCATAAAAAATTTAGTTTATTTATAGTGTATATGTTTTCTCATATTATTATTCCAAAATGCTTAATTAAAAATAAATCGCGAGGCAGATAATTACTGCCTCGCGATTATACTATATAAAATCTATTCTATTATTATAAATAACATTAACTACCGCTATCACCATCTCCAGTGCTATCACCACCACCACTATCTCCAGCAGCGGTAGAGAGCGCATCTCCAATGTTTCCGAAGATGGTTTCAATATCAGCGCCAAATGTACTCATTGCGCCAAGCAAAACCGCAGCAACGAGCGCAATGATTAGCGCGTACTCAACCGCAGTCGCGCCCTTTTCTTCTCTCAGGAACCCAAGAAACTTCAGCATACCTATTCCTCCTTGAAGCCGACTGGTCCAGGCCACCCACACAGCAGCCTTATCCATAGGCATCATTAATACACCTCTCCGCTTTTCATTGGAAGAAAAAATTGCGATATATAAAAATAAAAACAAGTATACAATACATTTACCTTTGTTAAAAATGAGTTAATACCGTTAATATTTATTAATTAGATAATTAATTATAAGTAAAAAATTATTAATAATCCTATATTAACCATGATACAGTTATAAGTTATTTTTATATGATATGGAAATTATGGTTTATAAATTCTTAAGCGTGCGTTAATCTGGAATACACAAACAAGAAACTTGAAATGTATATTCTGATTTCCTGATTCGAGCGCTGCGGACAAGCTCGAAAATTCTGTCCCGTGCCAAGCGAGTCCTGAGTCATTGCAGACTCAAGATCACCAGATGCATGGTTAACGTTGCGTTAAATCGGTGCGGCTTTGAGAACAAAGACACGGACGGGCTTGCAGAGACGTCGATCATGACGGGCAAAGCTGCCGTACCTTTCAAGCAATAGAGTTGAAAGCTCTTGCCCGCGGGCCCGGCTCATGCTTCGATTTCAAGCAGGGGGAGAGGGACATGATCGACACATCGAAGACGAACTCCGGACTGTGTGACAAGGGGGGCCCTTGGCGCGTTTTCAGGCGCAGCCATCTTGCCGCGGGCCTTGTTGCAGGCCTGTTCCTGCTCTCCGCCCCTCTCACGGCCCTGGCACAGCAATGCTCGGCGGAACAGACGGAACAGCTTGTCCCAGCTAATTCCAACGTCTGCAGCGATCTACGCAAGGCCGTGCGCGATCCCTCCGCCCTGCCGCTGGACCAGTACCAGGACAGGCTGAACCGCTTCCTCGAGAACTATTGCCACCGCGCAGCGGACTCCGGCTGGCGCCGCGACAAGGCCGTGCGCGACACCGGGCCCTTCACGGCCAGCCTGCAGGGCGGTGAGTGGCAGGGCAAGGACCACGGCACCCATGCGCCCGTGGTGATCTGGTATTCGCCGGAGATGGCCGACTGGCTGAGCGAATATCGCTCGGACGGCGAGTCCACGGACGAGGAGGCGCCGCCGGTGCCGGACGGCGCCATCATGGTGAAGGAGATGTATCCGGCCCCGGCCAGCCGCTGCAATGACGTGGACCCGCTGAAGCTCTACCCCACCAACGGCGCCGCCATCATGATCCGCGACAACGACGCCTCGCACGACGGCTGGTACTGGGGCTGGTACGGCTTCGGAGAGGGCAGCGGCTGGGCACCGGACTGGCCGCCCGCGCCCACCAATCCCATGCCCAACCAGGGCTTCGCGCAGTACTGCATGAACTGCCATGCCTCGGCCGAGGACAACCTGACCTTCGCCTCGCCTAGCAACATCGAGGGCGAGCCCGGCGAGCCCCTTACCTTCCTTAGCCAGGATTTCTTCGAGGCCCCCGCCCCTTCGGCGCGTCACCGCGAAGTGGCCCTGCCCGACGACGAGGTCCATCGCCTGGGCACCCCGCATTACAGGAGCGACCAGGAACTGCTGGAGGCGCTGCGTGCGCTGTCCGACGAGCTGCCGGACTGGGACAGCGTCTCGAAGATGCCGTCCCAGACCTATGACAACACCTGGGTCGGCGCCGGCGGCCCCGATGCCTCGGACGAGTTCCTCACCTCCAGCCAGTGTCTGGGCTGCCACGACGCGGGCAGCACCGGCCTGCAGTTCGACATGACACAGCCCAATCCCCACGGCGACGACCTGTTCAACCTCTCGCCCTACGCCACCTGGCGCAGCTCGCCCATGGGCCTTGCCGGGCGCGACCCCTTCTTCTTCGCCCAGCTGGCCAGCGAGACCCAGACGTTCCATCCGGAAGAGCCCGGCATGGTGGAGGACACCTGCCTGGGTTGCCATGGCGTCACCGGCCAGCGACAGTTCCACATCGACCAGTACGCCGAGACGGAGTCCTGTCCGGACTTCCGGCGCGAGACGGTGAACGCGGTGCCCTGGCCGGACGACCATCCCGGCGTGGAGAACGCCCAGTACGGCGCTCTGGCGCGCGACGGCATCTCCTGCACCGCCTGCCACCGCATGGCGCTGGGCGAGGAGACAGAGGACGCCCTCTCCCAGCCCGAGAACGCCTGCGTCGAGGAGCGTCAGGCGCTGCTCAATCCGGACAACAGCGGATTTGCCAAGACCTTCACGGGCAGCTTCCCCGTGCGCCCTCCCGACTCCCTGATCGGCCCCTTCGAGGACCCGAAGGTCAAGCCCATGGAGAACGCGCTCGGCATCACGCCGGAGCACAACGCGGACATAGCAAGCTCCGAGGTCTGCGGCACCTGTCACACCGTCCACCTGCCGGTGATGCAGGAGGGCGAGACCATCGGCCATACCTACGAGCAGACCACCTATCCGGAATGGGCCTTCAGCGCCTATCGCACCGGCGACACGCCGGACGGGCCCCTGCCCCACGGCAAGGGCGCGCGAGCCGAATCCTGCCAGAGCTGCCACATGCCCTCGGAGGCCGAGGACGGCACGCCCTATCGCAGCAAGATCGCCAGCATCCAGGAGCACAGCAACTTCCCCGAGGCCGAGCACAGCCTGGGATCCGAGGACATCGACCTGGAGGAACGCGACCACTACGCGCGCCACACCCTGGTCGGTCTGAACGTCTTCCTGGTCAAGATGGCCCAGCAGTTCCCCGACATCCTGGGCATCCGCACCGTCGACCCCATGCTGGTCGGCATGGGCGTCGATCCCCTGCTGCGCACCGAACAGGCGATGCTCGACCTGGCTTCCAACGAAACCGCCGAGATTGCCGTGGATCGGGTCGACAGCAGCGCGGACAAGCTGACCGCCCACGTCTCGCTCACCAACAAGGTCGGGCACAAGTTCCCCTCGGGCGTCGGCTTCCGCCGCGCCTTCGTCGATTTCCGCGTCCTCGATGACCAGGGCAACACCCTCTGGGCCTCGGGGCGCACCAACGGCGCGGGCGTGCTGGTCGACCAATCCGGCGCGCCGATCGAGGGCGAATACTGGTGGTCCAAGGACTGCAGCGCGCGCATCCGTCCCGAGGAACGCCTGCACCAGCCGCACTACGAGACGATCGCGCGCCAGGACAGGGCCCAGATCTATCAGGAGCTGGTCTCCACGCCGCCCGACGACGCCAGTGCCGCGAGCTGTGGCAAGAACTCGGAGCCAGCCGGACAGCTGACGACCAGTTTCCTATCCATCTGCAGCACCGTGAAGGACAATCGCCTGCTGCCCCACGGCTTCCTGCCGGACGAGCAGCGAAGTGACATCGCCAAAGCCCTGGGCGCCGGCGACGACCTGGCCGAGGACGTCGCGCCGACAGCGATTGGCGATGATCCGGATTACAGCCAGGGTGGCGGGGATTCGCTGGTCTACGAGGTGCCTCTGGCCGACCTGCCGAAGGGCGCCAAGCCGGCGGCGGTCAAGGCGACGCTCTATTACCAGGCGACGCCGCCCTTCTATCTGCAGGATCGCATGTGCACGGCCAAGGGCGAGGATCGCGACCGCCTGGGCTTCCTGGCCGGGCACCTCAATCTCGACGGAACCCAGGCCGAGGACTGGAAGCTGGAGGTCGTCTCCAGCGGCGCCGTTGCCTTGTCGGAGTAAGCTTCGGCTTTCCTTAAGGTCTCGTCGCGTATAAATACGCGCATGACCGGGCCATCGCACGGCTTCCACCTGGAACACCCATGATCACCAACGTCCTCATTCTCTTCGCCACCTCGCTTGCCTGGTCGACGAGCTACCTCTTCATCAGCGGCGCCAAGGAGATTCCGCCGATCACGGCCACCGCCATGATGACGGCCATCGCTGCTGTCGTGATCCTGCCCGGCGTGCGCTACGCCCTGCGACGGCCCCTCATGCAGCCGTTGCGCGTGCGTGCCTGGGTTCCGGTCGTCATGGGGCTGACGGCAATCGCCCTGCCCAATCTCTCGGTGGTGATCGCCGAGCACCGGATCACGCCGGGACTGGCGGCCGTGCTGGGGACGACCGTGCCCGTGACCACCTTCCTGCTGACCACCTTCGTCACCCGCGAGACGCCCTTTTCCCCGCTGCGGCTGCTCGGCGTGCCGCTGGCCGTGCTCGGCCTGATCACTTTCGTGGGCTGGCATCACCTGGCCAACCACACCGATGAGCTCTTCAGCATGCTGATCATGATGTCGGGCGGGGTCGTGTTCGCCCTCAACGGCATCTTCGTCGCCCGGCAGTCAAAGGACCTGGACAAGTACGCCCTGACCGCCTGGACCATCCTGTTCGGCGCCATCGCCCTGTTCCTGGCCGCCTTCGCCATTGAACAGCCGCTGGAAACGGATTACAGCGGCACCGTCTGGGCCCTGGCCGGCGAAGGGGTACTGGGCATGGGCCTGGCCTACCTGGGATATTACCTGCTCGTGGCGCGGGCCGGAGCGAACTTCGCCTCGCTCTATGCCTTCCTGGTGCCCCCGCTGGGGGCCCTGGGCTCGGCCCTTGTCCTGGACGAACCCGTGACGTCGGGGCACAGCTTGGGCGTTTTCCTCGTGCTCTGCGGCATGGTCCTGATGTCACGACAGCCGCAGCGCGCACGCCTGGACGTCGTATCCGGCAGCACCCCATCCTGACCACCTGATCCGGGCCGTCTTAGCGCTCCAGAGAAGCCAGCACCTTGGCATAGACCGTCTTCACCTCCTGGGCGAAGTGCTCCACGGAATAGGCACGCGCGAATTCGCGTGCCTGGGCGCCGAGCGTTCGACGCAGGGCCTTGTCCTGGATCAGGCGCGCCACGGCATCGCGCCACTGGTCGCGCACCTCGCGGGTCTTGTAGCCGTTGTAGTCCTGGCGCACGACATCATCGATGCCGCTGGAGCGTACAGCCACAACCGGCAGGCCGGAGGCCATCGCCTCCAGGATCACCATGCCCTGGGTTTCCGACTTGGAGGCAAAGACGAACAGGTCGCCGAGGCTATAGTACAGCGGCATCTCCTCGGGCGGCACACCGCCCACCAGCATGCAGCAATCCGCCAGTCCCAGTTCCTCCAGCCGTTTCTGCAGCCGATTGTGCTGGTCGCCTTCGCCGAGCAGCAGCAGCCGGAAGGGCTGGTCGATGCGCTGCCGCAAATCGGCCAGGGCATCGAGCATGAAGTCGATGTTCTTTTCCAGCGACAGGCGGGAGACGCTCATGAGGACGATTTCGTTGCGCCCGATGTTCAGCTTCTCGCGCAGGGACTGGACCGCGTCCTGATCGGCCTCCTGGAATCGTTCGTACTCGATGCCGGTGGGCTGTACGAAGATATCGCGCTTTACGCCGATCATGCGCATGTACTCCTCGGCCGAGGAGGTGGGCACGATGATCCCATCGCACTTGTTGGCAAAGCGCTTGACCACGGCATGAGAGATGAAGTTGCGGAACAGCCGGCCCGGCACCGGAACGAAGTGGGCGTAGTGCTCCAGGCGCGTGTGATAGGTGTAGATGGCGGGAATCCGCATGCGCCTGGCCATGAAAAGCCCGAGCGAGCCCAGCCAGAAGGGATGATGCAGGTGGATCACGTCCGGCTTGAACTCCCGCACGCGGCGGCGAATTCTGGGCAGGAAGATGTTCGCCATGCGGAATTCCCGTTTCCGGCCGACCGGCAGCAGGGAGGGCACATGGAAGGTATTCTCTTCCTGTCCCATATCCGCGGAATAGCGCGGCGCAATGACCAGTGTGCTGTTCCCGAGCGCATCCAGGCCGCGCCGCAGCCGCGCGATCGAGATCGGAACGCCGCCGATGAAGGGCAGGTAGTTGTTGGTGAACATCGCGATCCGAAGCGGCTTGTCCAGCCAGGGAGTCGGATCGATGTCGAAATCCGGATAGTAGCTCCGGTCCAGGAAGATCCTCGTGTAGAGGCGGATCGCGATCAGGGTCAGAACGCTGACGATCAGGATGAAGTTCTGATAGCCGACGTAGAACAGCGAATAGATGAAGAACCAGATGCTCTCCAGCTGTTTCAGGACCGGATGCTGGCCGACGTCCAGGGGGACCAGCTCGACTTCGAAATCCTTGGGTGTCACGTTGACCTGGACGAAGTGATAGAAACTCACATCGTTGTTCAGGATCAAACCGCCCGCTCCACCGGTCGTGACGTAGACGGTCTCGCCCACCTGCTGCTTCGAGTACAGTGGCAGATTGGCCGAGAAAACCGCATCGATTCCGAACCTGTTGATCAGGTCGAGCAGCTGCTGGCGTGCGGTCTCGGACTCCCAGTACGCCCCTTCGGAGCCAAAGAGTACATCCTGTTCGGCCTCGAACAGGGGATGGCCGACAAAGACGAAAATATGATCGGAATCGTCCCCTTCGAGGAGATCCTCCAGCCAGCGGTACTGCCAGGAAAAGGGTGTCTTGCCTGTACTGTCGAGGAACACCAGGCGGCTGTTGTTGACCACGACGGAGTAGAAATGAGGCCCGAAATGTTCGTAGAAACGAAAGCTGCCGAAGTCGTCGTACTCGTTGTCGCCGAAGGTCAGAAGATAGGGAATCTCCAGCTGGCTGAGACTGCCGTACAGGGCCCTGTACTTGTCCTCCCCGCCGCCGCTTACGGCATTCCCGGCAGACACCATGAAGTCGACATCGGACTCGTTGAGCATGGGAATGATCTTGCGCTCGAAGATTCCCACGGAGTTGTTCGCATTGCCCACAACGGCAAAGCTGAACGCGTCCTTGCCCTCGACCTGTTCCTCCAGCTGGGCCAGCTGCTCCGTATGCTCCGCATTGAAGTCGGAGAGAAAGAAGTTCAGGTACGCCTTGTAGATGACCAGGAAAGCGACGATCAGGACGTTGAGATAGAAAAGCAGTTTGAGCGGGCTACGTCTTCTCACGTGCTTTCTTCCCCGGTGCGATCTCCACCTGCATGATCACAAGACCGATCAGCATTCCGATATAAACGGTTACCAACCGCCAGATCAGGATCACGAGAATCAGGTGATCAGGCGTCAGAATGCCGCTGAAGAAACTGCCGAACAGACCTTCCGATACTCCGGCGGCTCCAGGCGTCGGTGAAAAATACATGACAAAGGTCGTCACCACCAGCAGCCCGGTCGTGACAAGATAGTCCACGTGATAGCCGAGCCCGGCAATAATCAGAGCCGGAAAACTGAACAGGCTGATCAGGAACAGGAAGGTGAAGAAGACGGACAGGAGGATGTGGAGCTTCGGGCCCTGCAGGTAGATGGCGAAACTGGAGGAAAAGCGCAGCATCTCGCGCCGGCACCTGTATTGCCAGCGTACATACCTCTCTTCGCTGATCAGATGCAGCCGCCGCAGGATCCGCAGCGTCCGCGAGACCGGGCCGATCAGCCAGCGCGAGCGGAAGAGAACGATCGCGAAAAATCCCAGATAGAGCACGATCAGGACCGCCAGGACCCCACTGATGCGACTGATCAGCGCCTGGTTATGAAGCACCTCCAGTGTCAGCAGAAAGATCGGCGTCAGCGAGAAGATGAAGATCACGGCCAGTACGGTTCGGATGGTGGTAGCCGCCGTCGCCGTTCCCATCCGTACGCCATGGCGTTGAAGATACCAGATCTGTGCCACACCACCGCCCGTCGCCATGGGGGTGACGTTGGAAAAGAAGATATTGATGAAAACCAGGCGAAAGATCTGTCCCAGGGGAACCTTCTGTCCCAGGGCGCGCAGTGTGAAATAGAGCCGCAAGCCGTCGGACAGGATATAGAGAATAAAAAGGCCGCCAATGGACAGGAGCGTGGTCCAGGCCAGAAGCTGAGGGTCGAACACCAGCTTCTGGCCGGCGAACTGGTCATACACGGCATAGAAACCCAGTAAGGTCAGCAGTGCGAAGAGTCCCGAGAAAATCAGCAGTCGCCGGCCGGAAACCAGCAGCTTCCGGGGCGCACTCACATCCTGATCGCTCATACTGTCCTGTCTAGGTCATACATGGGAAATCCAGTTTCTCGAAGCGCCCGATCTATAACAGAAGATCGGCATTTTACGAGGGTTGCTTTTCGGGAAAATCGTTATAGGAAGGGCTGCTCGCAAGCGGGGGAGTCCGTATCCTCGCGTACTCCACCGTCCGATCGCACCCGAACGGCGGCCCGCAGAGGGCCGGCATCTCTTTCATTGTCTTCGGATTACCCGGGGCCTATCTTTACCTGACAGGGTTAACGAGTCCTTACCGCCATGAACAAGAACAATGACCTGCACAGACTTGTCGGCGACAACGTCCAGGACCGAGAGTTGGAAATCCCCGTTTTTCCACTCGGCACAAACACGGAGTCCGCTCAGAATCCTGTCGAGGCAATGACCCTGTCCCTGCAAGACCTGCTGCCGGACAGCAAGGGGGAAGTCGTCCTGGAAGACAGTCTGGGCAGCCTGATTCTCATGGAGGGCGGAGAGGTGACGGAACAGGGAATCCTGGAAGAAAGTCATGTCACCCACGGCGGCCAGGACGTGTCCGGCATGGCCTACGCACGCTTTGCCGACGGCATCACCCTCTACTACGATTCCGAGACCACGATCGAATTCATCTGACAGCGCAAGCGCCAATCAGATATGCGCCCTACCCTTCAGCAGGGGGTGTGCTGGAGCTGTCCCGGGCCTGACGGCGCCGCTGGAGCTGTTCGGCGCTCAGCTTCGCCGGCGGGTTCGAGGTGAACCAGACCAGGCAGTCCCCCTTTCCACCCGGCAAGGGAACGACCCGCACCGCAACGGTGATCAACCGCCCTGGAATCGCCAGCACCATACGCCCCGGCAGCATCTTGTCGCTTCCCTGCTGCGACTGCTCGGCAGCACGAGAGAAGAGATCGGGCGGATGGAAGCGCAGGACGCGATGCGCATATTGGCCGATCAGGGTACCCGTTTTCTCGCCGAAGACCTCGGCCGCCGCCTGGTTGACGGAAAAGATGAGGCCTTCCGCCGAGATGAACAAGCAGGGACTGGGACTGGCGGACAGGGCGCGACGCAGGGCCGTCGTGTCTCCGGCATCGGTATCCGGACTGCCCAGCGAGAGAGCTTCCGACAGGCAGAGGCACCGGATATAGGACGTCAGGTTATCGCTGTCGCAGGTCTCGAGAAGCTCGTGCACGAACCTGCCCAGCGAAACCTCGCGCCGCTGTGCCATCGTCTCCAGCACGTTCCAGAAGGCCCCCTCGAGACGCAGGATCTGGCGATGCCCCTGGTACTGGAGCACGCGGGTGACCGGTGCCGTACCGCTGTAGAGCGTCTTGCGTCCCTTACGTCTGCGCCCGGTTGCCTCCTGGGCGTCTGGTGATGCATCACTCATCCGTCTACCCTTTTCGTTCGGCCGCAACCGGGATCAGGGGCTCAGGACTCCGTTTCGCCGCTATCCGACCCGGCATCCTGGGACAACAATGCCTCCGTATCCTTGTCGCGCACGGCCTCGTCGAGGGCTGTGAGAACGTTCGCATCATAGCGGTGTGTATTGTCGCTCAGAATGTCGAGCGCGTCCGCAAGACTGATGCGTCCGCGGTAGGAGCGCGGCCGGATGCGGGCCGCGACGACATCGCACACCGCCAGGATCCGTGGCAGCAGGCCGATCTCCTCGCCGGAAAGTCCGCGTGGATAACCCGTGCCATCGAGGCGCTCGTACATCTGCTCGACGGTTTCCTTCACCGGCAGATCATAGTCGATCCCGGAGATGATTTCCGAGGCATATTCGATATGCCGGTTCATGATTTCCAGTTCCTGGGCATCCAGACGGCTTTCCTTGGCCACGATGGAAGCCGGGATCAGGACCTTGCCGATCTGTGCCAGATGGGCAGCGATCTGCAACGTCAGGCGCTCGTCGGAGGACAGATCCATCTCTTCGGCCACCATGGCGCACAGGCGAGCCACCAGGTCGGAGTGTCCGCTGAGATGGGGATCGATCCGCCCCACCAGGCGGTCGAAAGCTTCCGCAGTCTGCAGCATCGCCTTCTCGCGCCGGCGCCGCTCCTCGATCTGCTGGGTCATGTCGCGGCCCACCAGGACGATTCCGTCGATATCCCCGTGCTCACCCTTCAGGGGTACGCGCGAAATCTCCACATGTCTCAGCTCGTCCTGAAGATAGAGGTCATGCACTTCGGCGGGATCCTCCTTACCGGCCAGGGCCGCGGCATCATCCTCCTTCAGGCGCTGTGCCGTATGATATCCGAAAACCGCCTCGTCATTGGTGCCGACGATCTGCTCCTCCGGGCGTCCTACCGCACGCGCCAGGGCGGGGTTTGCATAGACATAGACCCCATCGCGGTCCTTCAGGCCGATCCATTCGCGAATGGAATCGTTGATCCCGGCAAGCAGCTTCCGATGGGCCTCGATGCGTGACGCCAGACTGCGGTACTGCTCGGCCATCGCCGCAACGAAGACCCCTTTCTGGCGGAACCAGACGAGAATCAGGAAGGCCGAGATGACACTGAAAATCAGGACGCTCAGCAGGATGATCTGCATGCGTTCTTCACCCTGCGTCACCAGGGCACTGCTGAGATCTGTCTCCTGGACGAGCACCCAGGGCGTCCCGTCCACCTGCCGCCCCTGGGAGTAGACGTCCTGGTCTCCGCGAACGGACGAGCGCACAGCAAACGGCAGCGCGGCCGCTTCGTCGTCTTCTTGTTGCAGGAGCCCTTCGCCGTCTTCCAGCGGAACCAGTCCCGGTTCCTGCGGCGCCACGATCTGCGGCTGCCCGTCCCCGGAAAACTGTATCAGGCGTGTCTCCTCACCGGGGTCCGAGAGAGGACGATTGGCCAGCAGGCGCGTCATGTCCTCGGCCACCGGCAGAACGGTCATCAGCACGCCGACCACACGCTCTCCATTGCCCTCGTCCTGTGCGCCGCTTTCGGCCTGGATCGCGAAGATGGGCTGCAGCATATCCATCAGCAGCCGTCCCTCGCTTTCCCGAACGCCCCGGATAACGGTCTCCCCGTCTTCGGATACCTGTTGCGCCGCCTGGACCTGCCCTTCGGACAGGCCTGCCGAATCGCTGGCAAGGATCTCCTCTCCTTCAGCAGACAGGATATAGGCGCGCTCCACGGCATTGCGGGCCACGAAGTCATCCAGCACGAGCGAGAGATAACGTGTCTGCTCGCTGGTGCCGGCGTCCACCGCCGGATCCTCATCGCTCAGGGCCGTTTCCGTCGCAAAGACGCGAATGAACTCGTTCGTCGAGAGATTGCGAGAAAGCTGCTGGCGTCCGTTGAGCCAGGTCCGAAAGGTTTCCGCGCGCCCTTCCAGCAGGATGCCGGTCCGCTCCTGGATCGACTCCTGGGTTTCCTCAGCGCGCTGCTCGATCAGGCTGTAGGCCACGCCGGCGATCACCACTCCTATGATCACGATCGCCGCCACGAGAAGCAGCCCTGTCCGCCGCAGGCGACGGGGCATGCGCTCCTCTTCGGGCGCCCCCTCAAGAAGGGCGAGTGTATCGGGTTCTGTTGTGTTCGTACGGCGGGTCATGAGCTTCACTCACTTCATCTGGGCGATCATTCGACCGATGACGGGGATATATGAACCCAGCGATGGGTCGCATTCACGGAATACTGGGGTGCGTACTGAGGCAATTCGTCGTCGTTCAGTACAACGGAGAAATTGTTGTCGAGAATGAAGGTTTCGTCTTCATAATCCACGGCCAGCACGGCATGGGGTACCTCTCGCAGGGTATCCTCGAGGACGACGATCCGCATGTCCTCCTCGGGAAAGCCCAGCTCTTTCAAAGAGGCATACTTCAGGATTGCGTAATCCTCGCAATCTCCCGAATGCCTGAGGAATTCCTGGGGTGCGGCCCAATAGTCGCTGCGGCCATAGACCCGAGAGTCCTCGAGATAAGGCATGATCTCGTTGATAAATCGATTGAGCTCATCCATCTGGGCCCGTGGATGGCGGTTCTCCAGGGAGTTCACGCGGGCCCGCCAGGCCGAGAATCGGTTGTTGAGACATTCGTTCTCTTCGTCGCACAGGCGAATGAGTTCATCCAGTCTCTCGAGTTCATCCAGGACCCGCAACCACTGCGGAAAAGCCTCGAGATTGCTGGAGCGGAACTCGATCGTTCCGAACAGCCCCTTGGCAAGACTGCTGAGGTCACTCCCCCCACCCGATTGGGCCAGCTGGATTTCCGGCCAAGGGAAGGAAAGTCCGTCCGGCCTTCGCTCACCGCCCTCGAAGGATGCCTTCCCAGCCGGCTCAGCGGAGCGCATTGAAGCAGATGAGGCAGGCCTGTCAGTTCCCGCCAGCAAGTAGACGGAGGACGCCAACGCCGAGAGCAGGAATGCCAGGCACAAACAGCCCAGCATTCTGTCCGAAAAGGCTCCCGAAAGGCTGTGCGGCATCCTCCTAGCGCTCCGTCAAGGCTTCCTGACGCGCTTTGGTCAGAGGCTTGAGCAGGTAATCCAGGATGGTCTTCTCGCCCGTCATGATGTCGACGCTGGCGACCATCCCGGGAATGATGGGCAGGGGATCCGTCGGCTCTCCCAGGTAGTTCTTTTCCGTCTCGACGATGACCCGGTAATAGGGTTCGTCGGTTTCCTCGTCGATGCGGGTGTCCGCACCGATGCGCGTGATCTCGCCTTTCAGGCCGCCATAAACAGAGTAGTCATAGGAGGTCAGCTTCACCGTGGCCTCCAGCCCGGGGCGCAGGAAGGCCACATCCTTGGGCCGAATACGTGCCTCGATCAGCAGCTTGTCATCCACCGGCACGATCTCGACGATATCCTCGCCGGACTGGACGACGGCACCAATGGTGTTGACGTTCAGGGCATTGACCACTCCGTCCACGGGGGCGGTGATATCGGTGCGCACCACGCGGTCCCGGGCCGCTTTCAGGCTCTCCTCGATGACGGCCAGCTCGCTCTTCTGGTTGTTGAGTTCCTGCTGGGCTTCGGAGCGAAAGCGCAGATAGATGTTCTGGATCCGCTCATGGGCCTCTTCCAGGGCCGCCTCTGCCCGAGGCTGGGCGTCGATCGCACCTTGCAGTTCGCTCTCCAGATCGTTCACCTCGCGGCGCAGACGCAGGATCTCCACGCGCGGCACCACGCCGCGCTCAGCAAGCGGCTGGTTCATGGCGAGCTCTTCCTGTGCCAGTTCCAGGCTTTCGCGCAGGGCATCCTCCTGCCGCTTGTGATCCTTGAGTTCCAGTTCGCGCTGACGCGCCTGCTGGCGGGCGATGCTTATCTCGGCCTCGAGCTCCTTCTTCCGGGCTTCGAAAAGCTCGCGCTCGTTCTGTACAGTCTCCGGATCGTTCTCCACGATGTCCTCGGGAAACTCGATCTCCTCCTGATCCTTGACCTCGGCTTCCAGGCGCGCAATTCGGCCACGCAAAGCGCGACGCTCCTCCATCAACTCGCCAAGATTGGAGGAAACGCTGGTGTCGTCGATCTTCAGAAGGGTCTGTCCCTTTTCCACCAGATCGCCTTCCTCAACCAGGATTTCCTGCACGCTGCCGCCTTCCAGGCTCTGCACCTTCTGCAGCTGGCTGGAGGGAATGACTCGACCATCGCCTCGCGTGATCTCGTCGACCGTGGCATTGGCCGCCCAGACAACCCCCGTCACAATCAGTGCAATAATCACGAACAGGAAGATCTGGGTCGAGCGGCGCGTACCCTGATGCAGGGCTGACTTGACCTCCTTCGCGTAATCGTAATCTTTCCAGCGGACCGAGCTCATTGCTCCTCCACCCTGAATTTGCCGCCGCGCAGGCGGGCGATGATTTCATCGCGGGGACCGTCCGCCACCAACCGGCCCCGATCCAGGACGATCAGGCGATCCACCAGGTTCAGCAGGCTGGTCCTGTGTGTCGCCAGGATCAGTGTGCGCCCCGTATCCAAAACCTCCTTCAGGCGACCGATCATTGCCTGTTCCGAGGCCACGTCCATGGCGCTTGTTGGCTCGTCTAGCACGAGGGTCGGAGGGTCGGTCAACAGGGCGCGCGCCAGCGAAATCGCCTGGCGCTGACCGCCGGACAGGTTCTGGCCCCGCTCGCTGATGACCATGTCATAGCCATCCGGATGAGCCCCGACGAAGTCGTCCACTCCCGCCAGTTTCGAGGCCCGCAGGATCAGTGCATCGTCCGCCTGGGGAAACCCCAGCGCGATGTTCTCGCGCACCGTTCCGTAGAACAGCGTCACGTCCTGCATCATGAAACCGACATTGCGGCGGATATCCGCCGGATGGATCTGGCGCAGATCCGTTCCGTCCAGCAGCACAGCCCCGTCGTCTGGCTCATACAGCCCCGATGAGAGGCGCCCCACAGTGGTCTTGCCGGAGCCGATCCGCCCCAGCACCCCGACGCGCTCGCCCTGCTGCACCCGGAAGGATACCTCGCGCAGCGCCTGGGTGCGGGCTTCCGGATAGGTGAAGCTCACGCCGCGGAACTCGATTTCCCCGTTCATGCGCCCACGACTGACGAAGCGCCGGTCGACCGGCCGCTCGACCGGAAGCTTCATGATGCCGTCCAGGGTCTTCAGGGCGACGATGGACTGATTCATCCGGGACAGGGTGTTGGCCATGCCGCCCAGCGGCGCAACGGCACGTCCGCCCAGGATGACGCAGGCGATGATGGCCCCCATGCTCATCTCGCCTTCCGAGGCCAGGTAGACGCCATAGATGACAATGCCGACGGTCGTGCCCTGCTGGAGGAAAGAGGTCATGTTTACGCCGAGGTTGGAGAACAACCGCGAGCGCTGTGCCGTCCGCGATGTGCTCCCCACGAACTGCTCCCAGGAGCGCTGCATGCGCCCTTCGGCGCCGGCGACCTTGATCGTGTCCAGACCGCTCAGGGTCTCCACCAGGATGCCGTGCTTCTGGGCTGCTTCCTTGTGGGTCTTGCGGACGACGGAATTGAGGGGAAACTGGATGCAGAAGCCCGTGACAAGGGCCAGGATCACCGCTGCCAGCGGAATATAGACCAGCGGGCCGCCAAGCATCCAGATGATGAAGAGAAACAGCCCCACGAAGAGCAGGTCGGTGAGCGAAGCCAGGGTCGACGACGTAAAGAAGTCACGAACCGTCTCGAATTCCCGCAAGTGGTTGGCAAAGGCGCCGGTGGACCCCGGACGGACCTTCATCTGTATATTGAGAACCTGTTCGAAGAGTCGGCTGGCCAGCAGCACGTCGGCTCGTTGCCCGGCATTGTCGATCAAGGCCGCTCGCAGGTTGCGCAGCAGGAAATCGAAGAACATGGCAATGCCCATGCCGGCCGCCAACACCCAGAGGGTGGAAAAGGCCTGGTTGGGCAGCACACGGTCATAGACGTTCATGACGAACAGGGGCGAGGCAATGGCCAGAACGTTCACGATGGCGGCTGCGCCTATGACCTGAAGGTAGACGGGCCAGAGACGGGCCAGCGTGCCCCAGAACCACGACCGGTTCTGCGGGCGCTCATCCTCGTCCTCCTTCATGCGTGCGTCGAACTGGTACTCCGGACGCACGTAGATCGCATAGCCGAGATAGTCTTCCTCGAGCTCCTGCAGCGGCACCATGGTGGTACCGGCACCGCTTTCGGGCACGACGACCTCTGCCTGATCGCCTTCCCCCCAGCCGGAGAGGATATAGCACTCTCCGTCCTTCATCAGCAGGACGGCCGGAAGCACGAAATCCGGAATGGCCTTGAGGGGGCGACGCACGATGCGTGCGCTAAGCCCGATACGGGCCGCGCAGCGGGAAAACAGTTCGACCGTCAGGCGTCCGTTGTCCAGCGGCAGTCCTGCCACCAAGGCATCGCGCGAAGTGGGTCTGTGATGATATTTGCTTAAAAAGGCAAGGGCTTCCAGCAGTGGGTCGATGACACCCTGCTGAACCTCGGCTGCCTCGACCCGCTCCTGCTGAAGACTTGAATCATGAACCATCTATCGCGCCGTACACTCTCTCTAGGCGCAGATCCCCGCCGTCCTGGCGGGGATTCTGATCACAATGTTTAATCCGACTGAAGCCACCGTGGCTCCTGCCTTGACATGGTCTCCTCTTCCGGAGTCTCGGGAACAGACGCCTCTTCCCGAGCAAACTGCTGGGCCTGCTTCGGCGGCTGAACCCCCAGGGTTTCGAGAAGACGTCCAGATGCCGCCAAAACGCGGTAGCGGGCGAAGATCTCGGCATATTCGCTGGTCGCGAGTGAGACCCGGGCATTGAAGAGTTCATTCTCGGAGTCCAGCAGGTCCAGCAGCGTACGCTGCCCGATGCTGAACTGATCCCGATAGGAGTTGCGGACCTGCTCACTGGAGACGACCTGGTCGCGCAGAATTTCGATGCGGCGCTGATTGGCCATCACTGTGCTCCAGGACTGGCGAACCAGTTCCTTGGCCTCGCGCTGCTGGTTCAACAGGGCTTCACGTGCCTGGCTGATCTCGCGGACCGCGATTTCCCGGTTGGCCGTATCGATGCCCCCGGTGAACAGCGGATAGCTGACAACCAGCTGCAGTGACAGGTCGTTGTTCTTGCCTTCCGTATCATCCAGGTTGTAACCGGCCCGCGCCGTTCCAACCAGGCTGACCTCCGGATAGAAAGGCGCCTTGGCAGCCTCCCAGTCCGCATAGGCGGCATCCAGGTCGGCACGGGCGAACTGGATGCTGGGATTGTTCTCAAGAGCGGCCTGCACGGCCTCCTCACGAGACCGCGGCATGCCCTGGGGACCGCTCTGTATGTCCGCCAGGTTCTGCGGCGGTTGGCCCACCAGACGCTCGAAGGTGATTTGCGCCTCTTCCAGGCTACGCTCGTAGTCCACCACTAGGGAGCGCGCATTCTGGACACGCTCGTCGGCCTGCTGCTGGTCGGCAATGCTGGAAGCACCGCTTTGCACGCGATCTGCCACATCGGCATAGATGCCTTCGAGGATATCCACGTTCTGGCGTGCCAGTTCCACCAGCTCCTGCTGGCGCAGGATGTCGATGTAGATGCGCACCACTTCCAGGCCGATGAATTCTGAACGTTCCATGACCCGCAGAGCCGCGGAATCGATCCGAGCAGCGGAGGCTTCGACCTCACTGTCTGTGGCGTGGCCGTCGAAGAGCATCTGCTGGACGGTCACGGAAGCCTCGCTGCGTAGGCGCCACTCCTTGTTGCCATCATTGGCGCGGGTATCGCGGTAACCGGGGCCGCTGCGGCCCTCCAGCGTCACCTGCGGATAATAGTTCCCGCGCGCACGGTCCAGTTCAAAGTTCCGTGCTTCCTTGTTGGCAATCGCCTCTCCGACTTCCGGATTGGTTGCCAGCGCGGTCTGGACTGATTCTTCGAGCCCCATGGCAAGACTGCCGGATGGCGCTGCCAAAACAGCCGCCGCTCCGCAGAAAAGCATGGCGCGTAGCGCCGGTTTGAAAGATTTTCCTGACATGGCCCCCTCCTCGTAAGAGCTACTCGGTCCCCAGACAAATACTTTAAGTGCAACACTCGCTTAACGTGCTCATAACTTAAAACATAAAACGTTTGAAATCAGCCGTTTGCGACATTTCCCCGTGCGCCCGTATCATGTTCGCGCTTAAGGGATGATTTGTCGTATAAGGCGGTAGTTCTGACCACCTTCTCCTACTTTTGCGTTAGCCCGTCAGGTTCTAACATACTCTCAGACCTATTCAAGAGATTGATGCTTTTGAACATTTATTTTCATAAATTTTTACCAAGTATTCCCCGCCACTATGGCCAGAATGCCACAGCCTAGTCAGACAAAGGTTAACAACGTCTTAGGACGCGCCAACAGGGAACCCCCTGAATATCACATCATGGCGCTTGTCTCGCCTCATGCAATCGCCTGCCCGACGGGAAATTCACCACCAGGTAGCAAGAACGGAAATGCAGTCGCCGCCCCGCACGATGCCCGGAAAATGCCGTGCCACGAGCAGACCATCCATGGTGGCATAGTAATCCCGTGGCGGAATGCCGGTGCGGCGGATGTTATGCACCCGGGCAATCACGTCGCCTTCGTGAACCGTATCTCCCAGGTCCACGCAGGGCTCAAGCAAACCGTCGTCCTCCGAAGAGATGAAGCATTCGTCGCCTGGCATATCCAGCATGACACTCTCGGCACGTTCCGGAACCCCTTCCAGGATTCCGGCGTGTTTCAGGAAATTGCGCACGCCGCGATCGGCGATATGCACGTTGCGCGCCGAGGCCGTACCTCCGCCCCCCAATTCCGTGGTGACGAAGATCTTTCCCAACGCTTCGGCCGCCGTGTCGTACATGCCGCGACTGTCCATCTCCAGCATCTGCATGGAATAGGGCGCCGAAAAGGCCTCCATGGCGCTGCGGCAACGCTCTTCCTGTTCCTTGTCCGGCAGGATATGGCAGGCAGCGAAAGGCACGAATTCCAGCGTCTTGCCACCGGAATGGATATCCAGGACATAATCCGCCATTGGCAGCAGGTAGCGCTGGAAGTAGTCAGCAATCTTCTGCGTCGTGGTTCCGTCGGGCCGCCCCGGAAACATGCGATTGAGATTGCCGCCGTCGATGGGAGAGGTCCGTCGGGCCGCATTGAAGGCCGGGTAGTTCATGGCCGGCACGATAATGACCCGTCCGCGGATCTCGTCCGCCGTCAACCCGTTGGCGAGCTTGAACAGCGAAACCGGCCCTTCGTATTCGTCCCCGTGGTTTCCGCCCGTCAGCAAGGCGGTGTCCCCCTCGCCGTTCCGGATCACGGTGATGGGAATCATGATCGCGCCCCAGGCAGAATCGTCATGGGAATAGGGCAGCTTCAGGAAGCCGTGCTGGATTCCGTCATACTCGAAGTCCAGCGAGGTCGAAATCGGGTTGGGCGGCAGAAACTCAACACTAGCCAGCATGATGCATCAGTCCTTGATCAGAAGCTTCCGGGGATAGTTGCAGAAGGTCTCGGCCCCGCGTTCGGTGACCGTGAAGCTTTCCGTAATTTCCAATCCCCAGTCATCCTGCCAGATGGCAGGAATCAAGTGAAAACACATGCCCGGGCGCAGCTCGCTCCTGTCCCCCGGTCTCAGGCTCATGGTACGCTCTCCCCAGTCAGGGGGATAGGACAGACCGATGGGATAGCCACAGCGGCTTTCCTTCTCCAGTCCGTGTCGTGCAATGGCCTGGCGCCAGGCAGTTTCCACGTCCTCGCAACAGTTGCCGGGCTTGGCAGCGTCCAGCGCCGCAGCAATCCCCTCCAGGATCGCCGCCTCCGTATCCAGGAACTTCTGGGGCGGCTTGCCGAGAAAGATGGTCCGCGAGAGCGGACAGTGATAACGCCGATAGCAGCCGGAGAGCTCGAAGAACGTGCCCTCGCCCTCCCGGAATGGCTGATCATCCCAGGTCAGATGTGGCGCTGAGGCATCCGCTCCGGACGGCAGCAACGGCACGATGGCCGGGTAATCGCCGCCATAGCCGTCGACCCCACGGATCTGCGCGTCATAGATTTCCGCCACCAGCTGGTTCTTGGGCAGGCCCGGCTCCACCTTTTCCCAGACTCGTTGATGTGTTACCTCCGTAATGCGCGCTGCCCGGCGCATGTACTCCAGTTCCTGCGGCGACTTCACGGCGCGCTGCCAGTTGACCAAGCTCGTGGCGTCCTTGAAGGCGGCATTGGGCAGGTACTTCTGGAGTGAGAGAAAGCAGGCCGCGCTGAAGTAGTAGTTGTCCATCTCCACACCGATGGAAGAGCCGCCCTTGCCGCGATCCTCGATGATGCGTGAGAGCAGATCCATGGGATGGCGCTCACGCGACTGAACATAGTTATCCGGATAGTGCAGGATGTTCTCTTCACGCAGGTAGACCGTGCGCCGCGCGCCATTGGCATCCTGCATCCGGCCGTACCAGACCGGCTCGTCCGCAAGCCCCAGAACGACGCACTGATGCACATAGAAGGACCAGCCGTCGTAACCCGTCAGCCAGGCCATGTTCGAGGGATCGCTGACGATCAGGAGATCGACTCCCGCTCTTTCCATGGCGGCATGAGTGGCGGCAAGGCGTGCGTCATACTCCGAACGTTCAAAGGGAAGCGAAGCTTGCGTCATACACCAGGCTCCAGAAGTTTGAGAATTACGAAGTAAAGCTGGCTCCGGCCCCTGTGGCCGAAGCCCGTTTGCGAGCCAGGGTGGCAATGGCCGTATCCTGGACTCCCGTTCCCGTCAGGTCACAGAGAGTGATATCCCCGGCCTGTTGTCGCCCCGGCTGGTCCCCAGAGATCACGGCTCCAAGCTCGGGGTAGCTTGCCTCAGCGCTCACGAGACCGGCTTCCAGGGCATGATGCAGTTCCCCCATAAGAGCACACTGGCTCTGCCTGTCACAGACATAGAGATCGACTTCCCTCAGGACGGAGGGCGCAATCTCGTTCTTGTGCTCGGAATCCGAGCCCATGGCTGTCACATGCTGTCCCGCCGTCAACCAGCCGCTTTCGATCAGCGGGGTCCTGCTGGGAGTTGTCGTCACGATGATATCCCCCGCCTCCACGGCCTCCTGAGGGCTTGCACACAACCGTGCTTCGAGCTGCAGTTCCTCGGCCCACTGGGCCAGCTCGCGCGCGCTGTCGTCCCGACGCGCCCAGATGCTGACCGTTTCGATGCTCCGCACCAGGGTCAGGGCCTGAAGTTGCAGACGTGCCTGCACGCCGGCTCCCAGGATCGCGGCATGGCGTGCGTCGGGACGGGCCAGATGGCGTGCCGCCACGGCACCCGCCGCGGCGGTCCGGACATCCGTCAGGTATCCATTGTCGAGCAGAAGGGCTTCCACCAAACCTGTTTTCGCCGAGAAGACCACCATCAAGCCGTTCAGACTGGGCAGGCCCAGCCTGGGATTGTCGAAGAACCCCGGGCTCATCTTGATAGCGAAGGACTCAAGGCCCGGCACGTAGGCCGTCTTGACATCCACCTCGCCATTCGCGTCCTCGATATCCAGGCGCAGCACGGGGGGCATGACGACACCTTGCCCGGCCAGTCGGGAGAATGCCTCTTCGACACAGTCGACGGCTTCCCTGTCCAGGGGCACCAGTGCGCGCAGATCCTGTTCATTGAGGATCGAGATCTCAGGCATTGGAGGCCTCCTTCGCAGCCGCGCCGCCCCCACACACCAGACGACAGTGCTGATCCATGTCCAGGTTGCGGCCGCTCAAGACCAGCAATGTCGGACCGTCCGGCTTCAACCTGCCGCTCAGCAAGGCCGCTATACCGGCCGCTGCTCCACCTTCGAGGACCTGCTGCTCTTCGCGATAAGCGTGGGAGATCGCTTCGGCAAGCTCGTCTTCCTCGACCAGCAGGCAGCGCTCCACCAGATCACGCACGATCGCGAAGGTATAGCGGTTCTCCAGGCCAATCCCGCCGCCCAGGGAATCGGCCAGGCTTTCCACCTCCTCGACTTCCACGGGATGACCGGCCTTCAGGCTTTCGTACATGGCCGCACCGCGCGACATGGTCACTCCGATCAGGCGAACGTCCGGACGGCGGGCCTTGATGGCCAGGGCAATGCCGGAAAGCAGGCCTCCACCGGAAAGCGGAACCACCACGTTCTTCACCTCCGGCATGTCCTCAAGCATCTCGAGTCCGAGTGTTCCCTGCCCGGCAATGACATCCTTGTGGTCGAAGGGTGAGATAAAGGTCATGCCTTCCCGTTCCAGGCGCATGGCTTCCTTCTCGGCCTCGTCCTGGCTGCGCCCGGTAATGTGCACTTCGGCCCCAAGGGCGCGGATTGCATCGACCTTGTTGGCGGGCACCAGTTCGGACAGGCAGATGACGGCCTTGACGCCGGCCACCTTGGCCGCATGTGCGACAGCGCGCCCATGATTTCCAGTGGAAACGGCCACGACGCCCTTGGTACGCGCTGCCTCGGACAGGCTGGCCAGCGCATTCGCCGCTCCGCGCAATTTGAAGCTGCCGGTAACCTGAGTGTGCTCCAGCTTGAGAGAGACCGGCACACCGGCGTGGCGGGTCAGCGACAGCGAGGGAACCGTCGGTGTACGCACGACCGTCCCCGAGATGTTCTCACGGGCTGTCTCGATTTCCGTCAGGGTGATGCCGTAATCCATTACCCAGACTCCGCAGGCAAAGGCAGCTGCATCAGGCGGCCGGCCCCTGCGACGGCATCCGCTCGACCCATGAGCCGGGTCGCATGCCAGGCAAGCGCCTGATTGCTGGCCACCACTGGAATACCCAGCTGATTTTCCAAAAGACTTACGAACGCGGAGGCGTGCAACGCCGTACAGGAGACAAACAACGCTTCGGCTTTCCCGTCAAGCACCTCTCGCCCTCCTTCGAGAAGCGCCTGCGGCGAAAGTCCTGCCATCTCGTAGTCGCTTTCCAGATTGAAGCAGGCCGCCTTCGTGATCTCGCACCCGAACGCTTCCACGCCGGCGATCATGGTCTGCGTTACGGCAGGTGTATAGGGCGTCAGAACCGCGATCCGCCGGGCATCGAGGGCCCGGAAAGCCTCGCGGCAAGCCCCCAGGGGCGTGGTCACGGGACATTCCGGACGAACGTCGTGAATCAACCGGGCAATCTCGGCCTCCCCGATCGCGACGGTCCCGGAGGTACAGCCATAGATCACGGCATCCAGCTCGCCCCCCGGAAGCAGCTTGGCCACCTCCCCCCCGATACTCCCTGCCATGGCCCGCAGGCTCTCCATGGTCACGGGGTTCCGGTAATCCAGGCGGGCTGTATAGAGATCCACGTCCCCCGGCAGCAATCGCGGCAGATCGTGCTCGCTGGCCAGATCCGTCGCCAGGGCAAGCAGTCCGATGCGCACACGACGCGGCTGTCCTGCGCCGTTCGGCGATGCCGTCAGCGTTGCGATATCTCCATAACCGCTCATCTCAGAGCAAGCGTGGGCAGGAAGAGAGCGATCTGCGGGAAGGCAATCAGCAGTGCTGCCGCCAGAACCAATATGAAAATAAAGGGCGGCGTCCCGCGAATCACATCCATGTACGGCCTTCGGAAGACGGCCATGGCGGTGAAGATGTCACAGCCAAACGGAGGTGTCGCCGAGCCGATCGCCACCTGCAGGGTGACAAGCGTGCCAACATGGACGGGATCCAGACCGGCAGCCTGCACCAAAGGTGCAAAAATCGGCGTCAGGACGAGGATGACCACGATCGGATCAACGAACATGCAGCCAATGAAATAGGCGATCGTGATCGCGATCAGGGTTATGGTGGGGCCAGCTCCCTCAAGGCCCAGACCGCCGATCACCGCCTGGGGCACCTGGGCGAAGGAGATGACCCAGGAAAAGGCCGCCCCCGCCCCGACCAGGATAAAGACAACGGCCGTGATCATGCCGGTGGAGAAGGCGATCGACGGCACCTCCGACAGTTTCACCGCCCGGAAGATGAAAACCTCGAGAATGAAGGCATAGAGCACCGCGATGGCGGCCACTTCCGTCGGACTGAAATACCCGGCATAGATGCCGCCGATGATCAGGATCGGGAAGAAGGCGGCAAGTCCCGCTCTCCTGGCGATGCGCCACTTCTCGCTCCAGCTGGCCTTCTCCTGTGTGGGGATATTGTTGACCTTCGCATATATCCAGCAGAAAACCGAGAACATGGCGAGGATCATCAGGCCCGGCACAATGCCGGCAAGGAAGAGTTCGCCGATGGAGGTCTTGGCCACCACGCCATAGACGATCATGCCGATCGAAGGCGGAATCAGGAAGGCGATGTCACTGGCGTTAATGATCAGGGCCAGCGTGAAGCTGTCCTTGTAGCCGGCATCCAGCATCTTGGGGCGCAAGGGACTGCCCATGGCCACCACGGTGGCCTGGGTCGAGCCGGAAACCGAGCCAAACAACGTGCAGCCCAGGGCCGTGGTTATGGCAAGCCCACCACGAACATGGCCGACAAAGGACATCGCCAGGTCGAGCAGACGATCGGCCGTGTGGCCCTTGGTGACGATATCCGCCGCGAATATGAACATGGGCACGGCGATGAGAGCCACGGGACTGATGCCGCTGATCATCTGCTGAACAATGATGTTGGGGTTCAGCGAAGGAATGAAGATGAAGAACCCGACGAAGACCGCCGCCAGAAGCGGCACCATCATGGGAAAGCCCAGCAGCAGCAGACCAATCATCACGGCAAGAATGGTGACTTCCATGTTGCGCTCCCCCCTACATCGATGACGAACCGTCGGACTCCATGTCCTTGACGGTGTAGGAAAGATGGACACCGGGCCGCAGGATGTTGGCAGCCGCTGCGAACACGTACTGTATGGCCGTCAGCAGCAACCCCAAGGGCACGAAGCTGTAGATGAGATAGACGGGAATGCGCAGCGAAGGCGTCAAGCGATTCGACTGGTAGAGGCTGAGCAGATAGCTGATCGAGAAGATCGCCAGCGCGAACAACAGAGCGGCGGTCACCAGGGCAATGATCGTCATCATGACCTTGCGCGGCTTTGCCGGCAGCACGTCCGTGATGGCCGACATGCGGATATGCCGACCGTAACGGGCTGCTGTACTGGCCCCAACGAACGTCACCAGGACGATAAGAAACCGATTGAATTCCTCAGCAAAGAAGAGGCTCGAGCTGAAACCGATGCGGGCAATGACATTACCGACGGTATTTAACGCCATCAGCATGACCGAAATTGCCAAGATCTGGCGCTCTACAAAGGCAATCCTGCTGTCGATATAGGTCAGACAGCGGACCGCGGCTGAACTCCCGGCAGGCGCGTTTTCCGACATAGGCTACCTGTGAATTTCCCTGTTACCCCGAATTCTCCGCAGCGTTCGGACGAAACAATCGACGTACGTCCCCGTGCGGCTATTGTGAGGACAGCATGCCCCTTCATTTTAAATTGATTCAATACTTATATTGTCCTGATACAATTCAGGAAACAAAACCGGTCGCATTGATGGCCGGGTAGCGCTGGAATGTCTCGCGGATATCCTCCAGGGCCTCGCTCAGTCGTGCCTGATCGAATTGTCCTCCGAGACAGATTCGTATGGCATTCGGGCGCCGGGCCCCGGGCGTCATGAAGGGGTCGGAGATCGTGACCGCGATGCCGCGTTCGCGCAGCACCTGCACCAGGGATTCCTCGGTCCAGTAGTCCGGCACCCCAACCCATGCCGCCAGTGCTTCCGGATGATTGCGCAGGACATGGTCGCCAAGGATATCCTGAACCAGCTGCTGCCGCGCGCGCATTTCCTCGCGCTGCAACGAGACAAGATGAGCTGCCGTCCCGTCCCTGACCCATCGCGCCGCAATCTCGGCCACCAGGGCCGTCGCCATCCAGCCCGTAACACGCAGGATGCTGGCCACGCGCAGGGTCAACGACGTAGGCACCACCAGATAGCCTGTGCGCAGTCCGGTCAGAGCACATTTCGTGAAGCTCGTGCAATGAAAGGCCAGATCCGGAATGAAGCTGGAAATCGCCGGCACGGTCTGGGACAGCAGCGGACGATAGACCTCGTCCTCGATCACGTAGACACCATGGGACTGCGCAATGTCCGCCAGATCCTGGCGCCGCTGGGCACCGGCCAAAGCTCCCGTGGGATTGCTGAAGGTGGGGATACAGACCAGGGCACGCACCCTCGTGTGACGGCAATAGGCATCGAAGGCCTCCGGAACAACGCCTTCATCGTCAGTCGGCAGCCCCCGAAGGGTGAACCCCAGAACGTTCGCACAGCCGATGACACCATGATCGGTCAGGCTTTCCGTCAGCACCACATCGTCACGCTGGATGATGGAGGAAAGGGCAAGAAACAGCCCCTGGGACGCGCCATTGGTAATCACCACCCGCTCTGCCGGCGCCTCCAGGCCCAACATGGCAAGCCAGCGGCTGGCCATCTCGCGGTGTTCTTCGAACCCGGCTACGGGACGACAAGGCCGCATCCAGGACGCGTTCTCGCTTTCCGCCAGCTCCCAGAGGATCCGACGTGAATACTTTTCCTGTTCCGCCCCGTAAGCCGCCCGAATGATCGAAAGGTCGATCAGGCCCTGGGGGCGACTGTCCAGCATGTAGGAGCCCGCCCCCTCGGTCAAGCGCGTGCGCACATAGGTGCCCCGACCGACTTCCCCCTGAAGGTAGCCGAGTCGCTCTGCCTCGCGATACGCCGTACTGACGGTCTGGACACTCACCTTGAGGCGTTGCGCAAGCTCGCGGTGCGTTGGCATGCGATCACCGCTGTTCAGCACTCCCTTGCCGATGTCCGAAACGATCGCCTCGGCCAATGCCTTATGCTTGGCGACCCCAGGATGAAGCTGTCCCAGGTTCGGTGTCCACGCCATGTCCATCCCCTTCCCTCGATTGACCTAGGACAATACTTTTATTGACACGTTTCAATATGCAATGAACTCTTTTTCAGGCAATCGCCAAGAGAGTCATGGCCCGTGCGCCGCGTATCCTGCCCTCAGGCAGCCGGCCCGCAGGCCCAAATCTTTAACAAAAGCTAGGAGGCACAGGAGATGCGCAGGAAAGCATTGCTTGCCGTTACAACTGCGGCTTCACTCATGTTCGCGGCCGGAACGCTGGCCGCGGAGGAGTGGAAGTTCGCGCACGAGGAAAGCGACGGCGATGTCCAGGACATCTACGCCGAGGAATTCAAGCGTATGGTTGAGGAACGGACGGATGGCGAGGTCTCCGTCACGATCTACACCTACGGACAGCTCGGAAACGAGAACGACATCACGGAGCTGACGGCCAACGGAGCCGTTCAGTTTTCGAACGCTTCGCCAGGCCACCTGGGAAGCTTCGTACCGGAAATCCAGGTCCTGCTGATTCCCTACCTGCTCTCCGAGAACGAGGAGGTGAACAAGAAGGTGCTGAGCAACAGTGAAGCACTCTACGGGGAACTGGCGGACGACTTCCAGAGCAAGGGCCTCAAGCTCTTCGACATCTATCCCGAAGGCGAAATGGTCTGGACCACCAAGAAGGAGGTCCGCGAGCCGGAAGACCTGGAAGGCGTGAAGTTCCGCGTCATGACCTCGCCGCTTCTGGTCGAGGCCTATGATACCTTCGGGGCCGATCCGGTGGCCCTGCCTTGGGGTGAGGTCTACAGCGGTCTTCAGCTGAACACCATCGACGCCCAGGTCAATCCGATCTTCTTCATCGAGAGCGCCAAGTTCTATGAAGTGACGGATTATCTCATCTGGACGGGCGAGCAGGAGTACACCACCACCGTGGTGGCGAATTCGGACTTCTGGAATGGCCTGTCCGAAGAGCGCCAGGACATGCTGATGGATATCCGCAGCGAGCTGACCGACTTCATCTACGAGGAACAGCAGAAGCTGAACCAGGCCAGCCGCGAGAACATCAAGGAGGAAGCGCCCGACATCGAGTACGTCGAACTCACGGCGGAGGAACGTGAAGCCTTTGCCGAGCGTGCCGAGCAGCTTGACCAGTTCTACATCGACGAGGTCGGCGGCAATGCCGAGGAAGTCGTGGAGAAGCTGCGCTCCGAAATCGAGAAAGCGGAAGAGGAGATGGGGGAGAACTGATCCCCCATTGACCTCCGGACTCTCCGGAACTGAACGCCCCGACCTGATCTCACGTGACAGTCGGGGCGTTCTTCGTTCGGCCTGGACACTCTGCTGAACCGCGTTCAAGTACCCCAAAAGCCATGAAACTTGACGAGATCGACATCCGGATCCTGGCCGTCCTGCAACGTGAGGGCCGGATCACCAAGCTCAAGCTTGCCGAGAAAGTGAACCTCTCCGCCACCCCCTGCTGGGAGCGTCTGCGTCGGCTTGAGGGGCAGGGTGTGATTGCCGGATACCATGCCCGTCTTGATCTCACACGCTTGGCGCGATTCACTCTGGTTCTGACCGAGATCACACTGCATCGCCATCATCAGGCGGATTTCCAGCGCTTCGAACAGACCATGCGCGAAACCCCGGAAATCCTGGAATGCTACGCCACCGGCGGCGGGATCGACTATCTGGTGAAAGTGGTGGCGCGCGACGTCGATCACTACCAGCGCCTTATCGATGGGCTGCTGACCCTGGATATCGGCATAGACCGGTACTTCACCTACATCGTCACGAAGCCCATCAAGGAAAGCCGCGAAGTCCCCCTGCAGATGCTCATGAGCGATACGGCACAAGAGCCGGAAAAGTCTTCCTGAAGGTGCCGCTACAGCGGGATAAACTCTCTCCCGTAGCAGCCAACTTCAAAAACCCTCTCCCTGACAGGACTGATAGCTTGCCGAAAGGTTGCCGGCCGCTCCCACGCATCCTTCGTGCGTGCAGGATTGAGGTCGTGCTGCATGTCATACCTCGCTTGGCCATACAGCCCGTGCTTCGAATGGTCGACGGGGACTACAGGGAGTTCATGCTATGCTCACACAAGAGAAGTTCCATCAGACTTCGGTTCTGCCCCTTCTGCGCGATGCCCGCCTGTTCCGGGAACAGGCCTACATTGCCGGCAAGTGGTGTTCGGCGTCCAACGGCCGGGTCCTTCCGGTGACCAATCCGGCCGACCAGAGCTATATCGGCAGCATCCCGGACATGCGCGAGAACGAGGCGCACCAGGCCGTGGAAGCAGCGCAGTCCGCTTTCGCTGACTGGAAGGCACGGCTGCCTCAGGAGCGCGGCGCTATTCTCCAACGCTGGTATGAGCTGATGTGCGAGAACAAGGAAGACCTCGCCATCCTCATGACCCTGGAACAGGGCAAACCCTTGGCCGAGTCCCGTGGCGAGATCGATTACGCAGCATCCTTTCTGCAGTGGTATGCCGAGGAAACCCGACGCATCAACGTGGAGACCGTCACCCCGCACCTGCCCGACTGCGACATGGAGCTTCGACGCCAGCCCGTGGGTGTTGTCGCAGCCGTGACACCCTGGAACTTCCCGTCGGCCATGATCACACGGAAGGCGGCAGCAGCGATCGCGGCCGGGTGTCCCGTGGTTGTTCGCCCCGCCTCGGAAACGCCCTTCTCTGCTCTTGCCCTTGCCGAACTTGGCGAACGGGCGGGACTGCCGGCCGGGCTTTTCTCGGTCGTCACGGGAGACCCGGAAGCCATCGTCGGAGAGTTCAATCGCAACCCCAAGGTGCGCGCCCTGTCCTTTACCGGCTCGACCGAAGTCGGGCGCAAGCTGCTGGCCCAGGGTGCGGCCACGGTCAAGCGCATGTCCATGGAGCTGGGTGGACACGCACCCTTCATTCTTTTCCCCGACGTGCCGATGGAGGAAGCCGTCTCCGGCGCCCTCTCCGCCAAGTTCGCCACGACGGGACAGGACTGCCTGGCCGCCAACCGCATCTACGTTCACCAGGACATCTACGAGCCTTTCCTGAAGGCCTATGGCGATGCCGTGGCGGCCCAGGCGGTCGGGAACGGTCTCGAGGCTGATGTGGACCTCGGTCCGCTGATGAGCGAGAAAGCCATTGCCAAGTGCCAGGAACATGTCGATGACGCGGTGGCCAAGGGCGCGCGCCTGCTGACCGGCGGTCGTGTCCATGAGTGCGGCGAACTGTTCTATGAGCCCACGCTTCTGGCGGATGTTACGCCGGAGATGAAGATCTACCAGCAGGAAACCTTCGGACCCGTCGCCGCTGTCTGCCCCTTTGCAACGGAAGACGAAGTCGTGCAACGTGCCAATGATACGGAATACGGGCTCGCGGCCTATCTCTACACGCGGGATCACGCCCGTGTGAAGCGCGTCACCAGCCAGCTGGAATACGGGATGGTCGCCGTCAATCGCGTGAAGATGACAGGTGCCCCCATCCCCTTCGGCGGCATGAAACAATCCGGACTGGGGCGCGAAGGCAGCCGTCACGGACTGGAGGAGTTCACCGAAATCCAGTACGTCTGCTCCTCGCACTAAGGTCCGCAAAAAAGAACAACAGACAGCAAGAGAAAGGAAAGACCATGCGCAACAATCCAACGCCCGAGCTGCAGGAGCTCGACCGCGCTCACTTCTTCCACCCCTCGACCCACATGCGCCAGCATGCGGACGGCGAAAGCCCGAACCGCATCATCACGGGCGGCCAGGGAGTCTACATCGAGGACAGCGAGGGCAAGCGCAGCCTGGACGCCTTTGCCGGCCTCTACTGCGTCAATGTGGGTTACGGTCGCCAGGAAATCGCCGATGCCATCGCCGAACAGGCCAGCAAGCTGGCCTACTACCATGCCTATGCCGGGCACGGAAACGAGCCGGCGATACGTCTGTCCGAGCGCATCATCCGCAGCGCACCGGCCGGCATGAGCCGCGTCTATTACGGCATGTCCGGGTCGGATGCCAATGAAACACAGCTCAAGCTGGTCTGGTACTACAACAATATCCTGGGACGTCCGGAAAAGAAGAAGATAATCTCGCGTTGGCGCGGATATCATGGCTCGGGGGTCATGACCGGCAGTCTGACGGGCCTGGAGCTCTTCCACAAAGCCTTCGACCTGCCACGTTCGCCCATCCTTCACACTCGCACGCCACATCATTACTGGCAGGCCGAAGAGGGCGAGGACGAACGGGCCTTCTCGCGGCGCTGTGCGGCCGAGCTGGAGGAGATGATCCAGCAGGAAGGCCCCGACACCGTGGCCGCCTTCATCGGAGAGCCCGTACTCGGCACCGGCGGCATCGTGCCTCCGCCCGAAGGCTACTGGCAGGAAATCCAGGCCGTTCTCGACAAGTACGATATTCTGTTGATCGCAGACGAGGTTGTGACCGGCTTCGGACGCACGGGCGCCTACTTCGGCTCCCAGAAATACGACATGAAGCCCGACCTGATAACGGTGGCCAAGGGCCTGTCCAGCGGCTACCTGCCCATCTCCGGCGTGATCGTCGGCGAGAAGGTCTGGCAGGTCCTGGAACAGGGCTCCGACCAGATGGGCGCTATCGGGCATGGCTGGACCTATTCCGCCCATCCGATATGTGCGGCCGCGGCCAATGCCAACCTGGACATCGTCGATGGCGAGGACCTGACCGGCAACGCGAAGCGCACCGGTGAATATTTCCAGCAGCGCATGCATGAAACCTTCGACGATCATCCGCTGATCGGCGAGGTTCGCGGAGTGGGCCTGCTGGCTGCCTTGGAATGCGTCGCCGACAAGGACCGCAAACGTCCTCTCGACCCATCCCACAAGGTTGGTCCAGCCCTCTCCTCGGCCTGTCTGGAACATGGCATCATCGCCCGGGCCATGCCGCATGGCGACATCCTGGGCTTCGCCCCGCCCCTGGTGATCAACCGAGAGGAGGTTGATCGCATCGTGGAGGGTACCCGCAAGGCCGTGGACCAGGTCTACGAGAAGCTGCGTGCGGAAAACGCCCTGTCCGCCGCATGATCCTGTCGCGGGATGCCTTCCGGAAGCGGTACGGCATCCCGCGCACACGGCGACACCCCCTCTCCGTCAACCCAAAATTTTCATGCGTTCTTAAGACTTGGATCGTATTATACAGACTGTTTATTACTGATCTGCATCAGGACATGATGTGAACAATCGGGCGCACCGTACACATCACGCAAGAAATCTGGCTCTGCCTCTCATTGCAGGGGGCAGCTCGGTTTTCTTCATCCTCCTGACAGGTTACCTGATCACGCAAGGCTCCAGCACGACAGCTCCCTTGCTGACAGGCGTATTGGCCGCAGCTCTGCCCGGCCTCCTGAGCCTCTTCCTCTTTACCTTCTCCCGGAACAGACAGCAGAAAAAACTGCACACGCGCCTCCTCAGACAGGAGAATGAGTTGCAGGAAGTCCTTAACGAGCTGCGCCTCCTGCGCGAAGCCGTGGACATCACACCCAGCCCCTTTGCCCTCTATGATCGGCACAACCGCCTGCTCGTCTGGAACAAGAGTTACGAGAACATCCATCACGAGGCCTTCCGCAAGCTGCCGCGCCCCATTGCCTACGAAGACGTAATACGGCTGACCCTCAACAATGAATTGTCGGAAGAGGAAGCGGATCAGCAAGTCGCCATCCGCCTGCGTGCCCATCAGGTGGCCGATGGACGTCCCAGCGACCATCTCTACCCGGACGGCCGCTGGTTTCGCATCCTCAAGAAACGGACCGCCAGCGGTGCCATTGCAGGCTTTGCCACCGACATCACCGAACTCAAGCATCGCGAATTCGAACTGGAGCAGGCGAACCGTGTCGCCGAACTGGCCAGCGTGGCGAAATCAGAGTTCCTCGCCATGATGAGCCACGAACTGCGCACACCGCTCAACGCGATTATCGGATTTTCCGATATCATCCGCAATGAGGTGTTCGGTGAAATCCGCGTGGGCCGCTACCGTGGCTACGCGGAAGACATCCACAACAGCGGCCAGCATCTCCTGCAGGTGATCAACCAGATTCTCGACATGTCGAAGGCGGAAGCCGGTAAGCTCGAGATCGGCGACGAGGAAGTCGAACTCAAAGACCTTCTAACACGGGCCGTCACCATGGTGACCCCCCGTGCTCGACAGGATGGGATCGCCTTGCTCCAGGAGCTTCCCGAGGAAGCAATCCCGTTTCGCGGGGATTCCGTCAGGCTCCTGCAGATTCTGCTCAACCTGCTCTCGAACTCGGTCAAGTTCACACCGAAGAACGGCACGGTTCATGCCAGCCTCCTGGACACCCCCAGCGGCGTCGAGTTCGTCATCCGTGATACGGGCATCGGCATTTCCAAGGACGACATGGAAAGGGTGCTAGAACCCTTCTATCAGGCCCTTTCCCCAAGCACCCGGGGGCATGAGGGAACCGGTCTTGGTCTTCCGCTTACGAAGCGGCTGATCGAACTGCACGGCGGGCGCATGGAAATCGAGAGCGCCCCTGGGGAAGGAACGACGGTACGTGTACTCCTGCCTGCGGATCGCATCACCATCGACCCGCCCGGAAAAACCACGGCCCTCACCGCCTCCACTGGCTCATAATCCCGCTTCCACTTCAACCCGCTGCCCCTTGCGGGATCGGCGCCAGCTGGAGGGAGTCATGTCAAACTCACCCCGGAAGCAGCGGGCGAAATGCGAGCAGGAGTCGAAGCCGGTGGCAATTGATATCTCGGTGATCGAGAGTTCGGTGAAATGCACCAGCCTGCGCGCTTCCTGCAAGCGCAGGGAGCGATAGACCTTCTGGGGAGCAGCCTGGAACGTGCCGTGGAAGAGGCGCTCGAGGTGGCGCACGGACAACCCCACTGCTGCCGCCAATTCCGCACTCGACAGTGGCTCCTCTATGTTCTGCTTCATGATCTCCAGGCAAGTCGCAAGCTTCTCGGGCAAGGCTGTACTCTGAGGCTCCGGAGTCTCCGGCAATACGGGATAGCGGCTGCTCCGGGCGACACTGCTGGACAGTGTCCGGCCATGATCCTGGCGCAGCTGTTCGAACATCGCTTCGAACGCGCTCCCACCTCCGGCCCAGGTCAGGCGTTCACGGTCCAGTACGAAGGGATGCGCTGGCTCTGGAACAAGATCGAACGTCTCACGGAATGCCAGATGATAGCCCGAGCCAAGAGCAAAGCGATAGCCGCCCAGAAGACCGGCACGGGCGAGAACCCAGACCCCGGCATCCACGCCGCCCAGCAAACAGCCACGCCGGGACAGCTGGCGCAGCCAGTCGAAGACATTCCGATTGGCATACGAGGTTGCCTGATTGCCGGCAAAGACAACGAGACGATCGTAGTCCGTGGACTCGCCCGCCAGCGATCGTCCCGAAACCGGGATTCGACTGGCGCTTTCGACAGCCTGGCCACTCCCGGTCACGACCTCCCAGCTGTAAAGCTTCTGCCGGGCCACGTCGTTGGCCAGCCGCAGTGTCTCGCAGCAGACCGAGAAACTGACGAGATCGAATCCCGGCAGGATGAAAAGGCCATAACGTACCGTGCTCATGAGATCCGACTCTAAAGTCATTGTGGACAAGCATCTTCTGGCCGAGCCAAGCATGAAAGCCTAAACGCTCCCGGGCGGCAAAAAAATGGCGGGCGATCGAAATCGCCCGCCGAAAAACGCACGGGAGCGCGCTTGAAAGTTCAGGCCGTGGCCTCAGCCCCCTCGGGTTTGCGGCCGGGCGTGCGCGCGGTCTTGCGCATGTTCGTCTTCACGTGCTTGCTGTTGTAGCCGTTGAAGAGATGGCCAATGAGTCCCCGATCCAGGTCCGAGGTCCCGAACAGCCAGTCCATGATGGGGAAGGTCAGGTTCATGTTTCTTTCCATCATGATCGACTGATTGTGGTGGGCCGTATGATGACGGCGTAGTGTGTTGACGAGAGGCATGTTCCGCACGAAGGCATTCTCGTCGACATGGCAGCAGAAGTGCATGAACTCATAGATCATGTACATGCTGGTCGTCGTGCACATGGTCAGCCAGCCGACGTTGGCTGAAAATATCCAGCCCAACAGCAGAGCTCCTGGAATCGTCATCAGGATGAAGGCACCCAGGGCATAGGGAGGGAAGAAAGTTACGCGCCAGTCACGCGAGCCGTCGAAGCGCATCTCCTCGTCCGTGAAGAACTGGTGGTGCATCAGGGTGTGGCGCGTATAGACCGCACGCAGTAGCTTGTTCTTCTGCGGTCGGTGCATGATGTGACGGTGCAGGAACCATTCGAAGAAATTGCAGAACAGGAAGACAGCTGGAACGGCCAGCCATTCCCACCATTGAACGTTCTGGATATTGGAAATGTAGAGGATCATGGCCGCAAGGCCGACACCGTATATGACGGCCACGTGCAGTGGGCCATTGTACCATTTGGCGATACGTCTCCGGTATTCCTCGCGGAAACGCGCCTGGCGTTCTGGCATCATGACGTGAATCTCCTTTGTTTCCGTTTAACCTTATTCGTAATATATCACAGATAGATCAGCTGCCAACCCATAGATTGCCTCCGCCTTGCTCGACTGGGCAAGCGTGCAGCAGGCTCAGGACTAGGCTGATAATCCCCAGATGTTCGGTGTCAGGGCGGAAGCGTACCCCGAGACAAAAGGACGGCTCCGTCCGCTGGCCGGCTCGTAGACCGAACGCTCCACCACGCCGATATTCGCCCCATAGAGGTGGATGGAGATGGAGACCTGGTCCTCAAAGGCATTGATGACCTCGTGTATGTCTCCTGCTTCAGGTGACACGAAGGCTATATCTCCGGGATTGAGCACTTCGTGCCGTCCCGGCACCAGCCCTCCTTCATCTGCGACCTCGTATGCCTGTGAGATCTCGGACCCCCTCAGCATCCCGATCAGGCCCCAGGTTTCATGATTGTGGATCGGGGTCTTCTGACCGGGACCCCAGACAAAGCTGATCAGGCTGAAGCGTTCAAGCGGATCGCAGTGCAGGAGATACTGCTGGTAATGATCGGGGTGCGCTGCGGCGAACTCCTCTGGCAACCAGTCATCGCAGGAGATCAGCTCTTGCAGTTGCATATGGCAGAAGTCGACGAACTCTTGAGAGTCCGTATCGCCCTCAGCTTCCGCACGGCTCGTTACCTGCTTGATGACGTTCCGCAGTCGCGCCAGGCCGGCGAAATTTGTCATGCCGCGTCGTTCTTCTCTTTCTGCTGCAGTGCAAAGATGGAGGTATACCCTCCACTCCAATCCGGTGGAATCAGGTGCGGGCGGCCGTCATGATGGGCCCATTTGGCCGGTTTTCCCCGCACGCATTGCTGATAGTACTTGGTCTTCAGCGGATTGTAAGTGTAGGGCATGGCATCGGCTGCGGACAAGACATTGAGCAGCAGGGGGCGGCCAGCATCCGACCTATTGGGTTCCGAACCGTGGACAGTGCGATAGTTGTGCAGGGTCAGAGAGCCAGCTGGCCCGCAGAGATACTCCGCCTTGTTTGTCGCCACACGCTTGAGATCCTCCTCACCGATATGGCCGGTCCAATTTCCTTCGCTGTCGTAATGATCAAAGATTTCCGTTTCGTGACTGCCGGGCACGACCCCCAGAGGTCCCTGATCCATGCCGCAGTCATAGAGATAGGTTCCCACGGTCAATACCGCCGGGTTGGTGTGCGGGAAGAAAGGGGCGTCCTGGTGCCATTTGACTTCGGTGCCCCCCTTGGCCCATTTGAAGTTCAGCTTGGATTGATGGAACTTCACGTCCGGCCCCAGAAGATCCGCCAGAAGGTCCCCCAATCTCGACTCCACGACGTAGTTCCAGAAGGTTACATCCTCGTCATTCGGGCTGGAAACGCGGCGCAGGCGAGGATCGTCCGCCGTGTGCCCGGGCTCGAGATCAAATACGGAATCCGACTGTGTGACCGTTCGGCTGCGTTCAACCAGCTTGTCCACGGACGCACGCAGTCGCTCCAGCCACGCGTCCTCCAGGAACTTCTCGACCAGAAGATATCCCGTCTCGAAATAGGACTCCCTCTGCTTCTGGGTCAGGACACGGGGTGGATGGGACAGGATATCTTCGGGTGTCATGGCGTCTCCTCTCCTGCCGGGTCGTTGAGCTCCGGCCGTTTATCGCCGTCCGCAGACGGCAGAATCGAGCATTGAACCACCTATTCGTTCAGCAGATGGTCGATGTCCTTGGTGGTCATTTCCCAATCGTTGTTGAAGTTCGCGACCGCCTTGCGCATGAAGCTGTCGTAGTGTTCCAGGGCTTTTCGGTCGTCCTGGAAATGATCCGCCAGAATGGCCAGGGCCAACTGGGCCGGCGCGTCACCTTCGTAGGTCCACTCGAACCCCTCCTCGGAAAGGGTCTTCAGGTCAAACCGTGGATCCAGCGGTTGGCCGTCCACGGTCACCTGAGGCCCGTCCATCGTGCGCTGTCCAAGGTAGGTCTTCACGGTCAGCTCCTTTCGTATTCAACTGATATATCATATTTCTGGGCAATCTTCCATCATCTGCCGCCTCACTGCGCACGCCCCGCCTCCGATCAGTTGAACAGAAGCCTGGGTAGCCAGAGCACCGTCTGCGGGAAGGCCATGACTATGCCCATGGTAATGGCTTGCAGAGCCAGGAAGGGCACCACGCCCCGGTACATGTCCGTCAGCTTAATCTCCGGCGGCGCAATGCCGCGCAGATAGAAGATCGCAGGCGCCATCGGCGGTGTCAGGTAGCCTGTCTGGATCACGATCAGGAAAAGAATGCAGAACCAGACCGAATCGAACCCCATCTGCGTCACGATTGGCGTGAAAATCGGTATGAAGATCAGAAGAATGGATATCCATTCCAGGAAGAAGCCCAGGACGAAAGCCATCAGCAGGATGAACAAGAGCAGCAGCCAGGGGCTGAGATCCATTCCCAGCAGGAAATCCGAGATCATGCTGCCGCCGCCCATGGAGAAGAAGACCCCGGTGAAGACCGTCCCGGCCAGCAGGATCAGCATGATCATGCAGGTCACCCGCAGAGTCTTCATGATCGCCTCCCAGAAGAGGGAGAGGGTCAGTGACCCGTAGGTCAGCGCCAGGATAACGGCTCCTGCGCTGCCGATCGCCGCGGCTTCGGTGGGAGAGGCAACGCCGGCCAGGATCGAGCCCAGCACTGCTATGATCAGCATGAGGGGCGGCAGGAGCGCCTTTGCGGTGATCACCAGCTTCTGCCCCAGCGGCATCTGCACTTCGTCTTCCGGCCGCGGACCAGCCTCAGGTCGCAGCGTACAGAGGCCGATGGTGTAGATGATGTAGAGCAACGCCATGATCAGTCCGGGTATCATGGAACCGGCAAACAGCCAGCCGATGGAAACGTCGGCAAGCGGTCCCATGACAATCAGCACCACTGAAGGCGGAATGATGGTGCCAAGGGATCCGCCGGAACAGATGGATCCCGCAATCAAGCCCTTGTCATAGTTGTACTTCATCATTGCCGGAATGGCGAGCAGGCCCACCACCGTCTCGGTGGCGCCCACTACACCCGTGGAGGCTGCGAAGATGATGCACATGATGATGGTGCCGACAGCGAGGCCACCGGGCAGACGCCGCACCCAGATCTGGATGGCATCGAACAGGCGTTCGGCAATGCCCGAGCGCTCCAGCAGGGATCCCATGAAGACGAAGAGTGGAACCGCTGCCAGGATATAGTTGCTGGCCAGGCTTTCGACACGCCCGACAAACTGCCAGATCAGGGCATCCCCATAGATGAATATGCCAAAGACGAGACCGACCCCGAAAAGCGCGAATGCAATATGAATGCCGAGAAAGATCAGCGCCAGAAGCGCCAAGAACATGAGAAAGGCTGCAAGTTCCATTACTCGGCCTCCTCAAGACTGGCGGACTGTCCGACGAGGACGGAGAGACACTTCAGGCTTTCGGCCACCAACTGGATGGCCAGAAGAACGAAACCTATCATCATGCAAAGGCGAAACGGCCAGATGACGGGGTTCCAGGCCGACTGGCCGGAGGTCTCCTCGAACATCAAGGCTTCCTCGTAGTACATGAAGAGCCCCCAGGACAGCCATATGGTAAAAGGCAGCATGATGACCGCATAGCCTAGGAAATCGATTGCCGCCTTGGTTTTCGGCCCTCGGAAGGCATAGATCAGGTCGATGCGGATATGCGCCTTTTCCTTCAGGGTATAGGCCATTCCGAGCAGGAAGTGTGCCCCCATGCCCATGTAGCCCAGCTCATAGGCCCAAATGGTCGGTGCCCCGAAGACATAGCGGGCAAAGACTTCGTAACAAGTACTCAGGATAAGCGGTATGATGATGAGCGCGGCGATGATGCCGCTGCTCTGCGTGATCTTCTCGAGAAATCGCGCAACGATAAGCATTCAGGCCTTCCCCGTCCCGCCATGCGCTTGCGTGGAAAGCGTCGTGGGCGGTCCCCGTTCACTGCGAAAAGCAGCACTATGGTCTGAAAAGAGATAGCCGAACAGACCTGCGGACGGAGATTCCCCCTGAACCTCCGCCCGCAGTGTCCGATCAGGCTTTATTCGGTGTCCAAGCCGAGCGCCCTGGTTTCAGGCACAAGGCGGCGATATGACTCCGCATCAGCCCAGAGCTTCTCGAATTCACGCTGGGACTCCCAGACACGGTCGAACCATTCATTTTCCTGAGACTGCTTATTGGCCCACTCGATCCCGATCTCGCGCGCCTTGACCTGCACCTCCGGATCAAGCTCGACGATCTCCAGTCCCTCTTCCTCGAAGAGTTTCATGGCCGCTGCACTTTCATGGCCAACCTTCATCCAGGCTTTCAAGGTGGTCAGTTCGGCCGCCGTCTCGATCAGCTGGCGATCACGCTCGTTGAGACTGTCCCAGACCTCCTGGTTGACCTGCAGTTCGAAGGGCGCCACTGGCTGGTGAACGCCTGGAACAATAATGTAGTCGGTGACCTCGTAGAACTTGGGATAGGTATCTTCCCAGGGCGTCCCCCATTCGGTGGCATCGATCACGCCACGCTCCAGCATGGGATAGATCTCGTCGCCTGCGGTGGTCACCGGTGAAGCTCCAAGCTCCTTGGACATGTCGATCCAGGCGCCGGCCGTGCGCAGCTTGAGGCCCTCCAGATCCTCCAGGCTTTGGACCTTCTTGCGGGAATTCAGAAACGTCTCTGCCGTACGCGTGAACAATGGCATGCCGACCACGCCGAATTCTTCCTGCCGCCATTCCTTCCAGAGCTCGACGCCACCGCCCTCGTAGAGCCAGTGCATCATGCGTTCGTCATCCATGGTGCCGGCAAAACCGCCGAAGGCCACAGCCGTGGTATCGCGGCCCCAGTCGTAACCGGGCCAGGTGTGACCCATGTCGGCAATACCGCGGCGCACGGAATCGGTCACTTTCAAGGGCTCGCCGATCGCGCCGCCTTGGAAGACCTCGACTTTCATGCGCCCGTCGCTGAGCAGTTCCAGCCGATCGGCAAAGGCTTGGGCGCCGATATCCATGAGGGGGCCGCCACCCCAGCCGGTGGCCATGCGCCACTCGTAGGTGTCCTGTGCCTCCACACTGCCCACAATAGCAACTGTGGCCAGCGTCGCCGCCAAGGATGTGGTTTTCATAAAGGATTTCATAGACATGGGTCCTCCCTTCCCTTGTTTGATTTGTGCTGCCTGATAGTTCTGATGCAGACAGATTAGATATGACTGATATATCTATTAGGAGGTACGCTATTGCAGCTTTCTTTTGACGTCAAGCAGCAGAGGGGAGGCTTTTTCGTTTGACGCTAAAAAATCGGAATTGAATTTCAGTAAAGATGAATATAATATGAATCTTTATTTGCCGGGATAGAACCTGCCTGCACACGCGCTGTCTCTCTCAGACGGGCTGCTCCAGTGTCCGCAACTCGGAGTCCCGCGTGAGGAATCAATACCGTGTGGGCGCATCCAGGCTGGCACGCGTAAAATCCTCGATATAATCCATCAGATCGTCGCTGGCCTGCATGGCCTCTTCGGGATTCCCCTGGGAAATGGCCGTTGCTAGGGAGGCGTGGAGACGCGCGCAGAGCGGCAGGTCCAGTACTTCCTTGTAGTGAGAGTACCAGAACCGCCGCGAAAGGCTCTGGATCAACCCGATGGCATTGGTGATGTATTCGTTGCGCGAGGCCTGACAGAGCAGCTGGTTCAGCCTGCGATCCAGCCGCATGAAGGTGATGTCATCCTCGTTCTCCGCAGCCTTTGTCATGCCTTCCGCCAATTGGCGGAATTCTTCCTTTTCACCGCTACTGGCCCGGCGCGCACTGCAACTGGCCATCAGGCGCTCCAGCTCACGCCGCACTTCCAGCAGCTTGAGCTGACGCGTGACATTGATCTCGGAAACAAGGATTCCGCGCCGCGGCAGGATGACGATCAGCCCCTCACGGGAGAGACGCTGGAGAGCTTCGCGGATCGGCGTGCGCCCGATACCAAGCTGCTTGGCAAGCTGCGCTTCGGAGAGCACCGCTCCGGGCGCAAGCTGAAGCGTGACAATCAACTCCTCAAGCCGCTTGTAGGCTCTCTCCGTCAGGCTCTTGCCCTGTTCGGTGGTATCGGATTCTGATTGGTCCAGGGGGTCTGTCTCCTCGTTAAGGCTCACCTCGTCGCGCTCCTCCCGCAAAGCGGTCCGGGGACATCCACCGGATCAACCGTATCAACATCACTGCAATTGAATACTAATGTTGCTTGCGCTTTTCAACCATGGTGAGAAAGGACTCATACTCCGCCTCATTGATGCTGTAGGAGTGATCGTCATCCGGAAAGGCCCCTGACTTCACCTCCTCGACATATTTTTGCAGTCCATCGACCGCAACCTCTGTCAGGTTGGCATAGCGCTTCGTGAACTTCGGCTTGAAGTCGGTAAAGACGCCGAGCAGGTCGTAGGAAAGCAGGATCTGGCCATCGGTTCCCGCCCCGGCCCCGATGCCGATGGTCGGAATCTCCAGCTGTTCGGAGATCACCTTGGCGATCGTGGCAGGTACCGCCTCGAATTCCAGCATGAAACAGCCGGCATCCTGGATCGCCAGCGCATCCTCCAGGATCTTCATGGCGGCCTCGGCCGTCTTGCCCTGGATCTTGAAACCGCCGAACATGGCGATGGTATGCGGCGTGAGCCCGATATGCGAAGCGGTTGGAATTCCGGAATCGACCAGGGCCTTGAGGATATGTGCCTGGCTCTTGCCGCCCTGGGGTTTTACCGCGTCGCAATCCGCCTCCTGCATGAAGCGGGTGGCATTGACCAGGGCCCGATCTACAGTGTTGTAGCTCTGATAGGGCATGCAGCCGAGCACGAAGGTGTTGGAAGCCCCCCGGCGCACGGCCAGGGAATGCATGACCATCATTTCCATGGTGGCCGGGATGGTGCTGGCATGGCCATGGGCCACCATGGCAAGACTGTCGCCGACGACGCAGACATCGACCCCGGCCATTTCCGCCCAGCGTGCCGAGGTATAATCCGGCACGGAGGTATAGACCATCTTCTCGCCGGACTCCTTGGCGTCACGGATTTCCGTAATGCTGCGCTTCTTCTTCTCTGTCGCCACGACAGGCCTCCTCCTTGATTACTGTTTGCTGATCGACGCTTGATATATTAGTAACATGCTTAAAGCCTGCCGCTTCGGGGGTCAAGCGGTCGCTTGGCTGAGCATCGCGGTCCCGGAAAAGCCGTACATGAACAAAGGATTACTCATGGACTCCAGCTTATGCCGCTAGCCGACATCCTGGCCTGGCTCCTGACGGCTCTCGCCACTCTGTCCGCCTGCCTCCTGGGACTGAATCTCGCCTATTCAGCAAGGCGCATCAATCGACCGAAAGTGCTGGCCTCCTTCTCGGGAGATGTCGTGATTTTCTTCTTGATCTTTGCAGGCCTGACCCCAGTAGCAGTGACCGTCTATTCAGCATTTCTCTCAAGTTTATGGCCTGTTTTCATAATTGTATTCGGACTAGTGCTTTTGTCAGCGCCACTCTTCCATCAGGTCCTGCCCGAAAGTCTGCGCAATACACTGCAAGGCGCGATAATTCTTGGTATCTTTTGCCTTATAATTTTGGTTTTACAATTCATTTGGCTCATAATTTGAGAGCGAAGAAGAACACTATTTGGAACCTTCCATAGAAAGAACTGAGGACACTGCATAATTTGTAATCCGATAGTATTTTTAAGGAATACGGGTCCGCGCTGAGGTGGATGACGGCAGCAAAATAAAAATATAGCTGCAATCTCAGGCGTAAAAAGCCTCTCCGAATCAATTCGGAGAGGCTTTTTGTTCTCTTTCTCTCGCAATTCCTATTGTTAATGCCCTTCGTACATACCTGGAAAATACATCGTTTCAGCTTTCGCTGGGGGCTCGTGAAGCGGCAGGTTGTGTACAATATACTGAGTAACTTCGACGTGTGGTTTTCCAGAATTGGAACCGGGGCAATACAGGAAGAAAGGATAGGATCGTGAGTCTGCAACTGAAAGAAACGGAAGAGCAGGCGCAGGATGACATGGGCCACAAGCTGCGGCTGCGGCGCAAGGTGAAGGGGCTGTCGCTGCAGGAGATTGCCGTGCATAGCGGCATCTCCATCGGCCAGCTCAGCCAGATCGAACGCGGGCTTTCCTCGCCCTCGCTCAAGTCCCTGCGCCAGATCTGCGCCGCCCTCGACATGCCCATGGGCTGGCTGTTCGATGCCGGCGGCGAGCCACAACCGGGCGACAACGGCGTCATCGTGCGCAACGACAACCGCCGGCATCTGGACCTCGGCAGCAAGGGCATGAGCAAGGAACTGCTCACCCCCGACGCCTGCCCCGGCATCCAGATGATGGAAATCGCCATCCGCCCCGACGGCGTCTCCAGCGACCGACCCTACAATCATCCCGAAGGCGCCAAGTGTGGCACCGTCCTCGAGGGCATCCTCGGCCTCGAAGTCGACGGCCGTAATTACCGCCTCGACGTCGGCGACAGCTTCGCCTTCAACGCGCAAAGACCCCACCGTTTCTGGTGCGATGGAGGCCTGACCTGTCGGGTGCTGTGGGTTGTCGCCCCGGCTCTTTACTGAGGCTCTTTCACAACTATGAGAGAACTTAGGTGCTCTGCCCTGTCACACAGACATTGCAGAGTGCGAGGAACTTTGAACTTGCATCGTCGGGAACCGGAACGCTGATCGTTTCGAAGCCCTCCGGGGAGCGTTCGCTGTAGTGCAGCGTGCCACGCAGCCCACTGATGCACCCCTGAGCCGTCACCTTGTATGCACAGTGCAGAAACAGGTCGCGAAACTCTGGCCACGCGGCAAACACCTGGGATGCGGTTTTGCCCGTGGACTCCACCGCCATGAGCCTTCCAATTCGATTGCCCACGACGCGCAGATGAAAATCATTATCCCCGTGTTGGCTGTAGAGGATAAGGTTTACTATAAGGTCCTTGAATTCAAAGGGAATCGCCGCCCGGAATGCCGATGGGGATTGTTCCTCAAGCAGGCGATTAACCCGTGTGACGAAATCGATGTTCTGCGAAGTCTGCGGGGTCGTGATAGGAACGGCCTCTATTGCTACGAGCGTGCCATACGACAGGTGCGCCTGCATGTTTTCCTCGAGGATGACGAAAGTTCCGGAAAACCGATGAGAACCTTATAAAAGGGATTAATGGCTCAGAATGACGAATAACGATTTAAGAAGGCTTAAAGCATGACAGGGATCGCCTTTGTACAACAGCGCTACCTGCCGGTGGAAGAGGCCGGTATTCCCATTCAGGACTGGGGCTTCCTGCATTCCGATGCCACCTATGACGTGGTGCATCTCTGGAAGGGGCGCTTCTTCCGGCTGGAAGACCATCTGACACGCTTCGAAGAGAGCATGGCCGGACTGCACCTGAGCTGTCCCCACGACAGGGATGGCATCCGTGAGATCCTGAAGGAATGCGTACGGCGCAGTGGCCTGCAGGACGCTTACGTGGAGATGATCTGTACGCGCGGCCTGCCCGCTCCCGGCTCCCGCGACCTCAGGACCTGCCGGAACCAGTTCTATGCCTTTGCGGTTCCTTTTATCTGGCTGGCGAACGAGGAGCAGCGCGGCCGTGGCCTGCACCTGGCCATCAGTCCCGTGGAGCGGATCAACCCGAAATCCGTCAACCCGGTCATCAAGAACTACCACTGGCTGGACTTCGTTCGCGGTCTCTTCGATGCCTATGAGCGCGAGGCGGAAACCACCGTCCTGGTGGATGGAGAGGACAATGTCGTCGAGGGCCCCGGCTTCAATGTCTTCGCCATCCACGGCCAGCGCCTGGCCACGCCGGCCAGCGGCATGCTCCAAGGGATCACCCGCCGTACCACGCTGGAGCTTGCGGAAAGCGAGGGCCTGGAGATTGCCGAACGCCCCCTGCCCGCCGATGAACTGCGCACTGCGGACGAGGTTTTCATCAGCAGCACCGCCGGCGGTATCATGCCGGTCAGCCGGATCGATTCCCGACCGGTGGGCCAGGGCGTTCCCGGCCCGATCACGGAGCGCCTGACACGCGCCTATTGGGCATTGCACGAAGACCCGACCTACAGCAGCGAGGTCTGATGGCTCCTTTACCAGGGTAGCACCTCACCTCGGTAGTCCAGAAAGGTTCCGCTCTGCGCAGCGCTCAGTCCGTCCAGAACGCTGATCAGCTGGGTTGCCGCCTGTTCCGGGCTACGCACGTTGAGACCCTGCTTGGAGTAGGGAGCTGTAAGCGGGGTTTCCACTGTACCTGGATGCACGGCAACGCAAATCGCGTCCGGACATCTACGTGACAACTCGATCGAGGCCGTTCTCACCAGCTGATTCAGTGCGGCTTTCGAGGCACGATAGGCATACCAGCCGCCATAGCCGTTGTCCCCAATGCTGCCCACTCGAGCCGACAGCGTCGCGAACACGGCTTTGCCACGGCGTGGAAACAGTGGCAGCAGATGCTTCATGAGAAGTGCCGGCCCTATGGCATTGACGCAAAACGATTTCTCCAGGTGCGCTGTCTCCAGGTGTCGCCAGCTTCGTTCCGGGCGAAACCGCTCGTCGTGCAGGAATCCGGTCGCATCGAGGACCAGGCGCAAGGCAAACTCGCTATCTGAGATTTCCGTTGCCAGCGCCTGGATGCTCTCTTCATCCTCGAGGTCGACCCTTGGAGTGCCGCTTCGGGAGGCTTCGAATACACGCGCGAAGCACCCCGAGCCGACGAGCCCGTGGGCGACCGCCCGGCCAATACCTCCCGACGCCCCCAGAACGAGGGCCGATCCCCCCTCGGGAAAGGAGTCCAGCTGTTCCGCCATGCAAGCTTCTCCCTGATACCAAGGAAGGAACTGTAAGCCTTTGACGGAAAGACAAGGCCACCCTCGGAAAAGGACAGCACAATCCACTCAAGGGGCAACCTGGTAAAGCCGCAGGGCTTCCAATGCGTGCAGACGAGCCGCCCGTTTCGGGTTCGGATCGGTCTGTGTCGCGACAGCTTCCAGTTTTGCGAGCCAAACGAGCGGAAGATCGTGCTGACGCGCGCCTTCCAGGCACAAACGGTGATACCAGTCATAAGGCAGCAGATCCTTGCGCGTCTGCCGGGGCAGATAGGTCACCACCGGAACATCGCCGTCCTCCGCCAGAGAGAAGACCACGAAGGAATCGGCTCTGTCGTAGCCCTTTCCGGCCGCCTCCGCACGGTCCAGGGCGGGCAGGTCCGCCCTTGCAATACCGAAAAGAACGCCGTGGGCCTCACCCTCGCTGTCGGGAAGCAGCCCGGCTTTTGCCGAACCGTCACGCCCCGGCTTCACGAAGTCCACGCACCAGCCTTGTACAACGGCACGACCGAGAGGTCGGGCCGATGGGCAGCGCGCCTGAAGACGCGTGGTCAGCATGTTCGAGCCGTAGGCGAAATAGAGGAAGCTCATGGCGAACAGACTATGCCGGTCCCAGCACCGGGTCACGGTCTATGGCATTGGCCGTAACCCGGCTAAGCGGAGAACTCAGCAGGCGCTCTTCTGCGGTGTTCTCTCGACCGCCAGGCCGAACCAGGGACGCAGCCGGGTTCCCAGCCAGTTGCCGGCCAATGCCGCCACGATCCAGACCCAGCCATGGAGACTGCCCGAGGCAATGCCACTGAAATAGGCACCGATGTTGCAACCGAACGCCAGGCGGGCGCCATAGCCCAGTAGCAGGCCGCCGATGATTGCCGCCATAACGGATCGCCGCGGCAGCTTCCAGACCGGCGCGAACTTGCCCGCCAGACCGGCGGCCAGGAAAGCACCGATGATGATGCCGAAGTTCATCACGCTGGTGATGTCGGCAAAAACCGTCTGCTCCAGCGACGCGGCACGAGCGGGACTGGACCAATAGCCCCAGGAGGCTACATCCATGCCCCCCGCCCCCAGGGCCTTGCTGCCCCAGAGTGCGAAGGCCGATGTGACTCCCCACGGCCGTCCGGCCAGTGCCAGAGTGATGAAGTTCAGCACGGCGAGAGCGAGTGCGCCCCAGACAAGCGGCCAGGGCCCGCGCAGGAAGCGCCGGCAGCCCTGTGTCTGGCTGTCCACGCCCTCTAGCAACCTGCCGTGCCGGCGCCTCTCCAGCCAGATGGTGCCCAGATAGATCATGCCGAAAACCGCCAGGTTCGCGAACAGAGCCGGCAGCCAGCCGAAGCTGTCCACCAGGGAGACCGGCTGGAATGCCGGCTGTTCCTGCCACCAGGGCAGATGATAGGCGCCCAGGACGGACCCGGCGATGAACCCGAACAGGGTTATGACCATGCGAGTGCTGCCGCCCCCCACGGTAAAGAGCGTTCCGGAAGCGCAGCCCCCGCCGAGTTGCATCCCCAACCCGAAGAGAAAGGCGCCGATGACGACTGAGATCCCGACTGGAGCCACGAAGCCGGAGACCTCGCGACCAAACAGCTCTCCGGATGCCAGTGCCGGGAAGAACAGGGCGCAGGCCAGCGCCAGCATGATCATCTGGGCGCGCAACCCCGCCCCACGACGATCCGAGAAGAACACGCGAAAGGCCGAAGTGAAGCCGAAAAGAGCATGATAGAGCACCAGCCCCAGGCCGCCACCCACCAGGAACAGCCAAGCCTGGCGCCCATTGACCACTTCGCTCAGGAAGATCGCCCCCAGGAGCAGCAGGGCCAGCCCCGAGGTGACGATGCGCAAATCCGTGGCACGCAGTGGCGCAGCAAAGCCTTTCGCGCCATCCAGAGTGATGTTGCTCATGGCAAATACTCTTTAGTAACTGTGAAATATAATATTAACGCGATAATTGCGCATATTTTTTCGGTGATCAAGAAATTTCACGGTACTTAGTCGCAGTATGAATGCTTATCAGCCTTGCGCATTTCGCAAGGGCAGAGAGGAATTATCTTATTTCAAGGCGTTACAAGGAACGCGCCTGAGCAACATAATACACTTGGAAAATGGTTTATTTCGATGAGGGAGGCAACTCGACAGGGTGCCCATGCGGCGTGCTCAGATAGGCCTCTTCCCACTCTCGCCGGCGCAGCCGGAGCGCATCGGGTGCCGTCAGACCCTTGATCTGAAGCAACTCCTCCAGGGCCGCAAGCCAGCAGTCATAGTAACGTGCGCCTGTCGTGTCCGGGCCGTTGCAGGCTTCGTCCCTGGCTATGGCGCGCCCAAGGGCGTCGCTCCATTCCATCCGGGAGAAATGTCCAGTCTCCTGTAGACTGATCGCCAGGGCAAAGGCCTGGGCCTGCCAGGGATAGTCAAAGGGTGGAGGATGCGCTTCGCCGTGCTGGTCCCAACGATCCTCATCGCGCATCGAGGTGGGGCTCCCAAAGGTCGATATGGACGGAATCCTTCGGCGATGCTTCATCACCCCAGAGCTCACGCGCCGAGAAGCGAACCGTGTAGAGATGCTGCGGCTGTTCGCCCTGCCCCATTGCATGGGCGTCAGCAAACACATGGGCCCCGTGATGCAGGGCCACTTCGCCGCACTTGTCACGCGCATAGCGCGGCAGGCGGGTATGACCGGCAGGATGGATATTCCGGGTGCGGACAGCATCCCCCACCGAGAACCGGGGGACTGCGGATACCTCCCGTGCCGTGGGCACGCCCCGGGACAGGATTGCCCGCACCCGATCGGCCGTGACGGGCGGATCTGATCGTTCTGCATCCAGGGCCGCACGGCCCTGGCGAAGTTCTTCGCCGGAAAGCAGGCCGTTCTCCACCGCCAGATCCACCAAGGCGGCAACCCAGCGTTCGTAATACGACATGGAGAGATAGTCAGCCGGCGGCAGTGCTTCCCTGGCATAGCGCGAGCGGTCCAGGTTCCAGCGTTGCCATCCGGCCAACGCCAGGGTCATGGCCAAGGCCCTTGCCTCCCAGTCTTCATGGAAGATCGGTTCGTCTTCCTCGATGGGGATGGGGCCGAAGCCATGCATCCCGCCCATGTCGTGAACACCGTTCATTGATCTCCCCTCCCCGGTTCAAGAACCTTGGAGACACCAATCATGGAATCCCGTGTCACCAGTTGGGCCAGCGCCTCTTCCGATAGGCTCTCACTGCCTTCCGGACGCTGTGGCAGGACGAGATAGCGCATCTCCGAGGTGCTGTCCCAGACACGCACTTCGACCTCCTCCGACAGGTCCAGGCCGAACTCTCGCAGTACAGAGCGCGGTTCGCGGACCACGCGCGCCCGGTAAGCCGAGGACTTGTACCAGGCTGGCGGCAGCCCGAGGACGGCCCACGGATAGCAGGAGCAGAGCGTGCAGACGACGACGTTATGGAGTTCGGGCGTGTTCTCCACGACCTTGAGATGCTCGCCCTGACGCCCACCGTAGCCCAGCTCTCCGATGGCTGCCGTGCCGTCTGCCAGCAGGCGCGCGCGATAGTCCGGATCGCTCCACGCCCGCGCCACCACGCGTGCCCCGTTCATGGGACCGACTTCCTCGCTGTAGACCTGGATAAAGGCCTCAAGCGCCGCAGGGTCGACCAACCCCTTGTCCACAAGCAGGGATTCCAGCGTCTTGACCCTCAGTTCCGGATCCGAAGGCAAGAGACTGTGCGGGTGATCGTGCGAATGACTGTCCTGGGTCATGGAATTCTCCCTACCGGGCATTCTAGACGTGAAAGCCGCATCCGTTCAAAATTCTTTGCCCATTTTTGACAGAGATGGAGCAGCTTGCCGCTCCTGAAGGCGCTACCTATCTGTAAAAGGCACGCCCGACCGCCCACCGCCCCCTCGGGCACCAGGATCGGACCGAAGACTCTGCTTCAGGAGAAAGCCTTGGATATCTTTGAAGCCATTGAGCAGGATCACCAGGAGATACGACACCTGATCCATCGTCTTCGTGGTGTGGAAGAAGAGGACCGCACGCAGCAGGAGAAGGTTTTCGAAGAGCTCAAGGCCCTCCTCCTGCATCACCATGAAGCGGAGGAGCGCACCTTCTTCCATGCCCTGCTCGATAACAGAGATGCTCGACATGAAGGCATGCATGCCCTGCAGGAACATGGCGAACACAAGAAAGTGCTGGAGCAGATGGGCGACATGCGCCCCGGCAGCGACAATTGGTGGGACCGCTTTGGCGAACTCGAACACGACATCCTGCACCACCTCGAGGAAGAGGAGGAGGATATTTTTCCGCTCGCCCGCAAGGTCTTCTCCAGCCAGGAGGCCAGAGCGCTGGGCACACGGATCGGCCAGGTCAAGGGCGGCCTGAGCGCTCACGGCTGAATGAAAGAAGCCGCCGGCACCGAGGAAGGAAAAGATCGTCGTTGGCTGGAAAGATTCCTGAGCTCGCGCCACTCCCCTGTTGCCATGGGTGGCCTCTCCTTCCTGGAAAGCACGATTCTTGCCGTTCCGCTGGAACTGATCCTGGTCCCCTACATGCTCGCCAACCGCAATCGCATCTGGTGGATCGCGGCCCTGGTAACGCTGGGGTGCCTGCTTGGCGCACTCTGCGGCTACCTGGTGGGCATGGCGGCCTACGACACACTGGGCAGCTGGCTGATCGAGCGTTTCGGCTGGCAACAGGCCGCGGCCACCTTCCAGATGGAATTCAACGAGAACGGTTTCGTCGCCATACTTCTGGTGGGTGTCAGTCCGGTACCGTTCCAGATCGCCATGCTGACTGCCGGCGCCAGTGGCTACTCCCTGCCGCTCTTCCTGCTTGCTGCGGCTCTTGCCCGCGGCTTGCGCTATTTCGGGCTCGCCCTCCTGGTCGTGATTTTCGGCCGGCGCGTGGAGGGCCTGCTGCAGAGGTGGCAAATCCGTAAACGCACGCTGCTCCTGGGCATGATACTGCTTGCTCTTGCAATTACCCTTTTCCTGGTGCTCTCGGGATGAGAGGCGGTCGGCCACAGTTCCATGACCCAAGATGCCCACAAGAAACGCCCTGTCGCTGTTTGCGAACGATCTATATATCTGAAAGACTTAACGCGGAATAGAAAATACCCGATGCTAGGCATACCTGTCCTGTGGAACGGTCCCGGTGCCCGGGGCTGTGCTTTTGCCTCCCCCTCTCTCAAACTCCAGTCAATGATTCGGGGCATCCGTTACCATGCCGCTTGAGAGCCACTTCGGTCCCGTTCTTTACTTTCGAGGCGCAGACAGCACCCACTGGCGGGTTCGTGCCCTTATCGGCCTGAGCGAGGAAATGCAGCCGCCGCCGGTACAAATTCAGAGTGGCGTGGTTCCTGCCAAGCACCTCGACACGAGGCTGGGCCTCGCCATCTGGTGTTACGATCTCGAATTCCCGCGCCTGGCAGAGGATCATAGCGCACACTACGGCATCGGTGAGGAAAGCTGGACGGTCTGTATCCCGGGCACCGAGAGCGGCCTGCATCTCGCCTTTACGGCCTGCAACGGTTCAGAAACCGGGAATCTCGATTACCCGGAAGAGAATCGGAACCGGCTCTGGAACCGGCTCCAGGATGCCCACCGCGTCACGGCCTTCCACCTGCTGCTTCAGGGTGGCGATCAACTCTACGCCGACCCCGTATGGGACAGGGTGCCGGAACTGGCACGGCGCGTGGACGGCCAGAAGCCCGACACCAAGGGGCCGGGCGTTGCGCGGGAAACCGTTTCCGCTATCCGCGACTATTATTTCGAGCGTTACGTCAAACTCTGGTCCCAGCACGAGCTTGCGCCCCTGCTGGCCAGCATCCCCTCCCTGATGATGTGGGACGACCACGATATTTTCGACGGCTGGGGATCACACCCGCCGGAATGGCAGGCCAGTGAACCTTACAGGAGCGTCTACGACGGTGCACGACGGGCATTCCGGATCTTCCAGCTCGGCCTGGCGCCCGAAGGGGAAGCCGATCCCCATCACAACGGCTTCTTCAGCAAGAGTCTGAGCCATCTCGGCTGGGTCTACAGGATCGGGGATGTCGGTCTGCTGGCCCCCGACCTGCGCAGCACCCGTACGACCAGCCAGGTCATGTCCCGTAGCGCATGGCAGGGCCTGGAAGCTGCCCTCGACCACCTCAATGGCTGTCGGACACTGATCCTGCTGTCCAGCGTACCGCTGTTGAACCTGGATCTCACCCCGGTCGAACGCCTGATGGTCTGGTTCCCGCGCCAGCAGGGCTATCAGGACGACTTGCGCGATCAGTGGCAGTCCTTCGCTCACAGACGCGAATGGACACGCATGATGAATCAGCTTTTTGCCTACGCCAAGCGCAACGAGGCACGTATCCTGGTGACCTCCGGGGAAATCCACCTGGGTGCCTTCGGGCGCGCTCACAATGAGCGGCACCTGATCCACCAGCTTATTTCTTCGGGAATTGTGCATCCACCCCCGCCCCGGGCCTTCGCGTCCGCGCTTTCCCTGCTCAGCCTGATCCTTCGTCCCTCGGCACGAGGCATACGCACCCGCATGCAGCCCATTCCCGGCTTTGGGCGGCGCTATCTGGCCGAACGCAACTGGCTGGAACTCGACCTTCCGGCAAATGCCGGTCCCCGGGCGCGCTGGCACGCCGAGGAGTCCGGCATCAGTGCCTGGGTGGAGCTGAAGTAACCTCGCCTCAGGTCCGCTCCACGGAGAAGAAACGCTCAAGCCTTTCGAAGACCAGGTCCGTCACGATGGCCAGCAGGGCGACCAGGATGGCCCCCTGCAGCACAAAGGCGACATTCTGGCTGACAAGACCCGAGATGATCGGCGTGCCCAGACTGCGCGCGCCGACCGTGGAGGCAATGGTGGCCGTACCGATATTCACGATGACCGAGACACGGATCCCTGCGGTGATCACCCGCATGGCCAACGGCAGTTCGACACGTGTCAGTATTTCCCGCTTCGACAGGCCCATGCCACGAGCTGCCTCCAGGGTTGCCGAAGGAACCGTCTCCAGGCCGGCCATGGTATTCTGCACGATGGGCAGGAGGCCATAGAGCGCAAGTGCCACCAGAGCGGGCTTGAAGCCGAACCCTGCCAAAGGAGCCACCACGGCCAGCACGGCGGCAGGGGGAAAGGTTTGCCCGATGGCACTGATGGCCGAAATGACCGGCTTGAATTCCTCCCCCACGGGCCGCGTGGCGAAAACCCCTGCGCTCACCCCGACAATCACCGAAATCAGGCTGGAGGCCGTGACGAGGAAAATATGATCCAGCACCAGGTCGGGAAAGCTGTGACGGGTGTAGACCGGCTTGTCGATACCTGGAAACAGCCAGTCGAAAAGCGGTCCCGCCTGCCCCATGAAGAGGGTCAGCAGGATAAATACCAACGTGAGCCAGGGCAGGATCCCCAGCCGGGGCGCTCTCGCAGGCAGACTGCCGATGCCTATCACGGCCGCTCCACCACGTTGTTGAGCCCGACTTCGCCGGTCAGGCGCCCTTCGGCATCCACGACCGGCAGCCAGTCGGTCTTGCGCCAGACCATGTGGGACAAGGCCTCCTTCAGACTCATGTCCGGCGTGGCATGGCTTTCCCTACCGAGCGGCCGCAGGCTCCTGTCCAGGTCATCGTCGCCTGTTGGCGCTTCCGTCAGCAGACCCTCTATCTGTCCTTCCGGCGAAAGGAGCCACAGGTGATCCGACGTTCCAAAGTGGTTGCGGATGCTCTCGAGTGGATCATTGCGCAACGCGGAAGGAGCTGGCTCAAGCCGCGTCTCCACCGACTCGCAGGCCAGCATCTTGAGGCCGAGATCCGACTGTCCGACGAAGTTCAGGACGAAATCGTTGGCCGGAGTATTGAGTATCTCCCGCGGCGTGCCAACCTGAACCAGTCGTCCCTCGTCCATGATCGCGATGCGTGAAGCCAGCTTCAGGGCCTCGTCCATATCGTGCGTCACGAAGACGATGGTCTTGCCGGTTTCCTCGTGGACACGCCGCATCTCTTCCTGCAGGGAATCACGGGTGATGGGGTCCAGAGCGCCAAAGGGTTCATCCATCAGCAGCACCTCCGGGTCCGCGGCAAGGGCGCGCGCCACGCCGACCCGCTGAGCCTGGCCGCCGGACAGCTGGTGGGGATACTTGTGGCGGAACTCCGAAGCGTCGAGATGAAACAGGTCGAGAAGCTCCTCGACACGCTGCCGGACCTGCGACGATGACCACTTGAGCAGGCGCGGCACGACGGCAATGTTCTGCTCGACCGTCCAGTGAGGAAACAGCCCGATGGACTGGATCGCGTAACCGATCCGCCGGCGCAATTCTTCTGCACGCACCGACGCGATATCCTGACCTTCGATGCGTATCGTGCCCGATGAAAGCGGTATCAGGCGGTTGATCATCTTGAGCGTGGTCGACTTGCCGCTGCCGGAGGGGCCGATCAGGACACAGAGATCTCCCTTGCCCACGGACAGCGTAACGGAGTCGACAACGTTCTTTCCGTCATAGGTCTTGGTAACCTGGTCGAGCTCGATCATGTGGCACCTTTCCGTCGGCTGAGCGAAACGAGAAGCTGAAGCAGGCAATCGGCCAGAACGGCCAGTATTATAGTGGGAATCGCTCCCAGAAGTACGAGATCTATGGCGTACTGTCCCAGTCCATTGAACACGAAGGTTCCCAGCCCGCCTGCCCCGATCAGTGCCGCCACCACGGCCAGGCCGATGGACTGGACCACGACGATGCGCAAGCCGGACAACAGTACAGGAAGAGCCAGCGGGACCTCCACCCGCCAGAGAATCTGGCGCGGTGTCATGCCCATGCCCTGGGCGGCCTCGATCGCGGCGGGCGGGACCTGGGCGAAGCCGGCGTAGGTGTTGCGTGCGATCGGCAGAAGGGCATAGAGCACCAGCGCAATGATGGCGGGTGTGGAACCGATCCCGCGCACCCCCAGTTCGCGAAACAGGGGAACGGCCTCGCCGAGCGAGGATAACGGAGCCACAAGCAGGCCGAAGAGCGCGATGCTGGGTATGGTCTGGAAGACGTTCAGCGTACTGAACAGACTGCTGCGCAGGCGCAATCGGCGCAAGCCCAACAGGCCCAGGGGCACGCCGATCACGAGTGCTGGCCCCAGCGCCGAGAACACCAGCATCATATGTTCTCCCAGCGCCCCGGCAAAGGCCTCTCTCCGATTGGCGTACTCGCGCATGATGGAGAGCTGGTCCAGTGCCCCGCTGAGAAACAGGAGCACCAGCGCCGCAAAGGCAAACAGTGCGAAGAACACCTGCGTGAAGACCGACCGCGTCATGCGCTGAAGCACGTCGATCATCATGAGACAGAGGCAGAAGACCTGCACCCAGAAGGCACTGCTGAGAGAGACACGAACCGCCGGAGCGGCATCTTCCAGGTTGCGCGCGGCAAAGTTTCCGGCCGCATAAACCACCAGCAGCAGGAGGAGCAGACAGGCAACGAGTGCGACATGCCCGAACATCCCGGGCCATCGGTGCCAGTACACGGCCATCAGGGCCACGAGTGCCAGCAATCCGCCTGCCAGGGCCAACTGCCCGCCCGTCAGCGCCGCCCAGAAGCTGTAGGGCTCCCCCGAAACCAACCGGTTGGGCGCCATGTTGACAAACGGCAACAGCAGGGTCGCAGCCAGAGCCAGAACCAGCAGGGTTACAATGACGCGGTTTGGTTTCATGGAACGTAAGGGGCGCCCTGCTCTGCAAATGAGGCGAACACTCGCATTATCCGGAACACGGCGCCCCCGCCGTATCGCTCATCAATCGAGGAAACCGTTCTCCACAAGATAATCGCGCGCCACCTGCTGGGCATCGAGACCGTCGACGGCAATCTGGGAATTCAGGCCCTGCAGCGTCTCCAGGGTCAGGGATTCGAAAACCGGGTTCAGGATATCCTCGATTTCCGGATGAGCCTCAAGGACTTCTTCCCGGACGATGGGAGTGGGCTCATAGACGAACTGCACCCCCTTGGTGTCCTCCATGACGACAAGCCCCACCGCAGCCAGCGCACCATCGGTGCCATAGGCCATGGCGGCATTGGCGTCGTTCATGCCCTCGGCTGCCGCCCGGATCGTGGTGGCGGTGTTGCCGCCGGAGAGCTCCAGGATCTGGTCGCCCTCCAGCTCAAAGCCATAGGTTTCCTGGAACGCCGGCAAGGCATTGGGTGTTGTCACGAATTCGGCCGAGGCAGCCAGCTTCACCTCACCTCCTTCGGACACCCACTCGCCGAAATCCTCCATCGAAGACAGACCTTCTGCCTCCGCAAGATCACGGCGCACGGCAATGGCCCAGGTGTTGTTGGCCGGAGCCGGCTGCAGCCAGACAATTCCGTTCTCCTCGCGGTCCAAGCGGCTGACCGTTTCATAGGCCTCATCCGCATTGTTCCAGACATCACTGTCTTCCATTCCGAAGAAGAAGGCACCGTTGCCGGTGTATTCGGGATAGATATCGATCTCGCCGGAGGTGATCGCCTCGCGCATCACGTTGGTGGGCCCCAGCTGGATCCTGTTCTCGACCTCAATGCCCGCGTCCTCGAGCAGAACCCGGATCATGTTGCCCAGCAGTTCGCCTTCGGTGTCGATCTTGGAAGCCACCGCGACACTGTCCTGGGCGGCGGCAGAGGTCGCGAAGCCCGCACTCAGGGCCGCGGCGAAGAGGGCTGTCTTGAACGTCTTGAAGGTCATCCGGATTCTCCCTGTTTTACTTGTCCGGAGAAGGGTTTTGCCATTCGCGGGCCAACACGCAACCGTTCCCCGGCACATGGTGCCACAAATGGCGCTCTCTAACTTCCCTTCCAGTCTAGCCACAGAGCCCCGGTCAAAACCAGAGCATTCCCCGAAAAAATCCGGGGACGACTCCTTGGACCCCTATGGATGGCTGCGCCAAGCTGTTCAGTATGTCAGCTCCGTGAACCCATTGTGCAATGACATCCGCCGCTGCCAACCTTCGCCGCTGCCAATCTTCAGAGAGTTCTGCCGGAGCGCCGGATCACAGATCAGCTCAGCAAGCCGGCCTGTTTCAGTCGCGCGCGGTAGGTTCGACCGACCGGAACGCTGCGGCCGTCCCTGAGCTGGAGAAACTGCCGCTGGCCCTCGCGCTCCGTCCCGACGACCGCATCCTGGGCGACCCACCACGAGCGGTGCACCCGCTGGCCCAGGCCTTGCAGTTCCCGTGCCGCGTCTTCCATGCGGCAGAGGATCAGTTCGGAGCCGCCGGTCGTGTGCACGGCAAGATAATGGTCCTGCATTTCGAGGCACACCAGCCTGCCCGGCAAGGGGCCCGGCAAACGCTCGAGGAACAGGGACAGGCCCTCGCCAGCCGCATCCCCCTCGGCCTCCGGGGAAACAGTCTGTTCGTCGTCACGCCGGCGATTTGCCCAGGCATAGGCCGCCACCGAGATCACAGCGCAGAGCAGCAGCACCTTCCAGTACAGGGCCAGCAGGCTGGCGGAGCGCTCCATGCCCGCCAGGGTGTTGGCCATGTGAACCACGCCGGTGGCGGGTAGAGAAACCAGGAAACTGCCGCCCAGAGGAACCAGCAGAGAGCCCCAGCGTGTCTCGGCAGATACCCGTGTCGCGCTATAGCGGATCGCCAGATCGCACAGCAGCCAGTTCAGGGAAACCACCGACAGCCAATAGGCCAGGCGTGGCAGGAGTGGAAGCAACTCATAGGTCCCGAACGGGCCGAGCAGCCCCAGGAGCAGGCCCACCACGACAGGGGCCGCCAACCGGGCACACTGCCGGGCAGTCCGTTCGCGCTTCGTGAATGCATCGAGCATGGCGTTGACGTATTTCCCCGGACGTTCCCGCAACTTTCCTTGAGCCGCGCAGCGCTTCCCCCGCATTTCCTTGTCATCACGGCGCGAACGGCCCCGAAGACAGGATCTGGAAGGGAGATGATGACATGATCGAACTGCTGCTTGCACCTCATATTCTCGCGGGGTTTGTGGCCCTCGGCGCAGCCGGCGTGGCCGTCGCTGCGGCCAAGGGCTCGCCGCTTCATCGGCGATCGGGAAACGTCTATGTTCTGGCGATGCTGGTCGTGACAATCACCACCCTGGGACTGGTGATGTTGCGGCCCAATGCCTTCCTGCTGGGCATCGGGATCTTCAGCTTCTATTTCGTGTTTACGGGATGGCGCTCGGCGAAACAGCGTGACGGGCGCGCACGAGCGATCGACGTGTCCGCTGCCTTCCTCATGGCCGTAACCGCCCTGGCCATGGCGGGCTGGGGACTGGCTGGGCTTCTCGACTCCGTTGGGAAAGACCGCTCGATCATTCTCCTGGTGTTCGCAGCCATCGGGCTCAGCATGGCAATCTCCGATCTCCGCGACTGGCGCAAGGGGCCGATCACTGGCAAGGCGCGGATCGCCCGCCACTTGACGCGCATGCTGGGCGGCAGCATCGCCACCATCACGGCTGCGGTGGTCGTCAATCTGACCTTCCTGCCGCAACTCGTCGGCTGGCTGGGTCCCACTGCCCTGATCACGCCGTTGATCGTATGGTGGAACGTCCGCCTGCTGCGCCCGCACCGGGCCCCAGACCGGAAGCAACGCATGCGCGCCTAACGAATGAAATTGTCCGCATATGCACGACCCAGTCCGATGGACTCGTAATGCCGGATGGCGTTGTCCAGCTTGGTGAAGACGTCCTCGTAGTCGAGCGCGTTGCCCTCGGGGTCGACGTAGGTGTAGCCGCCCGTAACGTGAAACAGGGTCACCATTTCCTCGACTCCCTCGGGGACGACCAGCGTGTGCGTCTCTCCCGGTGGCTCGAAGGCATAGTCCCCTTCCCGGGCGACCCAGTCGTGCTCCAGGTAGTGCCATTCGCCCCGCAAGGTAAAGGCATGAACGGGACCCGTATGCCGATGCCGGGACAGGATTCCGGACTGGCGCACACGGAGCAGGTTCACGTAATAGCCCTGGCTCACCGACAGGATAAGGGGACGGAACCAGACGCCATCGGCCTGCGGAACCCAGGCTTCGTCATCGCCGTCCAACTCGAGGGCACCCTGCACGAAGATGTCCGGCGGCATCGCCGTGGGTTGGGGCCGCTGATAGGCAATCTTGCGACTGTCTCGCTTGCCGCTGCTTTCGTTCATCTCTCCATCTCCCTTGAGCTCCGCCTTGGTGGACGGCTTCATGGCCAAGCGTAATACCATCCAGCCCACCATCTTAGGCAAGAGTGTGCCACGCTCCCTGCTGCTGAATTATTGCCACAACCGTTGCCAAAAAACGGGAATCATTATCTCAGGAAGAACTCCTCCACTGCGGGAAGCGCCATTTAGCCCGAAGAGCGGAAGTTCTCCTCGCCTTAGCGCCTCTGCCCAGGACGTATCCGCACCAGCCCCCTCATACCATCGGCAAGCTGAATAACTGGGCGCTGATGTGCCAGCCATCCGACGTTTCCAAACCCATGCGGCAGGCCATTCTGTCGCTTATATACATTGAATTTTAGTGCATTTGACAGCGCATTGTTTCATAAGCACAATAACATTGTCGGCTGTAGAATATACAGCTGGCTGACCACCCAAAACGGCACAGGAGCCGTATGGGAGGATCGCGATGATGCGGACGACGGGCTTTCCAAATGCCAATCTGGCGCAGCGCGGTGATCGCCGATGCGCCACTGTAACTCCACAAAGTGAGATCCTGCGGACGAGTTCGGCGCTTACGCGACCGCAACGTGCCCTGCGCACCGCGATCACGATCGCGTCAGTCGTCGCCTTGATGAGCGTCGGGACAGCTCCGGTCACGGCGGAGGATGGCGATACGGTTGAAGAGAGTCTCGTTGACGAATTGTCCTCGGATGCGGCTTCCGATTACGCCCGTGACGCCAAGGAAGGGTTGGACGAGCGGCAGGAAAGCAACACGCGCCAGCAGAACCGGGCCGACCAGGAGAGCCGGGGTGACGGCTCGATCCAGGAACGCCAGGAAGAGCGTGCCCGTGAGGAAATCAAGGACGCCGTCACCGAAGCCTATCTGAGCGGCAAAGACGGCTCGGAGGCCGCTCGCGATGCAGCGAGTGACGACAGCTCTTCAGACAATGACGAAGACAAGAAGAACCAGGATGATACCGCTGCCGGGGATGAAGGTGATGCCACATTCGACGTGGCCGTGCCCAAGGCCAAGCCGACCCCGGGTAGCGACGCGGATATCAATGAGACAGGCACAGCGGGTGCCACCGACGGAATCGAACTGGGCTTGGGTGCTTATCCCGGTGTTGGACCCGACATTTACGGGGCCGAGGTTGTGGGGCGGCTTGCCAATCAGGTTCTCCCCTCAGGCCCGATGGCTGAAGCCGGAAATCCAACAGGTGAACTTGGCGCGTACGGAGCCGTGCCAGGCCTCGGCCAGCAGGACGGCAGCCGCATCGGCGCCGGCTACGGCGGAATCTTCGGCAGTCTGGCCGGCGTGAAGGCCCCGTCGGCGTCCGAATCCGGCCGCATGCAGGGCGACGGAAGCGATGGTATTCCGGCACGAGAGATGGGCGATCACATTATTATATACGACGACGAGGGGCATGAAGGGCATGTCGTCCAAACAGTCGAAAAAGACGATCTCGATGCCGTTACGGGATCCGACGGCGACTGGCATATCGATGGGGCCGGTGAATTAAAGATTACATGGTCGGAAAATTCCGGTTCCGGATCAGATCAAACGGGCGGTAGCGACGAGAACGAAGAGACCATGGAGTTTGGGGCAGACGAAGCCGTTGGAGAGAACAGTAACGACAACGATTCAGAGTCCGATCAAGAGGGCAGGAACGAAGGCAATTCGGAGTCCGCATCAAATTCGGAGTCTAGCTCCAATAATGACAATGAGGAAAGTAGTTCTGAGTCCGAATCAAATTCAGAATCAAGCTCCGAAGATGGCCAGGAGGAAGAAAACAAGACCGCCAAGGATGACGGCGATACCTTGCCGTGCCGACCCGGGCTCTCAAGCTGTGGGTCGAGTGCAGACCCGGAAGAACTGCAGGAAGAGGTTAAGCGTGCGAGCAGCCACTCGCGGACGACCATGCCGGCCAACCCAGGGGACGGTGAGAAGGTTAATTTTGACTTGCCGTGGAATATCCTAAACCAACTGGACAAGACCACGATGCCGGTTCGGCCTGGGTCCATGCAGCAATCGGCCATGCCGTTGCCGCTGTCGGTCTGGAACCCCGGCTACATCGATCCGCATCGCGGCAACTGATCCATGACGGGCTGTCAACCAGGGTCGTCCGTAATTCTCATCGATCGCTGTGCCATCTCGCCCTCCGGTTCCGAGTGGGCCGGAGGGCATTCTAAAGTGAGGTCGCGGCCAACCATCGAAGTCCACCTATGACAGACAATACGTGCGGGGGTGCTTTTGGCGAGTGCAGCGAAAAGGAATGACCGTGGGGAATTCCGTGGTTTCGGTTTGTTTTCTGGTTCGAGTCCATCATTAGGCGGAACCATCAGTATCGCCACGGTCGGATTCATGGTCGCTGTTGCGTCCCCTGCACAGGGTCAGCTGCCACCCGAAATATCTGATCAGCCCCCGGCCACACGGGCCTTGCTTGAGAGTCCGAACCTGGGGCGGCTGACCTTCAACCAGAACCGGGCCGATCAGTTCAGCCGTTTCCCTGACATGGACCGATGGGAAGAGCGCGGGCCGACCGGCGCGGACCCAAACGTTTCGGCGATCCGGGCCGAATTGCGTCAACTCTATCTGGCGACGGTACAGTCGGCTCAGCTTGCGGCCGATGCCGTGCCAAGCACCCAGGGCGCTCGACAGAACGATCAACGGGCACAGGCTACACTCGGCATTCAGTTGGCGTCGGCCGACCCGGCTCGCGTTGGCGGTCGGCAACGGGCGCAAACACCCCCCTATGGCGAACTCGCAACATTGCTGGGCCGTGATCCGCAGGATGCAATCGATGAACTGGACCAGCTCACCGAAGCCAATCCGGACGACGGGCGCCTGTGGCAACTGCTGGGTGCCGCGCAGCTGAGTGTCGAGGATTACGGACAAGCGGTCGGCGCCTTGCGGCTCGCGATCGAACACGGTCGCGACAAGCCTGTGGTCCGACAGGCGCTCGGGGATGCGCTGCTGGGCGTCAACAAGCCTGGCGCGGCGCTCGATCAATTGCGGCAAGGACCCGATAGCGGCCGCAACCGGCTCGGACAAGCGACCGCGCTAATCCGCCTGGAGAGAGTGAACGAGGCGCTGCCCTTGCTGGATGAAGCGGAAAAGCTGGCGCCGGAACTTGAAGCCCGCGTGCGCGCGGTGCGCGCTGGCGCGTTAAAACTGGCGGATCGCCAACAGGAGGCCGAGGAGGAAATCGCCCGTGGGCGATCTCTCGCAAGGGACCGCGAACTGCTGGATAGCTACGACCGGATCGCGCGGCCGTACCCTTCGAGGGGGACGGGCTCCTGGGGGTTCAGCGCCTCCCTGAATGCTGGCTACAACGACAACGTTGCTTTGCGCTCTGACAGCGCGCCAGGGTCGGCGGCGGACAAAGCCGACTACTTATTCGAGCCGGCTTTCAGCGGCTGGGGCGTGCTGTTCGGCAATCAGACGACCCGTGTCGTCGCATACGGCAATGTTGATAGTAGGCTGCATGCCGAGCGTGAAGGGCTCAACGAGGTGTTCACCGATCTGGGCCTTAGGGTCGAACATGATCTGGACGAATCGTGGCAAGTCTCGGCTGGGGTCGGGGCCGAATACGGCAACATCGATGGCGACAGCTACGTCTTCACCACGCGCGCAGAAGTCGGGGTTCACTGGCAACAGACGGATTGGAGCGAGACGTCGTTAAGCTATACGCTGTCGCATCGGGACTTCATGTTCGAGACAGTGCCTGAAGAAGACCGCGACGGTCTCTTGCACCGCGGCGTTCTTTCGCAAACCTTACGGTTTCCAGAGCTGGCAGAGGGCGCGCAGGTGTCGCCCTACGTTTCCCTGTCCCGGGAACAGACCGAAGGTGCGTCCGCGGAAAACCATGGTTGGGGCGTTGGCCTGGATGGCCGTATACGGCCGCTCGACAAGCTGACCTTGTTCGCTGGAGGCGGCTATCGCACTTACAACTATGACAATCCTAGCGTGCGCACGAACTTCGACCTCGAGCGTGAGGATGAAACCTGGCACGCCAGTGCCGGTGTTCGCTATCGGGCGACGGACTGGGCGACCGTCGGCGTGCGCTACAGCTATCTCGACAAGGACTCCAACATTCCATCGTCATTCAGTTACGAGCAGAACATGATCCTTGCGACGCTGACACTTCGGGGGCCGTAACCTTCGGAAACAAGACAGCGGATATGGTTCACTTGGGCGCGCGGAAAGGCCGTGCATTCTCGGCCTACCACCAGGCACTTCCGCAGCTTTCCAGGGCATAGCTGCGCCCGCCTTGACAGGTTGGACCGTTACTAGGGAAGAGCCCTATTTTTTCCAGTAGAATCAACGCCTTAGAGAAGATTGGCGTCCCCTAGGGGATTCGAACCCCTGTTGCCGCCGTGAGAGGGCGGTGTCCTAGGCCTCTAGACGAAGGGGACGCAGTCAAGGCCGGGAGCGAGGATATACAGAATCCAGCCCGGCTCAGCAACCGCTTTCAAACAGGTTTCGGCAAAAATTCCGCTATTCGCTGCCCAGCTGGATACGCCCGCGCACCTCGCCGCTGGCGGTGTCCAGCAGGATGATCTGGCGGCAGGCGGCCTGCGGCCCGTCGCGTCCCTGCAGCGTAAGCAACAGGCTGCCCTGCCCGTCGCCCTTCACACTGTCCAGTTCGCACCCCGCCGGCAAGTTGACGCTGGTCTCGAAAAAAGGGCTTTCGGCGGAGGGGCCATTCTCGCTCTTCTCCGCCAGTTGCGTGGCCTGGCGCGCAAAGCCCCAGATCACCAGTCCCATACCAATGATGATCAGGATACCCATTCCGATCACCAGTGCCTTTAATGCGTGCATGAATAGATATTCTCCGGAATAATCGAGGGCGTGACTGCCTCCTGTCACGCGAAACCATCAAAGCCGCTTGCCCGTGCCCCGTCGATCTCACCAGCACACAGAACCGGACAGCAAGGAGACGCTGAGCGAAGAAGCCCAGCCTGCCTTTCCCCCAGCGGCCGGACATTGCGAGATCACGGTCCAGCCTGAAGACGGGGGTCAGCGGCTGGATCGCCTGCTCGCCCGGAAATTGACCGATCTCTCGCGCAACCGCCTGCAGACCCTCATTTCAAAAGGGGCCGTGCGGGAAGGCGCACAAACGATAGTGAACCCCTCCCTGCGGGTCAAATCCGGCCAAACTTTCGCCATAGAGATTCCCGAGACTGTAGAGCAGATACCAGAGGCCCAGCCCCTGGATCTCGAGATCCTGCACGAAGACGAAGAGGTGCTGGTACTGAACAAACCGGCGGGCCTGGTGGTCCATCCGGCTGCGGGAAATCCGGACCATACCCTGGTCAATGCCCTGCTGGCTCATTGCGGCAGCGAGTTGCTGGCGGTGGGCGGCACCGAGCGTTGCGGCCTCGTGCACCGGCTGGACAAGGACACGAGCGGAGTCATGGTCACGGCCAAGAGCGAGGCCGCCTATACGGCCCTCGTGCAGCAATTTTCCGGGCGCGAGATCTCGCGTGACTACATTGCCCTGGCCTGGGGCGGCTTGAAACCGCTGGAGGGAGAGATTGACGGCAACATCGGGCGCAGCCCGGCCAACCGCAAGAAGATGGCCGTGGTCCGCTACGGCGGCAAGCCAGCCCGGACCCGTTACCGGACCCTCCATCGCTATGGCGGAGAGGCGGTCAGTCAGCTGGCCTGCCGCCTCGACACGGGGCGCACGCACCAGATCCGCGTCCACATGGCTCATGCCGGCCACCCCCTGGTGGGCGACCCACTCTATGGCCGCCGCCATCCCGCCATCGCCAAACGGCTGCCCGAGGCGGTGGCCGAAACTCTGAAGACCTTTGGACGCCAGGCGCTGCATGCAAGATCCCTGGGGTTCACCCACCCGAGCACTGGAGAATGGGTTGAATTTACGACAAACCTGCCCTGTGATCTAAAAAACTTGATCAAGAGTTTGGAACGCTTATAAAATAATCATGACCATATTGGTATGGTTTTACGCCGGCCTGTTACACAGAGAAGTGGCCGGAAAGGAGTCGTGGAGATGACAGGTTTACCATCTGCTTCCAAGTTGCCCGCACTGACGAGCGACAGCAATCTGACGCGCTATTTGCAGGAAATCCGCAAGTTCCCCATGCTGGATGCGGACGAGGAATACATGCTGGCCAAGCGCTGGCAGGATCGCGAAGATACGGAAGCCGCCCACAAGCTGGTGACCAGCCACCTTCGGCTGGTGGCTAAAATTGCCATGGGCTATCGTGGCTATGGCCTGCCGATTTCGGAGCTGATCTCCGAGGGCAACGTCGGAATGATGCAGGCGGTCAAGCGCTTCGATCCGGAACGCGGCTTCCGCCTGGCCACCTATGCCATGTGGTGGATTCGCGCCGCCATCCAGGAGTACATCCTGCATTCCTGGTCGCTGGTGAAGATGGGCACGACCGCTGCGCAGAAGAAGCTGTTCTTCAACCTGCGCAAGCTCAAGGGGCAGATGCAGGCGATCGAGGACGGGGACATGAACCCCGACCAGGTCTCGCACATCTCCGAGAAGCTCAGCGTGCCCGAACAGGACGTCGTCAACATGAACCGGCGCCTGGCCAGTCCGGACCACTCGCTGAACGCGCCGCTGCGCGTCGATGGCGAGGGCGAATGGCAGGACTGGCTGACGGATGAAACGGAAGACCAAGAGACCATCCTCGGCGAGCAGCAGGAGATGGACAAGCGCCGTCAGCTTCTGGCCGGTGCCATGGACCACCTGAACGATCGCGAGAAGCATATCCTGCAGGAACGCCGCCTGAAGGAAGACCCCACCACCCTCGAGGAACTGAGCCAGGAGTATGGCATCAGTCGCGAACGTGTGCGCCAGATCGAGGTTCGCGCCTTCGAGAAGCTGCAGAAGTCGATCAAGAACGCGGCCCTCGACGAGAAACTCGCGGCAAACTGAAGCCTCTGACAGCCAAGGCGCATTGCCAGATCAACGGCGGGGCGGAGCGTCAGCTTCGGCCCGCCGTTTTCTTGTCCGGATCCTCATCGGTGACGGTCAGGCCGGTGACATCCTGCCCCCATTCCTGAACCAGCTTTTCCTGGCGCTGGCGGTATTGCTTCAGGCGCGACTGGGTGAGCAAGCTGTAATAGGTGAAGCACAGCGGCATTGCCAGCATGAGGATCAACCAGCCGGTGGCTGCGGCCCCGTAAGCGGTCAGCCAGACCATCAGGTCGCTGATCAGTATCACGGCTGCCGACAGGCTTTGCCCCATGGCCCAGAGTTTCACCAGGGCCGGAAGGGCGCCGCAGAAATTCAGCAGGGAAACCGTCATGGCAGTGTGCCGGTCCGGCTGGCGATCGGCAATGAAGGCCACCAGGCTGGGCAGCATGGTGACACAGAGCACGATGAAGGTCGGGAAAAGGATGACAAGCGCCGGAATGCCCAGCATTACGCCGGCGGATATCCGCATCCAGCTGATACCCCCCTTGTCTTTCCGGCCCTGTCCCTGGGGGGATGCGAGCCTGTCCGCGGTTGCCTTGTTCGTGCGCGCAGCCATCGTTGGCAAGTCCTCAGGTCACATGCAATAGGGTCATGAACAGCAGGCCGACACCGGAGGCCAGGCCCGCAACCACGGCTGACGCGGACCGCGCCCGCGCCGAGACGAAGACATTGTCGGTCAGCTTGCCGCCTTCCAGAGCCTGGCACTCGCGCTCCAGGGCCTGGTACTCACGGCGAGCGAAATCAAACCCGCGCTCATCCTTCTCCCGCCGCTCATGGTTGCCCACCGCACGGGCCAAGTCCGGAAGGCTGCCCGCCTTCACTGCCGAATCAATGGCGCGCTGAAGTTCGTCGCGCAGCTGCCGGCTGTGAAAGGAGTCCACGAAGGGCTTGAGGTAAGACGCCAGCCAGGTGGCCAGTTTCGGCAGGTGGTGGTTCTCGGTCCTCTGTGCCACCTCAGCCAGAAACAGCACCACGCCGCTGATGCGGGCCGCTTCGCTGCTGGTGTCCCCCAGAGCCAGGATCGTGCGATCGGGAATGTCTCCAAGCTGGGAGCAGGCAAAGGCCGCAATGTGGCGGTCCATCGGCTCGACCTCCTGGGCGCCGGCGGCCCGCGCTTCGAGCGCCGGCAGCAGGCGCCGGACATCCGTGACGTAGGCCTCGCGCACCAACGAGCTGAGACAGGGCCAGCCCGGATTGAACTGATAGAGACAGCGCTCGATGCCATAGCCCTGCTGGGGGCGTGAGATGTAGTTGTAAAGGTCCTCGAAGGTTCGTTGCAGTGCGTTGTGCTCTGCCAGAGCGTGCGGCTGCACCTCCAACCAGCTCTGCGGCAAACGCCGCATTATCAGTTCAGTGATCAGTTCCTGGAACCCGGGTGTCTCGAAGTCGATGGCCAGAGCCTGGGGCAGTCCATCGGGCTCCAGCGAGAGCTCGCGGTATCGGATCGGTGCAGCCGGGTCCATGACCATCAACAATCGACTCAAGGCGCGATCGGACAGTGCCTCCGAGCCTCCCCCGAAGGCCCCCTTCTTGGCCTGCCCGGTGGTCTCGAGCAGCTTTTCCGAAAGAGTCTCGTCCCCCAGGCTGCGGCGTATCCACACGGCGATTTCCTGGGCATCCACTTCTGTCTGGGCCGCAGTCCAGTCCTGGCCGATCGCCGCACTGAGCGACCGGAGGTTCCAGTACTTGGTCTCCCTATAGATAAATGGGCGCGCGCCGCGATGCGGCAGGCTGGGCTGCTTGGGACTGAGATGGCGGCCATTGGCCCAGATCGAAAGATTCTCCAGCACCCAGCGTTCCCGCGGGTCGTCGCACAGCAGGCCGCGCAGGAGCTCCATGATCGGCAGGGAAGTGCGCAGGTTCCGGACCACCGTGGCATAGGTCCCCTGGGAGATCTTGGATTCGACCATCGCCTGCCGAGTCATGCCCTGCACCGGGTTCTTTCCGTTCAGCAGGAAAACCAGCATGATTCCAAAGGCATAGAGATCGTCACCCAAGGTGCCGGGGCCACGTCCCGACGGCCGGGCCAGGATCCCCTCTATCGTCTCATATACATCCGGCTGGTCCAACCCGGGGGGTGCCGTTGTGCACTCGCCCAGCAGGACGCTGTTCTGGGCAGCGTCGCGCCAGAACAGATTGCTTGCCCGGATCGAGCGATGCGTGATCCCACGTTCGGCCATCCGCTCCAGCAGCGGCACCATCGGCTGCACGACCTTGCGGACAAGGGAATCCTCGCTGAAGGGCTTGAAGGTTGCATCCGGGGCTTCCTGGATACGCGGACCACCGGGCACTCCGAAAATCACCGCCGGCCGGTGCTGGCCTTCCTGATTGCCCCACTCCACCAGCCCGAAGGTAACCGGCTGCATGAGGTAGTCCAGGTCCTCGCCCTTGAGCAGACGCAACGGGTCCAGCCGGGGAGAGAGGAATTCCTCGCAGACCAGCGCGTAATAGCTGTCTCCCTTGCCGGAACTGAGAAATCGCTTGTCCTTGGCGGCGAAGGCCCGCGCGTGCGGCTGATTCAGATGCGGCAGTGGCTGGCGGGGATCGATCTCCCAGTTCTTGCCCAAGGCCACCGGCGCAGCTCGAGTCCCCCAAGCCGCTTCGGCAGAAGGGGTCTTTTCCTTGCGCGTTCTGGCAGTTGCCTCGCTCATAACCGGTTATAACCGCTGTCAGGGGTTGGGAAGGCTCGTCACGAGTCCTCCCTGCTTACCGGAATAGAGATAACGAAGCGTTAACGGCGGTCCGGGTTTACCCTTCCCCTCGACCTTCAGCCGGCGTAGGGATCGCGCATCACGATGGTGTCTTCGCGCGACGGACTGGTGGAGAGCAACGTTACCGGAGCCTCGATCAACTCTTCTATGCGGCGGATGTATTTCACCGCCGTTGCCGGCAAATCGGCCCAGGAGCGTGCTCCCTGGGTGCTCTCCTGCCATCCCTCGAAAGTCTCATAGACCGGGCGGGCACGGTCCTGCAGACGCGACTGGGAAGGCAGATGGTCGTAGCGAGCCCCCTCGATGTCATAGCCCACACAGACCTTGAGTTCCTCCAGGCCATCGAGCACATCCAGCTTCGTCAGCGCAATGCCGTCGATACCCCCCGTCTTGATGGTCTGGCGCACCAGAACGGCATCGAACCAGCCACAGCGACGCTGGCGTCCTGTGACCGTGCCGAATTCCCGGCCCTTCTCACCCAGTCTGCGGCCGATCTCGTCATCCAGTTCCGTTGGGAAAGGGCCCGCACCGACACGGGTCGTGTAGGCCTTGGTGATACCGAGCACCATGTCAATGGCATGGGGCCCGGTACCGGAGCCCGCCGCGGCCTGTCCGCCCACGGTATTGGAGGAGGTCACATAGGGATAGGTGCCGTGATCCACGTCCAGCATGGCGCCCTGCGCACCCTCGAAGAGGATCCGCCGCCCCTGCCGGCGCGCAGCGTCCAGGGTGGCCCACACGCGTGCCGCAAAGGGCAGGATCTTCGGCGCGATCTCCTGCAGTTCGGCAATCAGGGAGTCGCGTTCCATTTCCTGCTCGCCCAGGCCGCGTAGCAAGGCATTATGATGCACCAGAAGGGCATCCACGCGTTCAGCCAGAAGGTCGAAATCCGCCAGGTCACAGAGGCGCACGGCACGGCGACCGACCTTGTCCTCGTAGGCCGGCCCGATTCCGCGGCCGGTGGTTCCGATGGCCTTGCCGCCGCGTGCGCTTTCCCGGGCACGGTCAACCCGACCGTGCAGTGGCAGGATCAGGGCCGCGTTGTCGGCAACACGCAGGTTGTCGGGGGAAATCCGCACGCCCTGCGCCTGCAGTCGATCGATTTCCTCGATCAGGGCCCAGGGATCGACCACGACACCATTGCCGATTATGGACAGCTTCTCGGGACGCACCACCCCCGAAGGCAGCAGGGACAGCTTGTAGGTGACATCGTCGATCACCAGCGTATGACCCGCGTTGTGACCGCCTTGGAAGCGCACCACCACATCGGCGCGTTCGCTCAGCCAGTCGACGATCTTGCCCTTGCCCTCGTCGCCCCACTGCGAGCCGACAACCACCACATTGGCCATGAAACTCTAGTCCTCCACTTCCTCGATCCTGTCAGCCACCAGCAGATGCGTGCATTTCAGGCGCCGCGCCTCGCTGTACACATCGGCGCTCTCATCGAGCGCCGTCACCGTGATCCAGCCAACGGCCCTGAGCGCGTTGGCAAAGGCTCCGTCGCTGTCGCTCGGCAAGTAGATTCGCCGTCCCTCGGAAGGGATCGGCAACGCACGCAGTACGCTGTCCATGAAAAGCGTGAAACCGATGGCTGGCTCGCCTTCGGCCTCGCCGCGTGGAGCGTCATAACGGCCCCCGCGACCAAGCTCGCCCCGTACGCCCGAGGCAAAGAGCGTGAACGACAGGCCTGTCTGGTACTCGAACCCCCGGTGATCGACACAATCCACCGTCAGGACGAGTTCGGGATTCATGCGCCGCACCTCGCCGATCACTTCGGAGAGGCGCTCGATCTCGCCCAGAACAGATTCGGGCAGCGGAAGCGCCATGAGCCTTTCCAGGGCCTCATCGGCCAGTCCCGAGGCGCGCAGAAGGCCGTCGAACAGGTCCGCATGTCGGCCTGCCGCCTGCTGCACGGCGGCAGCATCCTTTCTGTCGAGGGCGGCCCGCAGCTCCTGGCGCTCCTGTTCCGACAGTCCCAGGACCTCGAAGAGGCGCCCGACAAGCGTGGGCAAGGCAAGATCAACTGAAAGACCTTCCACCCCGACGGACAGAAGCGCATCGGACGCCAGGAAAACCGCCTCGGCATCGGCCCGGCGTGAAGCGGTTCCAATCAGTTCCACACCGACCTGGGTAAACTGCCGCTCGGGACGCAGCTGGCTGCCACGCACGCGCAGGACCTCCCCGGCATAGCAGAGCCGCAGGGGTCGCGGCTCCTGCGCCAGGCGAGAGACGGCAACCCGGGCCACCTGGGGCGTCATGTCCGCACGCAGGCCCATCATGCGCTGGCTGATGGGATCCATGAGCCGAAAGGTCTGTTCGGAAACCTGACCGCCGGGCCCTGCCAGAAGGCTATCCTCGAACTCGATAAGGGGCGGTTTCACCCGTGCGTATCCGAAACGGCTGACATGCCGGATCAGCTTCTCGACAATGGCCGCTTCATGCGCCGCATCGGGATAGAGAACATCCTGCAGACCAGCGGGCAAAAGGGCCTGTCGTGCACCGTTAGGGTCCCCGGAGTGCATGTAACCATCCATCCTTTCGGCTGTTGCCGGACAGAAAAGGCGTCCCGTCCACGACATCCGGCCCGCCGGGTGTCGCACAGCAAAAACCCCGGCCACACCCTGCGGGGGTGCGACCGGTGGTTCAACTGCTGACGCAACCACAGGCCGTCCAATCGGGAGCGCATTGATCCCACATGAAACGGCTCTACTCCAGTGTTTTTTCAGGTTGTCAGGGTGTAACTCGTCCCCAGCTCAGAAGCGCAGGGGCTCCGCACGCAGCACCTGCGGCAGGTCCCGGATCTCCTTGAGCACTGGCGCTGGTACGTCGCCATCGAGTTCCAGAAGACAGATGGCATCGCCCCCGGACTCGGTCCGACCCAGGTGGAAAGTGGCGATATTCAGTCCGGACTCGGACAGGATGCGCCCCAGTGCGCCGATCACGCCGGGCTTGTCCTGGTTCGTGATGTAGAGCATGTGCTTACCGAGCTGAGCCTCCACCTGGATTCCCTTGATCTCGACCAGACGCGGCTTGCTCCCGCCGAACAGCGTGCCGGCCACCGATCGCTCCTGGTTCTCGGTCTCCACCGTCACCCGGATCAGGGTCTGGTAGTCGCAGTCCCGTTCGTATTTCACCTCGGCCACATCGACGTCGCGCTGGCGCGCCATGATCGGTGCATTCACCATGTTCACGGAGTCCAGCATGGGCTGGAGGATACCAACCAGGACGGCCTGGGTCAGCGGACGGCAATTCAGGCCCGCCACATGCCCCTCGTACTCGATCCTGACCGACTGCAGGCCGGTGCGCGTCAACTGACCGGCAAAAGAGCCCAGCTGTTCGGCCAAGGACATGTAGGGGCCCAGGTGCTTGGCGTCCTCGGCGCTGAGCGAGGGCATGTTGATGGCGTTGGTGACCGCCCCGGTCAGGATATAGTCCGACATCTGTTCGGCGACCTGCAGGGCCACCTTCTCCTGCGCCTCGCTGGTGGAGGCGCCCAGGTGCGGCGTGCAGACCAGGTTCGGATGGCCGAAGAGCGAATTCTCCTTGGCGGGTTCCTCCTCGAAGACGTCCAGGGCCGCGCCAGCCACCTGTCCGGAGTCCAATGCCTCCTTCAGGTCCGATTCGACGACCAGGCCGCCGCGGGCACAATTGACGACGCGCACACCCTGTTTGCACTTGGCGAAGGCCTCGGCGTCCAGGATGCCCTTCGTCTGCTCGGTCAGGGGAACGTGCAGCGTGATGAAATCGGCGCGCGCCAGCAGGTCATCCAGCTCGACCTTCTCGATACCCAGATCCTTGGCGCGCTCCAGAGAGAGGAAGGGGTCGTAGGATATAACCCGCATCTTCAGTCCCTGGGCGCGCTCGGCGACGATGGTGCCTATGTTGCCGCACCCGATAAGCCCTAGGGTCTTGCCGGTCAGCTCCGTCCCCATGAACTTGGATTTTTCCCACTTGCCGGCATGTGTGGACTCGTTGGCCTGGGGAATCTGGCGCGCCAGCGCGAACATCATGGCAACGGCATGCTCGGCAGTGGTGACCGCATTGCCGTAGGGCGTGTTCATGACGACGACGCCATTGGCCGTAGCCGCCGGGATATCGATGTTGTCCACCCCGATACCGGCACGGCCGACAACCTTGAGGTTCCCCTTGCCGCCGGCTTCGAGCACGCGTTCGGTTGCCTTCGTGGCCGAACGGACGGCCAGGCCGTCATAGTCTGCAATGCGTTCGACCAGTTCATCCTCGGAAAGGCCGGTCACCACATCGGCTTCCAGCCCACGCTGGCGAAAAATGTCGACAGCCAGCGGGCTGAGTTTATCAGCGATGAGAATCTTGGGCATGGTTCAAAACTTCCGTTCTGTTCTGTTCTGTTCTGTTCTTTTCAGATCTGTGCGGAGAGGGTCGGGACAGATCTCAGGCGTTGGCGGACTTGACCTCAGCATAGGCCCAGTCGAGCCAGTGTATCAGCGCCTTCATGTCGCTCTGTTCCACGGTTGCACCGCCCCAGATACGCAGCCCGGCCGGCGCATCGCGATAGGAGCTTATATCATAAGCCACGTCCTCTTCCTCGAGCTTCGCGGCCACAGCCTTCGCCACGCTTGCCTGCCTTTCCTCCGGCAGTGCGGTGAACCAGGGGTCCACGATCTTGAGACAGATCGAGGTCGAGGAGCGACTTCCCGGTTCCTCGGCCAGGAAGTCCACCCAGTCGCTCTGAGCCACCCAATCGGCCACGACCTGGAGATTGTCGCGCGAGCGGCCTATGAGGGCTTTCAAACCGCCGAGGGACTCGGCCCATTTCAGGGCATCCAGCGCGTCTTCCACACAGAGCATCGAAGGCGTGTTTATGGTCTCGCCGCGAAAGATGCCCTCGTTCAGCTTGCCTCCCTTGGTCATGCGGAACACCTTCGGCAGGGGCCAGGACGGTGTGTGGTTCTCAAGCCGCTCCACGGCGCGCGGGCTGAGCGCCAGCATGCCGTGCGCCGCCTCGCCTCCCAGTGCCTTCTGCCAGGACCAGGTCACGACGTCGAGCTTGCTGTAATCCAGCTCCATGGCAAAGGCGGCTGAGGTGGCATCACAGATCGCCAGCCCCTTGCGGTCGGCCGGGATCCAGCCTGCATCCGGCACGCAAACACCGGACGTTGTACCGTTCCAGGTAAAGACGATATCTCGCTCGCCATCCACACTGGACAGGTCGGGCAGTTGGCCGTAGTCGGCTTCCAACAGCCGGACATCCTCGAGTTTCAGTTGCTTGATCACGTCGGTCACCCAACCGGAGCCGAAGGATTCCCAGGCCAGCACATCGACACCACGGGGCCCGAGGAGGGACCACAGGGCCATCTCCACGGCACCGGTATCGGAGGCCGGGACAATGCCCAGGCGCCAGTCTTCCGGCAGGCCGAGCAGGGTCTTGGAACGTTCGATGACCTCCTGGAGCTTCGCCTTTCCACCCTTGGCCCTGTGGGAGCGCCCGACAAAGGCATCTTCCAAAACCGACAGGGACCATCCGGGCCGTTTGGCGCAGGGTCCAGAGGAGAAGTTCGGATTCGCGGGACGTGTCGCAGGCTTACGCGCCGCGCTTACGGTCATATTCATATGAAATGGCGCTCCTTCGCGCTTATAGGTCGCTCTAGCGATAGCTGAGGCTTGGATACTAGGCCCGATGCTGCAGTGCGTCAACGCGGCCTCCCGAATAATTTCCCAACGCGACGGCCCCTACCGGCACCGGAAATCCAGTGCCATACACACCAGAAAATTATCCATTATCAATAAGATAAACTGTATCTCTCATATGGCCGCGCACCAGTCTGCCACGCTCAGAATATCCCCTGCTCGCGCAGCTGCGTACTACATAAAGCTGTACTGCCAAATGGGGAACTCTTGTCGAGGGGTCTCAGTCCTCGCGAAAGGCACCGACAGTATGGCTATGGTCCACACCTCCAGCTCCCTGCCCATGGCCGGGAGGCGACTGGAGAGCCCGTCGCAGGTAGGCACGGGCACGTCTTACGGCCGCGCTTCTGGTCATTCCCTGGGCTAGACCGGCTGCAATCGCCGAAGCGAGAGTGCACCCGGTGCCATGGGTGTGCTCGGTGTCGATCCGGGTATCCGAGAAAACCTCGATCCCCTCCGGAGTTGCCAGAACATCCGAGAGGCTGTTGCCTGCCATGTGGCCGCCCTTCAGCAGGACCGCGTTTGGTCCCTGCTGCAGCAACTGCTGGGCAGCTGCCTGCATATCCTCGACAGACCGGATTTCCAGACCTGAGAGCTTCTCTGCTTCAGGCACATTCGGGGTCAGAATATCCGCCAGGGGCAGAAGATGTTCCTTCAAGCTTCCGACCGCTTCCGGATCCAGCAGGCTGGCGCCGCTCTGGGCCACCATCACCGGATCCAGCACCAGTGGAATCCGCTCGGTGTAGGCCCCAAGTTCCGCAGCCACTGTCTCAATAACGGCGGCGGAATGCAGCATGCCGGTTTTCAGTGCATCCGCACCGATATCCTCCAGCACGACCCGGATCTGGCTGGCGATAAACTCCGGATCGACACCGAAAACGCCATGGACGCCAAGTGTGTTCTGCGCCGTCAGCGCCGTGATCGCGGTCGCAGCATAACCTTTCAGGGCCGTCACGGTCTTGATGTCCGCCTGTATTCCGGCACCTCCACCGGAATCGGAGCCCGCAATGATCAGAACACGTCCCGTCATGCCAGCTTTCAGCCTCCCTGCACCTCAGCAAAGGCGGGAAGTTCGCTCGTCCAGCCCTGCCCTTCGGCAACGAAGTCACGGGCAAGCCCGGCAGCCTGCATGAGGTTGCAGCCAAGGGCAAGCTGGCAGGCAAGGGCCGTGGAGAGATTCGGCGTATCAAGCCCGTACTCACCTTCACGGATGAGGGGAAATTCACGCTCGTGCAACTGTCCGCTTGCATCCAGGAAGATATCCACGCCACGCGCCTGTCCCGGCAGAAGGGCACTGAGCAGAACGGATTCGCTGCCCAGCGTGGCAAGGGTTTCGGCTACGTGAGGCAATTCCTCGCGCCCTTCCGCATGAAACCCGCCCAGCGCGTCCGCCTCCCGTTCGGTGGCGACAATCATCGTGGCCAGATGCGGCAGACGACGTTTCCAGTGCGCCAGGGCACGGACCCCCAGTGCCTGGCTGTCGTTGCTCCGGAAGACCGCGGGCGAGATCACGACAGGGCAATTTAAACGGCTGTCCTCGAGAATCCGGGCCGTGGCCTCGATCTGCTCTTCGGAAGACAGGCGCCCCACTTTCACGACATCTATGTTCTGCTTCTGCAGGATCGTTTCCGCTTGCCGGACGATGAAGGTTCCGGACAGCTCGATTTCCTCGAAATTCAGCCCTTCGTCACGTGCAGTCATGTTCATGACGATGGTGGATGCGGCCAGGCCGTGAACGCCCGCCGTCCAGATCCCGGCCTGCACCCCCTTCTCCCCCAGGCAGTCGGAGCGGCCAATCAGCAGGATCCTGCCTTTCGTATTCACATCACTATCCTTTCCCGAACAGGCTATACAGCGGCAATGGACTGGACAATGTCATCGACGACATCCCCTATCAGCGTTGCATCATCCCCCTCGGCCATGACGCGGATCAAGGGTTCCGTACCCGACTTGCGGATCACCAGGCGGCCGCCTGCGCCAAGCCTGTTCTCTCCTTCGCGTATGGCAGCCTGAACGGACCCGGCCTCCAGGGGCTCCCCACCATTGAACCGTACATTCCTTAACAATTGCGGAACGGGCTCGAAGACGGACAGGACCTCGCTTGCGGGCCTGCCGTCCGTGACCAGTGCCTCGAGGACCTGAAGAGCCGCGATCAGTCCGTCCCCGGTCGTCGTGAAATCACTCATTATGATGTGACCGGAGGGCTCACCCCCCAGGTTGTAGCCCTCCTGCCGCATGCGCTCGACCACGTAGCGATCGCCCACCGGGGTGCGCAGCAGGTCCAGCCCCTGGCCCTGCAAGCAGCGCTCAAGCCCCAGGTTGGACATCACCGTGGCCACGACCGCATCGCTGTTGAGACGGCCTGCCTGCTTCCAGGTGCTGGCAATCAGCCCCATGACTTGATCCCCATCGACCAGTCGCCCCGTCTCGTCGCAAAAGACAACACGGTCGGCATCGCCATCCAGCGCAAGTCCCAGGTCGGCACCTTCCGCCCTGACCTGCTCGGCCAGGAGCTCCGGCGCCGTGGCGCCACACGCGAGATTGATATTGAACCCGTCCGGTTCGACCCCCAAGGACACGACTTCCGCACCCAACTCGTAGAAGAGATCCGGCGCCACCCGATAGGCAGCCCCATGGGCGCAGTCCACGACGATCTTCAGTCCGTCAAGCTGCAGGCGCCGGGGAAAACTGCTCTTCACGAATTCCAGGTAACGCCCCAGGGCGTCATCCAGTCGCCGTGCCTTGCCCAGTTCGCTTCCGTCCACGCGGATCCGGTCCGGATCCTCCTCCATGCCGAGCTCGATGTCCGTCTCCACCGCATCCGACAGCTTGAATCCGTCCGGACCGAACAGCTTGATGCCATTATCCTCGAATGGATTGTGCGAGGCCGAGATCATCACCCCGAGGTCAGCTCGCAGGCTGCGTGTCAGCATCCCTACGGCCGGGGTCGGAATCGGCCCCAAAAGGACCACGTCCATACCCACGGAGATAAACCCGGAGGTCAATGCAGGTTCGAGCATATAGCCGGAGAGACGCGTGTCCTTGCCGATAACGACCAGATTGTGCTTCGGGCCCCGTGCAAACTGGGCACCGGCTGCCATGGCCAGCCTCAGTGCCGTCGCAGCCGTGACGGGCTCCTGGTTGGCAGTCCCGCGGATGCCGTCCGTTCCGAAAAGCTTTCTGCCCATAGCAGCCCTTGCCTCCTTGCACTTGCCAGTCAATCAACAGCGTCCTGCTGCGCACACGCGTCGATGGCTGTCCAGACTTGCAGGGCCTGCAGGGCCTCATCGACATCGTGCACCCGGTGCATCTGCACGCCCCTTGCCCAACCGGCCAGGGTGGCAGCCAGGGTTCCGGGTCCTCGCTCCTTCGGCTCCAGTTTGCCGCAGAGGTGGGATATGAAGCTCTTGCGGCTAATACCCAACAGGATCGGGCAGCCCAACCCATGGAACAGGGCCAGCCGATTGAGAAGTTCGAGGTTGTGCTGCAGGGTCTTGCCGAAGCCCACACCAGGATCCACGGCAATCCGCTCGCGCGCAATCCCGGCCTCAAGGCAACGGTGGATCCGCTCTTCCAGAAAGTCAAAGACGTCCAGCGCCACGTCGTCATAGGAGGGCGATTTCTGCATGGTCTGCGGCCGGCCCTGCATATGCATCAGTATGACCGGCACGCCGCTTGCCGCCACCACCTCCAGGCTGCGTGGGTCGCCGCACAGTGCCGTGATGTCGTTGATCGCGACAGCTCCGGCTTCGACGGCCGCCTCCAGGACCGAGGCATGATAGCTGTCGATGGAAACCCGCACGCCCTGGGCACTGAGCTCGCGAACCACCGGCAGGACCCGGCGCTTTTCCTCCTCGTCGGGAACCGGCTCGGCCCCCGGGCGGGTGGATTCTCCTCCCACGTCGACGATGGCCGCGCCCGCCTTCCACATGGCCAGGCCGTCCTCGATGGCCTTGTCGGCGTCGAAGCGCTGCCCGCCATCTGAAAAGCTGTCGGGCGTCACGTTCACCACTCCCATGACTGAGGGGCGGGTCATGTCGATTCCGGCAAACGTCGCCCGCGGCTTCACGAGAGCTTCCAGCCGGGCCTGATCTTCAGGGCCGAGCGCCTTGGCGGCAACTCTGTCGCGCCGGAGTGAGCCGTTGTCCTCCCGCGTTGCCCGGATGCAATGGGAAAAGGAATAGGGTCCGCCTGCAAGCAGGGGGCTTTCGGACTGCTGCTCCAGGGAGAGGCCATCCGGTTGCAGATAAAGTTTACGCTGCGTCATGCCTCGCTTATAGCGGGGATAGAGGACGCAAGAAAGGGGTCAGTCCCTAGCCGGCGGAATATGGAAAGGGCGCCTGAACAGGCGCCCTTTCCGTTCCTCATGCCAATCTGTATCAGCCGGCCGGCTCGGGTTCCGGCCCCATGCCACCGGGCTTCTCCTTGCCCTGACCGGAACGGCCGCTGGAGGGTACGGAGGAGCGTTTGCCCGGGCCGGGCCTGGGCGGCTCCGACAGGTCGGGACGTTCGATCGGCTCGTCTTTCAGCACCTTGTTGACCTCGTCGGCACTCAGGGTCTCGTGCTCAAGCAGGGCCTTGGCCAGCTTGTGCAGGTCGTCGAGGTGCTGCGTCAGGATCTGCCGGGCCTTGTTCTCGGATTCATCGATGATGCGACGTACCTCCTCGTCGATCATCTGGGCAGTGGCCTCGGAGATGCTCTGGTGCCGCGCCACGGAGTGGCCCAGGAAAACCTCGTCCTGGTTCTCGTTGTAGCGCAGGGGACCCAGCTTCTCGCTCATGCCCCATTCGGTCACCATGCGGCGTGCCAGATTCGTGGCCTGCTGGATGTCGTTGCCGGCGCCCGTGGTGACATTCTCTTCACCGTAGATCAGTTCCTCGGCCACACGCCCGCCGAACATCATCGCCAGCTTGGCCTCGATCTCGCGCTTGGCGAAGCCGAGCCGGTCACGCTCGGGAAGGGACATGGTGACACCCAGGGCCCGCCCGCGCGGAATAATGGTTACCTTGTGCAGGGGATCGTTGCCCTTGGTGAACAGGGACACCAGCGCATGCCCCCCCTCGTGATAGGCGGTCAGCTCCTTCTCATCGTCGGTCATCACCAACGAACGACGCTCAGCACCCATCAGCACCTTGTCCTTGGCCTGTTCGAAATCGCTCTGCGTCACCACGCGCTTGTTGGAGCGGGCCGCAATCAGCGCCGCCTCGTTCACCAGGTTGGCAAGGTCGGCACCGGAGAAACCGGGCGTCCCGCGCGCGACCACCTTGGCATCCACGTCCGGTCCCAGCGGAACCTTGCGCATATGAACCCTGAGTATCTGCTCGCGGCCCAGCACGTCCGGATTGGGCACCACGACCTGACGGTCGAAGCGGCCGGGGCGCAGCAGCGCCGGGTCCAGAACGTCCGGACGGTTGGTGGCGGCCACCAGGATGACACCCTCGGCCGACTCGAAGCCGTCCATTTCGACGAGCAGCTGGTTCAGCGTCTGCTCGCGTTCGTCGTTGCCGCCGCCCAGCCCGGCGCCGCGCTGGCGGCCGACGGCATCGATCTCGTCGATGAAGATGATGCAGGGGGCGTTCTTCTTTCCCTGCTCGAACATGTCGCGTACGCGACTGGCGCCCACGCCCACGAACATCTCGACGAAGTCCGAACCGGAAATCGTGAAGAAGGGCACGTTCGCCTCGCCCGCGATGGAGCGCGCCAACAGGGTCTTACCCGTGCCCGGCGGACCGACCAGCAGCATCCCCTTGGGAATCCGGCCGCCCAGGCGCTGGAACTTCTGCGGATCCTTCAGGAATTCCACAACCTCTTCCAGCTCGCCCCGGGCCTCGTCGATGCCGGCCACGTCATCGAAGGTCACACGTCCGGTCTTCTCGGTGAGCATCTTGGCCTTCGACTTGCCGAAACCCATGGCCTTGCCGCCGCCGCCCTGCATCTGGCGCATGAAGAAAATCCACACTGCGATCAACAACAGCATGGGGAACCACGAGATCAGGATGGACAGCAGCGGGTTCGCGCTTTCCTCGGGCTTGGCGTTGATTTGGGTCCCCGCCTCTTCCAGGCGCTGTACCAGGTTGGGATCTTCCGGCGGCGTGTAGGTCGAGAAGGTCTGACCGTCACGCATGCGCCCCTCGATCTTGTGGCCCTGGATGGTGACTTCCTGGATCTCGCCTTGCTCGACGGAACTCATGAACTGCGAATAGGACAGCTCTTGCTGCGGAGACTGGTCAGTGCTGCCCTGGAAAAGGTGGAACAGCGCGAACAGCAGCAGAATGATAATAAACCAAAGCGCTGCATTACGACTGAAATTCAAAGCTCGATATCCTCACTGCAACCAGTCGCGAACTGGCAGATCCACAGATGGCTGCCTGCCGGACGACGGTCTCAATCCATTACAGTCCGCTCATTGCCGGCCGAAAGACTGATTCAGCCAGGGAATGATACGGTCGGGCACTCCATGCGATGCCGCACTTACCCTCGACTTTATACCATGTATAATTCAGGTGGGGGACCGCAAGCAAACCGTCAAGACAGAATAGTGCGGGAAAAGACGGCCACACAGCCCGGGGTATGCGGGATTTGCGCAGAGACGGGATTTTCTGCAACAGTCTGTTCACGCCTTCATGGCCGAGGGGTCCCACCAACAGCTCCCTGCCATCCTCACACTCCCGTGCTCGCGAAAACCGGAAACGGCCATCCCACAGCAGCGTGTCCCCTGGCCTGAGGGGATGACTTCGAAGGCCTTGTGCTTCCCGAACCACCAGGAACTGCACGGCTCCATAGGGCAGGATACGGCAGCCCCCCAGGGTCTCCGGCATTCTGCCCGTGGCTTTCCATGCTTCCAGGTACGCTGTCAGGGAGCTACCCCGCACCCCATAGGCAGACCCTCCGATCGTGCGCAACAGCTGGAACCAAGCCCGACGGGCGAGCCACTCGGGCGCTTCGGACAGCACCGCTGCCTGCACCAGAGCATAGCCGGCCGGGTGCACCTGGACCGCCCGAGCCAGTAACCGGGCGGCCTCGGCCTCCGACCAGGCACGCAGGCGGGCATAGACGCCGGCGGCAGAGGCCAGCCGCTGACCCAGCAGTAGCGCGTCCTCACTGCCCTGCAGCAGCTTACGGTAACGAACCCGACGATGCGCCTCGTTCCGGTTCGAGGGATCCTCTTTCCAATCCAACCTCTGCCCTTCCAGGGTGGCCTGCAAGCGCGTCTTGGGAAGCCCGAGTAGCGGCCGGATCAGCCGGAGATCCGGCAGATAGCGAACGGAGGCCATACCGGCCAGGCCGGCCAGGCCGCTTCCCGACTGCAGGCGCAAGGCGACGGTTTCGCTCTGGTCATCCAGATGATGCGCCATCGCCAGGTGCAGGATGCCCTTTTCCCGACAGAAACCGGCAAGCAGATCATAGCGGGCCCGCCGTGCCGGCGCCTGGACCGGACCGCTTGGTTTCTGGCCTTGCCAATGCAGAACGCGACCCTGCACGTTCAGCTTCTCGGCCGACTGCATCACGAATGCGGCATCCGCATCGGCTTCGGCCCGCAGCCCATGATTCACATGCAGCACCATGAGCTCATGCCCGTGGGCACGACACCAGGGCGCCAGCAGTGACAGCAGGGCCATGCTGTCCACGCCTCCCGAGACCGCGCAGGCAATCCGGGCCTGCGCTTCGAAAGGGGCGTAAGCCGCCATGTACCTGGCGAACTCTTCAGCAGTAATCGCGGTGGGCATATTGTCCCTGAGGCTCATGGTCGTCTTAGAACCTCAGTCGGCGCGGTCTCGATCCCTGCCTCAGCAGCCGAGTTTTTCGCGCTCGGAGCGCGAACGCTCGAGAATTCGGGAAGGCGCATCACTGTAACGGGCCTCGAGTTCCTCGAAGGTTCCACAGGCGTCTTCTGTCTGTTCGAGATTGGCCAGTGACATGCCCAGCTTCAGCAGGTTGTCCGCCGCCTTGTTGCTGTCCGGATAGTCCTTGTACCCCTCGGCAAAGGTCTGGGCGGCCTCGATATAATCCTGACGCACATAGTGGGTTTCCCCGAGCCAATACTTGGCATTGCCGGCCAACCGATCGTCCGGATGCTCCTGAACGAAGGCCGACAGGGCTGCTTCGGCCTGTTCCCATTTGGCTTCCTGCAGCAGGCCGAAAGCGTAGTTGTACTGCTCCGTCGTACTGCCCGAGGGCAGGTTGCCATCCGCAGACGCGCTCTCGGTTCCGGCCCCGGCCTCACCCTGAGTGTCTTCTTCCTCGTCGGAAGGCAGTGTTCCCAGGCTCCTCGGTTCCGACTGATCATTGGCCTCCGCGCCAGCACCACCGGTCTCGTCGAAGTCCTCAAGGGTTTCCTCGCCGTCATCCTGACCTGTATTGGCCGCAACCTCTGCCGACCCCGAATCCTGCGCAGCTGCCTGGTCGTCCTCCAACTGCTCGATGCGACGATTGGCCTGGCGCAGCTGATGTTCCAGGGTTTCCACACGCCCGGTCAGTTCACGCAGGACCTGTTCGAACTCGTCCAGGCGCTCGCTGTAGACCCTCAGGTGCGACTGGTCGGAGGACTCCTGTGCGACAGCAGGTCCGGCAAGGCTCATTGCGGCCGCAAGAAGCCCCCCGAAGAACGCGGCCGTTCCGGCTCGCCGTCGCGGCATACCAAAGATGAGAGAACTCTCGTGTGACGCTGTCATCCCTGCCGTCCATTCTCGTCGGGAGTCTTAATCACCTGTACGGCATTCGTGGCACAAATGAGGCGTTCTGGCCAGTTGGCAAGCAACAGAACTGAATTCGCCACTGGCTGGATAGCAGAATGCCCGAATCCTCGATCCGGGCATTCCTTGCTCTTGCAGCCTGCCGCGCCGTCTTACCGCACGACGAATTCGGCACGCCGGTTGGCCGCCCAAGCCTGCTCATTCGAGCCGAGTTCGGCCGGGCGCTCCTTGCCGTAGGAGATCGTTCGCAGACGGGATTCCGGAACCCCGAGTGAAATCAGCATCTCCTCCACAGCGTTGGCACGCCGTTCGCCAAGCGCGAGGTTGTATTCACGCGTACCGCGTTCGTCGGCGTGTCCTTCAATGCTCAACTGAACATTGTCGTAACGCTGCAGCCATTCGGCCAGCAGTTCGACGGTCCGCCGCTGGTCCTGGCGAATGCTGCTGCTATCGAAGTCGAAGAAGACGCGATCACCGATCCGCTGCTCCAGATCCTCCTGTGTGCCTGGATCGGCAGATCCCAGATTCTCCTGACTCAGACTGGAGTCCGCGCCCGTTCCATTGCTGGCTGACGCATCGCTGCTGGCCGAGTCGGATTCGCTGGGTGTGGATTGACACCCTGCCAGCAGCAGAGCCGCGGCAAAGCCAAGTATTGCTAAACGCATTGCAGGTCCCCTTAAGAGCTACCCTGACTGGTTGTCAGGAAGATACATCACATGATGCGACTGCTCGCCGCGCCTGATCGCAGAAACCCCGTACATCGGCCGAATCGAGAGGCTTGAGCATACGGAGCGCATGCCCCGGGATCAAGGGGTTCCGGGTTGTGTCAAAAGTGGTGACCAGGCCGGATCGGATGCATCCATTGGTGTGGGTAATACGCGTTCGTTGAAGCCTGTGACATCCACGCTGACCAGCTCGCTGCTGACCCGTCCGCTGCTGTCCGCCGGTTCCTGTCGGAAGAAGGCGAGAACCCGACCGTTAGGCGCCCAGGTCGGCCCCTCCACCAGGAATCCCTGGCTGATCATGCGCTCGCCGCTGCCGTCTGGTTTCATGACACCGACGTAGAAGTTCCCCTGGCTCATGCGCGTGAAGGCGATCAGGTCGCCACGGGGCGACCAGACAGGCGTTGCATAGCGCCCGTCACCGAAACTGATTCGCTGCACGTTGGAGCCATCGGCGTTCATGACATAGAGCTGCTGCTGGCCGCTCCTGTCCGAATTGAAGACGATCCTGTCACCATCCGGGGAATAGGAGGGCGAGGTATCGATGGACGGATGGTCGGTCAGACGCTCCATGTCCCGCGTCCGAAGGTCCATGGTGTAGATATCGGAGTTTCCATCTTCGGCCATGGAAAGGATGACCTTGTTCCCATCCGGAGAGAAGCGCGGCGAAAAGGTCATGCCCGGAAATTCCCCCAGCACCTCCTGCTGACCGGTATTGAGATTGAGCAGATGGACCCGTGGCGCACCACCGGCATAGGACATGAAGGTGATTTCCTGCGATGTCGGCGAGAAGCGCGGTGTCAGGACCAGGCTGCTGCCGTCCGTCAGGAAGCGGTGATTGGCTCCGTCCTGGTCCATGATGGCCAGGCGCTTGACCCGGCGGTCCTGCGGCCCGCTTTCGGCCACATACACGATGCGGGTATCGAAATAGCCACTCTCCCCCGTCAAGCGCTCATAGATCTCGTCGGAAATGATGTGGGCGATGCGTCGCCAGTTATCCGGCGCCGTCGTATAGGCCAGCCCCTGCATCTGTTCCTCGGCCAAGACGTCCCAGAGTCGAAACTCGACACGCATGCGCCCGTCGTTCTGCATATCCACCTTGCCACTAACCAGGGCCTCGGCGTCGATCATTCGCCAGTCCGCAAAGCGCGGCCCGGCATCGAGTGCCGCCGGATCCTGGATGAAGGCACGCTGGTCAATGGGGGCGAACAGACCCGAACCTTCCAGGTTGTCGTTTATCACCTGGGCGATATCCGATCCGACCTCGCTGCCCTCGTTGCCATCGGCATAAAAGTCCGAGATCGCGATGGGAAGCGGCTCGACAAAGCCCTTGGTGATGTCGACGGTCAGCTGTGCCTGCACATGGGACGGTGCTGTGCTCCATAAGGCCAGAGCCAGGACCAGCAAGCCGGGCAAGCCGAGAATCCGTTTCATCGTCTGCATCAGAACATCTCCCGGGGATTGAAGTTCAGGATTATATCGCGCCAAAGCGCATAGTCTTCGGAAGGCAAGTCGAAAGGCTGGCATTCAAGAACCGCTCGTCGCGCATTCTCTGCCGCCGCCCGATAGTATTGGTCCCTGTTCATGCGCGCGGTGTCTTGAATCTCCGGTGGCTGTCGCAGGCTGCCGTCGGGCGCCAACTGAACACGTATGGGAACCACCAGCTCCTCGGCACGCCGGGCACCGGCGTCAATTCGCCAGCAACTCGCCACCTGTGCCTGAATAGCCTGAGCCAACTGCTGTGCCTTGCGCCGTTCGTCCAGGGAACTGGGCTCTTCAGGAGTTTCCTCCTCGGAACCCGAAGTTTCCTGCTGACGGTTTTGCGAATCCATTTCCTCGACATTGCGCAGGATCGAGGACAAGCGATCTTCCTGAGGTTCGGCCGGCTCTTCTTCTGCGGATTCAGATTCAGGCTCGGTCTCTGGCTCCGGCTGTGGCTCTGGTTCCGGGTCAGGTTCGGGTTCCGGGGTCTGCTCCTGGGCAACCTGCTCTTCTTCAGGCTCCGAATCCTCGACCACGTCCTCCGGCTCCTCCTCCGGACGGGCGCGCGGCGTCGGAGGCGTAACCTCGCTCAGGCGATCCTCGGTCTCTTCCTCAACCGCCTCTGCCGTTTCCAAGGCGTCTTCAGCCGTCTCGGCCTCGGTCGTCTCCGGCTCGGTTTCCGCCTGGGTTTCCGTCTCCACTTCGCTCTCGCGTTGCGGTTCCGGCTCCGGGGCGCTTTCCGCAACTTCGCTGCCCTGGGAACTTTCCGCCGGCTCCGGCTCGGGGATGGCCTCTGCCGCAGTTTCGCTCTCCGGCGGCTCACTCTCGCTCACTGACGGAGGCTCCGGCGCCTGAATCGCTTGGGAATCAGGCAAAGCTTCCTGCACCGGTTCCGCTTCCGGCGCATCCTCAAGCGTTTCCTCCTGTGGCGTTTCCTCGGCATCCTCCACGGTGGTCTCGGCAATTTCCTGCGAGGTCAGGTCGTCCTCGCTGACCATCTCCACGGGCACGATCGTCACCGGCTCCGGCTTGGAATGAAGGAACGGCAGGCCGAATACAGCCAGCAGGACAAGCCCGGCGTGCAGGCCGAGAGAAATCGTGAGGGCACGCCGTTTCGTCTTGCTGTCATCCCAGCTCCCGCTTGAAGGGCCAGCCTCGGTCATGGCGGCGTCAGCACTCCTGTCATTCCTCCGTGCGCGATGGCTGCTCAACGATCAGAGACACGCGCGAAAAGCCGGCCGTATTGATCCGCCCCATGACCTGCATGACCTGGCCGTAGGAGACGTTCTCGTCGCCGCGGACATGAATCCGACTTTCGAAGTCATCGCCGGTAATGGCTGTCAGGCGGGGCACCAGGGCCTCCAGTGCGACCTCGGTCTCCTGGATGTAGACTTGGCCTTCCCCTGTAACCGAAATCTCCAGCGGCTCGCCCGGATCGTTGAGCTGGCGCGCGGAAACCTCCGGCAGGTTGATGGGCACGCCCACCGTCAACAACGGCGCCGTCACCATGAAAACGATCAGCAGCACCAGCATGACGTCCACGAAGGGGGTCACGTTGATCTCGCTCATCGGCTGCCAGCGGCGCCGCCGGAAACCGCCATGCACTTCGCCGCGTCGACTCATGATTGGTCCCCCGGCCATGGCTAGCGTGTCTCCTCGAGCTGGCGGGACAGGATGGCACTGAATTCACCGGCGAAGGCTTCCAGTCTCTGTCCGTAGCGACCGATGTCGTTGTTCAGCTTGTTGAATCCGATGGTGGCGGGAATCGCGGCCACCAGCCCCAGGGCCGTCGCGAACAAGGCTTCCGCGATACCCGGGGCCACCACGGCAAGGCTGGTGTTCGCTGTTCCGGCAATGGCGGTGAAGGCGTTCATGATGCCCCAGACCGTCCCGAACAGGCCGATGAATGGGGCCGAGGACCCGACTGACGCCAGAAAGATCATCTGCTTCTCGATACGGTCCATTTCGCGGCCAATGGTGATTCCCATGGCACGCTCCATGCGTTCCTTGAGCGCACTTGTGCGCTCCTGCGCGAGCTGTCCGCCGCGTTGGGTAAACCGGCGCCACTCCCCCATCGCCGAGGCGAAGACCGATTCGTAGGGGTTGTCGGGATCCTCCCCCACTTCGTCATAAAGACGGTCGAGGGACCGTCCGGACCAGAATTCATCCTCGAAGGCCTCGGCGTCCGCCTTCAGGCGACGCAACTTGATCAGCTTCTCGATGATGATGGCCCAGCTCCAGATCGAAGCCGAAACAAGAACCAGCATGACCAGCTTCACGACGATGTCGGCCTGCAGGAACAGGCCCCAAACACTAAGGTCACCAGAGGCCGATCCGGCCAGGACGGCTGCGTCGACCGCTTCATTCTCCATGAGGATGTACTCCGAATTTCATCGATTGCAGCTAGGATTGTGAATACGGCATGAGTATGTCGCGGATGAAGCCCGAAAGGCGCCGCGCACGTGTGGTTTCCGAGTCGAGCGAGACCACCTGAACCATCATGGACACAAGCCTTGTCTCGCCGCGCAGAATCTCCTGCCCCATTTCCAGGCGGGCGCCGCCCAGATGGACGATCCGCGTACGCACGTCCAGAAGATCATCGAGGCGCGCAGGCAACTCATAGTCCACCTCGACCCTACGCACCGCAAACATGAGGCCGTTCTCATCGCGCAGCTGCTGTTGGCCCAACTCCAGTGCTCGCAGGAACTCCGTTCGGCCCCGTTCGGCAAAACGCAGGTAGTTCGCATAATAAACGATGCCTCCAGCATCGGTGTCCTCGTAATACACCCGAACAGGACAGACGTGAACGCCGCCCTCGAACCAGCCCGCGAGCCGGCCGGATCGTTCGGAAGCCAGCCCGGTCAACTGTTCTCCTCCTCCTGCTCGGCGGACGGCAGCAGGTCCAGTTGTGCCACCAGGGTTGCCGGCGGCTCCAACCCCAGGTGCCCGAACCCACCGGGCGTGAGTAGGCGTCCTCGCGGTGTTCGTTGCAAAAAACCTTGCTGTAACAAATAGGGTTCGATCACGTCCTCGATCACGTCCCGTTGCTCCGAAAGCGCAGCCGCCAGCGTTTCGGCCCCCACAGGACCGCCACCATAGTGCTCCGCAATGCACTGCAGGTAACGGCGATCCATGGCATCCAGCCCACGGGCATCGACTTCCAAGCGCTGCAGAGCCGAATCAGCCGCTTTCGCGTCGACGGTCGAATTGCCGTCCACGGCCGCAAAGTCCCGCACCCGCCGCAACAGCCGTCCGGCCACACGCGGCGTACCGCGGCTGCGACGAGCAATCTCGGCGGCACCGTCGGATGTCAGGGAAAAATCCAGAACCCGAGCCCCACGCCGGACGATCTCCTCAAGCTCATCGGGCTGGTAGAACTGCAGGCGCTGGGGAATGCCGAAACGCTCGCGCAGAGGTCGGGTGATCAGGCCGCTTCGGGTGGTTGCTCCAACCAGGGTAAAGGGCGGCAGATCGATTCGTACGGAGCGCGCCGCCGGGCCCTCGCCGATAATGATATCGAGCTGGAAATCCTCCATGGCAGGATAGAGAATCTCTTCCACGGCCGGGCTCAGACGGTGAATTTCGTCGATGAACAGCACGTCGCGCGGCTGCAGATTTGTCAGGATAGCCGCCAGGTCGCCCGCCTTGGCGATAACGGGGCCTGACGTCGCGCGGAATCCGACGCCCAGTTCGCGCGCCACGATCTGGGCCAGTGTGGTCTTGCCCAGCCCCGGCGGACCATAGAAGAGGACATGGTCCAGATGCTCCTCGCGTGCCCTGGCCGCCTCTATGAAGACCCGCATGTTGGCGCGCAACTGCTGCTGTCCGATGAAGTCATCCAGGGCCAGGGGACGCAGGCCGCTGTCTGTCTCCTCCCCTCCCGATTCCGGCGAAACCATGCGCGTCTCGTTCATGAAGACAGCTCCCGCAGTGCTTCACGTATCAGGCGTTCGAGGCTGGCTCCATCGCCCTGTTGGCGTGCCGTCCTGGAAACAGCGGCAAAGGCTTCGGTGCGCCGATATCCCAGGTTGACCAGCGCGGAAACGGCATCCTCGGCCTGTCCGGCAAGCCCAGCATCGCCCGCCGCGGCAACCGGTGCAGCGCCGCCTGCCGCGTGAGCCAGCCCGTCACTCACGGCATACTGTCCCGCCTTCTCCTTCAACTCGCTGATGACACGCGCTGCGAGCTTCGGGCCCACGCCGTTGGCGCGCGTCAGCGCGGCCCGGTCCTGGGCCGCAATCGCCTGGGCGAGAGACAAGGGCGGCAGCACCGAGAGGATGGCCAGGGCCATGCGTGCGCCCACACCCTGCACCCCCGAAAGCAGTCGGAACCAGTCCCGTTCAAGAGCTTCGGCAAAACCATAAAGATGGATGTGGTCTTCGCGGACATGTGTCTCGATCAACAGGCTTGCGACCTCTCCGGCTTGCGGCAAGGCACTCAGGGTCCGCCCCGAGCAGAAGACGATATAGCCCACCCCTCCAACGTCGAGGATCACGTGATCTTCACCCGGCTGGTCTACGAGGCCGGTCAACTTGCCGATCATCAGGCTTTCTCCGCCGCTTTCCGGCTGCCTGCCGCCCATCCCTGCCGTGTGGCGGCATGATGCGCATGACAGATGGCCACCGCCAGCGCATCCGCCGAATCAGCGGAATGCGGGGTACAGCCCGGCAGCAGGCGCCCGATCATCATGGTCACCTGCTCCTTCTTGGCATGGCCCGTTCCCACGACGGATTTCTTCACGATCATCGGCAGGTACTGGGCCACCTCCAGCCCGGCGATTGCCGGAACCATCAGCGCAACCCCCCGCGCCATCCCGAGCTTGAGCGTCGAATCGGGATTGCGGTTGGCCAGCGTCTCCTCCACCGCGGCTGACTGGGGGCAATGAAGGGCCAACACCTCTTCCAGGCCATTCTTGAGCTGGACCAGCCGTTCGGGCAAGCCAAGACGGTCATCGCTGCGCAACGTTCCGTTCGCAACATGCATCAGCCGACTGCCTTCGGCATCGATGATGCCCCATCCCATGTGGCGCAGACCCGGATCCAGGCCGATCACACGCATGATCGCCCTCTTTCCTGCCGGTCAGCGGCAACCCTACAGAGAAACCCCCTTTCCAAGTACAGACTCCTCAGGCCGTCAGACGGGCCAGCACCTCGTCGGAAACCTCGAAATTGGTCGAGACTTCCCGCACATCGTCATTATCCTCAAGCACCTCGATCAACTTGAACAGCGTTGAGGCCTGGTCCTCATCGATCGGCGTGGTGTTCATGGGCCGCCATGCCAGGCGGGCTTCACGCGCATCCCCGTACATTTCGGTAAGATGATCGCGGACATCGGAAAAGTCGTCTGGCGCACAGACGATGGTATGGCTTTCCTCGTCGCTTTGCACGTCCTGGGCGCCGGCTTCGGCGGCCGCCTCGAAGATGTCCTCATAGGCCGCCGTTTCGGTCGGATAGACGATCTGTCCGACACGCTCGAACTGGAAGGCAACCGAATTGGTTTCGCCCATCGAACCGCCATGCTTGGAGAATGCAGCACGAACTTCGGACGCGGTCCGGTTGCGGTTGTCGGTCAAGGCCTCGACGATCATCGCAACGCCGCCAGGACCGTATCCTTCGTAGCGCATTTCCTCGTAGTTGACGTCCTCGCCTTCGCCCGTCGCCTTCTTGATGGCCCGTTCGATGTTGTCCTTGGGCATGTTGGCGGCGCGCGCATCCTGGATAGCACCGCGCAGGCGGGGGTTCATTGCCGGATCCGGCAAGCCCGACTTGGCAGCAACGATGATTTCCCGTGTCAGCTTGGCGAATTCCTTGGCACGCTTTTTATCCTGCGCGCCCTTGCGGTGCATGATGTTCTTGAATTGGCTATGGCCAGCCATGGCACTCCAACCTCGTGTTCTTGCAATACTCTAATACCGTGACGTGCGACCATGCCGGCACACCGGTGTTCTCTGTCAGACCTGAGCAGTTGATACCCAGATCATGCTTATCGGACGAGAACACGCTCAACTATATTCACACAGTCGCATTAACTCACTTTTAATGACCGATACATACTCTTTAAGATCCGTGTTTAACAGAACGTCCCCGAGCCGCGAAGCGGAGTTTGACAATGGGCCTGCCCGAAAAGTTGTTGGAAGAATTGCGCGCCCCGGTAAGCGAAGGCTCCGAAAGCCTTTCACGTGCCGTGGACTCGGTGGAAGGATTTGCGCAGACCCAATGTCTCGAGAGTCTCGACCGGCTGCTGGCCTTCTCCGATAATTTCGAAGGCGCCGAGGCGATCCACAGCGATGCCGCCCTCAGCGAGAGCAGTCGCATCACGGAAATGACCACCGTCCTCAACGAGGAAGTGGCACGCTTCCTCTCCCTGCACCCCGCACCGGACAACTGATCCCCGGCCCTGAAAAGCGGCTCCCGGACTTCAGGGTGCGGCGGGCTTGAGGCGTGCGCCCATCCGGATCGGCTCGATGCGCTTCGCCAGGCCGGTTGCGTCATCGGTTTCCACGAAGACCGCACAGAGATCCGCCGGGCCGTGCGCCACACTCAGCCGCTCGGTCGGCAGCTTCCTGGAAAAACGGGCAATCGGCGCGTCCTTGTTCATGCCAATCACGGAATTGTAGTCGCCGCACATACCGGCATCTGTCTGATAGGCCGTTCCCCCCGGCAGGATCTGCGCATCGGCCGTTGGCACGTGCGTATGCGTTCCCACCGCCAATGAGACCCTGCCGTCGACGAAATGCCCCATGGCCATCTTCTCACTGCTGGCCTCGGCATGAACGTCCAGGATGAAGGCATCCACATTGCCCTTGAGACGATAGCGCTCCAATTCGCGCGTGACTGTGGCAAAGGGGTCGTCCAGCGGATCCATGAACAGCCGGCCCATGACGTTCATCACTGCCACCTTCTGGCCCTTGAGAGTGCTGTATACCCCTATTCCCCGGCCAGGCGTTCCCGACGGATAGTTCGCCGGACGCAACAGACGGGGCTCGCGATTGATGTATTCGAGGCACTCGCTCTTGTCCCAACTGTGGTTGCCGCCTGTCAGCACATCCGCCCCGAGTTCGAAGAGCTCGGCACAGATCTTCTCCGTCATGCCAAAACCGCCGGCGGCGTTCTCGGCATTGATGACCACGAAGTCCAGGTTCATGTCCCGGCGCAGGCGCGGCAGTTCAGCATGAACGATCTCGCGGCCAGAGCGGCCGACGATGTCTCCACAAAAGAGCAGTTTCACAAAATGGCCTTTTGAAACGAATTCGGTCAGAAGGTTCGGACATCCTGCTCGGTCACGACCAGGTCCAGCTTCTCATCATGCATGTCGCGAGGCAGAAGGTCCACGTACTGGTCGGCAAAGGCAAGTCCGACGGCAAGGGCACCCTGATCGCCACGCAGCTTTTCAAGCGTGCGATCATAGAAACCACCGCCATAGCCCAGACGATAGCCTTCGCTATCGAAGGCCAGCAACGGCACGAGGAGGATATCGGGCACCTCTTCCTGCGCCATCGAATCGGGAACGGATGTGCCGAAAGCTTCCGTAACCAGTGTCTCCCCCGGCCGCCAGCGTCGGAATACGAGCGGTTGATCCGGGCCCGTCACGACGGGCAGGCATAGCCCCACGCCTCTGGCATGCAGTGCCTCCATTGCTGGCCGCGGGTCGATTTCCTCGCGCATCGGCCAATAGGCAGAGATCATGCGGGCGTCGGCGAGCTCGTCGCGGTGCAGCAGGTTGTCGGCCAGCCGCAAGGCGGCATCCGGTCCTGCTCGCCGGCTTGCCCGACTGCGCCGGGCCGCGGCATTGCGCCGCAGGTCATGCTTGCCTTCTTCCGAGGTGTCGAAAGCGCTCAAGAAGCTCTCCAGGCCGGGCGTGTCGAGGGCCGCGGGGCTGTTCGGTGCGGGGACGATAAAGGGGTGTGCCGCGTGAGCCGTTGGTTACTGATCATCCTCTGTGGCCTGTCGTCGACAGGTGGGTGCCGTAGTACCGAGACCACGATCCCGGCAGGGACAGCTCCCTAGAGGTGATTATTGGCCCCAGGGATCGAAGAACCTGACGCACTCCGCAGCACGCTCCCCCAGCAAAGACAAAAGCTTTGCTGTCTTCTGTATCTAGACGTCCCTGTGTCGCGCGACAAGGGTTTCGATATGATCCGCCATCGCTGTCAGCAATTCGGTCTGCGAAGCTTGATCCGAAGCACCGGCCGCGTCCGGCTCGCTCGTACGGCTTTCTGTTTCCCCGGCAGCCCGCAATCCACGCAGCTCATCAACCAGCAACAGTGCGGTCAGGAGCAGCAGGCGCGCCTCACCAGGCTGTCCGACACCGCGCACCAGTTGCTGGACACGCCCGTCGAGTTCCGCCGCCAGGTCGCGCAGTTGTTCCTCCTGCCCATCATCGCAGGTCACATCGTAGCTGCGGCCGTTCACCGTCAGTGTCACCTGTGCCATCAGCCCTTGTCCTCCAGGGTTTCCTGCAAGCGCCGGGTCACAGTGTCCACCTTCTCCGAGGCCTGTTCCAACCTTTGCTTGAGATCCTTGTTCTCCGTCTCCGCAATTTCCAGAGCCTTGTTCAACTCCGTGATCCTGGCAGTCTTTTCCTCGATCAGTTTCTCAAGGGTATCCAGGGCCCTTTCGAGACGTAGGGCCGCGTCATCGACCGTTGCACTGTCCTGCGTTTCTTCCGAGGAGGTAGGGCTGTCGTTGGAGGGCATGACACCTGCCATTATACTCTGTGTTGAAGATTACTGAATTTAGGCTTGGCCGACCTTTCGGGTCAACAAGACCGCGCGCCCCATTCCGGAAAGCGGTGGTATTCCACCGGCCTGCCATTCCTGTTTTCATGACACTTCAAAAACGGCAGCTTGTCGGTTGACCCTTCCCTGTGCCGGCGGCATTGTGCGTTGCATCAAGAGCATTCGGGCGGCTGTCGTGTGACGCAATCAGACACATGCGCTTGGAGTGTGTCTGAGCATGTCTCGATAACTCCTTGAAGTTCAAACAAAGACGGAATTCTATGATGAGCGCTGCGCGCGAGAATGAAGCGGCCAAGGCCATGGACGAAGTTGGTCACAAGAACATGGCAAATGCCATTCGTGCCCTGGCCATGGATGCCGTTCAGAAGGCCAAGTCGGGACATCCGGGCATGCCAATGGGGATGGCGGATGTCGCAACGGTTCTCTTCACTCGTTACTTGAAGTTCGATCCCACGCGCCCGAACTGGCCTGACCGCGACCGCTTCGTCCTCTCCGCCGGTCACGGCTCCATGCTGCTCTATTCGCTGCTATACCTGACCGGATACGAGGACATGACGCTGGATGAGCTGAAGAACTTCCGCCAGCTCAATGCGCGCACCGCAGGGCATCCCGAGTACGGCCATGCCTCCGGTATCGAGACGACCACGGGCCCACTGGGCCAGGGGTTGGGCAACGCCGTCGGCATGGCATTGGCCGAACGCCTTCTGGCCAGCAAGTTCGGCGAAGAGCTCATCGACCACCATACCTACGTCATCGCCGGTGACGGCTGCCTCATGGAAGGCATCAGCCACGAAGCCGGCTCGCTGGCCGGCCACCTGAAGCTCTCGCGCCTGATCGTCCTGTTCGATGACAACGGTATATCCATTGACGGCCCGACCGACCTTTCCTGTTCGGACGACCATCTGAAACGTTTCGAAGCCTATGGCTGGCATTGTCAACGCGTGGACGGCCACGACCCCGAGGCCGTGGCGGCCGCCATCGATGCTGCCCGGAAGAGCGATGCCCCCTCCCTGATCGCCTGCAAGACAGTCATCGGTTTCGGTGCGCCCAACAAGGAAGGCACCGCGGCCACCCATGGCTCCCCCTTGGGCGACGAGGAAGTCAGTGCGGCGCGTGAGAAGCTCGGCTGGGCGCACGGTCCCTTCGAAGTTCCCGAGGATATCCTGAAGGCCTGGCGTGCCGTGGGGCAACGCGGCAGCGCCACCTCGCGTGCTTGGGACGAGCGTCTCACCAGGACCGATGCGGAACTGCGCCAGGACTTCGAGCGCCGCATGGCCGGCGATCTGCCCGAGGGGCTCGACAAGCTGATCGCCGACTTCAAGAAAAACGTCATTGCCGAGCAGCCCAAGCTGGCGACGCGGGCGTCCTCGAACCAGGTGCTGGATGCCTTTGCGGAAATGATGCCGGAACTGCTCGGGGGCTCCGCCGATCTGACCGGCTCCAACAACACCAAGGCCAAGACACAGCAGCCCGTCACCGCTCCGGATTACGCGGGCAGTTATGTCTATTATGGTGTCCGAGAGCACGGCATGGCCGCCGCCATGAACGGAATTGCCCTGCACGGCGGCCTTGTCCCCTATGGCGGGACTTTCCTGGTTTTCACCGACTACTGTCGTCCCTCCATCCGCCTGGCGGCCCTCATGAAGCAGCGGGTCGTCTATGTCATGACTCACGATTCCATCGGCCTGGGCGAAGACGGCCCGACCCACCAGCCCATCGAACACCTAGCTTCGCTGCGGGCCATGCCGAACCTGAAGGTCTTCCGGCCGGCAGACACGGTCGAAACGGTGGAATGCTGGGAAATGGCCCTGCGCTCCGTGTATGGGCCCTCCATTCTGGCCCTCAGCCGGCAGGGGGTGCCCACGGTACGCAAGGAGGGCACCGACAACTGGTCCGCGCTCGGGGCCTATATCCTCTCGCCCGCCCAGGGCGACCGTCAGGCGACCCTCATCGCCAGCGGCTCGGAAGTTCATCTCGCCGTCGAGGCGCAGAAGCAGCTGCAGGAACTCGGCATTTCCACCGCCGTCGTCTCCATACCCTGCTGGGAGTTGTTCCTGGAGCAGCCGCCGCACTACCGTGATGAAGTTATGGGGCCGGGCTCGCTGCCCGTCGTAATCGAGGCCGCGTCCTATTATGGCTGGGAACGCTGGGCCGGGCTGGACGGCATCTTTATCGGCATGCGCGGGTTCGGTGCCTCCGCTCCGGCAGGCGATCTTTACAACCACTTCGGCATCACCACCGAAGCCATTGTCTCGGCTGTAAGGAACGGCCTGTGACCCTATATCGTAAATAACAGGACAACCTGGAGGATAGGCGTATGACTCTACGTGTCGGCATCAATGGTTTCGGGCGAATCGGCCGTCTGGTTTTGCGAGCAGCCCTGGAGACGGGTCGCAAGGACCTGGAGTTCGTGGCCATCAACGACCTGGGTACAGCAGAGGCGAATGCGCACCTCCTGAAGTACGATTCAGTGCACGGCCGCTTTCCCGGCATGGTCACCGCCAAGGATGATTCCATCGAGATCGATGGACACGAGGTCAAGGTTCTGGCTGAACGCGACCCCGCCAACCTGCCGTGGGGCGATCTCGGCGTCGACGTGGTCCTGGAGTGCACCGGCCTGTTCACCAGCCGTGACAAGGCCGCCGCCCACCTGAAAGGCGGGGCGAAGAAGGTCGTGATCTCGGCCCCCGCGAACGACGCCGACATCACCGTCGTCTACGGCGTCAACGACGACCAGTTGAGTGCGCAGCACGAGGTCATCTCCAATGCCTCCTGCACGACCAACTGCCTGGCGCCCATTGCCTATGTCCTCAACAAGGCGGTGGGCATCGAGCGCGGCTTCATGACCACCATTCATTCCTATACGGGCGACCAGAAGACCGTGGACTCGTTGCACAAGGATATGCACCGGGCCCGGGCGGCCGCCGTGTCCATGATCCCGACATCCACCGGTGCCGCCCGTGCGGTGGGACTGGTCCTGCCGGAACTGAAGGGCAAGCTGGACGGCGTCGCCATTCGCGTGCCCACGCCCAACGTCAGCCTGGTCGATCTGAAATTCGACGCCCCGCGGGACGTGACAGCCGAAGAAGTCAATGACGCCATCAGCAAGGCTGCGGCCGGCGAGCTGAAAGGCATCCTGGAAACCTTCGATGAGCCGCTGGTGTCGGTGGACTTCAATCACACCTCCGCCAGTTCGAGTTTTGACCTGACGGGCACCCAAGTCATCGACAAGCGGTTTGTGCGTGTCATGGCCTGGTATGACAACGAATGGGGCTTCTCCAGCCGCATGAGCGATGTCGCCGTCGCCATGGGCAAACTGCTCTAGCTTCGATGCGCGGCGGACGATCGGCAATGCCGGTCGCCCGCTGCTTGCAGATCGACCTGCCATATGACCGAGCGTGCAGGACACACCGTGGCCGTGGAGGTCGCCTCCCTGGAAACGGCTGTGACTGCCGCTCGGATTTCCGCCGAAACGGAAACGCCACTGCTGCTGGTCTCTTCACCCGATGCCGCCGCCCAAGGAGGCTGCCTCTGGTTTCTCGAAATTCTCAGGCAGGCTAATGCTGAAGTCCCCGCCGCCAGGCTTGCCATGGCCCTCGACTGCGGCGATGCGGCGGGTTTCGCGCTGGAAGCCCTGGACTGCGGGATCACGGGCGTGATCTACCGTGGCGAAGATCCGGTCAGGACAAAGCTGGGCCAGCTCGCAGAGCTCCATGGCGCCAGCTTCCTGACTGAGCGGCCTCGAACGCTTTTCCTCGATGAGCAGCCCGACCCGGAAGCTGCATGCCGGGCCTGGATCAAGATGGAATCTCCCTGAAAACAGAGCTGGTATAAGCAGAGTGTCGGGAATTGCATTCGCGGGATCGCTTCGTTATTCAGAGGATCGGATTAACTCCGGGCGACAGGTATGCTTCCCTGGTCTTGTTGTCCGCTGCATGGAAGATGTGAAGGAACCATCATGAAGCTGACACAACGCGTCAAACGCATTCTCGCAAACTACGAAAGCGACAACCCGGGGACCAAGGCCAATCTGGCCCGCATCCTGATGCACGGCAAGCTGGGGGGCAGCGGTCGGCTGCTGATCCTGCCCGTGGACCAGGGCTTCGAGCACGGTCCGGCGCGCAGTTTCGCAGCGAACCCGGACGCCTACGATCCCCAGTATCATTTCCAGCTTGCGGTGGACGCCGGGCTCAACGCCTTTGCCTCACCGCTGGGCATGATCGAAGCCGGTGCCGACACCTTCGCCGGCGCCATCCCGACCATCCTCAAGGTGAACAGCTCAAACAGCCATGCCACCACCAAGGACCAGGCGATCACCGGCAGCGTCGGCGACGCCTTGCGTCTGGGCTGTTCGGCCATCGGCTTCACCATCTATCCGGGCTCGGACGAAGCCTTCGAGATGATGGAGGAGATCCGCGAGATGGCGGAAGAAGCCAAGTCGGTGGGACTGGCCGTCGTCATCTGGTCCTATCCGCGCGGCGGCAACCTCTCCAAGGAGGGCGAGACGGCCATCGACGTCACGGCCTATGCCGCGCATATGGCGGCGCTCTTGGGCGCGCACATCATCAAGGTGAAACCGCCGACGGAGCACATCGAACAGGACGATGCGCGCAAGGTCTACGAGAAGCAGAAGGTCGACATCTCGAGCCTTTCGGCACGCATCTCTCATGTCATGCAATCCAGCTTCAACCATCGCCGCATCGTCGTCTTCTCGGGCGGCGGATCGAAGGGAACCGAGGACGTTCTGAACGAGATCCGTGCCCTGCGCGACGGAGGTGCCAACGGCTCCATTATCGGCCGCAACACCTTCCAGCGTCCGCGCCAGGAAGCCCTGGAGATGCTCGATACAATCATCAAGATCTACCAGAACAAGGCCTGAGCGGGATCGGCCGAATGCGCTCCCGGCTTTACCTTCTGACGCCGCCCGAACTGGCATCGGGCGGCGTTGTCCTGTCTGCGTTCCGTGACGCGCTGGGCAAGGCCCTGGCGGCGGGGGACGTGGCCTCGGTGCTGATCCGCTCCGGAGATACGGACGAGGATCGCCTGGGCGATTGCCTGGACAGCCTCGTGCCCGTCATCCAGCAGGCAGGGGCGGCCGCAATCCTCGAGGACAATGCGGACCTCGCACTCAAGGCCGACTGCGATGGCATCCAGATTGTTGCCGATCCCCAGCGCCAGCGCACCCTGCGTCGCAGGATGGGCGACCAACGGATCCTCGGGGTCGACTGCGGCAGCTCCCGTCACCTGGCCATGGAAGCCGGCGAACTGGATGCCGACTACGTGACCCTGAGCGCAGAGGACTCGGAGCTTCTGTCCTGGTGGTCGGAACTCATGGAGATCCCATCTGTCGCCAGCGAGGTCACCTCCCTGGAGGCCGCGGCCGCGGCCGTGCGGGCCGGCGCCGACTTTGTCGCCGTGGGATCTGCCGTCTGGCAGAATGAAGAGCCTCCGGCAACCGTTGCCGCCTTCAACAGGCTGTTCGACGAACTGGCCGAGGACACCTGAGGCACCTACTTCTCAGCCTTGCGCGCGCGACGCAGGATTTCTCGGCTCAGCGCGGCCATTTCCTGAGCCGCCTTGCCCTTGGGCTGGACCTCTCCCACGGCACGCCCCTCGACGAGAGCCGAGGCAAAGACGACCCGATTTCCGATACGGCTCTTGGCCACCTCCGCACCGAGCTCCTTCAGGGCCGACATCATCTCCTCGGTCAGGCGCGCGCGCGGTGGAACCCGGTTCAGGACGACCAGCGTGGCGGCCTTTTCCGCCTGAGCCAACTCGAGGGTCGGCCGTGTGGCCCAGATATCCATGGGAGACGGCTGGACCGGCACCACCACAAGATCAGCGGCTCGAACGGCGATGCGAGCTTCGGTCTCCGCATGGGGTGGACTGTCGATCAGGACGACATCGTGGTCCTTGGCCAGCTTCTCGACCTCGTTGCGCAGTCGCCAGCCATTGATCTGGTTCACCAGGAGTCCGGCCCCGGCATCCCCCAGCCGTTCCTGGCGCTGTTTGTACCAGAAGCTGAGCGATTGCTGGGGGTCGATATCGACCACCGCCACCCTTCGCTTTCCGGCCGTGAGAGCAACGGCGAGATGCGCGGCAAGTGTCGTCTTGCCGGCCCCGCCCTTCTGTTGCGCGATCGTTATGATACTGGCGGTCATTTGCAGGCCTATCCCCTTGTCAGGAGGGAATTGTTGCACATGCGAAGGCACGGCGGAAGAGGATAAGGCGTTGACGCGGCGGGCGGCTCTGTCAATCCTGCCAACCTCCTTCTGCTAGCAGAGCCATGACTGTTCTCCTTTCCAACTCAACTGCGGATATCGAGGAAGCTGCCCGTCTGTTGCGCCAGGGTAGCCTCGTTTCCTTTGCCACCGAGACAGTCTACGGTCTGGGTGGAAACGCACGCGACGACCGGGCTGTGGCGGGTATTTTCGAGGCCAAGGGACGTCCGCGGTTCAACCCTCTCATCGTTCACCTCCCTGACACGGAAGCGGCAGAGGAAGAGGTCTGGTTCTCCACAACGGCGCGCAGCCTGGCAGAACGGTTTTGGCCTGGCCCGCTGACCCTGGTCCTTCCGAAACGCGAAACGTCCGGCGTGTCCCTGCTCTGTTCGGCCGGACTGGACAGCCTGGCCGTACGTGTTCCGGCCCCCGAAACAGCGCGCCAACTGCTGCGTCTGACCGGCTCTCCGGTAGCGGCTCCCAGTGCCAATCGGGCCGGACGAATCAGCCCGACCCGCGCCGAGCACGTGATGAACGAGCTTTCCGGACGGATCGAAGCCGTGCTGGATGATGGTTCCTGCCCTGTGGGCGTGGAATCCACGGTGGTTTCCCTCACGGGAGATCGCCCTGTTCTGCTCAGACCCGGGGGCCTCGCACGCGAAGAGCTCGAAAGCGTGCTGGGAACCCCACTGGATCTGCCTGCGAAGGAGGATCCCCTCGCCTCTCCCGGCATGCTGAAGAGCCACTACGCACCGGACGCCCGCATCCGCCTGGACGCCCTCGCTCCAAAGCCCGGGGAGGCCTATCTGGGATTCGGCGAACAGACCCGGCAGGTGCCCGAAGGCAGCTTCAATCTCAGCCCTTCTGGCGATCTCAAGGAGGCCGCGGCGAATCTCTTCGCGGCGCTTCGGGAACTCGACAAGCCCGGCATATCCGGCATTGCCGTGGCCCCCATTCCCCTGGACGGCCTGGGTCAGGCGATCAATGATCGTCTTCAGCGTGCCGCGGCACCGCGTGAAGCCTGAATCCTGAATAATGTGACATTGAAGGTACTTCTTCTGCGCCACTCGTGCCTAAAATTTGCCCTTTCTGCAGCGCAGCACAGATCTGGAAAGTGCAGGCAGACGTATTAGCTATGACTCCGTGAGCAACACGTGTTCACATGCCTGTACAGTTGCAGGCCAGTCATTCGACTGAAGACCTCACGTTCGAGACGAACTTAAAATGAACAGTACGTTTTCCGCTGATCTCTCTGCCAGTCGGCTGCGCGGCTATCTACGTACACTTGGCCTGCGCGAGCCTGTGCGCCTGGAACGGCTGACCCGGAACTGGGGCCGCGAATTCACTAACCTTACCGACGTGCGTGCCGGCGTGGCCCGCTGGATGGAACAGACCTGTTACCTGCACCTGCCTCAAGGCGAGGAAGGATTTGCCCTCGCCGAGGCGGCCATTGTTCTCAGCGCGATCGCGGAGAAGGACCCGGCCAGCTTCCTGTCGCGCCGCCAACGCCCGTCCCGGGCTCTTGTGGATGAGTTACGCCTTTCCCTGCCGCTGGCTGTGCCTGCTCCGGTTGAAGGCACCATGCCCGTCCAGTCCCTTGAACCGGTGTCGACAGCGGACTGGGCGCGCATCCCCTCCCTCGGGCGCAAACCTGCTCCGGCCCGCAGCTGAGGACTGAGAGGTTCCTCGGGAAATGCTACAGGACATTCCCTCCCAACAAGTCAGGTTCTTACCGAGCGGTCGCGAACTGATCTTTTTCGCAAGCACGGTCACGACAGCGTTGGGCGCCTGGATTTTTCTGAAGTTGCTTCGAGCTGACGGTGTTCAACTGACAGATGGCCTGGTTCTGGCTCTCTTTGCACTGCTGCTGTTCTGGGTCGCCTTTTCCTTCTGGATCGGACTGGGCGGTGTTGCTGCCCTGATGCTGGGGCGCGGCACCCGCGGCCTTCGGCCGGCGGACAGCTCCCATCCACTCACCAGCCGCACTGCCATCCTGATTCCCGTCTACAACGAGGACCCCAATCCCGTCTTCGCCAATCTTGCCGCCATGTACGAGGGACTGGCCGCCAGCCCGCAGGGTCGTCAGTTCGACTTCTACGTGCTCAGCGACACGACGGAGCCGCGCATCTGGGTTGCCGAGGAGGCTGCCTGGTACATGGCACGACGACTGCTCAAAGGTGGCGGGCGCATCCATTATCGCAAGCGCCTTTCCAACCGGGGCCGCAAGGCCGGCAACATAGAGGATTTCTGCCGGCGCTGGGGGGCGCACTACGATTACATGGTGGTGCTGGATGCCGACAGCCTGATGTCCCCCGCCACCCTGCTGCAGATGGTGCGCCGAATGGATGCAAATCCACGGGCCGGCCTGATGCAGGTCCCTCCCATCCTGATCAACCGGCAAAGCCTCTTCGCACGCATCCAGCAGTTCTCCAGTGCCATCGCCACCCCCATACTGGCCCACGGCCTGGCGGTCTTCGGTCGCAGCGAGGGGAATTTCTGGGGCCACAACGCCATTATCAGGGTCCGGGCCTTCATGGAAAGCTGCGGACTGCCCGAACTGGATGGGCGAAAACCCTTCGGCGGTACGGTCATGAGTCATGATTTCGTCGAAGCCGCCCTGCTCCGGCGGGCCGGATGGCAGGTCTGGATGCTGCCCGATCTGGGGGGAAGCTACGAGGAGCCGCCACCCTCCATCGTAGACCATGCGCTGCGTGATCGCCGCTGGTGCCAGGGAAACCTGCAGCACCTGAAAGTTCTGCCAGCAAGAGGCCTGCATTGGGTCAGTCGTATGCATCTGCTGCAGGGGATCTTTTCGTATTTGGCCTCACCCCTCTGGCTCGGCTTCCTGATCCTGGGACTCGCTCTGGGCATGCGGGAGAATCTCGGTGCCACGCAGGCTCTCGAATTTGCTGGCCTTCAGGCAGCGCCCGGCGAGGTTGCGGGAGTACTGCTTGGCGCAATAATGATCATGCTGTTCACCCCGCGCCTGCTTGGCCTGGTGTGTGCGATTGCTTCCGGCCATTCTGCAGCGCTCTACGGCGGGCGACTGAAGGGCGCCATCAGCCTGCTTCTGGAAATGCTTTTCTCGGCCCTGCTGGCGCCGGCCATGATGATCTTTCACAGTCGTTTCGTTCTGGAAATCCTGCTGGGCCGGGACAGTGGCTGGACCCCTCAGCAACGCAATGAAAGCCTTGGCCTGCGCCTTGGCGAAGCCGTCACGGCTCATCGTCTGCAACTGCTCTGCGGACTTCTGGCAAGTTCGGCGCTGGTCGTCCTGCCCCAGTATCTTGCCTACTGGTTCTCCCCCATCGTGGGCGGCCTGCTACTGTCTCCCTTCCTGGCCTGGGCAACCTCCCGACCGGCTCTTGGCCAGGTGGCGTGGCGTCTTGGGCTTTTCCTGTCTCCCGCGGAAAGCCAGCCGGAACCCGTCATCCTCAGGGCTCGGGAACTGGCGGCGCACCCCCTTGTCTCTCCACCCAATAGCGCGCTCCAGGCATTGGCAAACGATCAGAAGCTGTTCTTCCTTCATCTTGCCATACTGAACGCGACCACATGGGAGGCACCGCAGAGGGAATTCCTGGAACAAGCTCTGGAAAAACACCGCAAGGGCATCCTGTTGAGCGACAAGGAGGAAATCGCCCTGCTCTCCGACACGGAACTCCTCGAAGAGATCGTGGCAATACAGTCTCGTCTGGAGGGCTTCACCGCCAGGCAACTCAAGCAGGTTGCATGACCTCCCCCTCGACAGCCGGGCCGTCCGGTCCATTTAATAGGAACTGGGCTTTCTGGCTCGGTGGGATCACACCCATGGAGGAACAGGCTTCACATGGCGCACTTTGACAATTCTGTCTGGCGTCAGGACAAGGACCTGAGGGAGCTACGCCACAATAGCCTTCCGTGGCTTGTGGGAGGTATCGGCGTCCTTTTGGCCGGCTACGGGCTGCTTCAGCACAGTGCAGGGACCTCTCCTGCAGTGCTGGTCCTCTCCCTGCTGCTTTACGCCGGCATGGCCTGCGGCATCTGGGTCGGCCTGACAGCACATCTCCCGCACAGGTATTTCGGCCCGGCCAACGGGATAACCCTGCTGAGGGCCGTCCTAGTCTGCCTGCTGGCAGGGTTTGTTGGCCAGTCGGCTCCACAGCAGTTGGCCTGGCTTCCCCTGGGGGCTGCACTGGTCATTCTGCTGCTTGACGGCGTGGATGGCTGGCTCGCCCGCCGAACCGGCTATGCTTCCGCCTTCGGAGCCCGTTTCGATATGGAGACGGACAGCCTGCTTGTCCTGGTGCTTTGCGCTACGGCCCTGCTGATGGGCAAGGCCGGTCCCTGGATCCTGCTGGCCGGCGGCCTGCGCTACCTCTTCCTGGCCGGGAAGGCCCTCCTGCCCTGGATGAAAGGCGACCTGCCGGACAGCTTCAGACGCAAGACCCTTTACGTGGCTTCCACGACAGGTGTTATCGTCATCCTCGCACCAACCATAATAGCGCCATTCAGTTTCGTGATTGCGGCGATCGCCGTGATCTGCCTTTCGGCCTCTTTTGCCATTGATGTCGTCTGGCTCTACAGGAACGCAGAACAGGAAAGGACCTCACGATGAAAGCACTCAATAAAATCACTCTGCCGGCCGCTGCCTTTGCAGCCGCGGCCTGTTTCAGCCTGCCTGGCCTGGCAGCCCCCGAGGAATACCAACTCGACCCGGCACATGCCTACGTGCTCTTCAAGGTCGAACATGCCGGATACAGCCATACCATCGGACGTTTCAACGATGTCGACGGCAGCTTTGTCTTTGACGAAGAGGCCCCCAGCATCTCGGACTTGGAAGTGACGATACAATCCGAGTCCGTGGACACCAATCACGAGAAGCGCGATGAACATCTGCGCAGCGCCGACTTCCTGGATGTGGAGACCTACCCCGAGATCACCTTCGCCATGACGGGATCAGAGCAGACTGGAGAGAAGACCGGCACCATCACCGGCGACCTGACGATCCTGGACACCACGCGCGAAGTGACCCTGGATGTGACCTGGAACAAGAGCGCAACCTCACCGTTCGGAGACAACTATATCACTGGCGCTTCTGCGACCACGACCATCAACCGCAGTGAATTCGGCATGGAGTACGGCGTCGAGAGCGGAGCAGTCGGAGACGAGGTCGACATCGAGATCGAAATCGAGGCGATCCGGCAGTAAGGCCAGGGAACAAGGACAGGCACGCCCGTGAGTCGCCTGCGTCCAACACACATCACGGGCTTCCTGCGCTCGCTGGCGATCTACCATGCGGTCCCCGGACGCGCGCGGCGGGAAAAGGCGCTTCTGCGCCATCTCGTCGCGTCGGGGGATCTCTGTTTCGATATCGGAGCCCATGCCGGAAACCGCACACGCAGTCTGATGCAGTTGGGCGCGCGGGTCATCGCCGTCGAACCCCAGCCCCTGTTCAGCGGATTCCTGCGCTGGTTCTTCCGAGCGCGAAAGGATGCGGTCACGGTCTTGCCCCTGGCCCTGGGTGCGGCGTGCGGGCGAGCAGAACTGAAGATCAGCCCCGCAAACCCCACCACGAGCACGCTGTCGCAGGATTTCGTGACTTCTGCGCGTCAGACGGACGGCTTTCGCAATATCCGCTGGACGGAACGCATCGCTGTGGATCAGACAACGCTGGACCGATTGATCGAAGACCACGGGCGCCCCCGCTACTGCAAGATCGATGTCGAGGGCCATGAAGCAGACGTCCTGGCTGGGCTCTCCACGCCATTGCCCGTGATTTCCGTGGAATACCTGGGCAAGAGCCCCTCTTCCGCGGTGCAGGCCCTCGCGCGCCTGCAGGAATTGGGAGACTATCTCTACAACGCCGCCCCCGGGGAAAGCATGAAGTTCCACTTCCCTTGCTGGCTTTCGGCAGAGGAGATGGTGGCATGGCTCGAGGCGGGCGCTGAAGATCAGGATTTCGGCGATATCTATGCCATTCTCGCAAGCGAGCACACACTGCTGGAACGTCTGCAGAGGCAGGAATGAATAGCGGTTCCTTCACGACACCATCGGAGCTGGCCGAACTCTATGGGCCTCTTCAGGCCACGAACTGGGTTGCCGGCCATCTGGGACAGAGCTTGGATGGCAGAATCGCGACCGCTACCGGTGCCTCCTGCTACGTCACCTCCAACGAGAATCTCGACCACCTGCACCGCATGCGGGCCTTGGCCGATGCCGTCATCATCGGCGCCGGAACCGTAAGGCACGACAACCCACAGCTCACTGTGCGCCGCGTGGAGGGCCGGAATCCCCTGCGCGTCATCCTCGACACCCATGGTCGGCTCCACTCCCGCTACGGGGTCTTCAACGACGAACAGGCAGAGACGCTGCTGGTTAGCGGAGTCGAGGAGAATGTGATCGCCACAGCTTGCGCACGTACCGTCTTTCTGAGGCCTGATGCGACCAGCGAACAGTTTCGTCCCAGGGAAGTACTGGACCTGCTTCGCGCCCATGGCCTCCAACGCCTCTTTGTTGAAGGCGGCGGCATCACTGTCTCCCGTTTCCTCCAGACCAACTGCCTGGATCGCCTGCACATTTGTGTCGCCCCGGTTATCATCGGACAGGGCATACGCGGCATCGACCTGCCGGCCTGCGAACGTATGGAGGACACTCTGCGCCCTCCGGCTCGCTGGTATTCCATGGGCCAGGATGTACTGTTCGATCTGGACCTTCGGCCCTGACGGTTTCCTACCTGCGATCGAAGATCAGTACAAAGGCTCCGGGCAGTGCCCCCAGCAGGATCAGCAGGCCATACCCAACAGATATCGCCAGACCGTCCTCCACTGCATACCCGCTCAATCCCCAGAGTCCGACGGCAGCCGCTTCACGCACACCCCAGCCGGCGACCGTGAAGGGTAGGACCATGGAAAGCAGCAGGAGCGGTACGGCGGTGAAGAGAAACAGGGGCGCTATCGGGATCTGCAGCGCATGGGCACTGCAGGCAAAAACAAGCACATAGATGGTGAAGATCAGAAACGAGAGTAGGAGCTGCCTTGTCACCACGGAGGGTGCAAGCAGGCCATTGCGCAGTTCCAGAAGGAAGGTCCTGAGCGCCCCAAGGAACGGCAGGCGCTCGCCATAGAAGGGTGCGACCACAAGCACCGCCAAGGCCCCGAGAAGAAGGGCACAGGACAGCAGGTTCCACGGCGCCGGTATCCAGAGGAAAGCTCCCGTCGCAGCAAAGGGCAACAGGATCAGATACCCCGCGCCGCGCTCGATCATGACAATTCGCAAGGCCGGAAAGAACCTCAGGTCTCCCTGTCCCTGCTCATCCTTCCGCCTGTGCCGCCAGGCCCGGAAAACGTCTCCCGCAACGCCGCCGGGCAGCAGCTGGTTGAGGAAGCTCCCCAGATAGTATTCGCGGACCGACCAGGCACGCGCCATGGGCGCCCCGACCTGCCACGCTGTCAGGCGCCAACGCAGGGCCGAGAGGACCACCTGCAGGCTAGCCAGGAACAGGCCGGCCACCAGCCAGCCCGTGTGAAGGTTGTCCAGCCGTGCCAGGGCCTCGGCCCCGTCCACCCGAAACCAGAGGAAGATCAGCAATCCCGGTGTGACGATCCAGGGCACCACCCGGTTCAACTGCCTGTAACTCACGGTGCGTCCTCCGCCGGTACGGCCAGGATATCCCAATGACCGATCCAGGCCGTGCTTTGACTCTGCTCGATGAAAGTCATGCGTTGGCTGCACCAGGTTTCCACGACGTCCCTGTCTCCACCCAACTCCCCGGCCGCTGCAGCGATACCGCCGATCAACTCCCGTTGCAGCGGGACATCACGGGGCCCCAGTTGCCAGGGGCTCGCTGCACTCTCGCAGAGGAATCCCGCCATATTCAGGATCTCTTCCGCCTCTCGCGGCGCATCGCCCCCGAGGGCCGCTCCGAACCCCTTGTCCCCCTTCTGGTGACGATTGAAAAGCGCACGAATCTCCGCATCAAGATCCAGAGCGGGGGCAAACTCCATGACGCCGTCGTAATTCAGGGGGAAGTAGAGGACTGCCCCGGGCAAGGCGTATGCAAGGCGCTTCAGCCAGTCCGCCGACACCAGGTCCAGCAGGGCCGATGCCGTAACCAGTCCAGGGACCGGCAATGCGTCCAGTTCCTCACCGGAAAGGTCGCATTGCCGGAGGGTTATCCGGGCATCCCAACCGGCGCTTTCCAAGCGCAAATCCTCGCCCCCTTCATGAACCGTATAGCCGGCATCGCGGCCCCACTGCATGAGGCTGGAGAGGGCATACTCGAGGAGTTCGGCATCATGATCCAACAGGGACCAATGCTGTCCCGGCCCCAGCGCAGGCGCCAGGGCGCGCAGATTGGCTCCTGTCCCCGCCCCAAGGTCGAGCACGCTTATGCCGGCCGTTCTCCTGCCTGGCAGAAGCCCCGCGAGCCTTGCCTGCAGACTGTTGTTGCGCGCGGCAAGATCGGCTGCTTCCCGCAGCATAAGCCATTCGGCGGCAAATCTCCCGCTCATGCCTTCTGCACCTCCCTGCCCGCAAGCAGCTCGGAAAAACGCTCCACAGCTGTTTCCCAACGCGGCAGGTCGTCCCGCGCCTTTCGTGCTCCTGCCTGAAGGCGCCCCCGATCCTCGGCCGCGTTCAGGAGCGTTTCCAGCGCCCTCTTCAGATCCGCGAAATCGCCCGGCGACACAAACAGGCCGCAGTCCTCCGGCAGTGTCTCGACAATCGCCGCACTGCGCGGAGCGACGATCGGCAGCCCGCGGGCCAGGGCCTCCGCGAACACCATGCCATAGCCCTCCAGAAACGAGGGCACGACGAAAGCATCCGCCTTATGATACAGCCTTTCCAGACTGTCCTGGTCGACCTCGCCCAACATCCGCACATGCTCTTCCAACCCCAGTTCCCCGACAGCGGAGCGCACCCGTGCGGCGTAGGCCTTGTCGCGCTGATCGGATCCGGCGAGCATCAGGCGCCAGGGGGATGCTGTCTCGATGGCTGCCAGGGCATCGAGAAGCTGCATCTGGTTCTTGCGCGGTGTCAGGGTGGCCACGCACAGCAGGTTGCAGACACCTTCGCCTCCCTCTGCCAAAGGGGCCGGGTCGGTGCCGGGCAGAATGGTCTCGATCCGTGCGCCGGGAATGCCATAGTCGTGCATGAGCAGCCGTGCCGTTGCCGGGCCCGTCACCACCACGCGATCGGCAATATCCAGGGCTTGGCGTTCCGTTTCGTACAGATGCGCTCGCGACGCCTTGCCCAGACCCGTTTCGGCCGCCAGGGGGTGGTGGACCAACGCAATCAGCATCCGGTCCCGGGACAGCCTGTGGACCAGTGCCGCGGGCATGGCCCCGAGGGCCAGGCCATCGGCCACGACAGGCAGGCCGGAGGGCAACTCCGCAATGGCTGCCTCCGCTTGCTCGAGGGCCCTGGCATCGGGAAAGGGAAAAAGCTCCGAAAGCCTCACCAGGCCGATGGAGAAGCCACGCGTCTCCAGACCCGCCATAAGGCGGCTGTCATAGAGATACCCGCCGGTTTTGGTCGCGGGATCGCCGGGGATCACAAATCGGATATCCCGCATGATTGGACTCGCAGACCAGGTCAACGGCGGCCTGCTGCTACAGGCCCTTCGTAGGCGGCCCAGGCGACATGAGATTCGTGAAGCGTGACCTTGAGGCTGTGCAGGTCTCGGGCTTTCTCTCCCAGACGCTCTTCCTCGATGGCTGCCGACAGGCGTCGATGGATTTCGCCGGCCAGGAATTCCGTCGTGGTGTTACAGCCCTGAAAGACCTCTTCCTCGTCCAGGTTGCGGTAGCCCAGGGTGCCGAGGATGTGTTTCAGGGTTTCGCTCGCCAAACCGATATCGATGACCAGACCGTCGCTGTCGAGCTCTGGCCTGCGGAACTCGGCGTCCACCACATAGGTTGCTCCATGCAGATTCCGGGCCGGCCCGAAGACCTCGCCGGCAAAGCTGTGGGCAATCATGAAGTGGTCGCGCACGGTCAGACTGTACATGGGCGTCCTCATATCCTCTTAACGGTCACACTCATAGCGCAAGCGATGGCACAGCACTCCCTGGCCACTGTCCGCAAGACGCTGCATCACCTCGGGCAGGTCGCGAAAGGCGCTTTCACCCGTGATCAGGCAATCCAGCGCCTCTGCACGCAGGAGATCCAGGGCAATTTCCATGCGCCTTCGGTGATCCTTGCGGGCACGCCGGGCGGGCGAGATACCGCCTACCTGAGAAGAACGTAGAGTGATGCGTCGGGAATGGAAGGCCTCCCCGAGGGGTAGAGGGACCTCCCGATCCCCGAACCAGCTCATCTCCAGCACCGTTGCCTCGTACCCCGCCGAGGCCAATGCCATGGCGAGCCCTGCGGGCACACCGCTGGCATGGACCACGATATCGCACTCGGCAGGGGCATCCTCGGGCGTCTTCATGACCAGGCCGAGACGCTCCGCAAAGGCCCTCTTGCTGCTGTCCGGATCGACCAGTGTCACCTCGGTTCCGGGAATGGCCGAAGCCAGCCAGGCCACCAGGAAGCCGACCGTACCCGCCCCGAAAACGGCAATCCTGTCGCCAATACAGGGAGAGGCATCCCACAAGGCATTGAGCGCGGTTTCCATGTTTGCCCCAAGCACCGCACGTTCGGGCGGCAGTCCGCCGGGCAGCGGCACGACGCTCTCGGCGGGAACCACATAGCTTGTCTGATGGGGATGGAGGCAGAAAACGCAACGCCCGTGCAGCGCGGGCGGACCTTCCCGGACTTTACCAACCGAAATATAGCCATATTTCACTGGATAAGGGAATGAGCCCTCCTGGAAGGGAGCGGCCATGAGTTCATACTGGCTTTCCGGAACTTGGTTGTTGAAGACCAGGCTTTCCGTGCCCCTGCTGATTGCGCCGTAAAGCGTCTCGACAAGTACCTCGCCGGCACCGGGAGCCGGCAGGGCCGCCTCGCGCAGCTCGCCGCGGCGCGGAGCGACAATCCAATAGGCAGTGGCCGTGGAAGGCTGCATGATGTAACCCGGATGCTGTGGAAGGAAACGAAGCTCGTGCAAAAGCCTAGCCTAGGCAACGCATCAGGACCAGAACCTCCTCAGGCGGAAGGCAGACATGCCCTCCTGACCTTCCTCCTCGCTGTAATATTCTTCTGGCTGTTCTTCAGCCTTCCTGGCCTGCTTCACGGGTGGAGCTGGTGGAGCTTTCGCCTGCCGCTGGAAGTTGTCGTGATCGTAGCCGGCTATGCCCTGCTGCCCATGCAGGTCAGCCGGTACCTGCGCTGGCCCTTGGCGCTTCTGCTCTTCGCTGGCGGCCTGGTCCAGTTCCTGGACCAGGCGATGCGCGTGTTCCTCGGGCGCCCGCTGAACCTGCTGCTCGACATCAATCTCCTGCCGGCCGGGATTGAGTTGCTGCAGGGTGCGGTCGGCCCCCTGCTCTCCGGCCTTCTGTTCCTGGCCCTGGGGCTGGTCTTGCTGCTTCTGCTCCTTGGCTGCGCCCGGGCACTGCGAAACCTGGAGGTCATCAGTGCGCCCCGCACCGCGCTGGCGATCTTCGGGCTGGTTCTTGCCGCCGGCTACCTGCCGGACGCACAGAGGGCGAAGCTGCCGATCTCGGCGCATCTGACCCAGAGTTTCACGGGGCAGGTCGAGCGCATGGCCTCCGTGGTGCGCGAACGTCCGGCCTTCGAGGCCGCCCTGGAACGCGACCCCTTCTCCCGGGCCTTTCCGGAAGACAGCTTCACCGCGCTCGGGGAAGCCAGCGTGATGGTGGTTTTCGTGGAATCCTATGGCCGTCAGGCCCTCGAGGATCCGCGCTATGCCTCGCATACGAAACCCGCGCTTGAGAAACTGCATCAGGCGGCACGAGAAAAGAAGCTGCACAGCCTGTCGGGATGGGCCAAAGCACCCACGATCGGAGGACAATCCTGGCTGTCTCACGCCAGTTTCCTCAGTGGCCTCTGGATTGACAATCAGATCAAGTACCAGCTGCTCAGCGAGAGTAAACGCCGCACGCTGGCCCAGGCCTTTTCCGAGACTGGCCGGGAAAGCCATCTGGTGATGCCGGCCATCACACGGGCCTGGCCGGAAGCTGGTTTCATGGGATTCGATCGGCATGTTTTCGCCGGGGACATGAACTACGCCGGAGAAGCCTACAACTGGGTTACCATGCCGGATCAGTACACCCTGTCCTATTTCGAACGGGAAATCCGCAGCAAGGACACCCCATTCTTTGCAATGCTGGGCCTGATCAGCAGTCATGCCCCCTGGACTCCCATCGCGCCGGTGCTCGAGGACTGGCAGAGCATCGGGGACGGTGCTGTCTTTTCCCGTTGGGCCGACAGTGGCGAAAGCCCGGCCGAACTCTGGCAGCACCCCGAACGCGTCCGCAAGCACTACGGCCTGTCCATAGAATACGTGCTGGAGACCCTGGGCAGTTACATCCGCAATGTCCCCGTGGAGGAGGATCCGCTGCTCATGGTCGTTCTGGGCGACCACGAAGCCGGAGCCATCGTCTCCGGACAGGACGCCCCGCGCGAAGTCCCCGTGCATCTCTTCGCAACGGACACGGATTTGCTACGCCCGTTTCGGGAGGCCGGATTCACAAAGGGCACCATACCGCAAGAGTCCTCGACACTTTTCAGGATGCATGACTTTCGCGATTTTTTTATTCAGAACTACAGGGATAAACTCGCAGAAACAGTGAGCGTGAATTGACTGCACCCGCCGCCCGGCGCTACGTGCCCGGAACACCAACCATTATACGATTGTGTCTAGTGTTCTCCTTCGGTCTTTCCGTCGGCGGGTGCTCGATTCTTGAGGAAATCTGGTCCGGCGAAAGCGACAGCGGCGTTCCCCCGCCCCGCGAAAGTACGATCCAGGGCGTCGATTACACAACGGACATCGAGGGCGATCTCAGCGACAACCTGCGCAGCCTCATCGAGGAAAGCTCATCACTCCTGACCCAGAGCGAACGCCAACCGGCAACGCCGGCTGCACTGCGCCGGCGCATGGAGGATGACGTCGCCCGCTTCCGGCGCATCCTGCGCGCCGAAGGATATTACAACGGCACGGTCGAAACCTCGGTGGCCGAGGATGCGCAACCGATCCAGGTGAGCATCGAGATTGAGACGGGCCAACAGTTCACGCTGTCGGAATACAATCTGACCTATCATCCAACGGTGCCCGAGGGCGACAATGTCCCGCGCAATGCCAGTGACCTGGGCCTGGAAATCGGCCAGCCGGCACGTGCCGCCCCCCTGAACCAGGCGGAAACGCGCATAACGCGCAGCTTGTCGCGACATGGCTATCCCGAAGCAACACTCGAGAACGTGCGCTATCTGGCCGATCCCGAGAATGAGACCTTGCGTGCTGAAATCACTGTGCAAACGGGTCCGCGCATGCGGTTCGGCCGGCTGCAACTGAGCGGCCTCGAGGATGTCCGCGAGAATTACATCCGCGAACTCGTCAACTGGCCGGAAGGCGCCACCTACGATTCACGTGAGGTCGAGCGTGTTCGCCAGGAACTGGCCGGAACCGGCCTCTTTTCCTCCGTGATCGTCGAGCGCCCGCAGGAGGATCCCGAAGAAACCGACGCTCAGGACGGCAGCGAGGAGCCGGAAAGCACCGCCGATGGTGGAGAAGAGGCCCCCGTCTCTGCCGAAGTCATCGAGGCGCCACCTCGCTCCATAGGCGTCGGCGTCAACTATGCGACCGACGAGGGACCGGGCGCCGATGCCTTCTGGGAACACCGCAACCTCTTTGGCGAAAACGAGAAGCTGCACCTGGAGGCCTCGGTGTCACGCTCCCGCCAGCAGATGCAGGGGAATTTCCGCAAGCCGAACTTCCTGCAGCGCGAGCAGACCCTGCTGTTCGAGAACGAGTTCCGGCGCGAGAAGAGCGATGCCTACGACGAATTGACCTTCGATCAGTTCCTGGGTTTGGAGCGCCCATTCGGCGAACACTGGACCGCTCGCTTCGGCCCGCGTCTGGCCCTGACCCAGGTCGAGGAGAACGAAGAGGAACGGCGCTTCTTCCTGGCCGGCGTCACCGGAAGAGCGGTCTTCGACAATCGGGACGATCCGCTGAACCCCACGGAAGGCCTGCGCTTCAGCTACTCGATGACGCCCCTGATCAGTCTCTACGGTGACAGAACGCAGTACATCATCAACGATGCTTCGGCTTCCAGCTATCTCTCGGTTATGGACGAGGACCGGCTGGTGCTGGCCGGACGGGTGCGCATAGGCAGCATCATCGGTTCCTCGCGCGGCGATGTCCCCGCCAACGAACGCTTCTATGCCGGCGGTGGCGGATCGGTCCGCGGCTACCCATATCAGGGAATTGGACCCTTGGACGATGACGACGATCCTGTCGGCGGCCGCGCGCTCTTCGAGATGAGTCTGGAAGCACGCTTCAAGGTCACGGACTCGATTGGGGTCGTGCCCTTCATTGACGCCGGACAGGTCTATGACACCTCCTGGCCCACGGTGGACAACCTGCAGTGGGCGGCCGGCCTGGGCCTGCGCTATTACACCAGCATCGGTCCGTTGCGCCTGGATGTTGCCGTGCCTCTCAACCGTCGACCCGAGGTCGATGATCCCTTTCAGTTCTATATCTCAATCGGGCAATCCTTCTGAATATGAGCCACGCGGACACAGGTACCTCCCCGACACGGAGACGAGGTGGCCGTTTCTGGCTGCGCCTGTTCCTGGCCGCAGTGGCGACGGTCGTTCTGGCGCCTGTGCTGCTTTTCGGAGCCGCGCTGCTTGGCCTGCAGACGGAGAGCGGCCAGCGTTTTCTGGCCGATACGATCGAACAGCTCGCCTCGGACCCGGGACGCATGGAAATCTCCATTGGCGCGTTGGAAGGACCCTTGCCCCACCGCCTGCAGCTGCACGAGCTCAGCATTCGCGATTCGGAGGGAACCTGGTTCTCACTGGATCGCGCCGAAGTGCGCTGGCAACCGCTCAAGCTTCTCGAGCGGCGCCTGCAGATAGACCTGATCGAGCTCGGCACGCTGGAATTGGATCGCCTGCCGCCTTCGGGCACGGCGGCGCCCGAGGAAGAAACCGCGGTACCCCCCGAGGAAATCAGGCTGGAAGTCCCTGAACTGCCCCTGTCCATTAATCTCGAGCGGCTTGCTGCCGAGGAGATCCGGCTCGGTGAAGCGGTGGTCGGCACGGCAGCCGTCCTGACCGTGGAAGGCGATGCTCATGCCGAGCGCGGTGGAAGCCTGCAAAGCAAGCTCAGGGTCGAACGCATCGACGGAACCCGCGGCGTCGTCCGGGCCGACCTCCTCTACCGTCCCGAAAGCAGGCATCTGACAGCGCAGGTGGAAGCCGAAGAGCCGCAAGGCGGCCTGATCGCGCGTGCCCTGCAGATCGAGGGCTATCCTGCAGTCAGCCTTGCTCTCGATGGCGAGGGCCCGATCGAGGCCTGGAGCGGTCACCTGACGGCCAACGCCGGAAAGGATACGCAACTGGAGGCCAGAATGGCAGTGGTCGGCCTGGATCCGTTGCGCATCGATCTGGACAGCACCGCCCGCATCGCCGCTCTTCTGCCGGAAGACCTGCGCCATCTGGCAAGCCCCGACATGGCGCTCTCGCTCAGCCTCCTGCGCCAGCAGGACGGCGCACTGACGCTGCGCAACGGCGTCCTGGAGGCCCCCGCTGCCAGGCTGACCTTCAACGGCTCGCTCGAAGGGGACGGCCAGACTGTCTCCGCCCAGGCGCGATTGGAAAGCCGCGATCCGGAAGCCTTTGCCCCGTTCATGGGAGCCGCCCGTTTCGGCGGTGTGACTGCTCGCCTGACAGTGGACGGTACGGTGAGCACCCCGCAGGCAACCCTGGATGCCGACGTCTCGAACCTTTCGACCCCGCAAGCCACGATTGGCAACAGCCAGCTCTCGCTGCAGCTTGCCCCGGACCGCCCCCTCGCCGATCCCGACACTCAGGTCGGTTTCTCGCTGGACCTGGAGGCGCAAGACTTTGACTACACCTCCCAGGAACTCGGCCGGACACTGGCACGACAGGCGCAGTTCACGGCGGCGGGTTCCCTGGCTCCCCAGGCCCGGGCCTTCATCCTGGACGAATTGCAGGGGACCTTCGGGCGCTTCCAGCTAACGGGCCAGGGCGGTATGGATCTGGCGAGCGAACGCTCGGACCTGGAAATCAGTCTCTCCCACCCCCAACTGGCCGACTTCTCCGCCCTGCTTGGCGGACAGCAGGTGCAAGGGGACGTGACGGGACGGCTGACCGCACGGCAGCGACCTGGCGAGCCGTTGGAGGCTGACCTGCAGCTGGATCTTTCCGACTTCGCAAGCGGCGTGCCCCTTGCCGACGGCCTTCTGGGCCAGGAAGTTCGCCTGGCCGGGGAGCTCCGCAAACCCGCAGAGGAAGAGCGCGTAAGCGGCAAGCTCATGCTGGTCGGCCAAGGCCTGTCCGCTGGCATCGAAGGTGCCGCCGACCTGCAGGCGGAAACCCTCGAGGCCGACTACAACCTTGACCTTCCCTCCCTGACCCCCTTGGAAGATGGCCTGGGAACGTCACTGGCTGGAAGCTTTGCTCTCTCGGGCAGCTTGAGCGGACCTTTTGCGACGCCACAGATCACCGCCGACCTGAACGGCCATAACCTTGTTCTGGCCGGAAATTCCGTCTCGACCTTGAACAGCAGCCTGGATCTCGATCTTGCCGACAATCGTCCGACCGGCGGCTTCCGCCTGCAGGCGGACACCGACTATGGTCCTCTTGCCGCCCAAACGGATTTCGATTTGCAGAGCGATGGGATACTTGCGCTGGATGGCCTTTCCATCACGCATGGAGAAGACACGCGCATAACCGGCGACCTCGGCCTGCCGCTGGACGGCACACCCGCCGCCGGAACCCTGCAGGGCGAGAGCATACAGCTCTCGCGTTTCTCCGAACTGGCCGGCTTACAGTTGGGCGGCGCCCTTGACCTGGATGTCCGCCTCGAGGGGCAGAACGGAGAACAGACTGTCACCCTGGACAGTCAACTGAACGGCTTTCGCCTCGGCCAGAGTTCGGCACCGGCCCTGACACTGGGACAAACCAGCCTGCAACTCACCGTCCAGGATGCCCTTGCAGCCCCGACCTTCGAAGGCAGCCTTGCACTCTCGAACCTGACCGCCGGAGCAGCGGAAATGAACAGCGTGGACGCACGGCTGTCAGGCCCACTTGAGGCCCTGCGTCTGGGCCTTACGGGCCAGGGCGAGGTCGGAAAGCCGGTCCGTTTCTCGCTTGAGAGCGAAGGTAACCTGACAGCCGAGGCGCCAGCGGTTCGCGTATCAAGCCTCGAGCTTGATTACGGCGAGATTCCCTTGCGCCTGCAACAGCCCCTATCCGTCACGTACGGCGAACGTCTGGAGGTCCGAAACCTTGATCTCGCCATCAGTGACGGCCGTCTGAGCGGTGGCGGAAGCCTGGGCTCCAGCAATACGGATATGGAATTTGCCTTGAGCAACCTGCCGCTCAGCCTGCTGGAGGCGATCAACCCCGATGTCTCGCTGCGCGGCCAGGCCTCAGCCGACCTCAGTCTCCAGGGCGCATCGCAGAATCCCGAGGGACGCTTCGAGCTGCGACTCAGTGAGGTCAGGCAGCAGCAGGAACGCGAACTGGGTCGCCTGCCGGAGCTGGCAGGTCGCATCACGGCCAGCCTGCAGGACCGTCAGCTTCGTCTTGAGGGTGACATTTCGGGTTTCGCCGAAGAGCCCCTGAACCTTCGAGGTAACCTGCCGGTCCAGTTGTCCCTGAGCCCCTTTGCCTTCGAGGTTCCGGAGACCGCCCCGCTGGACGCTGAACTCACCTGGAGCGGCAATATCGAGAACGTGGTCGGCCTGTTTCCGGTCGACAGCATCCGCCTGACCGGCAACGGAGAGGTCGATATCACCCTGGGCGGCACGCTTGGGGAGCCCGACTTGGGCGGGCGCATCGAGCTAAGCAATGCCGTCTACGAGAATTTCGTCTCGGGCACCCTGCTTCAGCCCCTCAACCTGATGATCGAAGGTCGGCAAGATCGGCTCGAGATCACGGAACTGCAGGCAAGCGATGGCGGAGACGGCGAATTCACCGGCCAGGGCTCGATTCAGTTCCGCGAAGGCGAGGAGCTGATAAGCGACATCTCGTTGGAATTCAGCAACATGGGCTTCGTCCATCGGGATGACGTGACGGCTCACCTGAGCGGGAATCTTTCCCTTCAGGGTGATCTTCTGGGCCGATCGGAGGTGAGCGGAGAGATCCGCAACGAGTCCATCGAGATCCGTCTGGTCAACGAGCTTCCACCTTCGGTCTCCGAGCTGAACAACGTCATCATCCTGGGTCAGGACGACGGCGACGAGGAGAGCCAGGACGAGGACGCGAACGAAGAGGACGACACGACGGCAGACAGCGGTCCTGTTATGGCGCTGAACATCGAGATCAATCTGCCGCGCCGGGTCTTCGTCCGCGGTCGCGGACTTGATTCCGAATGGGCCGGGCAATTCTCGGTCAAGGGAACGGCGTCGTCTCCACAGGTCACGGGCAGCCTCGAACCTCAACGCGGCAGCTTTTCCATCGCCGGCAAATCCTTCCAGTTACAGGAAGGCAGTGTTTCCCTGCCGCCCGGCAACGACCTGAATCCTGTTCTGGACTTGTCCGCCGCTGCACAAGCCGGAGACATTCAGGCCATCATTCGCGTGACGGGCTCTGCCTCCGAGCCCAGGATCGACCTGACCTCCAATCCGACCCTGCCGGAGGACGAAGTTCTCTCACGCGTTCTCTTCGACAAGAACAGCAGTCGCCTGTCCCCGGGCGAGGCCCTGATGCTGGCCAACACGGCCGCAACCCTGACCAGCGGAGGCCCCGGTATAACCGACATTGCGCGCAACCTCCTGGGGGCCGATGTGGTTTCCTTCACCCCCAGCGAGGAAGAGGACGAAGGTCTGGGCAGCGTCACCATCGGCCGCTATCTCGCCGAGGGCGTCTATGTCGGTGTTGAACAGGGAACCCAGGCCGGCAGCACCGAACTGGACGTGGAACTGGACGTAACCGACAACATCAAGGTCAACAGCCAGACCGGTACCGACGGTGGAAGCCAGGTCGGCATTCGCTGGCAGTGGGATTACTGATCGGTTTCCGAGGAGGCCGGGGCAGTTTTTCGCCTTGGCTTGTGCACCTTGACCTTTGGAGCGGGGTCGGCTACCGCCCTGCAACACACCTCACTGCCTTGCCATCAGGAAACGACATCATGATTCCCCGCTACAGCCGTCCGGAAATGACCGCCCTCTGGGACCCGGAAGCCAAGTTCCGCATCTGGTTCGAGATCGAGGCCCATGCCTGTGATGCCATGGCCGAGCTGGGAATCATCCCGAAGGACGCGGCCCAGGCCATCTGGGACAAGGGCGCCTTCGAGGTCGCGCGCATCGACGAGATCGAGCGCGAGACCAAGCACGACGTCATCGCCTTCCTGACCAACGTGGCCGAACACGTGGGCGAGCCCGCGCGCTTCCTGCACCAGGGCATGACCTCCTCGGACGTGCTGGACACCTGCCTGGCGGTCCAGCTCACCCGCGCCACGGACATCCTGCTGGCCGATCTGGACCGACTGCTCGAGGCGCTGAAGAAGCGCGCCTACGAGTTCAAGCACACCGTCTGCCTCGGCCGCAGCCACGGCATCCATGCAGAACCCGTGACTTTCGGACTCAAACTCGCGAACCACTATGCCGCCTTCGCACGCAACCGGGCGCGCCTGGAACAGGCCCGGCAGGAGATCGCCACCTGCGCCATTTCCGGCGCCGTGGGCACCTTCGCCAACATCGACCCCTATGTGGAGGAATACGTTGCGGAAAAGTTGGGACTGCAGCCCGAACCCGTTTCCACACAGGTGATTCCGCGGGATCGCCATGCCGCCTTCTTCGCGACGCTTGGGGTCATTGCCTCCTCCATGGAGAACCTGGCCGTGGAGGTCCGTCATCTGCAACGCACCGAGGTGCGCGAGGCCGAGGAATACTTCTCACCCGGTCAGAAAGGATCCTCGGCGATGCCGCACAAGCGCAACCCGGTCCTGACCGAGAACCTGACCGGCCTGGCCAGGATGGTGCGTTCGGCCGTCGCCCCGGCCATGGAGAACGTGGCCCTGTGGCACGAGCGCGACATCTCGCACTCGTCGGTGGAGCGCATGATCGGCCCGGACGCCACGATCACCCTGGACTTCGCCCTCAACCGCCTGGCCGGCGTCGTCGAGCAGCTGCTGGTCTACCCCGACAACATGCAGCGCAATCTCGACCAGCTGGGCGGGCTGGTCTATTCCCAGCGTGTCCTGCTGGGACTCACCCAGGCCGGCCTCAGCCGCGAGGACGCCTATGCCGTGGTCCAACGCAACGCCATGAAGGTCTGGGAAGAACAAAGGGATTTCCTGGAGCTTCTCAAGGCCGATCCGGAAGTCACCATTGCCGAGAAGGACCTCGAGGCACTCTTCGACCCCGCCTATCACACCAAGCATGTGGACACCGTCTTCCGACGCGTCTTTGGCGAGGACTGATCCGGCCTCGAACCCGCCAGCGGTGCGGCGATAACATGAAGAGGGGGCGGTCCAACAGGACCGCCCCCTTTGCGTGCAAGGCCTCCGCCGGGAACTTTACTCGGACATGATCTGCTGCTTGGCCACGGACGTCAGTTCGTCGATCTTCTTGCGCAGGCGGTGCTCGGAGAAATCCACATTGCTGTTCTGTATATCGGCCATCACCTTGCGCACGACGTCCTCGTCACCCGGTTCCTCGAAGTCGGTGCTGATCACCTCACGGGCATATTCTTCGGCCTTGTCTCCGGTCAACCCCAGCAATTCCGCGATGAAAAGGCCGAGCAGCTTGTTTCGGCGCACCATGACCTTGAACTGAAGTTCCTGATCGTGCTTGTACTTGTCCTCGAAAGCCTTCTGGCGGTCATCTAAACTCATGAATGTCTGCCTTTCACTGTTAGGGCCTGGAGAGAGCCTATCAACACGGCGCCTTCCCCACTGTCTGAATCCGGAAGCGTCGTTATAGCGTTTCGGCCCCGATAGGTGAATAGCAAGCAGTAAACGGATTTTTGGCACATGTGCACTCTCGTCATCGATCGCGCCCCGGGACACGACTGGCCCATCCTTCTGGCTGGCAATCGCGACGAGATGCGCGACCGCTCCTGGAAAGCACCTGGTCGGCACTGGCCCGATCGCCCGCATGTCGTTGCGGGCCAGGACCTGCAATCCGAGGGCGCCTGGCTCGGCCTGAACGACGACGGACTGGTGGCGGCTGTCCTCAACCGCTACGGCAGCCTGGGGTCGACGCCGGAGCGGCGCAGTCGCGGAGAACTGGTTCTGGAGGCACTGGATCACGCGGAAGCCACGGCGGCTGCCGAGGCTCTGGCCGACCTGGAGCCACAGGCCTATCGCAGCTTCAACCTGGTGGTCGCCGATGCCCTGGATGCCTTCTGGATCCGCCACAGCGATGAAGAGGGGGCGGGTATCGACGTTTTTCCCATCCCGCCCGGCCTGTCGATGCTGAGCGCCTTCGACCTCAACGACACCTCCAGCGGACGAATACGTCACTATCTGCCGCGCTTTCGCGCCGCTTCCCGCCCGGACCCGGAAACGCAGGACTGGCAGGACTGGCAGGACCTGCTGGCCGCCACCGAGGTTTCGGAGGGCGAAACGGCATCCGCAGCCATGTGCTTTTCCCTGGACAACGGCTTCGGCACGCTCTCCAGCTCCCTGCTGGCACTGCCCGACGTCCGACTGGACAGCATGGATGCGCCCCGTCGACCGGTCTGGCTTTTCGCCCCCGGCCGCCCGGACCAGACAGAGTATCGGCCGGTTGATCTAGAACAGTGAGCCTTGCGACGGTGCGGCCTCCTGCATCGGGGCAGGTTGCAGCAGGGCGGCGTCGTCCACCCGGGAATCGTTCAGGGCCTGCGGGAAAGGTGCGAGCGTCAATTGCGCTTCAGGGAATCTCACCATGAATCCCGGAAGCCTTTCGGCCGGGGTGGCCGGATCCAGCCAGTGCTCGAAATCTTCGGGCCGCAGCATCACCGGCATGCGGTGATGCACGGAGCGCAGCTGGCCGCGCGCCGCCGTGGTCAGAATGGTGCAGCTTTCAAGCGCCCGGGGCACCGTTTGGGTGGGATCGTACCAGCGCTCCCAGAGCCCGGCAAAAACCAGCATCTCCCCTTCCGCATGGCGCACGCCATAGGGCTGCCGTGGTCCCTTGCCGCCGGGCCATTCCAGGAAACCGTCCGCCGGTATCAGGCAACGCCGCTGGCCCCAGGCCTCCCGAAAGGCCGCCTTTCCCGGCGCGGTCTCGCTGCGGGCATTCTTCAGGCGGAGAGCCATGTCCCTGTCTTTCGACCAAGCCGGCACCAGTCCCCACTGGGGCATGAAGAAAGCTGGCCCCTGCCCGTCATGCCGGACCGCGGGCACGGCACTGCCCGGCGCGATGTTCGCGCGTGCACGAAGCTCCGGAACGCTCTTTAGCCGAAAGAGTGCTCGCAGGCGCTCGGCGGGCGAGATAAGAAAAAAGCGACCGCACATGCTTTCCTGTTAAGGGCCGTTTGCGAGTCGCTTCAAGGCGGACTGTTCCCTGTTGGCAACAGCCTGCTCCTCGAAAAGACGTTCATGGTATGTCCAGTGGACAGAAATCTGTCATGTGCTAGATTTGGTGTCTTGGCAGGGGGCAAGCGCAAGATTTTGCGCACAGGCCAATTTTTCACAGCTTGTGGACAAATGGAGACGGCAATGGACGGCGCGGCAGTATTTCAGGCCAAACAGGCGACTGAAGAGGCCACCGGGCCTGTGGACAAGATGGGGACAGAGGCAGAGGAGGAAAGCGCCTCCCCCACACAGGCTCCCGACCTGACTCCTGAGGAGGCTTCCACAGACGCCGTTCATACCACCTCCGAAGAATTGCTGCCGGATGACGGGATTCGCGATCGCTTCCAGAACGACCGCGGCATCACTGTCCTCATGGATCGTTCGCGCGACGCCCGCCTGACCGCCTTCGGCAAGGCCACACTGGCCGACAGGTACCTGTTGCCCGGCGAATCCTACCAGGACCTTTTCGCCCGCGTGGCAGCCCACTACGCGGACGACTCCGAGCACGCCCAGCGCCTGTACGACTATATCTCGCGCCTCTGGTTCATGCCGGCCACACCTGTGCTGTCCAACGGCGGCACCAAGCGGGGCCTGCCGATCTCCTGCTTCCTGAACGAGGCTGGCGATTCCCTGGACGGCATCGTTGACCTGTGGAACGAGAACGTCTGGCTGGCCGCGCGTGGCGGCGGCATCGGCAGCTACTGGGGCAACCTGCGCTCCATCGGCGAGAAAGTCGGCATGAACGGCAAGACCAGCGGCGTCATCCCCTTTATCCGGGTCATGGACTCCCTGACGCTTGCCATCAGCCAGGGCTCCCTGCGTCGCGGCTCGGCGGCCGTCTACATGCCTGTCGACCACCCGGAGATCGAGGAGTTCGTGGAACTGCGCCGCCCCACCGGCGGCGACCCGAACCGCAAGGCGCTCAACCTGCATCATGGCATCACCATTCCCGACGCCTTCATGCGCGCCGTCGTGGACGACGAGGAATGGGGCCTCAAGAGCCCCAAGGACGGCTCGATCATCCGCAAGGTTTCCGCACGTCAGCTCTGGATCCGCATCCTCACCGCACGCGTCGAGACTGGAGAGCCGTATGTCATCTATTCCGATCACGTGAATCGCGCAATTCCCGAGCACCAGAAACGCTCGGGCCTCAGCGTGAAGATGTCCAACCTGTGCAGCGAGATCACCCTGCCCACCGGCATCGATCATCTGGGCAACGATCGCACGGCCGTCTGCTGCCTCTCCTCGCTGAACCTGGAAACCTGGGACGAGTGGAACGATCAGCCCGGCTTCATCGAGGACGTCATGCGCTTCCTGGACAACGTGCTGGAGGACTATATCCAGAACGCCCCGGACAGCATGGCCCGCGCCCGTTATTCAGCCCAGCGTGAGCGCTCCGTGGGCCTGGGCGTGATGGGTTTCCACACCTTCCTTCAGAAGAACCGCATTCCTTGGGAAAGCGTCATGGCGAAGGTCTGGAACGAGCGCATCTTCAAGCATATCCGTGCCCAGGCCAATGCCGCCTCGGTCAAGCTGGCCGAGGAGCGCGGCCCCTGCCCCGACGCGGCAGAACACAAGATCATGGAGCGCTTCTCCAACAAGATGGCCATTGCGCCCACGGCCTCCATCTCCATCATCTGCGGCGGCGCCTCGCCGGGCATCGAGCCGATTGCCGGCAATTCCTATACGCACAAGACGTTGTCCGGCTCCTTCAACGTGCGCAATCCGCACCTGACGGCGCTTCTGGAGGAACGTGGCCGCAACGACGAGGAGACCTGGAGCTCGATCACGCTCAACAACGGCTCGGTGCAACATCTGGATTGCCTGGACGAGCACGAGAAGGACGTCTTCAAGACCGCCTTCGAGTTGGACCAGCGCTGGCTGATCGAGCTGGCCGGCGACCGGTCGCCTTATATCTGCCAGGCACAGTCTCTGAACCTCTTCCTGCCGGGCGACGTGCATAAGCGCGACCTGCACCAGATCCATCTCATGGCCTGGAAGAGAGGCGTGAAAAGCCTGTACTACTGCCGATCACGTTCGGTGCAGAGGGCGGAGTCGGCGCCGGGCCTGATGTCGGGAGCGATCGTGCCGCTGCGCGGCAAGGTGAACAGCACGGACCAGCCCGCCGGACAGGACAGTTCCGTGGACTACGAGGAATGCCTGTCCTGCCAGTAGGGAGTATACAATTGAAAACGTAAACTGAAATTCCCCTAAAGGACTGTATTACAACAAAAATATCCTGTAATTTATGAAAACTATTGCGCTACTCTATTTTAGGCGGTAAAATGGCACGAAAAAGTGTCAACTACTGGGCTGTTTCTTGTGCGCGCATCTGTCAAAATATTTGCAACTCGCAGCGGCGAGAAAATGGCTATCATGGTTGGCCTGGATGGCATTCCGCTCTACTGGCCGAACCTTTACTCGACAATCGAATTCCGGAATCGCGGCAAGTCACATAATTCTGCGCGCAATATGCTTATGGCTGTGTCGTCAACACGGCTTTGGGCGGAGAGCGTTGGGCGCGACTTCGATGAGGACCTGATCTCTGGGTCCTTTTTCAGCTTTTCAGATGCTGAGGCAATCGCTGACTTCCTCGATTACACCGCAAAGTTTCAAGACAGGATTGCTGCGCGAAGTCATCAGAAGCAAAACACAGGGAACGTATCGCGCCTTGAATCTGCCCGGCCCAATGTCCGCGAGATGGCGCATAACCGTGGCAACACAATTCAAGCAGCGGATAAGGCGACGCGGATTCGATACGTCGCCAGCTATGCCGAATGGATGCTGAAGAGGCGATCAGGAATTACCGATCGCAAAGGCGGCTTCAATCCGGATTTTCAAGTTCGAGCTTTGGAGGCCATTGCCCGCCTTCGTTCACTGGCACCGCGGGTCAGGCAAAGATTAGATGACGAGACCCTTGAGGCGATGGACATCGAGACCTGCAAGACCATCGAGCAGGTCATCCAGCCTGATGCGGAAAGAAACCCATTTTCCCATCCGTTTGTCCAGTATCGGAACTATTTAATCTGGCGATTGTTCCTCGACACTGGCTGTCGTATCGATGAATTACACAACATTAAGGCCAGCGATGTAGTCTACGCTTCGCGCGAGTTGAATATTCGGGTCTCAAAGACCCGCCCTCGAACCCTGCCAATAAGCAAACACACGGCAAACGCATTCGATGTCTTCGTCGATAAGTATTGGGCAAAACTGCCCAAGAGCGCGCGTTCCAGAGAGTGGTTGTTCACAACAGAAACTGGCACCCATCTGTCCAAACAGACAATCAGCACGATGTTCCAAACAATTCGCGAAAAGGTTCCGGAGGTACCAGAGTGGCTAACCTCCCATACCATGAGACGGACATGGAACGAACGGTTCAGCCTTATGGTCGATCAGCGCATTGAGAAGGGCGACCGAATCACGCCGGATCAAGAAAAGGCAATGCGGAACCGCCTTATGGGCTGGTCGGACGGCTCTGAGATGGGTGAAATCTACAACAGGCGACACACGCGCCGGAAGGCCGACGAGGTTGCGAAAGCCCTTCTTGATGAAATCGGCCCGGATGCCCGTCCGACGAATAGCCCTTCGCGTACAAGGACAAGATAAGATGAAAGCAGGATCGGCAGCGGCATCGAACTCCCTACCCAATCAGACGAAAGCAGTCCGCCTTTTGAATGGCCTAACAATCGATATCACGCTGGACAGGCCCATCGTCATAGATGGCGCGGGCGGTCGAAAACATACCTTTGATTTTTCTTGGATCGATCAATCATCAGAATTTGGCAGAATCCTTCTCCAGCAACTTGTAGGCCTGCTATCTACCCACTCTGTATCATACTCACGTAGCGTACTAAAAGCATCCAAGCACTTCTTTACCAAATGCAATATTGACCAAACCAGGCCCTTGCATCTGGCAGATATTGCAGCTTTTCCGCAATGCGTGAAAATGAGTTATTGGCCTTTCTTCCGGGCATTGCTCGGTAAGCTCAAAGTGACTGCATCTGATGTTCTTTCGGAGGAAGTGAGGCGATTTCTGGAACAACCCGAAAAATTCGAAGAAGAAGGCAAAGGAGCTTACTTTGTCCTCGTGACCAATGATCCATATCGCGGGGCGTTAACTGAGCAAGAGCTCAAAGATATCCAGTACGGTGTGAACAACGCTTACCAATCAGGTATACTTGGTATCGATGAATACACACTGGTCTGGCTGTTTATCGCGACCGGGGTTCGACCTATCCAGATGGGCAAACTGACGATTGGGGATGTCCGCATCACCAACGGACCTGAGGGCAAGGAAATCATGCTGATGATGCCTCTTGCCAAGGGTGAAAAGGCCGTCGTGAGCGAGAAATGGGCGCGTCGATCTCCGACAGTTCTCGTCGATGTTCTCCTCAGCTATCTCGCGGAGATTCATCCTGGCTATATGGATATCCCGCCCGACACCCCTTTATTCAAGATCTCATCCTCCCGGATGGCTCCGACTCTAAAGGCAATATTCAGGAAAGTGCCAACGTGGTCGGATCGACTTGAAGGTCCCATCCCTATCCACCCGTATCGCTTCCGCTACACCCTTGGAACACGGGCGCTTGCCCAGGGGGCGAGTGACCATGAAGTAGCACGGCTACTGACCCATCGAACAACGTGGTGCATTCAATCTTACAAGGCCGCCATGCCTGCCCTGCAACGGCCAATCAAGGGCGCATTAAGTGGGCACATGGATCTGATCTCCAGGGCCTTTCGAGGCCGTCTGATCAAGGACCTACATGAGGCGTCTCGGCACGGCGACGATGCGGCCCTGATCCGGGACTTCCTGAGTCTCACGGGGGATTCCATAGGGGCCTGCGGAACCCTGGCGAAATGCTACCAGAACGCTCCCGTCGCCTGTCTCACCTGCGATAAATTCGAGCCATTCGTAAAAGCTCCGTGGGAAGACCTCCTCACGCAGCTCCAGGCCGACATGGAACGGGAGACCGATGATCGGATCAAGAATATTACCATCAATGCAATCAACGCCACCAATCAGATTATCGCTCAGCGCGATGCCATGACTGCATAGGACAGCCATCATGAACAATGTAGTCATTCCCTTCGTCGCACCGACACAGCGCAATGCGCAGCGAAACATCGAGGCGTTTATCAACTTCGTGCAGAAGAACGCGATCTACTTCCATGGCCCGCATGCAGCCCAATGGAACGACATGAAATGGGATTTAACCCCATTCATGCCGAAGCGGGCCAATACGAAAACCATCGCAATCTTCTCTACCGAGGCGTATGGCAATAAGCCCTTCCCGCAGCCATTTTACGATCAAGCGAAAGCGATGATCGCCAATCAGTTGCGGACATCGAGAGGCGCCCAGGTCTCCGGCTATCTTGGGGTGATACGGGTCCTTTACAAGGCGCTGAAACAGGCGAACCTGCCACCAAGCATTGAACATTTAAACGACCACGTTTTGAGTATCGCTGGAGAGATCATTGCCGAGAAGGGCGATGCATGGAAGGCAGGTCGCACGCTCGAAGGGTTCATTCATGATCATATCGAAGCGGGGCGTCTTTCGGCAGTTCCACTGACATGGATAAACCCCTTCAAGTGGAAAAAGCCGAAACGTTCCAACATGGTGAACGCCAAGTCGGAACGTGAAGGTGAAACCTATAAGCTGCCTCACATCAAGTGCATCTTGGACCTCGCATCCGTCTTCCAGAATCCAGCTTCATACAGCGATACCATAACCTCGGCATGGTTTGCGCTTTCCATGTTTGCCCCCTCCCGGGTCGGCGAAATCACGACCTTGCCAACGACCTGCATCACGCACGGAGACGATGAAGGCGAACCGATACTGGGATTGTCCTGGCTGCCAGAAAAGGGCGGCGCTGCGATGACAAAATGGGCCACCTCACCAGGGTGGGAAGACCTTGCCGTAGAGGCCGTCACCCGCCTTAGCGAACTTGGAAAGTCCGCCCGGACTGCTGCCGAGTGGTACGAGGAAAACCCTGATCAACTCTATCTCCCGCCAGGTTACGAGCACTTACGCGGAAAAAGGCTGTCACGAGAACAGGCCTACGAGATCTTGGGTTGTGATCGCACCCCAGATAATACGTTCTTCAACCGTCGGGGCGTGACTCGCGTCGAGAGAGGACAAACGGGTCTCTACGCATTCGAAGATGTGGAACGAATCGCGCGTGAGATGCTGCCTGAAGGTTTCCCGATTGCCGATCCAGTGACAGGGCTAAAATACTCAAAGGCACTTTTTACGATTCCAAAAGAAGCGGCCCGGGCGCATTCGAAAGGATCTGCCTCAGTAACTTACTGGAATGTCCCGTCATCCGTGACGACCTCCATGATCGTCCATGATCTTGGTAAAAAACCTAGCGGCACCACGATTTTCTGGCGTCACAATTTGCTCGATCCGGAAACCGGCAAGCCTTGGAAACTGTCATCACACCAACCGCGCCATCTGTTGAATACGCTCGCTCAGTCAAAATACCTCTCGCAGGAATTAATTGCCTTCTGGTCGGGCCGCAAATCACCTAGCCAGAACGAGTGGTACAACTGGCTCCCACAAGAGGCAATTATTGAGGCTTACACCCGTATGGGTGACGAAGCCCACATTGAGCTCAAGGTCGAAGGACCACTTCACGACAAGTGCCAGCAACGAACAAAGAACGAGCCGATCAGCTACGAGGAAGCACTACGGCAAGAGTTCGGCGCAGTCCATCGGACGCGATACGGTCAGTGCCGTCATGATTACTCGCTAACGCCTTGTCCAAAGGATAAAGACTGCATCAACTGTGGTGAGAACAGCCTCACCAAAGGCGATAGCCGAGATATCAGCGAAGCAGAAATGCAGGTCAAGCTGCATACGAAAGCGATCAGGAACTGCGCCAAAGCTGTCGAGGCTGGGGAACCGGGTGTCCAGCGATGGCTAGATATTCATGAACACAAGCGAGAGCGTTGGGAAATGGCACTCGGACTGCTGACCGATCCGAAGATCCAAGACGGCACAATCATAACGCTCCCGCCACCCACTTTCCCGCAGACAAAGACAGGGCTGACGATGGCGATCCGGGATGCCGAAGATGCCTTGGTTGAGCCAGCAATCAAAGCAAACGAGCATAACGTTGATCCGACATCCAAGACAAATGCGTCCTCCACGCAACTAAGCCTCGGAGACGACTTTTTTGTTATGGGTGCGTGACATGCAACAACGCCGACGGATCACGGATGCGGATGTCGAGACAGCTGTTCGTCTGTTGGATGCATGGTCCAACAAGCTTACTTGGGATCGTTTTCTCGCAGTCTTCGAGACGGAGGTTGGGTATCGCTACACGAAAATGGCGATGCACAAATATCCTCGGGTTACGGACGCATTCGAAAGAGCCAAGCATCGAATTCGTGAGCAGACGGAGCTTGCCCTAAGAAATGCGGGCTCGAACCGTAAAGGCCCTATTCCACATGGCGATGTCGCGCTCGCCCGAGCCTATGAGAAAGTCGAAGAACAGAAGCAGCGTATTGCGCGATTAGAGCAAGAAAACAGGGATCTCTTGGAGCAGTTTTTGAGATGGCAATACAACGCCAATGCCGCCGGAGTATCCCGTGAACGGCTGGATCAGCCGCTTCCACGCAAGCACGATAATAATGTGGTCGTCACCTATAGCGACCGAAAAAAACGAAAGCCGGAGGCTGAGGAATGAGACAGTCTAAACCAAGGGGTGCAGAAGGCGCTGTTCAGAACGTCGAGAAACTACGTGAATACCTGGGCAGATTGGCGTCAACCGGTGAGTGCCTTCCTATGCGTGGCGGAGACATGAACCGCACCGCGATCGCAAAAGCCTGCGGTTTTAACAGATCGGTTCTCTACGACAATGAGGACTGCGCTCGCATGCTCGCTGAAGCGCACTCCTCAGAAACGCGAAAGACTCCCGGAAGCGCGCATGATGACCCCACCGGAAAACAGCTGCAAGCACTCGAGAACCAAGTGCAGCACCTAGAGACCCGTGTCGCGTGCTTGGCTGCTGAGAATGCAGATCTTCGGCTGAAGCTCAAGCGGGCGAAGGCAGTAGCCGATGAGCTCGTCGCAGATGGGAAGCGTATCGCCCCATACGAAAGCGGCGGAACTCAATGAGTTCCGCCGCCATCATCGCCTTGACGGTCATCGGTGTCCCCACCTGTACCGTAAGGAAAGTTTAGTGCCGCAGTTCGCGACAAACAAGCCATCATTGTCTTGGTCAAATATCCCGGGGGGAGCGAAGCGGGGGGCAGAGCCCCCTTCCCTTTGGCCGGACAAACCCCGCCTGCTGGAAAGGGTCCTGGCGCGCGATACGGAATTCCAGGGCATCGGGAAGGCCAAGGCGTCAAGGCTCGCCAGCGCATTCGGCGACGGCCTCCATGCAGCCTTGGCCGACAAAGACCCACGCGTAGCCGACGTAATCGGCGCCGAACTGGCTGCCGGGTTGTTTGTCGTGTATTCATCAAAACTCCGCGAAATGGACATCATCGCCTGGCTGTCGGAGCTCGATGTCGATACGCGGGTCGCCCTGAAGATCGTCCGCGTGTGGGGCGCAGAAGGCGCCAATAAACTACGCCGCAACCCATATCTGCTGATCGGTTTCATCGGCTGGCGGCACGTCGAGTCGATTGGACGGAAGCTCGGGATTGCCGATGACGACCCGCGGCGCCTGGTGGCGGCGGTCGAGCACGCCCTGTATCGGCGATTGGACGACAAGCATACGCTGACGGGAAAGGTGGAGCTCTGCCGATCAATCAGGAAACTTCTTCCTGGCGACGCTTCCCCGACGGCCGCGATCGATTTGGCCGTTCAGTCATATGGCGCGGTTCCGTTCGGCGACGGCTACCAGCCCTCAGGCGCCGCGGCGATGGAGGCGTTCGTCGCCAAGCAGTTTCTGCAATTGGCCAATCAGGAAGCTCAGTTGGATCTCGTTGCTCAGGATATCGGCTCCGAGGAGTTGGAGAAAGCCATTGACGCTTTCGACACGACGCGCCCCTACCCGCTTACAGAACGGCAGCGTGAGGCGGTTCACATGGCCGTACGGAGCCGGATCGGATTCCTCGGGGGGTACGCTGGGTCCGGCAAGACAACGGTGTTGCGCGCCGTCTGTGAAGTTGCTGAGCGGTTCGGACGGGTGATCCATCTCATGGCTCTGAGCGGTCGCGCCGCGAAACGGATCTCGGAAGCGACGGAACGCCGAGCAACGACGATCGCCAGTTTCCTGAAGCGTGTCACCGAGCGGAAAGATATCAACCTAGGGCCAGAAGTCATCCTCGTAATCGATGAGGCCTCCATGATCGATCTGCCAACGCTTTATCGGATCATGCGTCATGTTGGATTGGCGCGCTTGCTGTTGGTGGGCGATCCCGCACAGCTACCGCCGATTGGGTTTGGCCTAACGTTTCATGCCCTGATCGATCACCCGAACATGCCCCATGTCATACTTGATCGAGTGCTTCGACACACAGCAGAAAGCAGGATATCCTTGGTCGCAGAGGCTATCCGTAACGGAAGGACGCCGACTGTCGAGCATTTCCAAGGTCTCAAGGACGGCGTCTCATTCATCCCCTGCTCCGCACAACAAGCCTTCAACAGCATTATCAAGCTTGGGCGACGACTTTCCAAAGACGGCATGGAAAGAGGTAAATGCCAGATCATCGCACCACTCAAAGCTGGCCCTGGCGGTATCAATGCGCTGAACGAGAGCTTCCATAACTTGCTGACCGCAGGGAGGGCCGCCTTCCCTGGAAGACCGGATATCGCCGAAGGGGACCCGATCATCTGGACCCAGAACGACTGGCAACGAGACCTCCAGAACGGCTCTATGGGCCGTGTAATACGTATCAACGATTATGAGATTCGCGTTACGCTCGATGAGCGGGAGATAGAGCTAGGAACTTCTGACGGTGGATACCTCGATCTCGCTTATTCGATCAGTGTGCACAAAGCACAGGGCAGCCAATGGGACTGTGTGATCGTCCCAATCTACCCGAGCCGCATCTTAGATAGAACCCTGCTATACACGGCAGTCACGAGAGCGGCAAGACAAGTCATTTTCCTTGGCGATTGGCAGGTGTTTGAACGAGCCATTAAGGCTGCTCCATCAGTAGATAAGCGCGAGACGAGCCTCCCGCATCGCTTACGCCACAAGATAAGGATATGATAATAGGCGGTCGTTGGCGGCCACGACTGCTCATGTACCAGTCTTTCTCGATGGTTCTCCCAATCCAGCGATCCCATGTCACGCAGGGACGAATATCGGATTGGATGGGTTGCATGCTCGACCAAGTCGTCCCGGGCTTCCATCTTGTCACCCCATCATTCTGAAACGGTGTACAGCACGCTAAGGGGACCGCCATGGCGAAGATCGTGAAGACAAACACATCGAATCCCACCGCCATTGCCCGGTTCTTTGGCTGCGCGCTCAATCAATGCCGCGTCTGTCGCTGGATAGAGCAGAGCTGCGGAATACCAAACCGCGGATCACGACCGGCCTGGCCGGGTGTTCTGGATGTGCCGAGACAGAAAGGTTCGATGTGTGCCCACTGGGCATTGAATATAACACGTCAGCTCAAGGTTGCTCTCCAACGTTTGCAACCTTGAATCGGCAATCACCATAAAGGGAAACCCCAAACGTCAACAGACCCTATAACTGTCCTCTATAACACGGGAACGTTATCGGGGGTGACGCTCGAAGCCGGAGTAGGAAACTTGCGTTCGATTCCAGTACGTCACTGCTCGCTTCCGCTTCCACATCTCCGACCGAGATCATATTCCCGATACCTTCTGCATAAAGGCCAGTTTACACTTGACGCCTGTATCAAGCGTTATGCTGCAATCTTGCATAATACTGCCGGACATGACTGTGCATGCGGCGTCAGCACGCATACCGTCGAGGTTATGCGGAACAACAGCCTGGACGACTACATCGTCCAGGACTGAACGGTTGAGCGCGCATTACAGGGGCTCACCCCTTCGTGATTGAGGCCCGTTCGTAGTTGAAAAGGGCGCAGAACCCGGGACTGTCGGTATCCACGCCCGTCGTTGCAGCAGCCGGCGGCACCTCGCCGCCATTGAAGACCTTCAAATGCAGGCTTTGGGACCCCTCTAGGCTAGCGCCGCCCGCGCTGTGGGCCGGCGCGATGAAAGTTGGCGGGCATTGTCGCAGAGGCGATTGCCGTTCAGGAGAACGAGGTTCTGTTGCGGCGCGACGCAATAGAGGCCCGGCCTGTATTGGAGGCAGAGGGTATATACCCGCTCAGTGCCGCGCGAAAACGGCCTGCTTGCCCTTATCGGTGAAGACGATCACATCGTAGGGCTGGCTGCGGTCACCCTGCTCCATTCCGGGGGAGCCGAGCGGCATTCCCGGAACGGCTAGGCCTTTCGCCTGGGGAGCGGCTTTGAGCAGCCGCGCGACGTCTTCTGCAGGGACATGCCCCTCGATCACATAGTCGCCCAATACGGCGGTGTGGCAGGAGGCCAGATCCGGGGTGATGCCGTGGCTCTGCTTGATCGGGGCCAGGTCTTCCACGTCGTGCACCTCCACGGCGAAACCGGCCTCGCGCATATGGCGGCCCCAGGCTTCGCAACAGCCGCAATAGGGTGACTTGTAGACCTCGAGCTGTTTCTCCACGGCCAGGGCCGGAAGGGAGAGCTGCAGAAGGGCCAGGAACAAGCTGCCGGCCAGGACCAGAATCGGAAAGCGGGGGAATCTTGTGGTCATGTCTGTAAGTCCTTGTGCGTGAGACTCAGTTCCACAGGTGTTTCCTGCGGTTCCGAAATTCCTCTTCGTCAATTTCGCCGCGGGCAAAGCGCTCCTTGAGTATCTCCAGAGCCCGATCCTGGCTGCTGTTGCCGCGTCCGCCGTCACCGATGCCGAGGGCGCGCAGCACCAGCACCACACCCAGAATCAGGAGGCCGAAGACCAGCAGCATCATGACCGGTCCCATGAACCAGCCGCCCCAGCCGTCCATCATGTGATAGCCGTAGGAATTGCCCGACTGAGCCAGGGAGAGAGTTGAAAGGGTTTTGACCACGACCTTATGTTCCCGTCTTGCCGAATGACTGTCGGTTGTTCGTACGGGATGTATTTGAGGATTCCAGTTTGGGGAAAGTCAAGGGGGTTTCGATCCCACAAGGAGGTTTCAGCGGTCAATTCACCGCTGTCAGTCCGAAGAGTTCGGAGCCGGCTGTATCCGGATGCGGAGGCCAGTGATGTCCGCCACCTGGACCGAGCCGCAGCGGCGGCGCTCTATCGCGAGCACTTCTGGCAGGCACAGCACTGTGAGCGCCTGCCGCTGCCGGTCTTCGACACGGCGATGAGCTAGCCCGCCCGACATCACCCTCGCGCACTGCAGCATGCATTGGACGTGCCGGTGGAGGGCCTGCTTGGCTCGGTGACCCTGGCCGCCGCTCAGGACTGGGGGAGGAGACAGCAGTGCTGCGCGACTTCTGCGCTAGGCGCGCGGTCTACTACGCCGCCCTGCCCGGCTTGGCGCGTTATGGCCTCGGCTGGCTGCACCACACCCTGGCCACCCATGGCGCGGCCCTGGCGCTGCGGGCGGCGTGATGGATTCCATATAAGCCGTCGTCAGCGCTGTCCGGATCTTTAGGCTCGGAACCGCCTCGAGAAACCGGACCACCCATGGACCAACGGCCAGGTCGAGCGGATGAACCGGACGATTAAAGATGCGACCGTCAGGCGCCATCACTACGAGGGCCATGAACAGCTCCGAGTACACCTCAGGACGTTCCTCGACGCATACAATTTCGCCAAGCGCCTGAAAATGCTCAAAGGCCTTACCGTAGTCGAGTTCATCAAACAGAAATGGACTTCAGAGCCAGAACGATTCCGAATTCACCCGGACCATCTCATCCCGGGACCGAACAGCTAGCATTACAGTTGCATTTTCTCACGCTGTCTGAATCCATGAGTTTCCATGGTTAGGAGGTCATGGATGACAGGTACATCGGTTGAGGCGACGCTTGAACTTTGGGCGTCTTCGTTGCGGGAAGTGAAGGCGCGGATGCGACTGTTGTTCACACAGGAGCGTGTGGCAGCATCAGCGGGACAGTTTTTGGACGGTTTGCTGGGGGAAGAAAGACGCAAGACGGGATGGATGCGTGCGGAAGCGGCAGGCGATCCCGGCCCCTGGAGGCAACAGGCGATCCTGGACCGCGGATACTGGGATGCGGATGCACTGCGCGACATCGTGCGCGATTACGCGCTTGAGACGCTGACCGATCCTGATGCCGTCCTCGTGCTTGATGAGACCGGTTTTCTCAAGCAGGGCAAGGCGTCCTGCGGGGTCAGTCGGCAATATACAGGTTCGGCGGGCAAGATCACCAATTGCCAGATCGGCGTGTTCGCATCCTATGTCTCCCGGCATGGTCATGCCTTCATCGACCGGGCGCTCTATCTGCCAAAGGCCTGGACGGATGACCGGGATCGCTTGGCGATAGCCCATGTGCCGGAAAACGTTAGCTTTGCCACCAAGCCGGCACTGGCGCTCACGATGATCGAGCGGGCGATTGCTTCGAACGTGCCGTTTTCCTGGGTGGCGGCCGACAGCGTCTATGGCGTGGGCGACATCGAAATGACGCTCAAACGAGCAGCCAAGGGCTATGTACTGAGTGTGGACGCCAATCATCCCTTTCGCTCATGGGGCAAACCGCTGGCCGTGGCCGGAACGGCGAAGGACATCGCTGAAGCTTTGCCTGAGAATGCCTGGCGACGGCTGTCGGCAGGCGAGGGAAGCAAGGGCGCGAGACTACATGATTGGGCCTATCTCGAACTCGCCGATCTTGACGCCGATGATTTCGACGCGGCTTTCGCCGGCATCTGGACACGCGGGCTGCTGATCCGCCGTAACATCGCCGATGGCGATCTCACCTTCTTCTCGACCTGGTGTCCGGTTGGCACATCCATGGAAAAACTGGTGACGGTGGAGGGGCATCGTTGGGCAATCGAAGATAGCTTCGAAACCGCCAAGAACGAGTTCGGCCTCGACCACAACGAAACCCGCTCCTGGCATGGCTGGCATCGCCACGTCTCGCTGGTGATGCTCGCTTTCGCCATGATGGCTGTCATTCTCCATCGCGCCAACGCCATGCCGCCCCCCAAAAACGAGGCGGCGCGCAAGACGCAAAATCGGCAATTGATCCGCTGGTCGATCCAGGGAATCCGCCGGATCGCCACGCGACTCGCACGACAACCCGTTCATCCTGACCATGTCATCGCATGGTCGCTCTGGCGGCGCGCCCATCAGGCCGCAGCCCAACAGGCCCACCTCAAATCAAAAATACAACTGTAATGCTAGTATTCATGCCTGCAGATTCAGAAAATCTCCGATCACTGTCCATACCAATCCCTCGGGGTTACATGGAGAACCAGGCGTCACGTCTTGGTCCGGGGCGCCGTCATGTTATACTTCCGGTCACGGCTTCAACGAGAATGGCGCGGCTTTTGTTCGTGTCTCACCGGGAGGATGGCGAGTGATTGATCTGATCGGTCCCGTATTGCTGACCGGACTGGCCCTCGCCTTCGCCGTCGCGCTCCAGCGCGTCCGCTTGCCGAACACGCCCGCCGCTTCGAGCAAACCCCAGAAGACACCGGTTCTCGGCGGCGCCGCACCGGAGACCCACGCCTGGCAGCGCTATCATGTGCGCTACTACTCGATGACGCTGCTCTTCATCGCCTTCGAGATGGAGATGATGTTCATGTATCCATGGGCGGTTGTCTATGTCGAGGAAGGCATGATGGCGCTCATGGAGATGGGTATGTTCCTGGCGATCCTTTCAATCGGCATCCTCTATGGCTGGCGGGAGGGTGTCTTCCGGTGGCAATGAGTTTGCTCAAAGCGCTCGCCAAAAAAGCCCGCGCGCCCGTCTTCGCGGCAATCGGCGAGAACGGTCTCACTGCGGTGGACGGTCTCGCGCTCGATGTGCGGCTTGCCTTCAAGGCTTCGCCGCGCGAGGCCGGTATCCTGCTCGTGATCGGCGAAATCGACGCAGCGCGCCTCGGCTATCTCGAAAGACTGCACGACCAGTTGCCACATCCGCGCGCAACGGTCTTCTGGCGAACCGAGTCACTCGCTCGCTTCGGCAATGCCACGGTCGTCGGCGAAGGCGAAGACGCCGCCGAGGTGATTGCGACCGTCTATCGCCGGCTTCTCGCTGGTGACATGCCGTCCGAACCGGACCTGCTGCCCGACGAGCCGCCCAATGACTGGCGCGGCAAGGGTGATCACGGCCAGGGCGGCGAAGGCATGATGGGCGGTGCCCCCTATGGCCGGCCGATGGCGATGCCCGACGACGACATCCGCGACGGACTTCAACTTGACGCCTTTACCGCCGAGTTCGGCCCGTTCCTGCCGACATTTCCGCCTGGGCTCGTCCTCAAGCTGACATTGCAGGGCGACGTGATCCAGACGCTCACGATGGAGCACCCGCCCTTTCCGCAGTCCGACGAGACCAGTGCGGCCGGCGCATTGCGCCGCGCGGCGCGCCTGATGCGGCTGATCGGCCAGCCTGCTCGCGCAGAGCGATTGCAGCGCCTGGCAATGCAGATCGCTCATGGCGAAAAGCCGGGGGCGGCAGATAACGCGCGCGCCCTGCCGCGATGGGTTCTCGCCAGCATTCCCGCCGGCCTCGGCGTGACCGTAGATAGTGGCGACGTGCGCGCCCGCCTTACTCGCACGCTAGATGCGTTGCATGCGTCGTCTGCCGATTATCGGCAGACGACGATACCCGCCGACGCGCGGCTCGACCGCCTGCTTGCCGGGCTCGAATGGCATGAGGCGATGCTTGTGCTTGCCAGCTTCTCCGTCGGCGAGATCATGCAACTCGGCGTGAACATGCGTTCTGAAGCTGCAGAAGTGACCAACAACGCCCACGAATCACACCGCGGGCATAGTTCGCATCACGGGCACGGCGCGCATGGCAGTCATGGAGGGCATGGATGAGCATCGCCGCCTCCGTCCTCTTCATCGTGCTGCTCGTTACCGCCGGCGTCTGGCTCGCCGCGGTGATGGACCGCGTTGCCGAGGCCGTTGCCGCCGGGCGCGCCATCTCCGATCCATGGCGCGGCCCGCTAGCCAATGCCGCAGCGCTTCTCGCCCGCCAGCGCATCGCGACCGAGCGGCCGGACGCGCTCAACTGGCTGCTTGCGCCTGCCTTCTATCTCGCGCTCGCAGCCGCAGGGCTCAGCGTCGTTCCGGTCGCGCCGGGCGTGGCGGCGACGACGATCGAGACCGGGCTCGTGCTCTGGGGTGCCTGCGAGTCGCTCACCGTGGTCGTCGTCTTCCTCCACGGATGGTCAGCCAATTCGCCATTGGCCCTCATCGGCGCCTATCGCTATGTCGCAATCGGCCTGCCGGTGATGCTGGTCAGCATGTTCGTGTTGATCGCCGCGGCGCTTCCCGCCGAATCGCTCAGCGTGATCGCCGTGGTCGAGTCGCAGCGCGAGTTGTGGAACGTCCTACGTCAGCCGCTCGGCCTGCCGCTCTTTATCCTCCTCGGCCTATCGCTGACGCTGCGCGGTCCCTTCGACTATGCCGACGCGGAGGACCTTTCCGGCGGCACATCCATCGAGGATTCCGGGCCGGGGCGCGCGGCCTGGCAGTTCGCACGCCTCGCCATGCTGGTTTCGTTCTCGGCAATGGCGGCGACGGTTTTTCTCGGCGGCCATCTCGGACCCGTCCTGCCCGGCCCGGTCTGGCTCGTCCTCAAGACCGTCGCGGTCATGGTAATCGTCGTCGCGGCCGGGCATGCCGCGCCGCGCCTGACGCCGTCGCGGATGATGACACTGATCTGGACGGTGCTCCTGCCGCTTTCCTTCCTCGACCTCATCATCGCCGGACTGGTGGCATTATGATCGGCGCCTCGGATATCGCCTTCTACGCGCTGTCGCTGCTCGCGCTGGTCACGGGCTGGCGGGTCTTCCGCACCGATTCGATGGTGCGCGCCTCCTTCCTGTTGATGGTCTCCTTCATCGCCGTTGGTCTCATCATGGTGCTGCGCGCCGCACCCTATATCGGCGTCGCCACCGTCTTTATGATGGCTGTGGAGATGATGGTGATGGCGCTCTTCATGGTCATGTTCATGATGAACCCGGCCGGCCTCAACCCAATGAACATGGTACATCAGGAGCGCCTCTCGATCGCCGCCGGCGTTATCGCCTTTATCGGCCTCGCAGTCGCGATCCTGATGAGCGAGCTGCCGGTCAATCCTGTTTCTGAGAGCAAGCAGGTGGTCCACGACCTCGGCATCGAGCTTCTCGGCAACTCTATGCTGATCTTCGAGACCGCAGGCGTCACGCTGCTCGCAACCATGGTCGGCACCGTCATCCTGTCGAGCCGCGCCGGGCGCTTCGGCGCCGCCGACGCCGGCTCCGTCCCGCCCGGGCTCGATCCCGGCGGTGCGCCGGCTGGGCGACAGCCGGAGGAAGGCGAAGGCGGCGGCCACCATCATCATCACGGGCACGGTCACCACAACCACGGGAGCGGCCATTGACCCTTATCACTGTCCTCATCGTCGCCGCCGGGCTGATCGGCATCGGACTCTACGGCGCACTCTCTCAGCAGTCCTTCGTCATGCTGATGATGGGGCTGGAACTGATGCTGAATGGCGTCCTTCTCGCCGTCATCGGCTTCTGGTCTTACAGCCTCGGCGGCGCGCCAGAGGGGCAGCTTCTCGCCATCATCGTCATGGCCGTAATGGCGGTGGAGATGGCGATCGGCTTTGCGCTCATCACCGCCGTCTACCGCAAACGCCAGGCCGATATGACCGAAAGCCTGACGACGATGAGGCATTGATGCTGTTTTCGCTCGCCATCCCTCCGGTCCTCGCTGGTCTCGTCGCGCTTATCGTGAAAGCGCCGTCGCGGCGCGCGCTCGGGCTGCTTGCCGGCGCCGCGCTCGCCTTGACGCTTCTGCTCGCGGCGATGGCGGCGACTTTCGGCTGGAACGGAACGATCGACTGGGGCGCAGGCCTCACGCTAACGGCCGCGCTCACGCCGCTTTCGGCAAGCGTCGCCATACTCGTGCCGGTGATCGCGCTGCCGATCCTCGTCTACGCCGCCGCGCACGAGGCGAAAGACGGGCTGAAACGCCTGATCGCCATCCTGCTCATCTTTTCCGGCGGCATGGAACTGCTGGTCGTCGCCGGCGACTTCCTAACGCTCTTCATCGGGTGGGAGATCGTCGGCGCCTGTTCCTGGGCCCTGATCGGCCATGACTGGCGAGAGGCCGGCAATCCGGCGGCGGGACGCTATGCCTTTCTCGCCACGCGCCTCGGCGACCTCGGCCTCCTCGCCGCCACAATGGCGGCTTTTGCCGCGACCGGCGCGCTCTCCTTCGCCGCGCTTGCCGAGGCGGAGATGCCGCTGATCACCGTCGTAGCCTTCGGCGTGCTGTTGTCGGCGGCCGCCAAGTCCGGCCAGGTCCCGTTCTCGCCCTGGCTTTTCCGCGCCATGGCCGGCCTCACCTCCGTTTCCGCGCTGCTCCATGCCGCCACCATGGTCGCCGCCGGCGCCTATCTGCTGATCCGGCTGGAACCCTGGCTCGCCAGCGTCCCCGGTTTTTCCGCGACCGCCGTCGCCGTCGGGCTCATCACCGCGCTCGCCGGCGGTGTCGTCGCACTCATGCAAGCGCACGCCAAGAAGCTGCTCGCCGCCTCCACATCCGCGCACTACGGGCTGATGTTCGTCGCCGTCGGCGCTGGCTATCCGGGCGTCGCAGCGCTCCATCTCATCGCCCATGCCGCGTTCAAGGCGGTGCTCTTCCTTGCCGCCGGCATGGCGGGCGAACGCACCGGGTCATTCGCGCTGGAACGCATGGGGTTCGCCCGCGCCATGCCGCTCATCGCTGCCTTCAGCGCCGTCGCCGCGCTGGCGCTCGCCGGCGTGCCACCGCTCGGCGGGGCATGGACCAAGGAGGCGGTGGTCACGGCCGCCGGTCATACAAGCGCATGGATCTCCGCCGGCGTCATGCTCGCAGGCTTCTTCTCCGCCGCCTATGCCATGCGCTTCCAAGGTCTCGTTTTCGGTTGGCCGCGCGGCGTCCGGCGGGTTGCGAACAGCCATCGCACCGAGACCGCCGCTATAGGCGGGCTCGCAGGCTTGACTCTTCTTCTGTCCTTGCTCTGGATCCCGGCCGTCGCGGACAGTCTGGCGCGGCTTCTCGGGGTTGAGTTGTCCGAATCGGGTGTCGTCGAAGTCCTGCTCTCGCTCTTCGCCGTCGCGCTGGGCCTCGCCCTCGGTGCGGTGCTCGCCAACCACCGCGATATCTTTTCTCGCGAAAGCCCGCTCACCGAGTGGCTGGGCCTTGCGATCGCCATCGACGCCGGCGTCGTAGAACCCATGCGGCGTCTCAGTCTCACGGCAGCCAAGGTCGACGACCGTCTGATTGACGGCGCCCGGCAAATTGTTGTTCGGCTCTTGCTGCACACTTCCCGGGTTTTTGCGGCAAAGGACGATCGGCTCGTCGACGGTGGCGTCAGGCTGACGGCCGCCTTCGCCGCCTGGCTGGCGCGGATCGGCGAGACGATCGGTGAGCGCATAACCGACGGCCTGCCGGAAGGCTCCGCCTTTCTTGTCGGTCTTTCCGGCCGCGATATCCGCAAGGTGCAGACCGGGCTTTCCCACCATTATTACGCGCTGATCGCCGCCGGCAGTATGCTGACAATACTCGTTCTTCTCCTGGGACTTTAAGATGCTTCTGACGCTCGCCATCCTCATTCCGCTTCTCGGCGCGCTGGCGCTGGCGCTCGCCAACAGCATGAGCGAAGCGGCGGCGCGCATGACGGCCGTCGCCGTCTCGTCCGTGCCGCTTGTCCTGCTGATCGTCGTGTGGATCGGCTTCGACGTCGGGGCCGACGGTTTTCAGGCGGTTGCCGAGGTGGCATGGATACCAACGCTCGGCGTCGCCTGGAGGGTCGCCGTCGACGGCATCTCGCTGGCGCTGGCGTTGATGAGCGCGCTGCTCTTCGTCGCCGCGATCGCCTGGCCGTTGGAAAGCCGTGAGCGGCCGCGGCAATATTATGCCTGGTTCCTGTTTCTGGAAGGCGTCTCGCTCGGCCTCTTCCTGACGCTCGATCTGCTGATCTTCTACGTATTCTTCGACCTCAGCCTCGTCGGCATGTATTTCCTTATAGGGCGCTGGGGACATGGCGAGGAGAAGGGCGACGCCGAACGCGCAGCGATGAAGTTCTTCATCTATACGCTCGCCGGTTCGCTCGCCATCCTGCTCGCCATCCTCGCCCTTGTCCTTGCCGGCGAGAGCCTGACCTTCGACATGCGCGACCTCATCGAGAGCCAGCCGCTCGCCGGGGCCGGCATCGCCGCGCCGCTCGTGCTTCTCGGCTTTCTCGTCGGCTTCGCGGTGAAGACGCCGCTTTTTCCCGTCCACACCTGGCTGCCGCCGGCACACGTCTACGCCCCCGGACCCGCCTCGGCGATTCTCGCCGGCGTGCTCTTGAAGATGGGTACCTACGGCATCCTGCGCATTCCCTTCTCGATGATGCGCGAGACCTTCGCCGCCTACGCCCTTCCGCTCGCCATCGTCGCGCTGATCTCGATCCTGTGGGGTGCGATCGTCGCGCTCGGCCAATCGAACCTTAAGCGGCGGATCGCCTACACCTCCGTCAACCACATGGGCTATTCGGTGCTCGGCATCGCCGCGGCGGGCGCGCTTCTCTCCGGCGAAGAAGCCGCGCGGCAGCTCGCGCTCACCGGCGCGGTGGTCGAGATGGTCGCGCACGGTCTGATCACCGGCGCGCTGTTCCTGATCGCCGGCAGCTTCTGGCAGCGCGGCAAGGAATACGAGATCGGCGCCTATGGCGGGCTCGCCCGCACCGCGCCGAAGCTGACAGCGGCGACCGTGATCGCCGCCTTCGCGAGCCTCGGTCTGCCCGGACTTGCCGGCTTCGTCGCCGAGTTCCAGATCTTCGTCGGCACCTTCGCCGTCTATCCGTGGATCGCCGCGATCGGGCTTATCGGCATCCTGATCACGGCCGCGCTGTTCCTCGGCATGGTACAGCAGCTCTTCTTCGGCGACCTGCCGAAACGCTGGGCGGGTTTTCCCGATCTTAGCGTCACGGAAGGCGCAACACTCGGTGCGCTTCTGTTCCTCGTCGTCCTGATCGGCGTCTATCCCCGCTGGCTGCTCGCCATGATCGACGGCGCCGGCCGCGCCATTCTCGGGAGCGGCTGACATGGACATGCCGGTCGGCGACATCGTCCCTGAAGTGGTCGTCATCCTGACGGCCGTCGGCGCGCTGCTGCTGGCGAGCTTCACGAGCGAGCGGCGCCAATGGCTTGTCGCACCGCTTGCGCTTGCCGGTCTTGCCGTCGCTGGTTTCATACTCTCTTGGCAGAGCGAAGAGGCGCGGCTCACCTTTTCCGGCACCTGGGCGATCGACGGGGCGAGCGTCTGGGCGCGGCTGATGATCCTCGCCGGCACCATACTCGCGATCCTTATGTCGCCCGACTGGTTTCGCACAGACAAGCGTCACGGCGAATATTACGCGATCCTGCTTTTTTCCGCCCTCGGCGCGATGGTGCTCGCCGGGGCGGCCGATCTCCTGCAACTCGTCATGGGTGTGCTGCTCTCTTCGGTGACGGGCTATACGCTTGCCGCCTATCACCGCGACTGGCCGCTCTCCGTTGAGTCTGGCATGAAGTACTTCCTGGTCGGCGCCTTCGCCAATGCTATCCTCGTCGTCGGCGTGACACTCGTTTTCGGCATGGCGGGGGCGACCGGCTATGGTGAAATCGCCGCCAACCTGCCGGATCTCGCGCCCTCGCCGCTTCTCCTGCTCGGCCTCGCGCTCGTCGTCATCGGTGTCGCCTTCAAGCTCGGCGCCGTGCCGGCGCATACATGGGTGCCGGACATCGCCGAAGGCGCGCCCGCGCCGGCGGCCGCTTTCCTCACAGTCGTTCCAAAGATCGGTGCAGCTATTGCATTGTTTCGCCTTGTCGAGTTGTTTCCGCCGGAGGCCTTCACCATCCGTCCGCTGATCGCGATTCTCGCAGTCGCGACGATGACTCTCGGCAATCTCGCCGCGCTCTGGCAGGACGACATGCGCCGTATGCTCGGCTGGTCGTCGGTCTCGCAGTCCGGCTATGCGCTGATGGCGGTAGCCGTGGTGGGCCTGAGCGACAGCGCGCTTTCGGCTTTGCTCATTTTTCTGGTCGGCTACGCGCTTTCCAATCTCGCAGCCTTCGCCGTCATTGCCCATCTGCGAGGCCGCACGACCCGCGAAGACTACAAAGGGCTTGCGAGCGCCCGGCCGTTCGTCGCGATCACGCTCATCGTCGCCCTTCTCTCGCTCGTCGGCATTCCGCCGCTTGCCGGTTTCTTCGGCAAGCTGACGCTGTTCCTCGCCACCATCGACGGCGGCTATGCTTGGCTCGCCGTCGTCGCGCTCGCCAACACCGTCATCTCACTCTTCTACTATCTGCGTTTCGTCGCGCCGGTCTGTTTCGCGGCTGGCGACGCGCCTATCGCCGTTCTCGGTCGATGGACGGTGATCGCGGTGGCCGTTTCGGCGGCAGGAGTCATAGGTTTCGGGCTTGCCGGTGAAATCATCTTCGCTGCCGTCACACAGGCACAGCTCTACCAGTAGTAGTTGAGGGAGATGGTAGTGCGGAAACGCCATCCCTCGACTGTTGAAGTAAAAGTGGCTTTGCCACGCTTTTGCTGAGCGTATCGACGCTGAGGCTCATCGTCGTCCGATAGGATCAGTTGGGCCTGCATACAAACACATGATTGAGATGCAAAGCAGGGGTAACCTCGCTGCCCCGGTCGTAACGTGTTTCCTTTGAGCAGACATTTTCGGGCCGAACCGGCGATCGCAGTCGGCGGACCGCACCGCGGGTGACGAAAATGCCAACGATCCTGGCGACGAGATAATCATTCAGAGGGACTTGACGAACAATGGCCCATTACAGAAGCGCTACGATGTTCCAACCGACAAAACGCTGTGTAATCCATTTATCCAATTAACTTCAGCTTAATGCGATATCCGCGCAAACATAACCGACTCGACGGAGGTCAGGCCTTCGCATTCTCCGGCAGTGGTCGTCCAACACTAAGGAGCGCATCGAAGAAAAGACGCGGGCGGCCCCAGAGCGAGTTGACGAAGATCGCCGTCACGCTCGCCGCCATGGCGACCATCGCCCAGACCGGATAAAGCAACCCGGTCGCGGCGAGCGGGACGCCGACACCGTTGAACAGGAAGGCGAGCGAGACGTTCTGCAACATCTTCCGGTAGCCTTCGCTGCTGATCTCCCGCGCCTCGGCGACATTGGATATGCGATTGTTCAGGATGATGATGTCGGCGGCGTCGATGGCGATGTCGGTGCCCGAGCCCATGGCGATGCCGACATCGGCCTGCATCAGGGCGGGCGCGTCGTTGACGCCGTCGCCCACCATCGCCGTGCGCCCGCGCGTCTGGAGATTGCGTATCAACTCCGCCTTCTCGCCCGGCAGCACCTCGGCGTGAACCTCGTCGAGCCCGAGATCCCTGGCGACGCGGGCCGCCGTCCGCTCGTTATCGCCGGTGACGAGCACGGTGCGAACACCGGCGTCGCGAAGCCGGGTGATGGTTTCGGCAGCATCGCCGCGCGGTGCGTCGCCGAGCGCCAGAAGTCCGATGAACTCGCCGTCCCGAACCACTACAATCACCGTGCGTCCCTTGTCCTCCAGTTCGCTGACCTGTCGCTCGATCGACGTGAGATCCACACCGCTCTCCGTGACGAAGCGTGGGCTGCCGACCAGCACGTTCGCGCCGTCGATACGGGCGGTGACGCCTTTGCCAGGTGTCGCTTCGAAGCTCTCGGCGTCGGGCGGCGTCAGACCCGCCTCGAAAGCCGCCTCGACCACGGCTTCAGCCAGGGGATGTTCCGATGCGGCTTCGACGGCCGCCGCAAGGGTCAGGAGCGCGTCGGCATCTCCCGACGCCGCCTCGACCTCGTGGACGCGCGGCTGGCCCTCGGTCAGCGTGCCCGTCTTGTCGAAGGCGATCTGGCGCACCACCCGGTAGCCCTGGAACGCCTCGCCCGTGCGCATCAGGACGCCCTTCTCCGCCGCCTCACCGGCGCCGCGCACGATCGACAACGGCGCGGAGATGCCGACGGCGCAGGGATAGCCCATCACGAGCACGCTCAATCCCGCGAATATCGCGCGCTGAAGGTCGGCCGGGAAACCAAGCAACTGCGGCAGCAAGGCCCAACCGAGGAAAGACAGTATGGAGATCGCCAGCACCAGCGGCGTGTAGACTCTTAGCACACGGTCGACGAGGTGCAACAGGCCGGGCTTGAGGGCACGGGCGTCTTCGACCTCGCGCGCGACGCGCTGCAAGAAACTCTCCGCGCCCACGGCGGTCACCCGGACCAGCAGCGTCCCATTGCCGTTGATCGTGCCGCCGATGACCGCGTCGCCCGCCTGCCGCTCGACTGGCATCGGCTCGCCCGTGACGAGCGACTGGTCCACGGCGGAGCGGCCCTCGACAACCTCACCGTCCACCGGCAGCCGCTCCCCGGGGCGGACGCGCGCCAGGTCCCCTTGCGCCACCTCGGAAAGCGCGATTTCCACCTCGCGGCCGTCGCGCTGGACACGGGCGGTGTCCGGCTGAAGGTCGAGCAGACGCTTGACGGCCTGCGAGGACCGCGTCTTGACGATCAGCGAGAGCCATTCCGAGAAGATGTGGTAGGTCGCGACCATGACCGCGACCGCGAAGAACGGCGCGGTCGGATAGCCGGGGCGATCGACGACGAGGCCGATGACGCCGCCGGCCAGTCCGGCGAAGGCGCCGGCCTCCAGCAATACGTGCTGGTTCAGGATGCCGCGGCGCAGCGCCTGAAAAGCCATCACCAGAATGTGCCGGGCGACGCCGAAGACGATCGCCGCGGCGAGGCCCCCGACGATCCAGGGCGTGAAGCCGACCAGCAGTCCTTCGCCCTTGAGGGCGAGCAAGCCGCACGTAAGCGCGCCAAGGCCGCCGGCGCCCGCGATCGCCGGCCACAAGCCGCGTGCGCGCAGAACAAGGAAGACGAAGGCGACCAGACTGACTGTCGCCAGGGCCGGCAAGACCAGTGACAGCGGGCCGGCGGGATCGGTTATCAGCGCGATGGACAGAAGGCTGAATGCGGTGGCCGTGAGGAACCGGCGCCCCTCGGCGACGAGCTCGCGCTCTTCTTCCTCATAGGGACGCAGCTTGTTCGGGTCGTGGATCGTGTAGCCGATGTCGCGAAGCGTTCCGAGCAGGGCCTCCGGCGTCACCTTGCCTGGATCGTATTCGACGAGCGCCTGCTCGTGGGTCAGGCTGACCGCGACCTTGTCGACGCCCATCTGTCGGCCGAGCGCCTTCTCGATCGTGCCGGTGCAGAGCGAGCAGTGCAGCCCGCCGATGCGCGCGCGTATGCGGGCGCGGTCCGGTCGCTCGGAAGGTTCCTCGCTCCAGGGCGCTGGCTGGTCCTCGACGGCTGTCGCTGTCGTCATGGCTGGTTCTCCTTCATGGGGCGGCCGCAGCGCCCGGATCGATGTCGGCGAACAAGGCGAACCCGATCGACCAGGCGCCGAGCGCGACGAGGACGAGGCCCGCGAAGACCGGATAACGTCCGGAGAGTGCGGCGAAGCGATCAAGTAGGCCGCGTGCGGCCGGAATGAGCACCAAAGCGACAAGCGGCAGTGACAGAAAGAGGCCGAAGACGGCCAGCGCGACGAACCCGCTTATTGCCGTCGGGCCGCCGGAAGCGGCGGCGCCGGCCAGCAGCGCAAAGAGAAGCGGCGCAGCGCACGCCGGGATATTGAGCCCGAACAGTAAGCCGAGACCCGCGGATCCGCTCCGCCCGCTCAATCGCTTGAGACTCGGGCCAAGCGAGACCATTAGGGGACGAGCGCGCCCAGTCGCGAGCAGCAAGCCGAGCGCCACATAGAGCGCGCCTAGAAACAACCAGGCGCCCCATTGCAGATCGAGGAATAGTGAACCGATTACCACAGCGAGAACGCCCAATAGACCGATAAAGACTGCGCGCGTGAATGCGAACAGGGTGGTTTCCGCGAGCTTGGCGGCCGCGCTCTTGTCTTCCAAATACTTTACAAAAACGAGGCTCGAGCCGATCGAGCAGGGCTCGACAAAGCCAATCAGCCCAAGACCGGCTGGGAGCGCGAAAAGACCCATGAAGCTCGTTTCGATCATGTCTTGCTTGCGCTTGCGGTGAAACCGCCCTTGGCGATCGCTGCAGTAAGGTCGGTTGTCGAGGCCGTGTTCTGGTCGTGCAGAATTCGGGCGCGACGTTCGTCGAAGGAGACCTCTGCCTTGCGTACGCCGGGGATATGGGACAGCAGTGCTTCAATTGTGCGGGCGCACCCGTCGCAGTGCATTCCCTTGATGGTAAGGGTCGTCGTCTTCATCTCTCGCACACCTTTTTCGGAAGTGGACGTTGCCGTGGAAGGCTTGGTATTGGCGATATCCGGTTTGCGTTGCATAGCGTCGAGGATCGTACAGGCCTTGACGTCGCCGCCACCGGGACAGCTAGCAATCAGTTCGTCGAGCGCTGCGTGTATGCGTGAAAGCTGTTCGAGCTTGGCCTGCACCTCGGCGCGTTTCTCGATTGCGCGACCGCGTACGTCAGCGCAGTCGGCGTGGGGGGCGGCGCGCAGAGATAGAAGGTCCGCAACCTCCGCCAGTGAGAAGCCAATCTCCTGGGCTTGCCGGATGAAGTGGATGCGCGCCATAGTGTCTGGTGGATAGGTTCGGTATCCGCTCTCCGGCTTTGGCGGCTGCGCAATCAGGCCCCGGCGCTCATAGAATCGGATCGTCGCGACCCGCACGCCTGCCGCCTTCGCCGCCCTGCCGATCGTCAGATTCGCCATGTGCTTTCTCCTTATTGTTTATTCTGAACCCTGTACCATGGTGCAGGGTCAAGCTCCGCGATAGCGATGTTCGGTGCCGGGAGTGTGATCGTCTCAGGAGGCGACGGAGGAGGCGGCTACCCTGCACAGCAGGACAACATCGCCACATCCTTGTCGAAGGTCTGGGCGGCGAGCTTCAGCCCTTCCACGGTCGTCAGGTACGGGAATAGCGTCTCACCGAGCACCTTCGCCGTCATGCCAGTCTTGAGGGCAAGCGCCAGTGTCTGGACACTGTCGGCACCTTCGGGGGCAAGGATCTGGCCGCCCAGCAGACGGTCTGTTTTTGCGTCCGCGACCAGCTTGATGAGCCCGCGCGTATCCCGTGCCACAAGCGCCCGGGGCACTTGATCGAGCGGCAGCACCGATGTCTTGATGTCATAGCCCGCTGTTCTGGCTGCGGCTTCGCTCAAGCCGACACCAGCCACCTGCGGGTCGGTGAATACCACCCAGGGCATGGCGCTGTTATCATAGACAAGGCTGTCCCCATTCAGCGCGTTGAGGGCTGCGATCTTGGCGCCGTAGGCAGCCATGTAGACGAACTGGTCACGCCCCGTCACGTCGCCGGCGGCGTAGATGTCCGGCTTAGAGGTGCGCATCCGCTCGTCGACCGCGATGCCTCCGTTATTGGAGATCTGCAAGCCGATCTCGATAAGATCGAGCCCGCGTGTATTGGGCGTTCGCCCCGTGGCAACAAGCACCTGCTCAGCCTCGAAACTTTCCTCGAAGCCGTCGATCTCGACGGCCAGGGCAACGCCGCGATTGTCCTGTGTGATCCGCCGATAGGTGAGGCCATCGCGCACGGTCAGGCCTTCGGCGCGCAGATACTCGGTCAAGGCTTCCGATATCTCCGGCTCAGCCTTCGGCAAGAGGCGCGAACGGGTTACGAGGGTCACCTCAGTGCCCATGCGTGCGAACATCTGTGCGAGTTCGCAGCCAACATAGCCGCCGCCGATTACGACCAGCGAGCGGGGCAATTCCGTTCGTTCCAGTGCTGTGGTGCTGGTCAGCCAGGGAACGTCGTCAATACCGGGAATATCGGGTTTCCCCGGTGCGGCGCCGGTGGTGATGATGGTCTTGTCCGCTCGCACAATCTGCTCGTCCATGGCGATGCCGGAGCTCGTCAGGCGGGCGGCTCCGTCGAGATAGGCTATGCCGGGATAGGCGGACAGCAGATCGATGTATTTGCCCTGGCGGAGGCTGACCACAAGATCGTCCTTGGCCGAGACGAGTGTGCCCCAATCCGTTACTTGCGCCTCACCGGCGAGTCCGGGAAAGCGGCTTGCCCCGCGTGCCCCATGTATGGCCTCGGCCGCCCGGATCATGGTCTTTGACGGTACACAACCGACATTGACGCAGGTGCCGCCGATGGTGCCGTGACCAATAAGCGCGACATTTGCGCCCTGTTCGGCTGCCGTGATGGCGGCTGAGAATCCTGCGGAACCCGCACCGACGACGGCGAGGTCGTAAATGCCATGGTCTGACTTCTTTGGCGTACAACAATCCGTCATGTCAGGTGTTTTCCTTTGTTGCTATGGTATCGGTCTCGCAGCAGGTGGCGGCGAGGACTGCGCAGATCGTGCCGGTCTTGATGATCGCGGCGTCCTCCATCCTCACGCCCTCAGGATTCGGGTTGGGCAGGATATCCCGCGTTCGTCGAGGCAGCGGCGATATCCGCCGGAGACGTGGCGTTCGGGTCGAACTCGACCGTGGCGGTTCTGGCCTCGAAGTCCACTTTGACGGATCGCACGCCTATGACTCCTTCCATGGCCTTGCGCACGGTGATGGGACACATGGCGCAGGTCATGTTCTCGATGGCAAAGGTTACTGTATCGGTTTGCGTTTTTTCCGTTGCCGATTGAGCGGTCACCTCTGACAGCGGAGTCATGGCGATTGCTGCGCCGAGACTCAGCATGGCGGCAGAAGTGATGGCAATGCAGCGTTTCATGTTGTCATCTCCTAGTAAAACAGCGGTGCCCACCAATTGATCGTCAGCGCCAGAATGACCAGCGCCGTCCCGATCCAGAGGGCCGCTTGTGTGAAGATTGAGGACTGTGGACGCGCGCAATAACTGCCCTCCGCGCAAGCTCTCTTCGGCTTCACATACACCTGATGGAAGCCGAGCCCGATAAAGACGAGGGCCACCGCAGCGAAGTAGGGTTTGTAGGGCTCCAGCGCGGTCAGATTGCCGATCCATGCTCCCGAAACGCCAAGCGTCAGCAGGACAAGCGGTGCAATGCAGCAGGACGACGCCAGGACGGCACCGATCAGCCCACCGGCCGCGTACCAGCGGTTCCTGTTGTCACCGTCCTTTTTCGGGGGGTCATAGCTGTCCGAGCCGGTTTGTAGCTCATCCATGTCGGTCTGTCCTCGATCTTGTTCCGCGTTAACGGTAACGTCTGTAGTGACTACAGGCTCAAGGGATTTCTGCTGATAAGATGAGGGACGACATGTCAGGGAGGAGATTGCACCGGGCAGCGCTTGCGCGCCGGACTGGCTGCAACCTGGAGACCATCCGCTACTACGAGAAGATCGGGATGATGCCGGCGCCGCCGCGCACGGAAGCCGGTTATCGCATCTATAACAGCAGCCATGTGGAGCGTCTCAGTTTTATCCTGCGGGCACGCGAGCTGGGCTTCTCGCTTGATGATATCCGCGGGCTGCTCACCCTCGTCGATCGCGGCATGCAGACCTGTGCTGAGGTGAAGGAACGCACTGAACGGCATCTTGCCGACGTGCGGGAAAAGATCGCCGATCTCAAGCGCATCGAGCGGCTCCTCGCCGAAACGGCGGCGCAGTGTTCCGGCGAAGAGGTGCCCGAATGCCCCGTTCTGGAGGCGCTGACGTCGCGAATGTGACGACTGCGGTTGTCGGAAAATGCCAGTCGTTTAAAACCCCAAGACTTCGGCCGTGCGACGAACCAATCTCAAGACGTCAGCCATATCATTCTGTGCACTTTCAGGAGTGTGGAGGCAGTTTAGATTTTGGGCTGTCCTTGATTTTCAACATCCCACTCCCCAATCATGGCCAGACCGATATGAGAGGCCAATGTACCTGTTTCTGCCGGGCCGGAGGAGCGAGGCAAACTCTCCACTCCTCCGGCAAGGCAGCACATCAGTGTTTCAGTTCGAACTCGCCGACCATGCCCGAAGCGTAATGCCCCGGCACGTTGCAGCCGAATTCGAGCGTCACGTCCGTCTCTTCCGGAAAGGTCCAGACGACCTCATCGCTCTCGCCGGGTTCGAGCAGCACGCTGTTGGCATGATCATGCATACCCTCCATCGCCTGCTCGTCCAGGCTTTGCGGCGTCATGACCCCCTCCTCCATCATCGCCATCATTTCGTCTGCGTGATCGGCGTGCATCTCGGGGGTCCCGATGTTGAACTCGTGCACCAGGGTGCCTTTGTTCCGGATCTCGAAGCGGATCGTCTCTCCGGCCTGGACCTCCAGGCGTTCCGGCTCGAAGTAGGTGTCGTCCATGACGACCTCGATGCTGCGCGAGACCTGGGAGGGCTCGCCCGGCGCGCCATGGGGCGCACCATGGCCGTCACCGTTAGTCCCCTGGTCGTGTGCACCGTTGGCAAGCGCTCCTGTCGCGGCGACGGCGAGGGGCAGCGCTGCCACGGCAGGGAAGCGCATATAAATCGTTTTGAACATGTCTATCCTCGTTCCTGTAACGGGTCGCAGGCTCCGCCCGAACTCGACCACAGAGGGTCGGCAGGTGGAGTGTCGATGGGAACTTCTGCTGTCTCAGGAACGAGGCGGCGGTATCTCCACCTCCAGGAAACCACCCGCTGTCAAATGTTCGTCAAAGGGGCTCAGCACGAGCAGCAGGTGAAAGTTAGGCACAGCAGACCAGCTCTCCTGACCCATCTGGTAGGAGGTGCAATGTCCGGCCGTAGTCTTGCAGGCGCCGGGCTGGTCGTGGGAATGCCCGTCATCCCCAGAGTCCGCCTTATCACCCGAGCCCGGCTTGCTGTCAGCGGCCTGATGGTCATGATCCGCCACGGCGGCACCCGGATTCTCCTCCGGCACCGCATTGGCGACGGCGCCGGACAGCCCAAAGGCGAGAACCAGAAACAGGATTGCGAAAAAGCGGGTCAGCCGTGCCATCATGACCGACCTATGAAAAGCCATTCCCGCAGGAAGAGTCCAGCCCCTATTCCCCAGATAACTCCCAAACTCGGTCCCGATGGTAGCCAAACAGGCCCCTTTTGGAACATAAGCTCAATGGGGCGGGGCTCAGACTGCTGAGTTGCCTTTGCCGCCGAGTTTCGGCCGATTTTTGCTCCATCCAGGCACACTTTACCCTCGACCATCTCGGGTTTCCTCCGTTCACGCCGTCGCCGGTGATGATTGTCGCAAGTCGTCGATCAACCGCAGAATGCTCTCGGACAGATCGCGGGGCACGGTGACCTTCGCCATCTGGAAGGTGACGTACCGACCATGGGCGAGGACCTTGGCTCCGATCTTGACCAGCTTCTCGCGGATCGTGGTCAGCGACCAGTGCTTCACCTTCTTTGGCAACGCCAGGGCGTGAAGTTGGAACCACACCTCGTAGTTGTGGAACTTGCGGCAGGACAGCCAGGTCCACTTGACGGCGTTCTTGCTCTCCTGGATCCACGGCTCCGCCGTGCCCCGATGATTATAGAAGGCCGTCATCCGCTCGGCCGAACGCCGGAGGTTGGTTGATCAATTCCAAGCCGAGTGTGGCTGTAAATGTGCACGATAAAGGCGGTGTCGGATCCCGCTATATGTCGCCTATGATGTCATTCCTCAGAGCTTATCGAGTCATTAGGCGGAATGCCTATCAATGGACAATCTTGACCATGTCAACAGGAAGCTGGAGCCATTCAACAGTACAGACGTTGGTGTGACTGACCACTTGAAGAGCCGAAGCGGCTTCTCACTGCCGCAGCTCGTTACGCAGGCTTGGCGCACCCTTCGTAGAGAAAGGTCATTGGCTTCGGTCCCTTCATATAGCCGGTGTCGATCTGTGCCATGGCAAAACCATTGTCTTCGATCAGCGTGCGGATCGGCCGATTTAGATGGCAGCCGCCGGCGATGCTCTTCCAGGTCGGCGTCAGCCGGTCTTGCCATTTACGCACACTTTCCTCGGGCGCCCGACCATGTTCAACGAACAGGAGCTGACCGCCCGGGCGGAGTACACGGCGCATCTCATGCATCGCCTTAACTACCTGCGGGATCGTGCATAAGGTCCAGGTGATCACGACGGTATCGATGCTGGAGTCGTCAAGCGGGATCTCCTCGGCGGAGCCTTCTGTGAAGGTCACGGGCAGCGACGAGTCTGCCGCTTCGTTCCGGGCCATCGCAACCAGCCGCGGTACGGGCTCGAGCCCGATCACCTCTCGCACCTGTGGCGAATAGAACGGCAGGTTGAGGCACGAGCCGACGCCGACTTCCAGTACCCGGCCCTCGGCCGCGCCGACCACGCGCTCGCGGTACGGCTGCAGTTGGCGGTTGCGCATTATGAGGTGCTGCAGATGCGGTAGAATCCGGTTCTGGTAGAAGCTCATGCGATCGCTCCTTTGGTTGCTCAGCGATGAGGCACGCTCCGGCAATCGTCAGCCTGAACGGTGCAAGTGTTGTCAGTCGCTCAAGAGGTATTTCACAGCACCTCAGCCCCGAGTCCCAGAAGCGCGAGGACAAGGAACCAGAACCGATTGCCTGGCCACATTATCCAGCCGTGCATGCGGGTCACTCCGTGTTCGCGGTGGCAGTTGGGGTTTGGACGGTCTCGGCAAGGCGCAGCAGCTCCTCCATGACCTGCTGCCGCTGATCGCCCTTCAGTGGAGAGACATCGAGAACCTCGAGGAACCATTGGCCGATGGTCGCAAGCCAGACGACAGCTGCGCGCGGGAATTGCTGGCCAAGCTCCACCAAGCCTGCCACGTCCCGCTGCTGGTGCTCGCGTACAGGCGCAAGAAGCTGGAGATCGTTGGCGACCACCGCGAGCAATGCCGCCGACACGTTGCGGGTATTTGCGTCCTCGGCGAAGGTGGCCTGTATATACGCTTTGAGTTTGTCGGCCGCGGTGTCTCCCTCCTCGCGCTGGGCGGCCTGCGTCGCCGCGAAACGCTCGCACAGCCGCGCTACCATGCCCTCAAGGAGGGCTTCCTTCGTGGGAAAGCTGTAAAGCAGCCCACCCTTGCTGACCCCGGCGCGCTCGGCCACGGCATCGAAGGTGAGCCTGGTCGCGCCCATCTCCAGGACCACAGCCTCGGCTGCATCCAGGAGAGCATCGCGCGAAATGCTGGAGCGTCGGCCCATAGGTTTCGGTCCTTTCTGATTTCAGACCGTCTGGACGGTATTTAATGGAATGTGAGGTCCTCTGTCAAGACTGGGAAGACCTCGGACGTCTGCTGGCCTGCCGGGCGTCGTTTCCGCTGAACGGATTGCGGCCACCATGTGGTAGCATCATCAATACTGCGCGGAAGTGGCGATAGGTCGCACTAAATTGATTGCTATGGCCTTGCCGTACAAAGACATGTCTGCAATAGTATTTTCACGATGAAGCATTGGTCGCCTCGGCAGTTTGTTGCGCTTTTTCTTGGGGTCTTCCTAGCCCTAGGGGTGAGCCTGTCTGCCGTTCAGGCTGGCGAAATGACCGTCCAGATGACGATGGCGTCTCTTGATTCTGGGGTATCCGGCCAGGGTGATTGTGACGGCTGTGGCGGTAGCGAGGACGAGAGCATAGACGCTGTGACCTGCTCGCCCGTGCTGACCTGCTGCGGCGTGCCAGCGCTGTTGCCGGACACGAGCGGCCTCGCCGTAACTCAGACCCTTAAGCAGGTCATCCCGATGCCCGGCGTAGTGCGCGATTTGACCGCACCGCCCGATCCCTACCCTCCCAAATCCTCCATTCTTAGCTGACGTGCGGGCAGGCGCGATTTAAGCGCCGTTTCAACACGTCGACGCATCGTCACGGGTCGATGACCGGGCGATGCCCAACGGAAATTGACGAGACTCGTGGTCTCGCCGAGACATTCCGTTACCTAGGGATTCGCAAGGGATCAGAGCGTGGACTCGAATGCGAAGCATGCATTCACGTTGTCCCTTTCACGAACCCCAAGGCAATCCTCCAAGCAAAGGAGATTTACTGATGCGTAACTCGATCAAAGCACTTGCCGTCACCTCTGCCGTCATCGCGAGCCTGGCAGCCGCACCGGCACTTTATGCCGAAGGCTCCAAGGAGTCTGGATCCAGCGGTCGGATGATGGGCCAAGGCGGCATGATGAACCAAGGCGGTATGATGGGCATGATGGGCCAGATGAGCGAGATGATGGAGAACTGCAACAAGATGATGCAGTCCATGAACCGCGATGGTTCCGGACAGCCCAATGAGCAAGGGCGGGAGGACGCGCCCGGAACGAACGGCTGAGTTGGTGCCGGCCCGTCCATCCGGCAGGAGGGCGGGCCGGCTCCTCCCACACTACGACCGAACCCGGACGATGAGCAGGTCATGATTTTGTCGCTTGAGGGAGTCTGAACATGATACGCTTCCTGATCCCTTTCCTTTCGACACTTGCAGTCCTCGTCACGACGGTACAGGCGCAGGTCGAGGGTGATCCGAAACGGGGCGCCGCGCAGTACCGCGCCTGCATCGCCTGCCATTCGCTGGAGCCTGGGACGCACCTAACCGGTCCGAGCCTGGCGGAGCTGTGGGGTCAACCGGCCGGGGAGGCAGCGGGCTTCATCCGCTATTCCGAGGGACTGGGTACAGCAGATTTCACATGGGACAAAGCCACACTCGACGCATGGCTCGCCGACCCACAGTCTATGATCCCCGACACCTACATGATCTTCCGCGGCATCGCAGACGACCAGGCCCGCGCCGACCTCATCGCCTTCCTCGAAATCGCCATGGCGCCCGGCGGTGCAAAGGCGGTCCTCGATCGTGGCCTGGTGCCAGCCGAGTACGTGCGCGGGCAGAAACCAGACTCGCTGAAGACGCCGCCGCCGCGCGCGCAGGTGACAAAGATCCGGCATTGCCGTGACAGCTACTTTGTCACGACTGCCGATGGCACTGAGACGCCGTACTGGGAGATGAACCTCAGGCTCAAGCTCGATACGCGTGAGACCGGGCCCGAACCCGGCAAGCCGGTGATCGTTGCCTCCGGGATGATGGGGGACCGCGCTTCGGTGGTCTTTGCGCGCCTGGACGAACTAATGCGCTTCATCGCGGAGGAGTGCTGATGCGCCCCGATCTTGCGCACGATACTTTCGAAAGGAACTGCCCATGCGTCGACTGATCCTTGTCCTGCTCCTGCTGCCCCTCGGTTTCGCGCATGCGGGCGAGGACGCAAAAACAGCCTCCCTCTACAAGAACCCACAGTGCAGCTGCTGCGAGGCCTATGCCGACTATCTGCGTGCCAATGGCTTCGCCGTCACCGTCAAGCCGACCCACAACCTGTCGCTGATTAAACGGCAGCACGGCGTGCCAGAGAAGTTCGCAGGGTGTCACACCATGCTTATCGACGGCTATGTCGTCGAAGGTCACGTACCCCTGAAATCGCTCAACCGCCTTCTTACGGAGCGGCCTGATATCAAGGGCATCTCCCTGCCGGGCATGCCGATGGGCTCGCCGGGCATGAGCGGAGCGAAGAGCGAGCCGTTTACGATCTACGAACTGGGCGAGGGACAGCCCAGAATCTACGCAGTGGAATAAGGATCCGCGAATGATGGACGGCATAATGAATTGCGATGGTGGAATGATGATGTGGGGTATGGGCTTGTTCTGGTTGCTCATCCTCATTGTCATGCTGCTCACGGCAGCGGCCCTTGTGAAGTACCTCTTTTTCAACAATCGCCGGAGAAAAGGAAGAGAGGGTGACTGAGCCGTCGCTTAAAGCCGAATCGCCAAATCGATTGCGCAAAAGTTTATGCGCGGCGTTTTTGGTCGCAGTGACTCACTTCCTGGCGCTCCCAGTCGCGCTCGGTTGGGGGATTACGCAGAATCCGCGCGAGATCTCCTTGGCGTCAATTGGCAAGCCCGTGTCCGTTTCCTGGCCTGACATCCTAGGTGATTCTTATACGCGGACCGGCACCGTCGTGTCGGTGGATGCGCGTCCATATTTCGTCAGCGAGGAACGTGTCCAATGATGGGTCTGGAACGACGCCACCTCAGATTGCTCATTGGCGTCGCAATCGGACTCGCGATCACATTCGTGATCGTCGGGCTGGTCGGGCCCTTCGGTTACGACGATTCCTCCAAACGCCATACGAACAGCGGGGCCAACCAGGAAACGGCCACAGCAGCAACGACCGGCGCGGAAGGAGAAACCGCCGTCATGTCCCTGCATGACACGCCGCAAACGGTGCCAGAGATCCGATTCAAGAATGACGATGGCCGGCTGTTAAGCCTCGCCGATTTCCGAGGCAAGGTGGTACTGCTCAACATCTGGGCCACCTGGTGCGGACCGTGCCGCGAAGAGATGCCGACGCTTGACCGGCTGCAGGCCGAGCTTGGCGGGCCGGATTTCCAGGTTGTGGCGCTGTCGATCGACCGGGCCGGCCTCGGGGTCGTGAGCGAGTTCTATGACGAGATCAGAATTGCCCACCTGCACAAATATATCGACGAAAGTGGCCAAGCATCTCAGCAGCTTAACGCCGTCGGCCTGCCGACCACGCTTTTGCTCGATCGCGAGGGCCGTGAGATCGCGCGTCATGTTGGCCCGGCAGAGTGGGACACGCCTGAGATGGTCGCATTTATCCAACGACAACTCGGCCGTCAGTCCGGGGCGCTATGGCCCGAGCCTGCGGGCAAAGGAACGCACGCAGGAGCAAGTGATCCGGCCATGCCGTCGGTGCCATACCGCAACCTTCGTGTCGTGCGCCTCCCGGCCCGCGAGCACACCACCTCGTCCGCAATCACCAAAGGACATTCTTCATGGCTACGCCTCGATCTCCTGAAACAGCCAAGACGTCTCTCACGCAGGAGCTAATCTATGCCGTGCACTACTATCTCAGCGACCGCCGTGGCCTGGTCCTCCTCGCCGGGCTGGCGATCATGACCGGCCTGGCATTGAACTGGAGCTGGGTGGCGGCGGCTGGCCTCGCGCCAATCCTGATCAGCGTGTTGCCCTGCCTCGCCATGTGCGCCCTTGGATTGTGCATGAAGCGGGCGGATGGCAAATCATGCTCGAATGCCGCGAAAGCCTCTGACCCGGCGGCGGTCGACGGCGCGACGCCGACCGCGCAGTCAATTGCGCTCGAGGATCCGCCTGCGGCTCCCAAGCCGGCAATTAGCGGTGATGCCTCTCTTACCAACCCCGAACTGGAACCCTCCAAGGAAAGGAGAGCCACCGATGCGTAACTCGATTAAAGCGCTTGCCGTACCCTCTGCGATCATCGCGGGCCTGGCAGCCGCGCCCACGCTCTACGCCCATGCCTCTAAGGAGTCGGGCATCTCGATGATAGGCTCTACAGCGATGGATATCTCGGCGACCTGCTGAACCTGATCGTCAAGCCGGACGGGACGGTCGCCATCTCCGTACTCGCCCCTGGGTCTGGACATCCGCACGGCTTTTGCTTTTGGAGATCGGACAGTAATGAAGGTGAGTTTCACGATCGTTTTGGCGCTCCTGGTTATGCTGGCCGGCTCAGTGTCGCTGACGCAGCAGGCCCATGCGCACTCCCCGGAAAACCTCGGATCCATGATGGGCGACAAGGAAAAATTCTTTGAACCGGTTGACAAGGAAGTGCTTGGCTTCGCGCTTCACACCGCGGACGGGGAGACAGTTCGCCTTGACAACCTGCGCGGCAGGGTGGTGGTGCTACATTTCATCTATGCCAGTTGTCCCGATGTCTGCCCACTGCACGCCGAGAAGATCACCGAGATTCAGCAGATGGTGAACCAGACGCCTATGAAGGCGCAGGTGCAGTTCGTCACCATCACCCCGATCCCATGAACGACACCGCCGATGTGCTGCGCGACTACGGCCCGGCGCATGGGCTCGACTCTGTCAACTGGACGTTCCTGTCGACCACGCCGGACCAGTCGGAGGATGCGACTCGCCAGCTCGCTCAAGCCTATGGCCACAAGTTCCAGAAAACCGAGGACGGTTACCAGACACATAGTGTGGTCACGCATGTCATCGACAGGGACGGCCGTTGGCGAGGTAACTTCCACGGCCTGCGCTTCGGGCCAACCAATCTGGTCATGTTCATCAACGCCCTGGTCAACGACATCGCCACACCGCACGACCACGGCGAGCAAACCTGGTGGGAAAGGGTGAAGGAACTGTTCTGACGGATGACGAGCCTTAGGTACCCACGAGGCACGGATGAAGCTGTGATAGTGCTCAGACCAGGAAGAGTGCATTAGGAGACGATGCTGGAAATTTCGAATATCGGCCTGCTGACGGCATTCGCCGCCGGCACCATCTCATTCCTGTCGCCCTGTGTTCTGCCGCTCGTGCCCGGCTACGTGTCCTACGTCGCGGGTCGGGCCGTTGCCGACGACACGAACGTTGGTACGATGGCATTGCGTCTGCCGGCTGTGGGACTGAGCGTCTGCTTTGTGCTCGGCTTCTCCACGGTTTTCGTATTGCTGGGCGCGAGCGCGACCATGCTCGGTCAGCTTCTCCTTACCTACCGCTACGAGCTTAATCTCGTTGGTGGTGCGATCGTCATTCTCTTCGGCTTGTTTCTGCTCGGCCTGATGCGCCCAAATTGGCTCATGCGGGAGTTCCGCTTCCACACGGCACTCCCGGGCGGACGACCGGTCTCGGCTTATGTGCTCGGCCTCGCCTTCGCTTTCGGTTGGACCCCTTGCATCGGACCGATCCTCGGCGCCATCCTCACCGTCAGCGCAACCTCCGTGACCTTGACGGGCGGCATCGCACTGCTCGCCGTCTATTCCCTCGGGCTCGGAGTACCGTTCCTATTGACGGCGCTGTTCACAGATAGACTGATGGCGCGGCTTAAGACGATCGGGCGCATCGGCCGGCTGCTCCAACTCGGGGCCGGCGCGATTCTGATCCTCATGGGTATCGCCATAATGACAGGCCAACTCTCCGCCTTCTCCTACTGGCTGCTTGATACCTTCCCTGCCCTGGGAAACATCGGATAGGAGCAGCAGTATGAGGTGGTCGGTAGAATACGATGTATGGTGCCACGCAAACCGGCAAGAGTCCGACGTGACAGTAACCAACCGTCACCCGTCCCACTACCGTGCACATCGGGAAAAGTGCCGGCTTGAATCGGGGACCTGGATCCCATGAGCGATCTCTGGGCGTGGACGACTTTGGCGGGGCTCGGGGCCTTTCACGGGCTCAATCCGGCCATGGGGTGGTTATTTGCAGTGGGGTTGGGCCTGCAACGCAAAAGCCGCTCGGCTATACTGGCATCGTTGCTGCCGATCGCCATTGGTCATGCGCTGTCGATTGCCGCCGTCGTCCTCGCTCTGGCGCTCCTGAGTGCGCTCATCAACCTCACGATGCTCCAGCTTACAGCGGGCATCGGGCTTATCGTCTTCGGGTTTTATCGTCTCGTCGCACGGCACAAGGGACAGGTCGGCATGGAAGCCGGCTTCCGGGATCTTCTGGTCTGGTCGTTCCTGATGGCGACGGGGCACGGCGCCGGGGCGATGCTGATCCCCGTGCTCCTGGAATTGCCGATGTCTCAGGGCCATGCCAGTCACGCACAGCACGGCATGATGCCCGGGAAGGGCGACTCCGTCGCGACCGGCCTGGTGGCTGTTACTCTTCATACATTGGCAATGCTGATTGTCGCCGGCGTGATTGCTCTCGTGGTCTACGAGTGGGTCGGTCTCGCTTTCCTGCGACGTGGTTGGATCAATGTTGACCTCGTCTGGGCACTGGCACTGATTGTAACGGGCATCGGCACGCTGTTTCTTGCGATCAGTTGACCATCGCCACAACGCTTCGATCTGGCGCGTGTGAGAGGCGCCTCGAGCGGTGGGGCGGAGGCAACACTAGACCGAGGGTCGCATTCGATACGCTGAACAAGGGGCCGGCGCCGGCAGCTCGTGCCCCGGCTATCGCTGCAGTCCCGCCTCCACCGACAGGCCGGCGGCGCGCCATTCGGTCAAGCCGTCTTCCAGACGCCACACGGTGTATCCGCGCGCCTGAAGAGCGGCCACAGCCTCATAGGATAGGACGCAGTAGGGCCCGTGGCAGTAGGCGATGATCTCCTCGTTCACATCGATCTCCGCTGGACAAGCTTCAAGCGCATGCGATGCGGCGCTGATGGCGCCCGTACGATGAAAGCGCATCCCCAATACCAAGACATTCTGCGCACCTCTTGACCTTCCTACGATTGGAAATCCCACATTTACTGGCGTGCCTTGAACCCCGACTTATTCAGGAGGTGAGCTATGCCATCAACCAATGCTCAACGTGGTAATGCCAACCGCTGGGAGGACTGGACGAACTTGATTCTCGGCGTCTAGCTTTTCATCTCTCCTTGGGCACTCATGTTCACAGCAGTGACGGCGGCGGCGTGGGACGCGTAGATTTTTGGTGTCGTTCTTGTTGTGGTCGCAGGTGCAGACGTGGGAGGAATGGACCAATCTCATCGTCGGTGCCTGGCTGGTTGTCGCACCCTGGTGCTTGGTTTCAGCGGCGCGATCGCAGCGATGTGGAACGCCGTGATCGTCGGCATCTTTGTCCTCTGCGTGGCCAGATGGGTCGTATAAATCCTCTCAGCCGGTGCTGCCCAATCCAGCCAAAGTCGTTGACCTTGCGTGGATTCCCACTGCGTGCGCTCCCGGGCCAGCGAGCTGCACGGGGGCGCGCGGTCTTTGTGACCGGAAACCCTCTTAAGAAGAAGGCTTCGTTCTGAGTGCAAAGATCGATCGCCTGACGGAAAGTGGAAGCGTAACTAATGGCTGAAACTACGCTGAACTAGCTCGTCCCGATCGCATGAACCTCAATCATTCCAGGGTTCGTCACGGCAGGCGTCATCGTTGCTGATGTGATTGCACATCCTCAGCGGATGAAGATTATGAACATGGTTTGGCCGGTTACCAGCCTCTACTTTCCGCTGATCGGACTGTGGTTCTACTACGCTATGGGACGTCCCATGGCCGCCACCAGCATCGACCAGGCGATGCCGTTACCGGCCTCGCTCTTCCCCTCATACCGCATGTAGGTGACCATCGCGGCGTATATTGCGCCATCTCCGAGTGCCACGAGATTGCCGAGCATGTGACCACCTTCCAGTGGCTTGGCGAGCACGATGCCGATCATGGCGATGGCGAAGATCACTATATAGCTTTTCCGCGCTGTTTCGCCGAGAAAAAGCGCGGAAAAGATGAAGACGAAGAAGGGTGCGATGCTCCAGAAGATCACGGCGTTGGCAATGGGAACCAGCGTCATGGCGTAGTTGAAAACGCTGATCTGCGCAGCAATCAGAGCACCTATGATAATTGTATCCTTCAGATTGCCCCAGGGGAAACGCAATGACTGCCCGGTCGCCAAAGGCATGACGGCCATCAGAAAGGCCGCAGCACAGGCGAGGGCGTAGAAATTGAGCGTCTGGATCGGGATCAGCCCATCCGTAAGCTTCACGAAGACACCAATGGTGGCCTCGGACAGCGTGATGAGCAAAAGCAGGAGAAGCGTCTTCATTCCTGGCTCCCCTGCGGCGCTGGCCGCGTCACGTCAATGGCCTCGGCCCCCGATTCATCCAGGCAGACGCTTTCCACCTGCAGGGTGACGAAGAAGAAGCCGAAGCGTTGCTTCAGCATCCCATGCGCCTCTTTCAGAATCGCCTGGCTATCCGCGCCCTCCGCGACCCGCAAATGGCCGGAGAAGACATAGCGGCCACTGGTCAGGGCCCAGGCATGCACGTGATGCACGTCCTTCACGCCGTCCAGCGCATCGAGCGCGTCCGAGACCTCCGACAGGCTGATGTCCGCCGGCGTGCCCTCCATCAGCAGATGGGCGGAATCCCGCAGAATGCCCCAGCTCGCCCAGAGCAGCACGAAGCCGAAGGCCATGCCCAGGATCGGATCGATCAGCAGGAAGCCGGTGAAGTGGATCACCAGCGCGGTGACGATGATCAGCAGGCTGCCGATAAAGGTCTGGATGATGTGCCAGAGCGCGCCCTTCACGTTCAGATCGCTTTGGCTTTGCTTCCAGATGAGTGCCAGCGAGATCACCTCGGTCAGGATGCCGCCGGCCGCCGCCAGCAGCATTGGCGTGGGCGGCAGCTCGATTGGCTGGGACAGCCGCATGGCACCCATGACGATGACCACCAGCGCCATTGCCAGGAGGAACCCGCCATTGATCAGCGCCCCCAGGATCTCGGCCCGGTACCAGCCGAAACTGCGGTCCTCGTCCGCCGGTCGCCGTGCCAGCCGCGCCGCCACGATCGCCACCAGCACGCCGCCCACGGCCGAGAAGGTGTGGAAGGCATCGGAGATCACGGCGATCGAGCCGGTCCAGAGTCCGATGCCCATCTCGATGAAGAAATAGATGCCCGTCAGCCAGGCGGAGATCGCCATTCCGCGTCCGCTCGAGGGCATGTGACCGGCATGCCCGCTGTGTCCCTGATGTTGAGCCATCGCAAAGCTCCTTTGCTGCATTCCAGGCCTTAGGAGAAGTAGGCGCCCTTGATCTGGGGCTCGACAAAGGCGCCCAACCTGCCTTCAGAGACCCCAAGCCCGAATTCTCCGGGCTGGGGGGTAAGTGGTGAAGAACGCTTTTCAGCTTCAGTCAGAAAACAAACTTCGTTCCGACCACGAAGTATAGCGCATCGCGTCCTTCACCTTCCTCTCGGGCAAGATCGCCGGTTTCCCCGAATTTCCGCTCGTAGTGCATCCCGATGTAGGGCGAGAGCATTCTGTCCACGAGATCGTAGCTCAGGCGCGCCCCCGCTTCGACTTTCGGTCCCCAGGCTCCGAAACCGGCCCTGCGATCATCCACAAAGGGCAGATCGACTTCGAGACTGGGAGTCAGGGTAATCCGATTTGTGATCAAGGCCTCATATTCTGCCTCAAAACGTGCGAAAGGTTTGTCGGAGATAAAAAGGTTGGCATCTACTTCAAACCACTGACGCGTCAAACCCTTGACGCCCAGAACACCATGGACCCGATTAGGTCCGCCTTCGGGGGTGCTCAGCCGAACACCGCCAGCCGCATCGAAGAAGGGGGAAATGGGAACCTGCAAACGCGCTTGATTTTCCAGGGTTTCAAAAGCTTTTTCATCAAGCCCGTACTCGCCCTCGCTGCGCCAGATGAACTTGCGTTCGTCGGAACCAGCGAAAGAATCGAAGTCCCAAGCGAAGACATCCTCATTCTTGCCGAAACGATATTCGAACTGCTCTCCCTGAAATCCCCATTGCAGGGGCTCAGCCATGGCCGGGACACTGCCCATTGTGGTTGCCAGGACAACAGCTCCAAAGAATTGCTTGAGTCTCGCCATATCAGCCACCCCCCTGAGTTGAGAGCCGGCCTATCTGCTCTTCCGGGCCGACTTCGACCACGACTTTGCGGAACATCCCGGCTTCGGCGTGATAAGACAGGTGACAGTGGAAAGCCCATTCACCCGGCGCATCGACCTCGGTTTCCATGTAGACAGTGGTCGCTGGGTTGACATTCACGACATGCTTGATGGGATCCCATTTGCTGCTATCCGTATCCAGAATGGACCACATGCCATGCAGGTGCATGGGATGGGCCATCATCGTTTCATTCACGAACTTGAAACGAACCCGCTCTCCGTACTGCAGCCGTATAGGATCCGCGTCTTCGTATTTGACTCCGTCAATCGACCAGACATACCGCTCCATGTTGCCTGTCAGACGGATTTCGATCTCCCGCGTCGGCTCCCGATCTTCATAGAGCGGTTTTTGCGCTTTCAGGTCACTGTAGGACAGGAACTTGCCGTCGTTGTACGCACTGGGTAGCAACCCGCTGCCGGGCGCATAGAAGGGATCTTCCTGATCGGCCTGCGTGTCTCCATGTGCGGAATGGTCCATTTCGGCCTCTTCGCCTGAACCATGCTCCATACCTTCATGGGAATCGCCCTTCATCTCCGTGCCATCAGGCACGACGTGACGATCGCTCTCACCTTCTTCCTCCATCATGTCACCATGACCGCCGTGATCCATCATCATGTCGGCCATGGTCAAAAGAGGCGGGTCCCGCAGGTCCGGAAGAGGGTTCTTCATCCCTTCACGCGGTGCCAGGGTGCCACGGGCCATTGCCGTACGCCCCATAGACTCAGCCAGAAGCGAATAGGGCTCTTCATCCTTAGGCTGTACGATCACATCGTAAGTTTCGGCGACCGCCATGCGAAACTCGTCCACAGTCACGGGCTGCACATTGTTCCCGTCGGCTTGGACAACCGTCATTTCCAGACCGGGAATACGCACATCAAAATAGCTCATGGCCGATGAATTAATGAAGCGCAGGCGGACACGTTCTCCCGGTTCAAACAAACCAGTCCAATTCTGTTCCGGTCCTTTGCCATTGATCAGCGGTGTATAACCCTGCACATCCTCGATGTCCGTGGGCATCATCCGCATGTCGCCCCATGCTTCCCGATCGGCAAGGGTTTCGCCCAAGCCCTTCTGACCGACGTCAGAGAGGAAATCCATCAGGGTCCGTTGTTGCCGGTTGTAGTAGTCCGGCGACATCTTGAGATTGCGCATGATGCGAGAACCCTGGTGCGGATGCGTATCCGTCAACTGCACCACATACTCCCTGTCATAACGAAAGGGTTCCCGATTCTCAGGCTCAATGATTATGGCGCCATAGGCTCCATCCGGCTCCTGAAAGCCGCTATGGCTATGAAACCAGTAGGTGCCGCTTTGCACGATCGGGAAATTATAGGTGAAGGTTTCTCCGGGCGCGATGCCGTCATAACTGATTCCGGGTACACCGTCCTGATCGAATGGCAGGATCAGACCATGCCAGTGGATTGAAGTCTCTTCGGAGAGGTTGTTCGTCACGTTGATCGTAACCTCCTCTCCTTCCTTGAACCGAAGAACCGGTCCCGGACTCTTCCCGTTGTAACCAATGCCGCTGCGTGTGAAATCACCGGTGTCGATATCGACCGGATCGACCGTCAGGTCGTATGTTTCGGCCAGAGCGCCGCCCGCAAGCAGCATGGCCAAGGCGCTTCCGAGCAGACTCGCCCGGACCATGGAAAATCTTTCCATCACAGTTCTTCCTTTGCGGATAAAAAGGTCGCAGCAGGCTGAGCGCCCTGTCGACGGACCACCCCAGCCTGCTTTCAGGACAGTTCAGTTGGTCAGTTCAAATTCACCGACCATGCCCGAGGCATAGTGCCCCGGCACATTGCAACCGAACTCCAGAGTGACCTCTCTATCCTCGGGGAAGGTCCAAACGACTTCTCCGCTGTCTCCCGGCTCAAGCAGAACGCTATTGGGATCGTCGTGCATACCGTGCCCCATGCTGTCTTGCATTTCCTTGGCGGCTTCCATATCGAGCCTGTCAGCCGTCAGAACACCATGTTCCATCATCATCATCATTTCTTCCTGATGGTCAGCATGCATTTCCGGTGTTCCGATATTGAACTCATGGACGAGTTCGCCCTCGTTGCGGACATTGAAGCGAACCGTTTCCCCGGCCTCCACGCTGAAGCTCTCGGGCTCGAAGTAGTTGTCGCCCATGACGACCTCTATCGTACGGGATACTGCGGAAGCCTCGCCTTGCTTGCCATGCGGGCCATCATGCCCACCGCTGTGAGAACCAGCAGCCAAGGCATTACCGGACAGCAGAGTCACGGACAGCAATATAGCTGCGAAAGACTTAGGGTAGATTATCTTGAACATTTTCAACCTCGTTCTTGAAAACAAATCACAAGCCCTCGCGAATGCAGGCTTGAAAGCATTCGCGGGTGAATTTTGTAAGTGATTCTAGATTTCAGGAACGCGGCGGCGGGGTATCCACCTCCAGGGCCCGGCTGGCCCATAGCGTATCGTCGCCGGGTCTGAGGGTGAGTAATGTAAAAGGGGAAGGCAAAGTAGCTTCGCTATTCTGGCTAACCTGAAAGCTAATGCAGTGCCCGACTAACGTCAAACAACTGACGTAACCCTCATCATGCGGCGTGTGTTCTTGATCATGTGACGGCGCTTTGCTCATGGCGTCATGGGTGTGAGCCTCCGCGAAAACATCAGAGTCGCTTCCTGACGACGCATTAGCGAAAGCGCCTGTCAGTCCAAAAGACAGCACCAGCAGGAAAATCAATATATAGCGGAATAGCAGTGAAAGCATTTGATGCACTAGACCATCCTTCAGAACCAATATCAAGCTTTATCCAAGTGTCAGTATCGATTGCACACTTGTGTGACCACCGTAGATAAGAATACCTCGTGTCGTCGCCCTTGCTATTCGGCTACTGCTTTCTATCACCAGAGCCCGGAGAGGATTTCCAGTCTAAGTCGCCGACTGGTCAACCACCTCCCTCAACTCGTGCCTAAAGGCGCGAGCACGCCATGCATAGACGCACCAACTGAGAAAAACCGCGCCAAGCGGTGAGCTTGGCGCGGTCGAGGATGAGGGAATCACTGAATGAGCTCCGGAGCCGAAAAACCCCGGATGGGATTGGATCAGCGGCCGCTGTAACGGACGCGCCGTTCCATAGCGACAAAATCGTCTTGGTTGGAGGCAACCCGTTCACGCCTCTTCTGCGTGCTCAGGACAGCCGCTTGGTTGATTTCGGCATTACCGCTATAGCCTTCTAGGCTGGGATTGCCGGCCTGCCGGCTGGCATAACCATCTTCAAGCGTATCGAAAGAAGGGCTGGTCTCGGCGGTCTGGAAAGTAGTCCCATGATGGGCTACATAGCCGCCGGCATAGCCCTCGTTGCTAGGCGTGGGCTGCGCCAGGTGAGCCAGGGCTGGCATGGCCAGGGTCGTGGTCAGGGCAAAACCGATGATAGGTAGGTATGTCTTGAACATTTTCAACCTCGTTCATGAAAACAGATCATAAGCCCCGCGAATGCAGGCTTGAAAGCATTCGCGGATGAATTTTGTAAGTGATGCTTGATTTCAGGAACGCGGCGGGGGGGTATCTACCTCCAAGGCCCGGCTGGCCCAAAGCGCATCGTCGCCGGGTCTGAGGATAAGTAACGTAAAATTGATTGGTGGAATGGCTTCGCTATTCTGGACAAACTGAAAACTAGTGCAGTTTCCGACGACGGCCAAACAACTGTCGTACCCTCCGTCATGCGGCGTGTGTCCTTGGTTATGTGCTGGCGCTTTGCTCGCGACGTCGTGGGTGTGAGCCCCCGTGAAAACATCAAGGTCATTTCCTGACGACGCATTGGCGAAAGCACCTGGCAGCCCAAAAGACAGCGCCAGAAGGCAAACCATGATATAGCGACATACTAGCCGTAGCATGGATATTACATAATTATCCCGTTAACTGAGGTCAAGTTTTAGAGTGACAGTATCGATAGCACATAGCGTGGCCACTATAGGTAATATTAAAAGGTTCATCGCGTTTTAGCGGGGAAAGCGGCTTTGATTTTGAGGAAGAAGTAATCTGTGTCGCGGTATCCGTAGGCCATGCGTTTGATGACCTTGATCTTGTTGTTGATGCCTTCGAGGACGCTGGTATTGAGCCTGTAGCGGGCGCTGGCGATGATGCCGGCAAGGTAGGGTTTCAGGCGGTTGGCGAAATTCTGCAGTGGCTTGATTCCACTCTCCATGGCCAGCTTGTACCAGCTTTTCCAGCGCCGGCGGGCCTCGGCCGGGCTGGGGGCGTACCAGAGCTCCTTGAGCTGGTCCTTGAGCAGGTAGACGGTCATCAGCGGCTGGTTGGCCGCGAGCAACTCTTCCAGCTTGAGGGCCTGATCGTGCTTGAGGTTCGCTCTGTTCCTCAGGAGCAGCCAGCGGCTGCGTTTGATGACCTGGCGCGCCGGCTTGTCATGGCGCAGCTGGTTGGCCTGGTCGACACGCACGCGATCGATGACCTCACGGCCGAACTTGGCGACGACGTGAAAGAGGTCATAGACAATGCGGGCCTTGGGGCAGTGCTTCCGGGTTTCCTTGTCCAGGGCCGTATTCATGTCCATCGCCACGGCCTCGATGCGGGCACAAGCTTCGGGCCCCAGCCAGTCGAAGAAGGGGCGCACCGCCTCCCGGCTGCGGCCCTCGCCCACCCAGAGCACCTGCCGGCTGTCGGCATCGATGACCACCGTTGCATAGCGGTGCCCCTTGAACAGGGCGAACTCGTCCATGATCAGGCGCCGCAGGCGGCTGCGCTCCGGGGCGCGGACCTCGCGCTGCAAGCGCCTGTGATCGATGGTCTTGACGGTATGCCAATGCAGCGCGAGCAACTGGGCCACATGCTGAACCGGCAGCAGGCGCACCAGGCTCTCCACCCAGCAGACCATGCGCAAGGTCAGGCGCTGGCGCCCGGCCAGCCAGGAGATCGCCTCCTGCCGGAGACCGCAACTCTGACAGCGCACCCGGCGCACCGGAATCTCGAGCCAGACCCGCTGGTCCAGAAGATCCCGCTCGCGCACCCGTCTCACCGTCGTGTCGTGCACGCCCCGACAGTCCTGCCCGCACACACGGCAGCGGGGCAACCGGAAGGAATCAGGCCTCAGGCGGATCAGCAGGCACTGCGGCCCAACAACGTTGTAGGAGGAAACTTCAAAACCTTCCCAGAACAGGGCCAGGGGATTAGCATGCTCCATGACGACGGCTCGGTTGGCTGTTTTTCCGTTTTGGCGAACCGAAAAACTATACAAAACCAGCCGTCGTCACCTAACACTCCACGCTGTTCCGCGATGAACTAAAATTTTCTCACTGCGGCGCCATTGTCTAATGCAAATTGGCGGCCCAATATGTAAACTTCAGCGAGTTTAAAATATATGTGCAGGGGCAGTTGTTTACGGTTTTTTGCAAATAGTAAACGCCTTTTCGCTCACTACGTCAGCCTAACCGAGCAACCAACGGACAGTTTACGAATCGATACCATATACAATGCCAGTGACCGGCTCGTTCTTCCACTGCCTGTCGACCCTTGCCCCCTACAACGCTGGAAAGCTCAGACATGTCGCTCCTGAAATCCGATCCGATCTACAAGCCCTTCCGCTATCCCTGGGCCTATGACGCCTGGCTGACCCAGCAGCGCATCCACTGGCTGCCGGAGGAGGTGCCGCTGGCCGACGACGTGAAGGACTGGCAGCGCAACCTGACGCCGGGCGAGCGCAATCTGCTCACCCAGATCTTCCGCTTCTTCACGCAATCGGATGTGGAAGTGAACAACTGCTACATGCGACATTACTCGCGCGTCTTCCAGCCGACGGAAGTGCAAATGATGCTGGCGGCCTTCTCCAACATGGAGACAATCCACATCGCCGCCTACAGCCACCTGCTGGACACCATCGGCATGCCCGAGACGGAATACAGCGCTTTCCTCCACTACAAGGAAATGCGCGACAAGTACGACTACATGCAGCATTTCGGGGTGGAGACCAACCGCGACATCGCACTGACCCTGGCTGTGTTCGGCGGCTTCACGGAAGGCCTGCAGCTCTTCGCCAGCTTCGCGATCCTGCTCAACTTCCCGCGCTTCAACAAGATGAAGGGCATGGGCCAGATCGTCTCCTGGTCGGTGCGCGACGAATCCCTGCACACGGCATCCATCATCCGGCTGTTCCGCACCTTCGTGGAAGAGAACCCTGAGGTCTGGGAGGAGGACTTGGAGCGGGAACTCTACCGCGCCTGCGAGACCATCGTGACCCACGAGGACGCCTTCATCGACTTGGCTTTCGAGCTTGAAGGGGTGGAGGGCCTGACGGCCGACGAGGTGAAGCGCTATATCCGCTACATCGCCGACCGCCGCCTGTCCCAGCTGGGCCTGCAGCCGATCTATCGCATCGAGCAGAATCCCCTGCCCTGGCTGGATGCCATGCTGAACGGCATGGAGCACACCAACTTCTTCGAGAACCGCGCCACAGAGTATTCCAAGGCCGCCACGCGCGGCACCTGGGAGGAAGCCTTCGAGTGAATCCCCCGTTACCTCAGGAGGAACTCACCCGACAGGGCTCACTCGAAGCGCAGTCGCCTGAGCCGTAGCGCATTGGCAATGACCGAGGCCGAGGACAAAGCCATGGCCGCGGCAGCGAAGATCGGGCTGAGCAGCAGCCCGAAGACGGGATAGAGCACGCCCGCCGCGATCGGCACGCCAAGCGAATTGTAGACGAAGGCGAAGAACAGGTTCTGCCGGATGTTGCGCATGGTCGCCAGCGACAACTGGCGGGCACGCACGATCCCGTTCAGGTCGCCTTTGACCAGTGTCACACCGGCGCTTTCCATGGCCACGTCGGTGCCGCTGCCCATGGCAATGCCCACGTCCGCCATGGCCAGCGCCGGCGCGTCATTGACGCCATCGCCCGCCATGGCCACGACACGCCCCTCGCGGCGCAGGCGGGCGACGACTTCGCTCTTCTGCTCCGGCAGGACTTCCGCCTCGACTTCGTCGATGTTCAGTTGCTGGGCTACGGCCCGGGCGGTCCTCTCGTTGTCGCCGGTCAGCATGACTATACGCAGGCCGGCGGTGCGCAGGGTTCGGATGGCCTCTTCCGTGGTCTGCTTGATTGGATCCGCAATCGCCAGCAAGCCAAGGAGCCTCCCGTCGCCCGCCAGATAGACGACCGTTGCACCATCCGCACGCAATGCATCGGCCCGCGGCTCCACCTCATCCAGGGAAACCGCTTCATCCTCCATCAGATAGCGGTTGCCGAGCGCGATGCGTCGCCCGCCGACCTCACCGACAATACCCCGTCCCGAAGGTGCATCAACTGCTGTCGGCGCTTTAGTAGCGAGTCCCCTCTCCTCGGCAGCCTGCAGGATCGCCAGCGCCAGGGGATGCTCGCTGGAGCGCTCCAGCCCCGCGGCCAGGGCCAGGATATCGTCCTCCGGAACCTCGCCCAATGCCTCGACCTGTGTCACCCGCGGCCGCCCCTCGGTCAGGGTGCCTGTCTTGTCCACGACCAGCGTATCCACCTTCTCGAAACGTTCCAGGGCCTCTGCGTCGCGAATCAGAACACCAGCACCTGCCCCGTGTCCGACGCCGACCATGATGGACATCGGCGTGGCCAGCCCCAGGGCACAGGGACAGGCGATGATCAGGACGCTGACCGCTGCGATCAGGCCATAGGACAGCGCCGGACTCGGACCCAGCAGGAGCCAGGCGCCGAAGGCCACCACCGCCACCGCGATCACTGTGGGCACGAACCAGGCCGCAACCTTGTCGGCAAGGCGCTGGATCGGTGCCTGGCTGCGCTGTGCCTCGGCCACCATCTGTACTATGCGCGAGAGCAGGGTATCTCGCCCGACCCTTTCCGCTTCCATCACCAGGGCACCACTGCGGTTGAGGGTCCCCCCGACCAGAGCATCGCCCGCTTCCTTCCGCACCGGCTGCGACTCGCCGGTCACCATGGATTCGTCGAGTGTCGCACTGCCCTCGATGATGCGACCGTCCACCGGGACCTTTTCGCCGGGGCGGACACGCAGGTGATCGCCGACCTGGATGTCGTCCAGGTCAACCTCTTCCTCCTGTCCGTCCCGGATTCGCCGGGCGGTTTTCGGCGCCAGCCCAAGCAGAGCCTTGAGCGCACCCGAGGTGCGCTCCCTTGCCTTCAGCTCCAGCACCTGCCCCAGCAGCACCAGGGTCACGATCACGGCGGCTGCTTCGAAGTAGACGGCGACCAGGCCGTGTTCATTGCGGAGGGCTTCTGGAAAGATACTGGGCAGGGCAGCGGCAACCATGGAATAGGTCCAGGCCACACCCGTCCCCATGGCGATCAAGGTGAACATGTTCAGGCTGCGCACCTTAACTGACTGCCATCCGCGTACGAAGAAAGGCCAACCGGCCCAAAGCACCACCGGAGTCGCAAGGACGGCCTGGGTCCAGACCGAGAGCACGGGGGGCAGAAGCTCCAGTCCGAGCAGATGCCCTCCCATTTCCAGGACTGCCACCGGCAGGCTGAGAGCCAGAGCTATCCAGAACCGACGTGTCATGTCGATGAGTTCCGGGTTGGGTTCATCGTCCAGGCTGACCGTCTCGGGCTCCAACGCCATGCCGCAAATCGGACAATTGCCTGGCCCTTCCTGCCGGATCTCGGGATGCATGGGACAGGTGTAGATCGTCCCCTGTGGAACAGCCTTCTCGCGCGCCCGCGACGTGTCGGATTCAAGGTAATCGTCGGGCGCGGCGCTGAACTTGTCCCGGCAACCGGTCGAGCAGAAATAGTAGCTCTGCCCCTCGTAGTCGCTCGAAGCCGCAGCCGTCTCGGGTGAGACGTACATGCCGCAGACAGGATCACGAAAGTCGTTTTCGGGAATCGATTTGTCGCTGTTGCGACAGAAATTCTGATGGCAATGTACGGTTTCCATCGATTCGCTGTCGCTTCTGTGACTGTGAGTGTCGGTCATGGCTTCATGCTTTCTAGAGCTGTGTGACGCGGGCCCCAAACGAGCGAGGCCCGGCCTAGAGACCACCGAGCTCAAGGCCCAGGCGTCAGGAATAATTCACAGACCTGCATATGCGGCTTCCACCAACTGGAAGGTCAAGGGCATAGCCAAGAAAAAGCAGGTGCTTATGCAGCCAGAAAAAGATGTCTATCTGCGACACACATGACGCTTTGAGGAAAAAAAGTTCGGCAAGGGGGTTGCAAATATCACCGGAAATAATCTATGTCTTAATACCGACGCACATATCCTTAAAGCGACCAGGTTAAGTACAGCTTGGCTGAAAAGTTCGCTTTCAGAGCCGGAGGGCTCGATCAGGAATCTGTTAAATAGGTTTTTACTTGCTTAAGTAGAAATTGAGCGCCGATTTACTATTTATAATTGGCGATGATTCCGGTTTTACGAAAAATTCACTGAGAGACTCACGGAAACGTGGGTTGAAGAAGTGCGGCCGTAATCGAGACGCACAAGACCGAGGGAGCAACCATGCATAACGAACACTACAAACACGAGTATACAGAGGAATTTGCTTCGCGCTGGGATGACCTGATCGGATGGGAAGGTCGCCAGGAAGGTGAAGCAGGTTTCTTTGAATCGCTTCTTGAAAAATATAACTGTCAGCGCGTGGCCGACATTGCCACCGGCACCGGCTATCACGCAGTGACACTGGCGCTGAACACCGACCTCGACGTTGTTGCCACGGACGGTTCTGCCAACATGATCGAGCAGACCAAGCGCAACGCGAAGCATCACAAGGCGGATCTCGAAGACATCGCCGTGGTCGACTGGCGTGATCTCGCCGACCACTATGGTGAGGAATCCTTCGATGCCCTGCTCTGTCTGGGCAATGCCTTCACGCACATGTTCGAGCATGAAGCCCGCCTGGAAGCGCTAACCGCCATGTACAAGGCGCTGCGTCCCGGCGGCATCCTCGTGCTGGACCATCGCAACTACGATCGCATTCTGGACGAAGGCTTCTCCAGCAAGCACCAGCACTACTACACGGGTGACAACGTGGATGCGCGGCCGGTGGAGATTTCGCCGCAGGTGGTCCGCTTCGAGTACACCTATCCGGACAAGAGCAAGTACCACCTCAACATGTTCCCGCTGCGGCACGACTACGTCGTGAAAACCATGAAGGAAGCGGGCTTCAAGAATGTTGAGAGCTACGGCGACTTCACGAAGCCCTACAAGACAAACGAAGTCGACTTCATTCAGCAGATCGCCATCAAGGGCAAGTAAGACACCTTAAACAACGCGTCTTACACCCTGCAAACGGAGGTATTCATGGATACCGATATTGGTAAGATCGTCCGCGAGACCAAAGCCTATTATGACGGCGCAGCGGATGAAATCTACCGCGACATCTGGGGCGAGAACATTCACATCGGCTATTTCAGCAGCCCCGATGAAAGCCTGATCGACGCAATGGTCCGCTCGAACGAGCAGATGGCCGACCGCGTCACTCTTGGCCCCAACGACCGCGTGCTCGATGTGGGCTGCGGCTATGGTGCGCTGGCGCGCTTCCTGGCCCGCCGCTTCAGCTGCGAAGTTCTGGCCACGAACATTTCCGACCGAGAGCTTGCCCATGGGCGCGAATTGACTGCCAAGGAAGGCCTCGACGAGCTCGTATCCTTTGAATGGGCCGATTTCCACGACCTGCAGTACGAGGACAACAGCTTCGACAGCTACTGGTCCCAGGAGGCTTTCCTGCACGCGGTCGACAAGGAGCGTGTGGTCGAGGAAGCCTATCGGGTGCTCAAGCCCGGCGGAACGCTGGTCTTCACCGACCTCCTTGTCCGCAAGGGGACGCCGCAGGAAGACCGTGAGAAGATCTACGACCGCGTCAAGTCACCCGACATGTGGGACACCGAGGACTACATGGGTGCCCTGAAGAAAGCCGGATTCTCACTGGCCCACCATGCAGACTGGTCCGAGAACGTGGCCCCGACCTATAATTGGGTGCGCACTCAGCTTGAGAACCGTCGCAAGGAGTTCGAGCGCCGTATCGGCAAGCAGGTCGTCGACAAGACATCCGACGCCCTGAAGTTCTGGGTCGATTCCGGAAATGCGAACAAGATCGGTTGGGAATTCTTCCTGGCGACCAAACCGCATTGAGCCTGACCCAACGCGTTTCGTCCGGGTCGTTGGCTTCTATCCTGCGGCCCGGACGATTTTTTTCATCGCGGACCATCGCGATAGACATATAGAGCAATCACAGAAAGGGGATCCCCGATGCCCAAGGAATATATCTTTTCGTCTGAATCCGTCGGAGCCGGCCATCCGGACAAGATGGCCGACAACATTTCCGACGCCGTGCTGGACGCCATCCTGAAGCAGGACCCGGCCGCCCGTGTCGCCTGCGAAACGCTTGTGAACACTGGCCTCTGCATTCTTTCAGGCGAGATCACCGCGAACGCAACGGTGGACTACACCCAGGTTGCGCGCGATACCATCCTCGATATCGGATATGACCGCAGCGAGCTGGGCTACGACGGCAACACCTGCGGCGTCCTGCTGTCCATCGACAAGCAGAGCCCGGACATTGCCCAGGGCGTGGACGAGGGTACCGGCCTGGATCGCAGTCAGGGTGCCGGCGACCAGGGCATGATGTTCGGCTATGCCTGCCGCGAGAGCGACGAGCTGATGCCGCTGCCCATCCTTCTGTCGCACAAGCTGACCGAGCGTCAGAGCATCGTGCGCAAGGAAGGCAAGATCAGCTGGTTGCGCCCGGACGTGAAGTCCCAGGTCTCCGTGGCCTACGAGAACGACAAGCCGAAGCACATCGACACTGTCGTGCTGTCCACGCAGCATGATCCCGATGTCGAGTACAAGGACCTCGAGGAAGCCACCATCGAGGAAATCATCAAGCCGGCCCTGCCGAAGCATCTGATCAGCGATAAGACCCGCTATCTGGTCAACCCGACCGGTCGTTTCGTGATCGGTGGCCCGGTTGGCGACTGCGGCCTGACCGGCCGCAAGATCATCGTCGACACCTATGGCGGCATGGGCCGTCACGGCGGCGGTGCCTTCTCCGGCAAGGACTCCACCAAGGTGGACCGTTCGGCCGCCTATGCGGCCCGCTATGTTGCCAAGAACATCGTGGCCGCCGGTCTGGCGGACAAGTGCGAGGTCCAGATCGCCTACGCCATCGGCGTGGCCGATCCGATCTCCATCCACGTGAGCACCTTCGGCACCGGCCGCATCGAGGAGCCGCAGATCGAGAACCTGATCCGCGAGCACTTCGACCTGCGTCCGAAGGCCATTGTCGAGGATCTGGACCTGCGTCGTCCGATCTTCCGCAAGACGGCTTCCAACGGCCACTTCGGCCGCAACGATCCGGATTTCACCTGGGAGCGCACCGACAAGGCGGAGGCCCTGGCCAACGACGCTGGCCTGATGGCCGCCGAGTAACTCTGATGGCGGCCGATTGAGTTCGGCCGCTTCATCAGCGCAACCGGGAATTCGGATCAAACAAAGGATCAATAGACCAATATGAGTACCGTAAAGAAAGAAGCGAACTTCGACGACTACAAGGTTAAGGACATTGGTTTGGCGGACTGGGGCCGTCTTGAGCTTGAGATAGCTGAGACGGAGATGCCGGGTCTGATGGCGACGCGCGAGGAGTATGCTTCGTCGCAGCCGCTGAAGGG